>JBNLAV010000165.1:0-16149 GCA_050302315.1 Desulfobacteraceae bacterium
GGACCCAGAGCCAAGGCGCGGGTGGCGCAGCCGTAGTCTACTACTGCAAGCCGCCCGCAACACGGGCTCTGGGTCCCTCCGGCGTTTTCACTATGATTTGGGGGGATTCTGTAGTAGATTAAGCCCACCAAACCAAGGATCGATCGATAATGGTAAAAGACCTGATAAACGAACGCCCCGACATTCAGGCCCTTGAAGACCAGATCAAGGCTTACGAAGAACGCCTGGAGGGCCACGAAGGCATCCAGCGTTCGCTGCAGCAGAGCCAGGACCGCTACCGCACCGTCGTGGAGCATACCGGAACGGCCACCATCGTGATCTCGGACACCCAGACCGTCACCATGGTCAACTCCAGCTTCGAGCGCCTCACCGGCCTGACCAAATCCAGCCTCGAACACCGCTACAAGCTGATGGACCTCGTGCCGGCGGCGGAGCGGGAAAAACTGATGCACTATTACACCGATCGGAAGCGATCGTGCAGCGGCCCCGAGGACCTGGCGCTGACGTTGAAAAACAGCCGCGGCGGCCTCAAGGACATCCTGCTCAAGTTGGACCTGGTGGCCAGCACAGGTGAATGCATCGGCTCGATGACCGATATCTCCCAGCTGAAGAAAGTCGAAACCGAGCTGAGCGAACAACGCGCTCAACTGGCCGCCATCCTCGACGCTTTCGAAGGCCAGATCTACGTGAGCGATACCGACTACCGGCTTGCTTACGCCAACGAGCAGCTCACCGCCAAAATCGGCGAAGCGGCGGTCGGCCAATATTGCTATGAGGTGATTCACGGGCGTAAATCGCCCTGTCCTTTTTGCGTCATCGACCAGGTCACCGCCGGACAGACGGTGCGCTTCGAGGTGAAAAATCCCCGCGACCAGCACTGGTACTACAGCATGAACGCCCCCATCCGCCATGTGGACGGGACCATCTCCCTGCTGGCCATGATCACCGACATCAATGACCGTAAAAATGCCGAACAGGCGTTACGGGAGAGCGAAATTCACCTGTTGCAGGAAAACATCTTTTTGCGGACCCAGATCAAGGAGCGCAAAAAGTTCGGCAAGATCGTAGGCCAGAGCAGCGCCATGCAACGGGTCTACGAGCACATCCTCAACGCCGGCGCCACTGACGCGACAGCGGTGCTTTTCGGCGAGCCCGGCACCGGCAAGGAACTGGTGGCCCACGCCATCCATGACATGAGCGAACGACGCAACAAACGCTTCGTACCGGTCCACTGCGGCGCCATCCCGGAGAACCTCATCGAAAGCGAATTTTTCGGCTATAAGAAAGGTGCCTTTTCAGGAGCGCTGACCGACAAGCCCGGATACCTCGAATACGCCGACGGCGGTACCCTTTTTCTCGACGAGGTGGGCGAAGTCAGCATCCACCTTCAGGTAAAGCTGCTGCGGGTGATCGAAGGCGGCGCATACACCCCGGTAGGCAGCAACCAGAACAAGACCGCTGACGTGCGCATCATCGCCGCGACCAACCGCGACCTGCAGTTGCTGGTCAAGAACGGGCTGATGCGGGAGGACTTCTATTATCGCATCCACATCCTGCCGGTCCACCTGCCGCCCCTTCGCGAGCGCAAGGAAGACCTGCCGCTGCTCATCGAACATTTCATGAAGCTCTTCGGCCGCAAACGCAGCGTACCGCCGTTGACCAATAAACTCATGGAAAAACTCTACCACTACGATTGGCCCGGCAATGTACGCGAGCTTCAGAATGTCATCGTGCGCTACTGCAATCAAAAAACCCTGGACTTGACCGGTGCCGCCACCAAACCCGAAGCGCCTCCGGACCAGATGTCCTATCCGGATACCGGCGGCCATGGCCCCAAAAATCTGCATGAGATGCTGTCAAAGTATGAGAAGCTGCTGATCCTCACCACCTTGAACCAGCACCAGTGGCACCGCCAGAAAGTGGCCCGGGCATTGAGTATCGACCGGAAGACATTGTTCAACAAAATGAAGCGCTACGGGCTACTCGATCCAAATAAATTGGGGAATTAATTCCCCTTTAAGGGTATATTAAACCCCGACATCAAAAATACATTGCAATTTCAGTCCTGTCCCACTTTGATGTGCACATAATGGGGATTTTATTCCCCATTATGTGCAAAAACGCCGCACCACCCTCTTCGCCATATTCTGTATTAAATTCAAGCAACTAAATCATGATTCATTTATTGGCACGGCAAATGCACATATAGTCCCCCAGCCCGCATTTGGATTTCTGACGAGCTTCGGGTCCGAACAGCGATCATTCGGGCCAACCGGACACTGTATCGCATGGGTTTTGGAGAAGGGCTTCAACCACACAGTTCACGCAGCCCCATTCGGAGAACGCATTGAGGGATTATTTTTCAGAACAGCAGCACGGCGGCAGCAACGGCCCCAAGACCTTTTCGAACCTGATTCAGGAGGTGATCAACCAGGGGCGCTGCACCAAGTGTGGCGGGTGCGTCTCTTTTTGCACAGCGGTCAACTACGGCGCCCTGGGGTTGGACACCATGGGGCAGCCGGGTTATGCCGATTCTAAAAAATGTATCGAGTGCGGTATCTGTTACCTGATCTGTCCGGCCCGGGACCTGTTGAAGCAACAAACCCGCAGTATGGTGGGCTGGAGCGCTCCCATGGGACGGGTGCTGGATGTCAGTGTTATCCGGGCCGTCGATAATGATATTTGGAGGCGGGGAACGGACGGCGGCGCGGTCACCGCCCTGTTGCTCCATCTGCTCGAAACCGGCAGGATCGATGGCGCCATCGTTACCCAGCGCCATGGCCTTTTTCGCCACAGACCTCACCTGGCGCGCAGTCGCCGGGAAATCATCGACGCGGCCGGCTCATATTTCGACAGCACCCAGGGCATGACCCTGTTCGGCAACCGTTACAGCACTTTTTCGCCGTCGGTTCAGGCCTTCAAACCGCTGGTGGCCTCCAATCTGCGCCGAATCGCCTTTATCGGTGTGCCGTGTCAAATCGCCACTCTGCGAAAAATGCAAGCCCTCAGCATCCTGCCATCCGAGACGGTTCATCTGGCGATAGGGCTCTTTTGCTCCGGCAACTTCGATTTCTCCGAAACGGAGCGGACCAAATTGGAGGTGCTGGGAGACTTTAAATGGGAAGACGCCCAGTCCATGAACCTGAGGGACACCCTGAACATCGAACTTAAGAGCGGACGTACAGTCCGCCTGAACCTTGACCAGCTTTCCGGTATGCGCCGGACCGCATGCCGATATTGCTCGGATTACAGTGCGGAGCTGGCCGATCTCTCCTTTGGCGGTGTTGGAGCGCCGGAAGACTGGACATCGGTGGTGGTAAGGACGCCCGTGGGGCGGGCGGCCCTTCAAGACGCCATCGGAAGATCCTTGCAGGAATACCGTCTCGAGGACGATCCGCACTTTGCGCGCACGGCGCTCAAAGAGATCCAGCACTATTCGGACCGGAAAAAGGAGCAAACCCAGAAGGCCGTGAATAACGGCGGCAAGGTTCACTATTTGTATTAGCGGTTTAACCCTGTGCAGCATCGTCATCTGCTGGGGGGCAGGATTGAGGTGCTGCACTGAAAGGGTACAGGGAGGCGGGGACGTCCGGGGGGCCGTCCCCGCCCCCCCTACTTCAGTTGCCTGAGGACTCCGGATCCGGCGTTGTAGAGGGCTTGCAGTAGATCGACTACGGCGACGCCTCCAGCGTCCTGGCGCTGTGGCCATCCGGCTCCAGAGGCAACCAAACGATTATTTTGCAAGGCCCCCCTGTTGGAATCAAACCGGAAACCGTATCCGGTCTATCGGTTAAATACCATAGCAGCACAACAGCTTGCCCCCCATAAGTCAGGTTTCACAGCTCCCCCTTCCCCCAACAATAACAGCCGAAGCTTTATCCATTCGGCCATTCCAGCGCCCCCCTGTGATCCGCGAGTCGGAAATCAAGTGACGCGTCCCCCGGATGCACCAGAGATGTGATGGTTTTGAATCGATGCTGTATCCAATAACATTGTGAACAGAGAGGGGTTTTGGATGTCGAAGATCGGAGTCTATGTATGCCACTGCGGTGAGAATATTGCCGGAGTCGTCGATGTGGAGGATGTGAGGCAGTTTGCAG
Organism: Desulfobacteraceae bacterium; assembly: GCA_050302315.1. Classification (GTDB taxonomy): domain Bacteria; phylum Desulfobacterota; class Desulfobacteria; order Desulfobacterales; family Desulfosarcinaceae; genus JARRKU01. The sequence continues at coordinate 4,101 of JBNLAV010000165.1, forward strand.
AAGGGTTGGATGGTGTCACCGTTGCCCGGCAGAACCTGTTCATGTGTTCCGACCCGGGCCAGGAAATGATCAAACAGGATATCGCCGACGGCCTGGTGGACCGCGTGGTGGTGGCCGCGTGCACGCCGCGCACCCACGAACCCATTTTCAGAAGCGCCCTCGAGAGCGCCGGCCTCAACAAATACCTATTTGAAATGGCCAACATCCGCGACCAGAACTCCTGGGTGCACGCCCACGACAAGATGGGCGCCACGGCCAAAGCCAAACAGGTCACGGCCAGCGCTGTCGGGAAAGCGGGCAACCTCCAACCTCTGGAGGACAAATTCGTTGACGTCACGCCGGCGGCACTGGTGATCGGCGGCGGCGTGGCCGGCATCTTTTCGGCCCTCGAACTGGCCAATATGGGCCACCAGGTCTACCTGGTGGAAAAAGAGCCCTCCATCGGCGGCGTCATGGCCCAACTGGACAAAACCTTTCCCACCAACGACTGCTCGGCCTGTATCCTCACTCCGGTGATGGTGGAAGCCGCCTCCCATCCCAAGATCGAGTTGCTCACCTACTCGGAGGTCGAGGATGTACAGGGATACATCGGCAATTTCGACGTGAAGGTGCGCCGGAAGCAACGCTACGTGGACTGGGATTCGTGCACCGGATGCGGCGCCTGCGCCGAGGCATGCCCGGTCCGCACGGCCAATGAATTCAATGGCGGCATGGACCATCGCGGCGCCGCTTATATCCATTTTCCACAGGCCGTGCCCAAAAAGGCTGTGGTGGACATGGACAAATGCATCGGCTGCGCCGGCCGCAAGCTGGGCCAGCCGCCCAAGATCAGCAAGAAGACCGGTAAACCGATTCTGGCGCCGTGTGAAAAGAGTTGCCCGGCCGGATCCATCGACCGCAGCAAGGCCCTGCCGCCCGAAGGCGACATTCGCCAGCTCCAGGTGGGCGTCATCATCACCGCCACCGGCTATCGGGTGATGGAAAAGGACAAGTTCCCGGAATATGCACCGGATGCGGAGAATGTCATTACCGCGCTGCAGATGGAGCGCCTTATCTCCGCCACCGGTCCCAGCGGCGGCAAGCTGCTGCGGCCTTCGGACCACAAGAAGCCCAAGACCATCTCTTTCGTCTCCTGTGTGGGCTCCCGGGATGCGCGCCACCACACCTACTGCTCCAGGGTGTGCTGCATGTACATGATCAAGCAGGCCCGGCTCATCAAGGAAAAGTATCCTGACATCGACATTTACATGCACATGATCGACGTGCGCACCCCCGGCAAGGATTTCGACGAGTACTATACACGGGCCAGGGACATGGGCATCAACTTCGTCAAAGGCAAGGCCGGCGGCATCGAAATGCTGCCCGACGACCGACTCCGGGTGATGGGCTACGACGTGGACCTGGGTTCCAATATCGAAGTGGATGCCGACCTGGTGGTGCTCGCCTCGGCTATCGAACAGCCGCCCGAAGCCAAGGCCCTGGCCCAGAAGCTGAACCTTTCCTTCGACGGCTCGGGCTTCTTCAAAGAGCTGCACCCCAAACTCAAACCGGTGGAGACGGCGGTGGAAGGCATCTTCCTGGCCGGCTGCTGCCAGGGGCCCAAGGACATCCCCGACACCGTTGCCCAGGCAAAGGGCGCAGCGGCCGCCGCCGCCGGACCGCTCTCCCGTGGCAAGGTGCGCATCGAACCCACCATCAGCGAAGTGGATGTGGACAAGTGCAGCGGCTGCGGCATCTGCCCGCCGCTGTGTCCCTACAATGCCATCGAACTAAAGGCTCACGGGAACCGGCCGCGGGCGGTGATCGACATCACCCAGTGTAAAGGATGCGGGGTCTGCACCGCAGCGTGCCCGTCGGCCGCCATCACGCTCAACGGCTATACCGACGAACAGATCCGATCCCAGATCGCCGCGCTCACCCGCGCAGCTTGATACGGACATAACCAACAACGAGTGAATGAGGTACCGATGCAAACAGTCAACTTGACCCAAATGGATAAAGAGGCGGTGGTCGGACAGATTCTCGAACTGGGCGGCACCGGCCTGCTCGATTGCGTGCAGTGCGGGGCGTGCGCTTCGGTCTGCCCGGCTGCACGCGCCGGATTTTCGCTCTATTGCAAGACCTTGATCCGCAAGCTGCAGACCGGTCACTTGGAAGAAATCATTGAAGATTCCTCAACCTGGGCGTGCGTGGCGTGCAACCGCTGCACCGAAATCTGCCCGCGCAACGCCCATCCGTCGGATGTGGTCTTTGCCTTCCGCCGGATACAGGCCAGCGAGCTGGCCATTTCCACTTCTGCGTTCACGCCGCTGATGAACCTGCACGCCACCGGGCATTCGGTCTACAGCGAGCGCTCCAGGGAGCTGCGCAAGCAGGTGGGGCTGCCCGAGGCGCCCCCGACCTCGGTGAACAATCCCGAAGCGGTGACGGAGATTCAGAAGCTATTGGACAACAGCCCCATGGCCGACTTGGGCATATTTTAGGAGAAGGAGATAAATCGCATGGAAAAGTTGGGCATGTATCTGGGTTGTAACATACCCTTCAACGCACCGGATATCGAACAATCCTTTCGGCAGGCCTTCCCGGCGCTGGGAGTGGAAGTCGTGGATCTGCATGGCGCCACCTGCTGCCCGGCCTGGGGCACGGCGCCCTCATTCGACATCAACACCTGGCTGTCGGTCTCCAGCCGCAACATTTCCCTGGCCGAGGACCTGGACGTCGACATCATGACCGGCTGCAACAGCTGCTTCGGCATCCTGTCGGAAGCCAAACACATGCTGGACCATGATCCGGAAAGGGTGGATTCGGTCAATACGATGCTGTCGGAGATCAATCGCCGGTACAGGGGCGTTTCCGATGTCTATCACGTGGCCCATGTGCTTCACCAGAAGATCGGAACCAAGACCATCGAGGAGCATATCCGGTATACCTTGAAACAATTCACTGTTGCGGTGCAGCCCGGCTGTCATCTGCTGTGGCCCACCAAAATGATGAAGGTCAGCGAGCCGAACCCCTTCTATCCTACCATGCTCAAAGAGCTGGTGCAGGCACTGGGGGCCGACACACCCCACTACAGCCGGCTGGAGGCGTGCTGCGGTATGGGCGCCATGCGCAGCACCGACATGGGCAAGTCCATGGCCACGGTCAAAGACAAACTGACCTCCATGCAGCAGGAGATCCAGCCTGACATGATCGTCACCACCTGCTCTTCCTGCTACCTGCAGTTTGACAGCGCTCAGAAGGTGTTGCGCGACAAAGGCGAGATCGACTTCGCCATCCCGGTATTCTACTACACCCAGCTGCTGGCCCTGTGCATGGGCAGCGATCCGGTCCAGGTGGCGGCTATCAGCGAAACCCCGCGGGATGAGATTATCGAGCGCATCCAGAGCAGGCCGCGGTCGGTCCACTAAAATGACAGACGGGCATCAGTGCCGCTTAATAAGCCCGATACCAAGGAGATGTTTATGGAATTCACACCCAATATTGTCGGTTTCGCCTGTCAATGGTGCACGTATGCCGGGGCTGACCTTGCCGGAAACCTCAGATGCAAATACCCGCCGAGCATTAAATTGGTGCGGGTGCCCTGCTCGGGACGGGTCAAGCCCGAATATGTACTGGATGCCCTGGCGCGTGGTGCCGACGGTGTGCTGGTGGGTGGCTGCCACTTCGGCGACTGTCACTACAAGGACGGGAATCACAAGACCGCCAATCGTATGATGTTGTTGAAAAAGCTTATCGAAGACATGGGGTTCGACCCCCGCAGATTCCGGCTGGAGTGGATATCCGGCGCCGAGGGCCAGAAGTTCGCAGAGGTGGTCAGCGAATTCACCGATGAACTCATCGCCCTGGGGCCCAGCCCGCTGAAACCGAAAGAAGAAAAACAAGCCGTCGCAGCATAGGCACGGTCGCTGGGATAAGAAGGCAGGTGACAACCTCCGAGCTGATCTGAAACACGGCAGTATGGGCAGCCTTTCCTCAGAGCAGAATACAAAGATTGAGCACAGGGATGACGCTCCCAACGCCCGGGACACACGTTGGATTTGAGCGGAGGTTGGAACCGCCTCACAAAACACAGGAGAAGAAGAATGGCCGAAAAAATCAAGTTTGCGTTTCTGCTGACCGGCGGCTGCGCCGGATGTGAAATGGCCCTTGTGGATCTGAATGACAAGCTGGTGGATGTGCTGGATCATATCGAAATCGTCTTCTGGGCTCCCACGGTGGCCGATGTCAAATACCAGGACCTGGAAGAGATGCCCGACGGCCATATCGACCTGGCCTTTATCGACGGCATGGTGCGCATGAGCGAGCAGGAGCACATGACCCGCGTTATGCGCAAAAAAGCCAAAACCCTCGTAGCGTTCGGCGCCTGCGCATCCCTGGGCGGCATCGCCGGACTGGGCAACCTGCACACCCGGCAGGAGCTGCTGCAGACCGGCTACGACGACACGCCCAGCACCGACAATCCCGATAACATTTTGCCCCAACCCCATTGCATGGAAGAGGGCAAATACGATCTGACCCTTCCCACCTTCTATGACAAGGTGCGCCCGATCACTGATTTTGTCGAAGTGGATTATCTGGTCGGCGGTTGCCCTCCCCATCATGACTTTGTGACCCAGGCGGTCATGATGGTCGTCGGGGGCAACCTGCCGCCGAAAGGCTCCTGGCTGACAAGCGGCAAGGCGGTCTGCGACGTGTGCGAGCGCAACCCGGCCAACGAGGAACTTCGCCGCCAGCCGGTATCCGACATCCATCGTTCTTTTGAAGGGGTAGAGGAGAAAGGCTGCCTGCTGCAACACGGCCAGCTTTGCCTGGGTCCGGTGACCCAGGGCGACTGCAACGGCTCCTGCCCCAAAGTCTCCATGCCGTGCCGCGGCTGCGGCGGCCCCATGCCGGGCATTGAGGACTACGGCGCCCAGGCGGTCAGCGCCATCGGTGCCATCTTGAAAGACGAAGCGGCCGCCCGGAGCATGATGGAGAAATATCCCAACCTGGCCAAGGTGGTCTACCGCTATTCGCTGCCGGCCAGTCTGCTGGGAAGCAAAATGGGTCCGGAGACGGCATAATCTGCAAGACGTATTGACATTACTCAGGAGGCATTTGTGAAAAAAATAGAGATCAACCCCATCACCCGGCTGGAAGGCCACGGCAAGATCGCCATCTTTTTGAACGACGCCGGCAACGTGGACAAGGCGTTTTTCCAGACCGTGGAATTCCGGGGATATGAAAAGTTTCTCAAGGGGCTGCCCATCGAAGAGGTGCCACGCACCGTATCCACGGTATGCGGCGTCTGTCGCGCGGTGCATTTCATGGCGGCCACCAAGGCCATGGACGGGGTCTACGGGCTTACGCCGCCGCCCACCGGCCGCAAGCTGCGGGAGCTCTTCTACAACGCCCACTACGTGGAAGACCACGCCGTGATCCTCTACGCCCTGGGTTTTCCGGATTTCGTTGTGGGTCCGGAAGCGCCGGCTGCCGAACGCAACATCGTCGGCCTGATCCAAAAGGTCGGTGCGGACATCGGACGTGACGTGCTGAAAAAGCGCAGCTACGCTGTAAAGATTTTCGAATTGCTGGGCGGCAAACCCAACCATCCGGTGGCCGCCATGCCGGGCGGCTGGTCCAAACGGTTGACCGAAAACGAACGCAAGGATATAGAGGAATGGTCCAAGGAGTTGGTGGCCCTGGGTCAGCTTACCCTGCAGGTCTTTGAAGACCTGGTGCTCAACAATCCACAACTGATGGAGCTGGTCACCGGCGACATGTACAAGGTGGAGGTTGGCTACATGGGCACCGTGGATGAAAACGACCGCCCCGCCTATTACGACGGCGAACAGAAGATCATCGATGTCAGCGGCAAGGAAATCGGCCGCTTCAGCGGAAAGGCATACCTCGATTATATCGCCGAGCGCGTGGTCCCGTGGAGCTACCAGAAGGTTCCCTATCAGAAACAACTCGGCTGGCAGGGCATCGTGGAAGGAGAGGGCACCAGCATGTACAGCGTGGGGCCCCTGGCGCGGTTCAACATCTCCAGCGGCATGGACACCCCGTTGGCCCAGGAGGCGTATGAGAAGTTCTTTGACACCTTCCAGGTCAAACCGGTCCACAACGTGCTCGCATACCATTGGGCGCGGGCCATCGAGATGCTCAACGCGGCCGAAAAATGCCTTGCCTTGTCCAGGGACCCGGAAATCACCGGCGATCAGACCTGGCAGGAGGTGGGCATTGCCACCGGCGAAGGCGTGGGCATCATCGAAGCGCCCCGCGGCACCCTGATTCACCACTACAACACCGACGAACACGGCGTGGTGACCGCCGCCAACCTCATCGTGGCCACCACCCACAACAAGGGTCCCATCAACCTGGCGGTGAACAAAGCGGCCAAACACTTCATCAAGGAAGGCAAGGTCGACGGCGGGCTGCTCAACTATGTGGAAATGGCCTTCCGCCCTTACGACCTGTGCCTGGCCTGCGCCACCCACGCCGTCTCCGGCGGGTACCCGCTCAAGGCAGAGATTTACAACAAAGACGGTCAGTTGCTTCAGACCGTCACCAACTATGAAGGATAGCCATATGGCACATGCGACCAAAAGATCCATCGTGGTAGGCATCGGCAACCCGCTGCTCAAAGACGACCGGGTGGGCATCGAAGTGGTGGAGGCCCTCGAAGCCCGTGGATCGGCTGTGGATACAGCCATCCTCTACTCGGTGGGCTTCGATGTGCTCGACACCATCATGGGGTATGACGAGGCCGTGATCGTGGATGCCTGCCAGATGGGAATGGCCCCCGGCACCATTTTGGAGATCACCCCAGAGGAGATGTTCGACCACAACAATCTGGTCAACTCTCACGCTGTCACTCTGGGGTCCACTCTCCAAACCGGGCAAATGCTCTTTCCCGAAGAGATGCCCGGAAATATCAGACTGATGCTGGTGGAAGTGGAGGATATCTCCACCTTTTCCACCAAATGCACGCCGGTGGTGTGCCACGCCATCGACGACGTGGTGGCCAGAATTCATTCGGCGTAACCAGTTGGTTCTGGCGTCTCCAGGCGTTTTCAACCGTAGCCAGTTGCGGCTTTCGTAATTCGCTCCTACGATAGCTGCATTTTATCCCGCGACTTCATCGTGGGGTTTCCTCCAAAAAGCCCCTTTCCCGTTTGGGAGAGGGGCTTTTTACATTTTTCATGGGCCAAGGGGCTTGACGAACCCCACAATAGGTGTTTAATCCACCTGAAGCCCATCTAGAGACAGGACAGGCAACCTGACCATGCGCAATCCATCTTTATTCTGGACCGATTTCCGCCCCACCAATGCGAGGCGGCGGATCAAACGCATCCGATTCCGGGGATGGTGGTGGAAAATCCCCGTCGGGCTGCTGGCGGTCAACATCGTCATACTCCTGCTGCTGAGATGGCTGCCGCCCCCCACCACGGCCTTCATGCTCCTGGCAAAGGCGCCGAAGTCGGGCATTCGCTATCAATGGGTCCCGTGGGAGCGCATATCCCCCAATCTGCCCATTGCGGTGGTGGCGGCCGAGGACCAGAAATTCCCGGACCACCACGGATTCGACCTGACATCCATCGAAAAGGCCATCGAGGAAAACAAATACCGTCGGCGTCCCAGGGGAGCAAGCACCATCACCCAGCAGGTGGCCAAAAACCTTTTTCTCTGGTCGGGCGCCAGCTATGTCCGCAAGGGCCTTGAAGCCTATCTCACATTGATGATCGAAATGGTCTGGCCCAAACGCCGCATATTGGAGGTCTATCTGAACATCGCCGAATTCGGTCCCGGCGTGTACGGGGTGGAAGCCGCCGGACGCGCCTATTTCAGCAAACCGGCCAGCCGGCTGCACAAGGACGACGCAGTCATCATGGCGGCCGTTCTGCCCAACCCGCGTCGGCTCAAGGTCGATAACCCATCGGGTTACGTCTACCGGCGTGCCTTCGAAATCCGGCAGCAGGTGGACCAGTTGGGCGGCATCGCCTATCTGAGAGACGTCTGGCCCAAACGCTGACCCATCTCCCGGACACAGAATCGCTCAATGAACCGCATCGACCGCCTCACCGCCATCCTGATCCAGCTCCAGAGCAAACGGATCGTGCCCGGCAAGGAGATCGCGCAGCGTTTCAGCATCAGTCTGCGAACCGTCTACCGGGACATCCGCGCCCTGGAAGACGCCGGCGTACCCATCGGCGCAGAGGCCGGACTGGGCTATTTTCTCGCTGAAGGCTACCACCTGCCTCCCGTGGTCTTTACCCGGCAAGAGGCCGCTGCCTTGATGCTGGGCGGCAAACTCATCGAAAAATTCAGCGACCGGGCGGTGAATCAGCACTTTTCCATCGCCATGGACAAGATCAAATCGGTCCTGGGCCAAAACGAGAAAGCGCACCTGGACACCCTCACCTCCTACATCGAAGTCCTCAAGACCGCGCCGAACGCCGGCGGCGGTTTCCCCGACAACCTGCTGCCCGAAATCCAGGCCGTGCTGGCCCGGAACCGGCTGGTGCGCATCCAATATACCTCCGGCTACAAGGAGGAAACCACCACCCGGAGCATCGAGCCGCTTGGGCTCTGTTTCTACGCCGCCCACTGGCACTTGCTGGCATTTTGCCGGCTGCGACGGGACTACCGCGATTTCCGGGTGGACCGCATCGAAACCATCGAGCAATTGACCGAAACCTTCGACCACCACCGCCACGGCAGCCTCAAGGAGATCATCGGCCGCATCATCTACGCCACCGACCTCAAACCGGCCTGCATCCAATTCCGCCGCAATGTCGCCGTCTTCATCCGCGAACAAAAACACTATTTCGGCTTTGTGGAAGAGCGCCCCAACGGCGAATGGATCGAAATGGACTTCCTCACCGCCTCCTACGACCACCTCTCTCGATGGCTGCTGAGCTTCACCGACGGCGTCAAGATCGTTTCGCCCGAACCGCTTATTGAACAGCTCCGCAAACACTGCCGGAAACTGATCGACCACCACCAATGAAACCATAGAACCGGCATAATTGCTTTCCAGCCCGGTACAAAGCCCGGGCCTGCCGGACCTTTTCACCATTTTGAACATCGAACCTTGAAAATGGAGTTCGCTACGCTCGGTCATATTAAATCTCAACTTTCGGGTTTCATTCAAATTCAGTTTGAAACGCTGTGTAGGAGCGGCTTTTAGCCGCGAAAAGGTTCCTATAAAGACATTCGGGTCGCGGCTAAAAGCCGCTCCTACATGAAAACCGAAAGCTGCGTTTTAAACCGGAACCAGAATAGGCCTCCGTGCCGACCTGCCCGGCAAGGCGCACAACAGCGGGGTTCGGTGGCAGTGGAGCCCATAACCGCCATCTCCGATACGCCTCGAACATAGCTGACATAGGGTTGTCACCACCTGCCGGTATGGTCGCCCAGGCTTCAAAACAGCCCGCTGCATCCAAGGGCTTTGAAAAATGCACAAGATCCTTATCGTTACCTTATGCGGTTAACCCACAAGAGGAGACAACACCATGGACGAAAAACTCAAAAAACACGGCGCCATCAGCTGGAGCGAACTGCTCACCAGCGACGTGGCCGGCGCCAAAAAATTCTACGGTGAACTCTTCGGCTGGAAATTCGAAGACATGCCCATGGAGAACATGGACTACACCGTCGTCTCGATCAACGACGACGAAGTGGCCGGCATCATGCCTTTTCCGCCGGACACGCCGCCCATGCCGCCCAACTGGGGGCTTTACATCACCGTGGACAATGTGGACGAGCTCGCCGAAAAAGCCACCGGATACGGGGCCAAGATCATCATGCCGCCCAAGGACATCCCGGAGGTGGGCCGCTTCTGCGTCATGCAGGACCCCCAGGGCGCGTTTATCTCCATCATCACCTATGCCGAGTAAGCCATCTCGCGTTCAAACCCATACCCCCTGGATGGCGATCATCATCCATGCTATAACCGGTCGCCGACAGGGGAGGACGATTCCGCCATACTGTATGGTTCCACGGATGCCGGGGGCGACTTGTTTCCAAAGCCCCCGTATTTTCTTAGGGCCGGCCTTTGTGCCGGCCATCCTATAGCAAAGATGCAGAACGAGTTATGCCGCAAAAGACAACCGCCACCAAACGACGCAACGCCCGGTCCGCCGAACTCGACGCCATCGAGGTGCGCGGCGCCAAGGAGCACAACCTCAAAAACATCGACGTCACACTGCCTAAAAAGAAATTGGTGGTCATCACCGGGGTCAGCGGCTCGGGCAAATCGAGCCTCGCCTTTGACACTATTTTCGCCGAAGGCCAGCGCCGCTACGTGGAATCCCTCTCCGCCTACGCCCGGCAGTTCATCGGCCAGATGGAAAAACCCCGCTACGACACCATCCGGGGCCTGTCCCCCACCATCTCCATCGAGCAGAAGGCGGCCAGCAAGAACCCGCGTTCCACTGTGGGCACCATCACCGAGGTCTACGACTACCTGCGGGTGCTTTTCGCCCGCATCGGCGAGCAGTTCTGCATCACCTGCGGTAAAAAAGTCGGCCACGGCAACGCCCAGGAGATGGTGGAGCAGATCGCCTCCTTTGAGCAGGGCGCGAGGATCATCCTCATGGCCCCCATCGTGGAAAACCGCAAGGGCGAGCACCGCGACCACCTCAAGCGCCTGACCCGGGAGGGCTACGCCCGGGTGCGCGTGGACGGTGTGGTCCAGGCCATCGAAGACGTCCAGGCCCTGGCCAAACACAAGAAACACACCATCGAAGCCGTGGTGGACCGCCTGATCATGAAAAAGCCGGACAAGAAGTTCCTCGCACGGCTCACCGACTCGGTGGAGACCACCCTCAAGCTGGGCAAGGGGCGCCTGATCGTGCACACCATGGGCGCAGACGACCTGCTGATGAGCGAGGCGCGCACCTGCTGCGGCATCGCCTACCCCGAACCGGAACCGTCGCTTTTCTCCTTCAACTCCCCCCTGGGCATGTGCCCCGAGTGCAACGGCATCGGCACCCGGCTCAGCATGGACATCGACAAGCTCATCCCGGACAAAAACCTGACCATCCGCCAGGGCGCCTTGGTACCCTTTCGCAACTACTTCCAGAAGAACAAGGACCAGAACGGCTCATGGGGCGGCCGCCAGCTCGCCGCCATGGAAAAACAATGGGCCATCGACTTCGATACTCCCTGGAACAAGCTGCCCAAAAAGCAGCAGCGCATTTTGCTCTACGGCTCCGACGGCCGGGAGATGACCGTCCAGTGGGATTCGGAGAAGATCCAGGGACAGGTCACCCTTGCGTGGGAGGGGTTGATGAACACCATGATGCGCCGCTACCGCCAGACCCAGTCCGAACACCAGAAGAAGTACTACGGCAGCTTCATGTCCTCCCGGCCCTGCGCCAAATGTGAGGGGCAGCGCCTCAAACCGGAAGTACTCCACGTGCGCATTGACGGCCAATCGATCATCGACATCACGGACATGACCATCGGACAGGCCCATGACCTGCTCGGCGGGCTGGAACTTTCCGGCAACCGCAAGTTGATCGCAGAAGAGCTGATCAAGGAGATCATCAACCGGCTCGGCTTTCTGATCAACGTGGGACTCGACTACCTCACCCTTTCCCGGAAAGGCCCCACCCTCTCCGGCGGCGAGTCCCAGCGCATCCGCCTCGCCTCCCAGGTGGGCTCCGAACTCACCGGCGTGCTTTACATCCTGGACGAACCCTCCATCGGCCTGCACCAGCGCGACAACATCAAGCTGCTCAAGACCCTGTGCCATCTGCGCGACATCGGCAACTCGCTGATCGTCATCGAGCATGACCGCGAAACCATGGAGACCGCCGACTGGATCGTGGATATGGGCCCCGGCGCCGGTCTGCTGGGCGGTGAAATCGTAAGCCAGGGCACCTTCAAACAAATCTGCCGGGACAAGCGCTCCCCCACAGGCCGTTTCCTCAGCGGCAAGGAGACCATCCAAACACCCCGAAAACGCTGTACACCGAAAAGCACCGGAAACCGCTGGGTGGAGATTAAAAAGGCCGCCGAAAACAACCTCCAACAAATCGACGTTCGCATCCCGCTG
>JBNLAV010000166.1:0-2790 GCA_050302315.1 Desulfobacteraceae bacterium
TTACCTCTGAAGTGCTTGGAAATCGCGGCGGGACGCCGCTCCCACAGATCAACCAATGCTTAAGTTAATGACATTGCGTTCAGGCCTAATAAAAATCGCACTTGAAATTAACTCTCAAGGATCACTTTTTGCCTTTTTTGGCCGCGGACATGCGGGCCATCGCATCCACGATCTTTTGCATGCCGTGTTTTTCGATCAACGATGCCAACCCGATATCCAGCTCTTCCGGTTCGTCCACCACCTCGACCTCTTCTTCGCGCTCCTCCAATACCAGGGCGTCCGTGATGCACCACTTGACGCACTGGGGTTCGTCTTCGCCTTCGCACATGTCGCATTTGAGGGGCAGGCCCGAATCGGGCTCCTTGAAGTCCTCCCGGGAAGGACACGGCGAACGGCAAAAAGCGCACTCATCATACTCTTTACCGTCGATAACATATTTGTCCCGCCCGGCGCATTCCGCCCCGGCGGACTCGCCCCCGAAAACCGGCACATAGATGTCATCCAGCGGGTGGCGCACCACCCGGACGCGGGCTCGCGCCGGGTTGTTGCTGCTGTATTTGGGCAGGGCATGAACGGCCGAGCAGATCATTTCGCAGGCCCGGCAACCATTGCACAGGTCCGCATTGATCTTGATGGTTTTGACAATCTTTTTTTCAGTGGCCACGGCTACACCTCCTTGTCCGTCCCGGTCGGGGTTGCCGGGGAAGGTGTTCCGCCATTTTCAGAATAAATGCCCCGTTTCTCGAACTCTTCATACACATAATCCAGTCCCAGATCGCGCAGGGTCTCTTCGGTGGGAATGCCCTGCTCGTTCCACCCCTTGAAAGCGTAGTAGGTGTCCAGCAGCTCCTTTTCCAAGTCGGGGAAGCGCTTCTTCCAGTGGTTGGCCGGGGGCTTGTCGTCTTTTCTGCGCATGCCCCTGCGGGTGTTGATGGCCCGTACCAGGGTACGGTAGCGCCTGGCCGCACGGGTCAGGGACTCTTCGTCCATCTCGTAACCGGCGCCGGCGGAGATGAATTTCGGATAGTTGTGAATGTGATAGGGCGGCTTGAGCGGAAACGACGACAACCCGGCGCACATGCCCAAGGCGTCGTCAATGTAGTGCATGCGTTCCTGCCAGTCCACGATGTCACAGCACATTTCCGGCGTGGGATAGTAGGGAATCGAATTCTCGCCGCGCGGCTCCCAATCCAGGAAATACTGCTTGAATTTTTCGTCGGGCACCTGGAACCAGTCTTTGACGAACGCTTCCCGATGTTCCCTTTTGGGATAAGGCGCCTGGGGAAACTGCCCTTCGATTTGGGTGATGTTCATCTTCTCGCCGGTGGCGTACATGAGAAAATAGATGGGATTGAGCATGGAGAGCTTCAGCGGCAGCTGCTCGGTCTTTTTGATGTTGTTGTGGGCGTATTCTTCGGCCCCGTTGCCGATTGCCTTGGCCGCCCAATAGGTGCCGTTGGCCAGCACATCGCCGATGCCCTCCCGCCGGACAATGCGGTCCAGCAGCCAGTAAAAACGGCCTTCGTTGTCCTCGGGCATGCCCGGAGAATCGTCGTCTTTCAGAATGCCGTTTTCCAACAGCTCCAGGGCGAAAGCCATTACCTGGGGCGTCGAAAATCCGTCCACTCCGTACTCGGTGGCGCTTTGGGCGATCCCAAGGCCGAATTCCAGGTCCGAAAAGGCCGCCATGGTATAGGTCAACTTGGAAAAACATTTCATCATATAAGTCGGCTTCCCGGGTGGGGAAATGGTCGCGCCGCAGGTCATGGGGCAGTTGTAGCAGCTGATCAGTCGCGTGCGCATGTCCTCCATGGTCTGCATCCATTCCCGGGCGACCTCCTCGGTCCAGAACTCTTTCCGTCGCTCCCGGGAATTGCCCCACATAAAATTCTCGGTATGCCACTTCTCGTCGTGGACCTTCATCTCCTGGGGAGAGCCGAGTCCCGCCAATATGGGCATGACTCCGGGAATGGGATTGGCATTGCGGAATTTGATATATTCCATCGCCTCATTGCACAGTTGCATGAACGCCGCCGGGTCGGCCAGATGGATGTCCTTGGTTCCCCGAACCGCAATGGCCTTGACCCCCTTGTCGCCCATTACCGCCCCGATGCCGCCCCGGCTGGCGCTGGAACGGCCCTGTTCGATGGAGGCAAAGTAAACCCGGTTTTCACCGGCCAGACCGATGGCGGCCACCTGAGCCTTGGGCTCCTTCAACTCCTGGCAAATGAGTTTGGCCGTTTCCACGGCGCCCTTGCCTTTCAGATGGGTGGCATCACGGATCTCCACTTTGTCGTCCTTGATCCACAGGTAGACCAGATCAGGGGACTTGCCGCGCAGGATCACCTTGTCGTATCCGGCATACTTCAATTCCGGCGCCCAAAACCCGCCCATCATGGAAAACGCCAGCAGTTTGGTCTGCGGTGAGATGGTGGTGACAATGGTGCGGTTGCAGCCGGTGGCCGGTGTCCCGCACAGCAGACCGGCGGCAAAAATCAGCAGGTTATCCGGCGAGAAGGCTTCCACTTCGGGCGGCACCCGGTCCCACATGATCTTGGCATTGGTCCCCAGTCCACCCAGATACAGCTCGGTATCCCCGGGATCGGTGGCCACCCGCTCGATATTGCCGCGGGTCAGATCAATCTCCAGATTATAGCCGGTTTCTGCGTACCTCATTTTTTTCCCCTTCTATCTGTCCGTATGTTCAGGCCATGGTAAGCCTTTATTTTTATTAAAAAATTACTTATTGCGGCAAGGTCGGCCATATTACTTGCTACAATGTAACTACAA
>JBNLAV010000167.1:0-1531 GCA_050302315.1 Desulfobacteraceae bacterium
GGTTATCGCCTCCATGATCGCAGTCGGCGGGCTGGGCCAGATGGTGCTGCGGGGCATCGGCCGGCTCGACATGGGTCTGGCCACCGTGGGTGGCGTCGGTATTGTGCTGCTCGCCATCATTCTCGACCGCATGACCCAGGCACTGGGTCAGGATCCCCGCTCCCGCGGCGCCCGCCATTGGTACGACACCGGGCCGGCTGCTCTGGTCCGGCGCCTGTTCTTCCGTTCACCCTCACCCGAAAACCAAAACCAGTAGTCAAACAAGGAGAAATTCATGCAAAGATTCATGCGCACACTGCGCACCCTGATCATCGCCGTCAGCACCGGTCTGGCCATGCAGGCAGCCTCGGCGGCCGGTATGCCCGGCAAGGGTGTCACCGTCCAACCGCTAAAGAGTTCCATTGCCGAAGAGACCTTTCAGACCATGTTGGTCATGAAAGCCCTGGAGAAATTGGGCTATGACGTCAAACCCATCAAGGAGGTGGAATACGCAACCGGACACATCGCCATTGCCAACGGAGATGCCACCTTCATGGCCGACCACTGGGATCCGCTGCACATCGACTTTTTTGAAAAAGCGGGCGGCGATGCCAAGATTTTTCGCAAAGGAATCTACTCCAGCGGTGCACTGCAGGGCTACCTGATCGACAAAAAGACTGCCGACAAATACGGCATCAAAAAAATCGACCAGCTGAAGGATCCGAAGCTCGCCAAGCTATTCGATGCCGATGGCAATGGTAAGGCCGACCTGGCCGGATGCAACCCGGGCTGGGGTTGCGAGAAGGTGATCGAACATCACCTGGATGCCTACCAGCTGAGCGATACCGTTGAACACAAGCAGGGGTCCTACTCGGCGATCATCGCCGACACCATCACCCGCTACAAAGCAGGCAATTCAGTCTTCTACTACACCTGGACCCCGTACTGGGTCAGCGGCGTCTTGGTGCCGGGCAAAGACGTGGAGTGGCTACAGGTGCCCTTCTCCTCCCTGCCGGGTGCGCGGGGTAAGGTGGACACGTCACTGCCTGACGGCAGCAACTACGGTTTCCAGGCGAACAATCAGCGGATCATCGCCAATCTGGCCTTCGCGAATAAGAACCCGGCGGCCGCCAAGCTTTTTGAAATCATGAAACTGAGTGCCAACGACATCAGCGCGCAGAACAAACGGATGCGGGATGGCGAGAAGAGTGCATCGGATATCGAGCGCCACACCGACGCTTGGATTCGTGCCAACCAGAATAAGTTTGATGGATGGATCAAGGCCGCCGAACAGGCAGCCAACTAGCCACCGTCACATCCAAATCAATCGGGGGCGCCTGCGTGCCCCCTTTTTTCAGTGTTCCAGATAATCCACCAGCATGCCGCTGGTCCGGCGTAACCGTTCGCTCAGCAGGCGGGCCATTTTCAGCAGAATATCGGCTCCCAGTGCGGGATCTTTCTCCAACAGCTGATGAAAATTGTCGCGTGTCAGTATCGCCAGGGTCACCGGCTCCTTGGTGATACAGGTAGCTGAACGCGGATGCCCGTCGAC
>JBNLAV010000168.1:0-1555 GCA_050302315.1 Desulfobacteraceae bacterium
CTTCCGCCCACGCCAAGCCGAAAACCAAAAGGGATACCATCAGGACAATTGACAAACGTTTCATACGCTCCTCCTTGGTCGATACGTGCTGATTTCATTGATAACGGGAATCGGGATCTTTCCATGCAATAATTGTGTCATGGAAAAGTATGTGGAAAGGTGGCTCATAACTACTTATAATTATGTTAAAAGGGGGCGGCCAAGCCGCAGCTGGGATTCCAGTGGCGGTTGTTCGGAGTACCAATCCGTCGCGTCGGGTCTCAAATTTTCCCGAATACGGTTCTCTATAAAGCTCAAGTTGGGGGCATTTCATCGTACTCGTAATCGTATTCGATGCTTTATTTCGATCACGAGGGACAAAACCGATTACGAGTACGCGTACGAGTACGAAAACCGGATGGCTACCTTCGGCTTGAGCTTTCTGGATAACCGTTTTCCCAAATATTGATTATGGTAGGGATGTGACCTATAACAAAAGGATCGTCGATGCCGGATATAACCCGATCCAATCCACAACAGTAAGGAGCACCCGTTGTCCCATAAACGCAATGTATACCTGCAAATGACACCCCTTGCGACCGCACGCGAGATCGTGCTGGGAGCATTTGGCGATGCCGCGCGGCGCAGTACGGAGACCGTATCGACACCGGAGGCGGTGGGCCGTATTCTCGCAGAGCCGGTAACGGCCAGGCTTTCGTCTCCCCATTTTCACGCCGCCGCCATGGACGGGATCGCCGTGGCGGCCAAAACAACCTACGGTGCCCACGAATCGCGTGCCAAAGTGCTTCAGCTGGGCGAAGACGCCTTTCCCGTCAACACCGGGCATGTCCTGCCTGAAGGGACCGATGCGGTCATCATGATCGAACAGGTCCAGGAACTGGACAATGACCGGGTTCAGATCGAGGCCCCTGCTTTTCCGTGGCAGCATGTGCGCAAGATGGGCGAAGATATTGTGGCCACGGAGCTGCTGTTTGCCCGGCATCACCGCGTAACCCCTTATTGCGTGGGCGCTTTGCTGTCGGCCGGTCTGTTTGACGTCGAGGTGATCCGCCGGCCGATGGTCAAAATCATCCCCACCGGTTCGGAGCTGGTGGATTGGCGGAAAACGCCGTCCGTGGCGCTGAAACCCGGCCAGGTGATCGAGTCCAACGCCTACGTGCTCGGTGCCATGGTGGAGGCGGCCGGCGGCGTCTGTGAAAGAGTGGAAAAGCTGGGCGACGATCCCGCAGCCATCGAGGCGGAGATTCAAAAAGCGGTTGAAGAGGAGGCGGTTTGCGCGGTCTTGGTGACCGGCGGTTCCTCGGCCGGGTCGGAGGACTTTGCCCGCAGCGCCATTTCCGCTCTGGGAGAGGTGCTGGTTCACGGCGTCACCATGATGCCGGGAAAACCGGTGATCGCCGGCAAGGTGGGCCGCAAGCCGGTCTTCGGCATCCCCGGCTATCCGGTCTCGGCGATTATGGCCTTCGAACAGCTGGTGGCCCCCCTGCTGGCACGCTGGCTTGGACAGCTCGAGCCGCGGCGTCCCTTGGTCGAGGTGGTGCCGACCCGCAAAATC
>JBNLAV010000169.1:0-105520 GCA_050302315.1 Desulfobacteraceae bacterium
CCCTTGGCCAGGATCAGGGCGGCGACGTCTTCGCCGATGGGGGTCTTTTTCATGTGGACCTTGAGGATCTTTTCCCGGCCGCGAATGTCGGGCAGGCTGACCACCACCTGGCGGTCGAAGCGTCCCGGACGCAGCAGCGCCGGATCGAGCACGTCCGGGCGGTTGGTGGCTGAGATCAGGATGACGCCTTCATTGGATTCGAAGCCGTCCATTTCCACAAGCAGCTGGTTGAGGGTCTGCTCGCGTTCATCGTGACCGCCGCCGAGGCCGGCGCCGCGATGGCGTCCCACCGCGTCGATTTCGTCGATGAAGATGATGCACGGCGCATGCTTCTTGCCCTGCAGAAAGAGGTCGCGTACGCGTGAGGCGCCCACGCCCACGAACATTTCAACAAAGTCGGAGCCCGAAATGCTGAAAAACGGCACACCGGCTTCGCCGGCGATGGCGCGACCCAGCAGGGTCTTTCCGGTTCCCGGAGGGCCCATCAGCAGGACGCCTTTGGGGATGCGGCCGCCCAGACGGGTAAATTTTTTGGGATCGCGGAGAAATTCCACGATTTCGCTCAATTCCTCTTTGGCTTCGTCGATGCCGGCGACATCCTTGAAGGTCACTTTTTCCTGTGTGTCGGACATCAGCCGCGCCCGGCTCTTGCCGAACGACATGGCCTTGCCGCCTCCTGATTGCATCTGGCGCATAAAAAAGATCCAGACGCCGATGAGGATCAGCATGGGGAACCAGGAGATCAGGATATTGTACCATGGCGAATCCGCCGGCGGCTTGGCCTTGATGCGAACCCCTTTGTTGCGTAGCGTCTTGATCAGCTCTGTGTCGTTTGGGGTGTAAATTTTGTAGCGCTTGCCGTTGTTGTCGGTAAAGGTCAGCTCCTGACCCTGGATGATGACCTCGGCAACCTGGCTGTCATCCACCATGGCCAGGAATTCGGAGTAGCCCGGCGCGGTCTCCGCCATGTTCTGGGCACTGAACATTTTGTAGAGCATGATCATCATCAGCGTGATCACACACCAAAGGGCCAGATTCTTATAGAAAGGGTTCAAAGATGTTACCTCCTTGATGGCCGTTTTTAACCGGGCGCCAAGCACCCGGTTACAACCGCAACCATTTAATCACTAAGGTGTTTTTGCCTCCCCGGCCGATGACCGGATAATTGAGCCGCCCGCCGCGCGGGCGGTTGCTGATAATTGCTGATCCCGGGCGCAATCCGAGGCACAGACGACGTATACCATAATGCGGATAAGTCGATTTCGCAAGTTTTATGCATGGTTCACCGGGGTGTAGCACCTGTCCGCTCGAGCCGCGCCTTGAGAATTCGCCTGGACTGCGGGATCAGCGGGGCGGTATTGCCGCGCCGCACGCCAGCAACCCAGATGATGTTGCCGCCGCTTTCCAGCAGGGGGATGGTGCCGCGTTGATCTGCGGGGATTTTCCGGTCGATGAAAATTTTTTTCAGTTTCTGGGAACCTTGCATGCCGAAAGGGGTGATACGGTCTCCCGGGTGGAAGCTTCGGATGCCAAGGGGAAACGAGAGCGCATCCAGGTCGAAAACCGCCTGGTCTTCTCCCCGCACCCCGATAGGCGCCCTTTCTGTCATGCGGCCGGTTTCAAATACGATCCGGCAATGGGCTTCGGAAACTTCGATGGTCAGCGGCAAATCCGCCGGCTCCGCTATCCTATAGTAGAAGGCGGGCGGCGTCCCCCTTGTCCGTTTGCGACAATCCTCCGGCCGGCTGAAGCGCAATCGGGTGGCGCGACGTTCGGCCTCGATGCCGAAGGGCAGACTGATGCGTTTGCCCTGCTGCCCTTCCGGTAGCAGACCGATGAGCGTGTCGATATGATGCACCGTCATGCGGCGCAGATGGCCGTGCCATTGCGCCAGGGCTTCCCGGATCAGGCGGCGCTGGGCGGCCAGGGGCTCTGCGGCCATGGCCGGCAGGTGGATCTCCAGCAACTGCCCAGTGCTGCGCATGATCAATTGGTCCAGCAGCGGTTGCAGCCGCTCCTTGAGCCAGGCATCTTCCTCCCGGCATAAGTCGGCGGTGCGGTGCAGGGTGTCCACGATATTGGCATTGTGGTGCTCGGCCAGCAGCGGGATGAGTTGGTGGCGGATGCGATTGCGGTCAAACGCCGGATCGGTGTTGGTGGCGTCCACCACAAAGGCGAGGTTCGCCCCTTGCAGCCACGCCATAATCTCGACGCGTTCCAGATCGATCAATGGGCGGACCACCCATCGATCCCGGACCGGCGGAATGCCGCCCAATCCCCTGATGCCGCTTCCGCGCAGCAGGTGCATCAGCACCGCTTCGGCATTGTCGTTTTTCTGATGGCCCAGTGCGAGCCTGGTATAGCCGTGCTGCGCCATCGACCGGCGGAAAAAACCGTAGCGTGCATCACGCGCCCGTTCTTCGATGGAACCGCCCTCATCGCCAAGGGTCACCTTTTCCAGATGAAAGGGCAGCCCCAGGCCCTCGGCCATATTGTTAACAAATTCAGCGTCATTGTCCGCCGCCTCCCGCCTGAGCCCATGGTGGACATGGGCGACGGCCAGTTGGATCGCGTAAAGAGGCGCCAGGGCGACTAGTATGTGGAGCAGTGCGGTGGAATCCGGTCCACCCGACACCCCCACCAGGACCTTATCCCCGGCGGAAAACATTTCGTGGCGGTCAATGGTGGCCGATACGCGTCGAATCAGATCGTCTGGTCCGTTATCGGCTGGAAAGTGATGGCCCATGGTCTGGAAGGTCGGCTCGGGTTAATGATGCGGACGAATTGCGCCCGGATGCTCCGGGCTGGATCGTTCTATGGCCTTGTACGAAAGGCGTTCTGGATTGTCAACTCCGCTGAGCGGGATGCCGGGACGGTGGAATGAACCGCAGATCGACTTCTTTGCCAATGGGGGCCTGTGCGCAGCGCCGGTGACGGTGCCGGTCGCGGCCCATGAAAATGGAACCGGCATCCACATTTGCCGCTTTTGTCCTTGAAATTAAAAATCACCCTCCCTATAATCCGCCCCGGTTGTGCTAGGTGGGGAGTTAGCGGTGCCCTATTCCCGAAATCCGCTTATGCGGGACCGAATCCCCTCTTGAGGGTTATGCCAAAGTGATCCAGCCTTGCCGATCGGCCATCGCGCAACAGACGGTCGCGAACCTCGTCAGGTCCGGAAGGAAGCAGCGATAAGCGATGCGGTTTGTGTCGCGGTTGATCCCGGTCATTGCGTAGGATGAATCACCCAGGCGGATTCGAGAGAGGGTGCACAACCACCTTCCATCATTTTCACGGCATCTGATGCCACCCCCATGGGGCCGCCCATGCGATGTAATTTCAGTGGATTGGGAGATTGGATAGGCGACCTGCTTTTCGACGGCCAGTCGGCCATATCATTCTGATATTATATAAAAATAGTGGCATGTCCACCAAATGGGATCGCGGTGCGATTCCCCGCTTGACAACCTAGCAAGTCGTCTTATGTTTTGTTCGATTTTTTGAGTGGGCCATTTTTATAAGATTATCAGACTAATAAGAACCATTCCTAAAATAAGACAAATTTCTAAAGCAACGCAGGAGCAACGCCGGGAATGAGCGAAAAAGTTGAAGTTGAGATCCAAGGTGAGGACGACCAGGAACAACCCGCGGAAGAAGTGAAAACGGATGATGCGGTTTCAAATAGCGATCCGGAAGCGGAAGAGAAGGATCGGACGCCCGCCGACGATGATCCCGAAGCAAGGGCCGCAGCTGCCGAAAAGAAGTGTGATGAGTATTATGACCGCCTGTTAAGAGCGACTGCCGAATTCGATAATTACAAGAAGAGAACCACCCGGGAAATGCGTGATGTGGTGCGTTACGCAAATGAGAAGCTCTTTAAAGACATCATCACCGTGGTGGACAACCTGGAGCGGGCCATTTCTTCAGCCGGGCAGGATGGCAGCGAAGATGATCCACTGCTGCAGGGGGTGCGCTTGACCCTCAGTGAAGTGGAGAAGATCCTCGAGCGGCACAAGGTGGAACCGATCAAGGCCCTGGGAGAGCCCTTCGATCCCAACTTTCACCAGGCCATGATGCAGGAAGAGTCTGGTGACCATCCGCCCAATACGGTGATCAACGAGATGCAAAAAGGTTATAAACTGCATGATCGCCTGCTGCGACCGGCCATGGTGGTGGTTTCCAAGGCAAAGTCAGAAACGAGTTGAGACCGGCGCAAAACGGCTATCACAAAAATTTGAAACAGATAATAAACAGAGCATAACCAGTACCGATTTTGACGGCCATACCCAAGCGCAATGGAATACATCCGACATTGCGTCCCTTTTTTCGGGTCGTCATCCTAAGGAGGAAATCACATGGGTAAAATTATTGGAATTGATTTGGGAACCACCAACTCTTGCGTGGCGATCATGGATGGCGGTGATGCCAAGGTCATCACCAACCCGGACGGTGGACGCACCACCCCGTCCATTGTAGCGGTGACCGAGAGCGGTGAACGACTGGTGGGCCAGACGGCCAAGCGCCAGGCCATCACCAACCCGGAGTATACGGTCTTCGGCGTCAAACGCCTCATCGGCCGTAAATTTGATTCCAGCGTTGTTCAGAACGACATCAAGATTCTGCCTTACCATATCAAACGCGCGGACAACGGAGACGTGCGTATTGATCTGCGCGGCAAACTCAACAGTCCGGCGGAGGTTTCCTCCCACATCCTCGCTTTTATCAAGAAATTTGCTGAAGACTATCTGGGAGAACCGGTGACCGATGCGGTGATCACCGTACCGGCATACTTTGACGACAGCCAGCGCCAGGCCACTAAAGATGCCGGCAAGATCGCCGGACTCAACGTGCTGCGCATCATCAACGAGCCGACGGCCGCTTCTCTGGCCTACGGACTGGACAAACGCAGCGAAGAGAAGATCGCCGTATTCGATCTCGGCGGCGGCACCTTCGACATTTCCGTGCTGGAGATCGGCGAAGGCGTCTTTGAGGTCAAGGCCACCAATGGCGACACCCACCTCGGCGGCGAAGATTTCGACCTGCGGTTGATCGACTTCCTGGCGGCCGAGTTCCAGAAGGACCAGGGCATTGACCTGCGCAGCGACAAGATGGCGTTGCAGCGGCTCAAGGAAGCCTCCGAAAAAGCCAAGATGGAACTCTCTTCCTCCATGGAGACGGATGTAAACCTGCCCTTCATCACAGCAGATGCCAGCGGTCCGAAGCACTTGAACGTCAAGATTACCCGGGCCAAGCTCGAGTCCCTCGTGGCCGATCTGCTGGATAAGCTCGAAGGTCCCTGCGTAACAGCGCTGAAAGATGCCGGGCTGAGCGCCTCGGCTATCAACGAGGTCATCCTGGTGGGCGGTATGACCCGCATGCCGGCGGTTCAGGATCGTGTGAAAAAGATCTTCGGAAAAGATCCCCACAAAGGTGTAAACCCGGATGAGGTCGTGGCCGTCGGCGCCGCCATCCAGGGCGGCGTGCTCAAAGGCGATGTCAAAGACGTCCTGCTGCTGGATGTGACACCCCTCTCTCTGGGCATCGAGACCCTGGGGGGCGTGATGACCCGCCTCATCGAAAAAAACACCACTATTCCCACACGCAAGAGCCAGGTATTCTCTACGGCCGCCGACAACCAGCCGGCCGTATCCATTCACGTGCTGCAGGGCGAACGTGAAATGGCCGCCGGTAACAAAACCCTGGGACGTTTCGAGTTGGTGGGGATTCCACCGGCGCCGCGCGGTGTACCTCAAATCGAGGTGACCTTTGACATCGACGCCAACGGCATTGTGAACGTTTCGGCCAAAGACACCGCCACCGGCAAAGAGCAGTCGATACAGATCACG
This sequence comes from Desulfobacteraceae bacterium, assembly GCA_050302315.1. GTDB lineage: Bacteria > Desulfobacterota > Desulfobacteria > Desulfobacterales > Desulfosarcinaceae > JARRKU01. The sequence continues at coordinate 5,844 of JBNLAV010000169.1, forward strand.
GCCTCCAGCGGTCTGACCCAGGAAGAGATCGATTCGGCCATCAAGGATGCCGAACTCAATGCCGAAGAGGACAAGAAGAAAAAGGAGCTGATCGACGCCCGCAATCACGCCGACAGCCTGATGTATGCCACCGAGAAATCCCTGAAGGATCTGGGAGAGAAGGTGGGCGCCGAAACCCGCGCCAACGTCGAGGCGGCCCTGGGCGATCTGAAGCAGGTGATGGAAGGCGACGACGTCGAAGCAATCAAGGCCAAGAGCGAGGCACTGACCCAGGCCTCCCACAAGCTGGCCGAAGCGATGTATCAGCAGAGCGCACAGGCGGACCAGGGCGCTCCCGGCGCAGATGCCGGCGCTCAGGATGCCGCCGGCGGCGCCTCCAACGCCGATGACGACGTGGTGGATGCAGATTTCGAAGAGGTCAAAGAAGAAGAAAAGAAATAGATAGAACGTCTTCGGGCGCAAAGCAATCATTGAACCCCTCTGCCGGATGGCCGTCAGAGGGGTTCTTTTGTTCGGCGCATTCGCCCGCGACAAAGCATCGCCGCCTTACCGGTCCCAAAAAGAGAACAAGCACCCTAACCATGATGTGTTAGACGTATTGATCGGGTTGAATGAAAAGGCGGCCTTTCCTTAATGGTGAGATGTTTCTTCTCTTGACCGCCCCTTTAACGGGAGGCGTTTACCATCGAGGACATCACGAATGATACTTGATATTTCATGTTTGGCAACGGGTTTCATTACATATGCCGCAAATCTCAGTCGTTGGGCTTTTTCCTTGTCGATCAGGTCGCTGTGGCCGGTGCACAGGATGATCGGCAAGTCGGGTCTGATCTGCCGCAACGCTTCAGACAACTGGACCCCGGACATCTGGGGCATGGTCATGTCGGTGATGACCAGGTCGATCTGGTCGGATCTGGTTTGAAACAACTCCGCTGCCTCCAGAGGATTGCATTTTGTTTCGACCTGATAACCCAGCCGGTTCAGGTGCTTTGCCATCATATTCACGATGGATTTTTCATCATCCACAAAGAGGATGGTTTCATTGCCCGTTTGAATTCGCGCTGCCTTGTTTGTTTCTGTTGCGGCCTTTGCCCTCGCCAGTGGGAAATAGAGCTGAAATATGCTGCCTTTTCCAACCTTGCTGGTTACCGTGACGGTACCCCCATGACTTTTGACGACACCGTGCACAACAGCCAGCCCCATGCCTGAGCCTTGGCCGAATTTCCGGGTGGTAAAATAGGGATCGAATATTCTATCGATGATGTCGGGATCGATTCCCAGTCCTGTATCGCTGACGGTTACCTTTACATACCGGCCCTTCGGCATTTCAGGGATTCCATTGTCCAGGCAGTCATCCAGTATCGCTTTTTCGACGCTGACTTCGATGATCCCGCCCAAATTCTCCATGGCATGGGAAGCATTAATGCACAGGTTTATGATGACCTGGTTGATTTGATTCGGATCGGCAATGACTGTCGCTTCGGAGGCAGGCAGATTTCTTCGCATTTCTATGGTGGCGGGAATAGTTGCCCGTAACAAATCGAGCGCCTCTCTAATAACCGCTACCATATCGATGGGGCGCAGTTTGTGGTCGCTTTTGCGGCTGAAGCTGAGCAGTTGTTTGACAATGCCTGCCGCCCTGAATCCTGCTTTCATGATTTCTTTGATGCTGTCATGGGCTGGGCTCCACGCCGGCACAACATCCAGCGCCAATTCGGCATTGCCGATCATGATGCTGAGAATGTTATTGAAATCATGAGCAATACCTCCTGCCAAGGTCCCGATGGATTCCATTTTCTGGGTTTGCAGAAGTTGTTCCTCGAGTTTCAACTTCTCCGTGATATCTCGATCCGTTCCCCGGTACCCCATAAATTCTCCATGGGTATTGTAGACCGGCAAGCCGCTGGTCTGCACCACGACACGGTGTCCCTGCTTGTGAATCAGCTTATTTTCCAACAGCTCTATGGGACTGCGATCTGCTGCAAGGTTTTGAAAAATCGTCCGGATGCGATCGCTTTCCTCCGGCGACATGAAATCGAAAGCGGTCTTGCCCACTACTTCCTCGGGATCATAACCCAGCAGGGTTTTGATTTGGGGACCGACATAGGTATACTCGCCGTTGGTGTCCACTTCCCAGAACCAGTCGTTAATACTTTCAACCAGGGAGCGGAATTTCAATTCGCTCTCCCGCAGTCTGGTCTCAATTTCACGTCGTTTTTCGATCTGGGTTTCCAGGTCGATGTTCTGTTGGGCGATTTCCTTCTCCCTTTTATCGGCTTCATCCAGACGAGCCTGGAGGACCAGGCCCCTCGTGTTTTGACGCCAGAAAAAGACCAAACCGCAGAAAAGGATGGCCATTATGGCGGCTAAGGCTGCGATATTATTCCAGGGAGCCGTCCGCCCGTATACATCCTCCGCTGAAATCAGCCCGATAAACGCCAAGGAGGTGTCGGACAACATCATTTTAAGCGCAAGGTGCCAGGAATCGCCGGCAGGGATCCGGGTTAAAGACAGGCGTTGAATCGCGCCCACCGGCATCTGCCCGAGCTGATCCAATTCCTGTTCAGACAACTTGATGATATCTGAATCGTGAAGGTAAGGACGGCCATCTACCACCATGGCACCGGTAACAGTGGGCTTACCATCCTTTAATTGAACCAGGTATTCATGGAGACAAACAGGATCGATCCAGGCAACAATCCAGGCGACGACCTGTTTTTTAAAAAGGATGGGGGTGCTGCACATGAACGAATGTTGGTCCAGGGACAGGACCGGCAGCTTATGTTGTGCTTCGATAGTAGCGTTTACAAGGTGCTGTCCTAACGCGACTGTCGATCCTTCGGTGGAAGCGACAAGCACCTCCCCCTTATGGTCAACCATCATGATGGATGTATAAACCCGTTTGCCATTGTATCTTTTCCGCTCGATCAAGGAATGGAACTTTTGCTGCACAGACAACAGGCTGGCGCGCAATCCGTATACCATGCTCATGCCCAAAGCCCGGTTTTCAAAATAGACATTGACCGTTCTGCTGCCGGTTAAATCTTGAAGATCATCCAGGATTTCGCTGAAAAAATGGCTCAGAACATTTGCACGCTGTTCGGTGTTGTGCTTAAACCGTTCTATGGCGGTATCTCTGAGTTTCAACTGCGATTTGTAATTTGTCAGCAGCAAAAATGCCGTGAATATTAAAATTCCAAAGGCGGCCACTAGCATTGCCCTTTGCATGCCCTTGGATGACGAACTGTTCATAACAGGTTTAAGCATTCGGCTTAATTCCCGCACTTGCTGCTATCAGAAAGATTCGAAAAATTCCGGGAAATACAAAAAAACGGACGGATAATACTTCTTTACAAGTTGCCGATACGTACCATCCGCTTTTGACATCTCAAAGAAATCATTAAACGCCGCACGCAAGAGCGGCGCATTCTTGGAAAAACCCAAACCCATCTGCTGGGCGGGAGAAACCGGTCCGATGACTTTGATTTGGCCAGGCCATTTTTCAAGCGCCACCAATGCATCCGGAACATCCAGAATGGTGGTATCGGCCACACCATTGATGATCGCCGGCGCCAATTCATTCAAGGTTCCTTTGAACAGCCTGGATACGGCGCCGACCGTATCGAGATGGTAAAGATTGGGATCCGTGCATGTTCCGGCCACACCCAGCACCTCCCGCCGGTCCAGCAGTTGTTTGACCTGCGCAATGTCCCGATGCACCTCTTCTGAAGGATTGATCGGCTGCATTGGAGCATCAGCCCGCGCTATAAGCCAGACCTGGGTGGGAAATGTGGGCGTGGAGAAATCGATAAGGTGCCGCCGCCAGTCAAGTTGGGTTAGACCATTGGCAATGACATCCCCTTTTACGGCGGTCCTGCCGATAATTTTGACGTCATTTTGGATCAGCTTATATTTAATCCCTGTCAAATCGGTAATCAGCGTGGGCCAGTCGGTTTTGACGTATTTATATCGGACGCCGATGTGGCGGGCAAACAACTGCATCAATTCCACATCCAGTCCGTCACCGGCGCCGCTTACAAAATTGGCATAGGGTACCCCCAAATGCCTGAGAACGCCTTCGGCCTTTATCTCCGGAAGATCACGGGCGTCTGCCAACCAGGGCATAAAGCATATCATCGCCATTGCCCACAACACCGCTATTGGCCATATAAAGGCAGATCTTCGACGGTTCATCATTATAAACTCCTTTTGGATACGTCAGCCTGTCCATAGTTTTTCAGGGAGAAGAAGCGGATGGAATCTCCGTAAGCGCAACGAAATCAGAATGATCACAACCAAAAACAGGAAAGATGAACATGCTCAGCAGAACAAAAGCGGTGAGGTGCCAACGTTAATCGTATCGGTTCCTATTTAAAAACGCTTTAGATAATACTGTCCTTGTTTTTTTTCGAAAACGCAAGCATTCATGCATCGTCCGAAATTATCCTGCCATGTCCTGACAAATGTCAAAAATAGCATCCACCAGCCCGTCGATCATCTCCTCATTGTGGAAAATGTGGGTAGAAACGCGTACGGCATAAGTATAATTCTGGTCATTCAGCTCCAGATGGAAATTGGTGGATCGTACCTGGTATCCGGCTTCTTCCTGCAAGCGATTGACCAATGTCGAAACCAGCGCTCCGTCCTGGAGGTTTCCGAAAGGGTTGAATGATGTCAGGCCGGACGTAAATTCGGGTATATCCGGCGAAAACAGGGTCACATCCGAGCCAAATCTGCCGACAAGGGACTGCTTGAGGTAGGTGCTTAGCCCGCAAACATAAGTTTCGATGCGATCCCGGCCGATCTGCTCCCACATATTACAGGCATCCACCATGGCAAGCTGGGCCGGAATGTTGAGTTGCCCCCGGTACTGCAGCGAAAGGGCGATGTCGAATTCACCCCGCGTGTTTCCCGTGGGTTGAACGAAAATGGTGTACAATGAGGCGTTCTGGGTCCAGAATTCCGGCAAGTTGTCACCATGGTTGCGCAAATACAAGATGCCGGTGGAGCCGGGCCCGCATTGCCACTTGTGCCCCGGTGCGGCATAAAAGTCACATCCCATGTCGTTAAAGTCCAGTTCGATCATACCTGGGGTATGGGCTCCGTCAACAATGGAAATCAATCCGTTGTCCCTGGCCAGTTGGCATAATGCTTTAGCCGGGAGCCGGGTGCCCGTTTTATAAGTGATGTGGGAAAATAGAATGGCTTTGGTCGCTGGCGTGATGGCGGTCTCGAAGGCTTCGACGAATTGGCCGGCATGGGAGGTTTCCAACACGGGGACGCGCACCGGTGTAATAATGACGCCAAAACGGTCCTGAATGACATTCAAGGGTGAAAGGGCCGCAATATGTTCGTGATGGGTGATCAGGATTTCATCGCCGGGCTGGAATGCCAGGCCGTAAATGATGGCGTCCAGGCCGTCGGTGGTGTTGCGCGACAGACAGATCTCGTCGGGTTGACATCCGAACTGGGCAGCCAGGATTTGACGCTGGTCCGGTAGACCGAAGGAGGCGCCCAACTCACTCTCAAAGGTTCGCGGATGGGTTGCCGCCAGCTCGTTGTAGTCGCAATAATTCTTCAGAACCTGTTTGGGCATGGCACCGGTTGTACCGACATTCATGTAAACCACATGAGGATCGATGATAAATTCCTTGCGTACTTGGTGCCATATGTCGTTTTGCCCCTGGTCCAAATTGATCGGCAGGACGCTGGCGGAAGGCCGGCCTGTCAAGGACAGCCCCAAAGCCCCCCCCGCCGCTGCCATGCCGGACAACCTGATAAAATCCCTGCGGCTGATGTCTTTTGATTTTGGCATCTTGACGCCTTTTTCGTTTTGCAGATCTTCGGACATAAGTATCCTCCTTTGCTTAGATTAGAAATTCAAACCATCTATTGAAGGAAAAATGTCAAAAGGGATGTCGAGATGACGGGCGGATGGGTTTCATCATCCAAAGAGTCAAGGCATGTACAACAATGTTATATCCTTCCCACCCAATATCGGCAGCGTCTGCTCCGAACTTTAACGAACTCGTGAACGCGGAACAGGCGGAAAAGTTTGGCGCAACGCCAAAAAAAGGAGCTGATGTGTCCTTGATCACCATCTTAGGCGTCTTGCAGACAGTGGGCGAGCATGACAGCAGAACAGGCGGCCGAATTAAAGGATGGAAAAGGCCGCAGCGGGATTATTGCGGTGCTAAGTCAACAGGTCCCTTCTCCGGTTCCTTTATACCAAACCGAAGCATCTTCCGCCGCAATGTGTTTTTATCGATTCCAAGTTCTTTGGCCGTGGCCACCCTTTTCCATTCGTTGCGTTCAAGTGCCTGGGTGATGGCCAGTTTTTCCATGTCTTTGAGCGTCAGCCCATCGGGTATCGGTTCCGTCTTGTTGAACGGCTGAATTCGCTCGGGCAGATGCTGAAGCCGGATCAGCCCTTCGTTGCACAGAACAAATGCGTGTTCGATGGTGTTTTCAAGCTCGCGGATGTTGCCGGGCCAGTCGTACATCATCAAAGCGGTCATCGCCCCCTGGGCCAGCCCCGGGATCTGCTTGTCCTTGAGGCGGTTGAAGCGCTCGACGAAGTAATCGACCAGCAGCGGTATGTCTTCCCGGCGTTCGCTGAGCGGCGGCAGCGAAATCCGCATGACGTTGATGCGATAGAAGAGATCATCGCGGAAGAGGTTTTCCTTGACGCGTGTCTCCAGATCGCGGTGGGTGGCGGTGATAATGCGGGCGTTGGTCTTCACCGACCGGGTGGAGCCCAGCGGCTCGTAGGTACGCTCCTGGAGCACCCGCAGCAGGCGTACCTGGACGGCTGTGGAAATATCGCCGATTTCGTCCAGAAAGATGGTACCGTCCTGGGCCAGGGCGAAGCGGCCGGCCTTGTCTTTCCTGGCGTCGGTAAAGGCGCCGGCCTTGTAGCCGAACAGCTCGGATTCGATCAGGGTGTCGGGCAGCGCGCCACAGTTGACGGCGATGAACGGGCCTTGTCTGCGCTTGCTGTGGTTGTGAATCGCCCGGGCCAGAAACTCCTTGCCGGTGCCGGTGGCGCCCTCGATCAGCACGGTGCTGTCGCTCTCGGCGATCTGGGGCAGGATTTCGAAATATCGCAGCATGCGGTTGTTTTTCGATACGATATCCTGGAAGGAGTGGGTTTTGAGATAGGCTTTTTTCAATTCGCTGATCGCCGACAGGTCACGAAAGGTTTCGACACCGCCGATGATGCTGTCGTCCGAGGCCCTGAGGACAGCCGTGTTGACGCTGATAGGGACCTGCCGACCGTCGGCGCGTTTGATGTAGACCGGCATGTTGGAGATCGGCTTGTTGGTCTCGAGGGTCTTGCGCAGAATGCACCCGTTGCCGCAGACATTGGTTCTGAAAATCTCGTAGCAGTGCCGGCCGATGGCTTGTTTGCGGGTGAAACCGGTGATTTTTTCGGCCGCCCGGTTGAAGGACATGATCTCCCACTGCTGGTTGACGGTGAAGACCCCCTCTTCGATGCTCTCCAGGATAACCTGATAATTTTTCAATACCGATTGCACGATTCAACTCCTCTTGCCGGGGCCAAAACGATGCCTCGGTGGGTGCGGATTGTTCCCTGGATTATAGCATGCCGGTGCGAATTGTTGCCAATGATTTCCGGTCGCGCGTCTCAAAGTGACCTTGGAAAATCAAGAATGGGCAATAAATTCGATATAATATGATTGCATACGAAAATTTAAAGATAACGGCATCGACTTTGCTCTTTATGTGTATGGTTTCACCGCATCAATGTTTACTCCATGGCCAATCCATAAGGAGGTAAAACCGATGTTCAATAAAATTTTATTTGCCACCACAGCGTCGCCGACGTGTGATGATGCAGCAAAGGTCGCCTTTGACCTGGCGAAGAAGTACAACGCCACGCTCTACGCATTTCATGTCTTTGGCATTCCCACGCGCGGTGCCAGTCCTTTTGTCGTCGATTTTCGGACCGGGGAAGAGGAGACCGCCGACGAAGACTACACGGCCTGGGTCAAAGAGGAGATGAAAAACACCTACGCCAGACAACTCGAAACCGTGGACGACTGCATTATCGACTGTACGGCCGGCGCCCCGCACACCGCCATTCTCCGCAAAGCGCGCAAGGAGGACGTCGATCTGATCGTCATGGGCGCCCACACCCGGGACGAAGATATCGGCGGTGCGCGCTACCGCCACATCGTCGGCAGCACCATGCAAAAGGTCGCCCGCGGGGCGCGCTGTCCGGTGCTGATCATCAGCCGGCCCTGCAACACTTGCTTCTGGTATTTCAGCAACATCGTGTTCGGCACGGATTTCTCAAAAGCGTCCATGTCGGCATTTACCTTCGCCTACCAGACCGCCAAGGCCATCGGCTGCAAACTGTACCTCTTTCATGCCATCGATCTGACCGAGATGCAATTCGGACAGGTCACCGGGCAGGAGGAGATCGAGACGCGGCTGGAGCGGGCCAGGCAGAAGATGGAAGAATCCTACCTGCCGAAAATGAAAGATTACGACAACTATGAGATTGAGGTCTGGGAGGGCATTCCCCATGTGGAGATCCTCAAATTTGCACGGGAAAAAAGTGCGGACTTGATTGTGATGTCCCACCACACCCGTGAGATCGACCCGGAGAAGGCCCTGCTGGGCAGCACGGTGGAGCAGGTGGTCCTGCGGTCGGCCTGCCCGGTGGCAAGCGTCAACCGGCCGGACAAGGTGGGCGCCTCCTTCGACAGGCACTCCAGGGAATACCGGCAACAGATGGAGACGGCTGATGAATCGTAATCTGAATTGGGATTGGGAGACACGGGAGAAGCGATTTGCCGTCGGGGCGTGGCGCGAGACATATGGATGGGTCGAAGAGCCTTATGTGAGCCCGGACGGCGAGGAGATTGCCGCCATCGTGCGCCTGGAAGACGAATCCTTCTCGGTGTGCGTCAACGGCAACGCGTGGCCGGCCTCGTTCGAAAAAATCTGGCATCTGCGCTTTGCGCCCGACGGGCGGCTGACCGCCCTGGTGAGCGAGGAGATGCAATGGACACTGGCCGTGGGCGGTCAGGCGTGGGAGAGCCGCTTCGATTATGTCTGGTCGCCGCTGTTCAGCAAAGACGGCAGCCGCACGGCTATCGCCTTTCAGGAGGGGCTTCAGTACGGCATGGCCGTGGAGGATAAGCCCTGGGACCGGCGTTTTCCCAACATGACCGATATGGCCTTGAGCCCGGATGGACGGCAAAGTGCCGCAACCGTGCTGACCGAAAGCCTGAACGAGGGCGATATCCACGCCTTTGAAAAGGGCCTCTTTACTGCGGCTGTCAACGGCGATGCGTGGGCGAACCGTTTCGTCAATGTCTGGGGCAATACGTTCAGCGACTGCGGCGCCCATGTGGCCGCCGAGATCCGCCTCGACCGTGAAGCATATTCCATTGCTGTCGATGGAGAGCGCTGGACGATGACCTATGGGATGGTCTGGGAGCCGCGCTTTAAGCCCGGCAGTACAACGGTCAGCGCGCCGGTGAAAACCGCAAAGGGATGGACCCTGGCCCAGGACGGGGAGGTGATCTGGCCCGGCAGTTTCCACCAGTGCTGGCACCAGCAGTACCGGCCGGACGGGGAAGGGATTGCCGCCATCGTGGCGCCCTCTTTCGGCAAATGGACCATCGCCGTCGACGGGGTGCCCTGGCGAAACCGGGCCGATGAATTTCTCACCGATATGGTTTACAGCCCGGATGGCTGCCGCATCGCCGCTTTGGCCAAAACCGGTGGCCGATGGGCGGTCTGGGTGGATGATCATCGATGGGAGACCGACTTCGACCGTGTCTGGCCGCCGGTTTTCAGCCCGGACAGCGCGCGGGTGGCGGTCAAAGTGCAGCGTGACGGTCAGTACGGTATCGCCATGGACGGCAAGGTTGTTCTCCAGGGATGTGATGCCATCTGGTCGCCGGTTTTCAGCCCGAAGGGCGATAAGATGCTGGTGCGCTGCATCGAAAAAGGAACGTACTACCGGCGAATCCTGCCCCTGGCAGAACTCTAGCAAACAGGAGAAATATCCATGCACGCACTATACCAGTTTGTATGCGGTCCTCTGGCATGGTTTGCTTTCGGCCTCTTTCTGGGCGGATGCCTTTTCCGGCTGATCCAGCTGGTGAATCTGGCACGCAAAAAAGAGCGGCCGCTTTTCAGCTATTTCAGCCTTCGTTACAGCATGCGGTCGCTTTTCCACTGGGCCATTCCATTCGGCGCGGTGAGCATGCGCAAAAACCCGACGATGACAGTGGCGGCGTTCGCCTTCCATATCTGCCTGCTGCTGGTGCCGGTGTTTTTGCTGGCCCACGTCGTCCTGTGGGAGGAGGCGTGGGGCATTGGCTGGTGGACGCTGCCCGATGGCCTGGCGGATGTGATGACAGCGATCGTGGTGGCGGCCTGCGCTTATTTTCTGGTGCGCCGGCTGCGGCGTCCGGAAGTCAAGTACGTCACCAGCGTTTCGGATTATGTGATCCTCGCCATGGTCGCCGCGCCGTTTATAACGGGATTGTATTGCAGCCTGCATCTGCCCGGCTATCAGACCATGGTGATCGTCCACATCCTGACGGGGGAAATCATGCTGGCAGCCGTACCGTTCACCCGGCTGGTGCACATGATCTATGCCGTATTGACCCGTGCCTACACCGGGTCGGAGTTCGGCGGCATCCGGCATGCCCGGGACTGGTAATCGCCGGCAGGATGATGAAGGGCGTTATCAATACTTTAAGCGAATAACAGCACAGGGAGGTTGCCATGGCAGAGCCAGCAATCGATAGCGAAATACAAAAATCGAGTCCGGCACCGCCGGAGACGGTGGCGGACGAAGGGATCGATAAAGGGATCGCCCGGCTGAATGTGGAGAAGATCGAATCGGTGATCCGCCGGGTTCTGGATCGTGAAACCGGTGCGCGGCTAAAAGCCTATGTCGATACATGCGCACATTGCGGCCTGTGCTCCGAGGCCTGCCATTACTACCTGTCACACGACAGGGACCCGGCTTATTCACCGGTGGGTAAGGTCAAGCAGACCCTGTGGGAGATGATCAAACGAAAAGGCCGCATTGCGCCCGGGTCCCTGAAGCGCATGGTTCAAATCGCCCACACGGAGTGCAACCTGTGCAAGCGCTGCAGCATGTATTGCCCCTTCGGAATCGATATTGCCTATATGATGCTGGTGGTCAGGCGCATCTGCCACAAATTGGCGGTTACGCCGCTCTACATCCAGGACACGGCCAACAGCCACTCGGTCACGTCCAATCAGATGTGGGTCAAAGAAGATGAATGGATCGACACCCTTCAATGGCAGGAAGAGGATGCCCGGGATGAAATGCCGGACCTGCGAATTCCAGTGGAAAAAGAAGGGGCGGATATTATGTACTCGGTGATCGCGCCGGAACCGAAATTTCAGGCCGAGTTGATCTACCAGGCGGCGGTAATATTCCATGCGGCCGGCCTCGACTGGACCATGCCGGCCACACCGGGATGGGACAACAGCGACATGGCCATGTACACCGGAGACAACGAGATCATGGCGCGCATCAAACGGCTGCACTTCGAAGCCGCGGCCCGGTTGCGGGTCAACCGGATTGTGATGGGCGAGTGCGGTCACGCCTTCCGTTCGGTCTACGACGTGGGCAACCGGGTGCTGGGTTGGAAAATGCCGCCGATCCGGGTTCAGCACGCCATCGATTTTTACTACGAACTGCTCAAAGAAGGGCGCATAAAGGTGGCAAAGAAATTTGAGGAGCCGGTGACGCTGCACGATCCCTGTAATGTGGTGCGCGGCCGCGGTTTGCATGAAAAAGCGCGCTATGTCATTCGAAAAACCTGCGAAACCTTGGTGGAGATGCATCCGAACCGCGAACACAATTACTGCTGCGCCGCCGGAGGCGGCGTGATCAACTGCGGTCCGCCGTACAAGCGGGTTCGCATGAACGGCAACCGGGTCAAGGCCGAGCAGTTGGCGGCCACCGGCGTAAAAGTGCTGGTCGCGCCGTGCCACAACTGCCACAGCGGTCTGGAGGATATCAACCACCACTATGAACTGGGGATGGATGTGAAGTTTATCAGCGACATTATCTATCATGTCATGGAAAAACCATAAGGCGGTGCATCAACCGTCCGTAAGCCAGAGGAGAAAAAGATGACAGGTATTCGCATCGGCTGCATCATCGGCGTGTGGGTGCTCGTGCTCATGGTGACCCGGGGCTTCTCCCAGGAGGAGATGCGCCATGTGGACAATGCGGCCTTTGACAGGCCCGTTCGGGCCGCGGCTGTGTTCGAGCACGATATCCATAATGAAGCGGCAGGCCTGGACGACTGCGCCCAGTGCCACCATCTTTACGAAGACGGCAAGCTGGTCGAAGATGAATCGTCGGAGGATCAGGCGTGTGCAGAGTGCCACGCAAACGACGGCTCAGGAGGCAATCCGTCGCTTCGCCGGGCCTATCACCTGAACTGCAAAGGGTGTCACTTAGACGCAAAGGCGGGACCGATCATGTGCGCCCAGTGTCATCGGAGCGTATCGGAAGAGGATGATTCCAATGGGTAAAGCCGGACGCAGATCCTATTCAGGGAAAGCAGCGCGTCCCCAGTAAATGAGAGAGGTACGATATGCCAAAGAAAATTCTGATTATCGATGATGATCCCGTCGTGCTCAAGTATCTTGAGAACCTGTTCACCGATAACGGGTATGAGACCTACAAAGCCGCCAACGGCATCGAAGGCTCTACCATGGTCGAAGAGGTCATGCCGGACCTGATCACCCTGGACCTGGAGATGCCGGAGCAATGGGGACCGCGCTTCTATCGCCGTATGGTCAAAAACAAGAAGCTGAAGGACATTCCCGTAATCGTCATCAGCGGCCTGACCGGAAGCGAGTATAGTCTGCCCAAAGCGGCGGCACACGTCAACAAGCCCTTCGATCCGGAAGAATTGCTGCGCCTGGTCCGCGAGCATATCAGATGATGCGCTGAGCGATTTTGGGGTGTACGGAATGCAGATCACTTCCGAAAGCATCGACGGGTGCGGCATCGGATGGGAGGTAGTTGCATGACCGCAGCGTTGACCAAAAAGCGGCACAGCCTCGCGCTGAAAATCATTGCATCGGTGGGCGTGATTTTGCTTTTCGCATTCTCAGCGTGGGCCTATGTCAACCTGCGCCAGTATCGCAAGGAGGTGATGACCGGCATCGTGGAAGACTGCGACCGGCTCAGCAAGACCATTCTGCTGGGCACCCACTATGCGATGATGTTCAATGCCCGGGACGACATCAACCAGATCATTACCAACATGGGCCGGCTTGAAGGGTTGGAGCATGTGCGCATTTATAATAAAGCCGGTCAAATCAAGTTCTCCAATTTACGGAAGGAACAGGGCCTGACCACCGGTATCGAAACCCAGGCCTGCATTATCTGCCATGAAGACAGTCCGCCCCTGGAGCATGTTCAACTGAACTACCGCAAGCGCTTCATGGACCGGCAGCAGCGCGGGCGCTCACTGGGGGTGATCACCCCCATCTACAACGAACCGGGATGTTCCGCCGGCGATTGCCACGCCCATCCTGCGGACAAAAAGCTGTTGGGCGCTCTCGATGTGGTCATCTCCCTATCGCAGGCCGATGCGCAGATCCACGGGTATCAACACCGTCTGGTGTTGTTCGCCGTTTTGGTGTTTGTCGCCACCGGGGTCATCGTGATCTTCGTGTTGGGACGTTTTTTCATCATCCCCATCCGCCAGGTGGTCAAAGGGACGCGGTCCATTGCCATGGGGCGTTACGACGCCCTGGCCCATTTCAAAAAGGACGATGAAATCGGCGGTCTGGCGGCGGCAGTGGACCGCATGGGACGCGACATCGGTGAAAAGCAGCAGGCTTTGAACCAGCAGAAGGACGAGTACCAGCGCCTGTTCGAGTTGGTGCCGTGCATCATCTCCGTACAGGACAGGAACTACCGGTTGATCAGCTACAACCGCGAGTTCTCCAAGCGTTTCGCGCCCCGGGCCGGCGATTACTGTTATTCGGCCTACAAGGGAAGAGACGAGAAGTGCGCGTTCTGTCCGGTTGAAAAGACCTTCGAAGACGGACGCTCCCATTACAGCGAAGAGACCGGTATCAACAAGGACGGAACGATGACCCACTGGATCGTCAAGACGGCGCCGATGAAGGATGAAAACGGCGAGATCATCGGCGCCATGGAGATGAGCCTGGATATCACCCACCGGAAGCAACTCGAAGACCGGTTGGCGCAAACCGAGAAGAAATACGCCGCCATCTTCAACAACATTCCCAACCCGGTGTTTGTCCTTGGCTCGGCTCATCTGGAAATTCTGGACTGCAACAACAGCGTCGGACGGATTTATGGATACCGGAAAGAAGAGATCGTAGGGACCTCGTTTCTGGACCTCTTTCCGGAAGAGGAGCGCCAGCGCTACGAAAATCAGATCAAATCCGGCCAGGAGATCGAACAGGCGCGGCAGGTCGACAAATCAGGAAGAACGATTTTCGTTCACGTTCGCATGTCGCCGTCCCAGTATCTCGACCGGGATGTTCTGCTGGCGTGCACCAGCGATATCACCGAGCGGTTGGAGTCCGAAATCCAGCTGATCCAGGCCGGCAAGATGGCGACCTTGGGCGAGATGGCAACCGGCGTGGCCCATGAACTCAACCAGCCGCTGGCCGTCATCAAAACTGCCAGCAGCTATTTTCTGCGCAAGTTACGGCGGGGGGAGCCGATCCGCGACGAGATCATGAACACCATGGCGCAGGAGATCGACGGACATGTCGACCGTGCGGCCAACATCATCAATCACTTGCGCCAGTTCGGACGGAAGGCCGATCTTACCCTGGAAACCGTGCAGGTCAACGATGTCCTGCTCAAGGCGTTCGATATGTTCAGTCAGCAGCTCAAGCTCCGGGAGATAGAGGTCCAATGGGGCCTGGACGAACGGCTATCGCCGATCATGGCCGAACCGGGACGGCTGGAGCAGGTGTTTATCAATCTGCTGCTCAACAGCCGGGACGCCATTGAGACGCGATGGCAGGGCGCCGAGTACGAAGCACGGGCCGCCAAGACGATCTCCATCAAGACCCATATGCGGCACGGCATGGTCGCGGTGGAAGTGTGTGATACCGGTATCGGCATTCCGCGCGGGATTCGGGCTAAAATCTTCGAACCTTTTTTTACGACAAAGAAAGTCGGTGAGGGAACGGGGATCGGCCTGTCGATCAGCTACGGCATTATCAAGGATTTCGGCGGCAGTATTCATGTTCGTTCGGAGTCCGGCCAAGGGGCGTGCTTCTTCATCCGGTTCCCGGTGGCACAACCGACCGAAGGTGTTGAAAATGAAACGTGATCTTCCCCACAATACGCCCATCCTGCTGGTGGATGACGAGCCGGGGTTGCGCAAAGTTCTGGGTATCGCGCTGACCGATCTGGGGTATGAGGTGATCTTGGCATCCGAAGGGCGCGAGGCGCTCAGGCGGTTTGAGGTTCGACTCCCGCCTATTGTGCTGTCCGATGTAAAGATGCCGGGTATGGATGGCATCGAATTGCTGCAGGCAATCAAGCGCATCCGGTCGCAGACCGAAGTGATCATGATCACCGGTCATGGTGATATGGAGCTGGCCATCCGGTGCCTCAAGTTCGAAGCAACGGACTTTATAACCAAGCCCATCAGCGACGAAGCCCTGGAGATCGCGCTGAAACGCGCCAATGAGCGCATCGCCCTGCGCGGGCAGCTTCGGCAGTACACCGAAAATCTCGAAAGTCTGGTGGCGGAGAAAACGCGCAAGCTGCTGGATGCCGAACGCATGGCGGCGATCGGGCAGACGGTTGCGGGCATTTCGCATGCGATCAAGAATATCGCCGGAGGGCTCTCGGGCGGCGCCTTTGTGGTGGAAAAGGGGTTGGAGCTGGATGACCCCCAATACCTGCGCCAGGGGTGGCGCATGGTGCGCGGAAATGTTGAAAAAATCGCAAGACTCTCCCTTGACCTGCTGAATTATTCCAGAAGCGCCAGCATTCATGTGCAAAAGTGCGATCCCAACGATCCGGTCAAGGAGGTGGTTGAACTGATGCGGCCCCGGGCTGAAGAAGAGGGGATCGGTCTGCACCTTAAGCTGGACAACGATTTGGAGCCGATTTACTTCGATCCGGATGCCGTTCATCTGGCCTTGTTGAACCTGGTAACCAATGCGCTGGACGCCTGCTGTGAGTGCAGCGGCGCGGCGACGGTGAGCCTGACGACCTCAAGGCCGTCGGGGTGGGGGGTGGAGTATCGGGTGTGCGACACCGGTTGCGGCATGGGGCCCGGGACCCTCGATCAGTTGTTTCAGGCATTTTTTACCACCAAAGGGAACCAGGGGACCGGAATCGGCTTGATGATGACCCAGAATGTGATCGAAAAGCATGAGGGGACGATAGCCGTTCGATCCAAGAAAGGAGCGGGATCGGAGTTCATCGTCCGGTTGCCGGTACGGTGCGGCGGGGTAAACGAAGAAGTCCCGGTCGAGATGGAGGGAGAAGCATGAACAGTGTTGTCTTGCATTCAAACGGCTGTCTTTCATATGGAAAGGGGCAATTGGAGGGTGACCCGCTGCCGTTTCTCGGATTTCAGGTCGAACTCGACAAGGGGTGCCGCCTGCGAAGTTTTTTCCGTATGCTGGAGTACTATCCGGTCCTGGCCCGGTTGAACCCGTTCACACCTTCCTTTTTAACGAGTTATCAGGACTGTCCTTCGGAGAATTGCAGGGTTGAAGGCGTCGCACGACTGGAGTTGCTGCGAAAGGTCGAAATGACAGGGTTCCCCGGTAATCCCGGCATGAATATCTACATCAGCTTCGATGGGTACGGCGACGAAGCGATATGCGATATCAAGCCTTTCTGGCTGGAGCAGCTACTGGATCTGCCGCTGGCGCTGGGCGGGCTGAAACATCGCGTGTTCGGCGACAAGATCGACGATTTCGATTTTGACACCGTGTTCAATCTTTTCGAACTGATCGACGGCATCTGCTGGCAGCTCAGTTTCCACAACCTGCCGGAGGCGTGCCGCGTGGAATTTTAGGATGCCCATGGAGACCCTTCCCAAAACCGTGCTGGTCATCGAAGATGAACTCGATATGCGCCTTTTCCTCAAAGTGCTGCTCGAGACCAACGGATACACGCCCGTCATCGCCAGCAACGGCCGGGACGGCATCGAGAAAGCCAGGACCGTCTTGCCGGACCTGATCATCCTGGATGTGATGATGCCCGGTCAGGGCGGTGCGCTGACCTATCGCGATCTGCGCACGGACCCCGTGCTCGGCACCATGCCGGTGATCATGCTGTCCGCAGTGGCCCGATCCACCTTTTTTCACTATCTCAGGATGCTCGACGCGGGTGGTGCCGGAAAAATGGTCGAGCCCGAGGCCTATGTGGAAAAACCGCCCGATCCCCGGTATCTGTTGAAATGCATCGAGGAAAACGTATAGGATGGATGTATGGGCATGGGCAACACCATGAATACGTCACGCACAAATACCAAGGAGACGATTCTGCTGGTCGACGACGAGGCCGGTATTCGTAACCTGCTGAGCATCTCCCTGGCCGATGAGGGGTATGATGTCATCACCGCCGCGGACGGGCGTGAAGCGCTGGAGATGTTTCGCGCCAATACGCCGTCCATCGTGATGACGGATATCAAAATGCCCGGCATGGACGGCATCGAACTTCTGGAGGCCGTCAAAGCGGAGCGTCCCGCCACCGAAGTGATCATGATCACCGGCCACGGCGACATGGAGCTGGCCATCAAGAGCCTGAAAATGGACGCTACGGATTTTGTCACCAAGCCGATCCATGACGACGCCCTGGAGATCGCGCTGAAGCGCGCCACCGACCGCATCGAGATGCGCAGGCGGATCAAGGCCTACACCGAAGAATTGGAGAAAAACGTCGCTGAGAAGCAAAGCCGGCTGAACCACTCCCGGCAGAGCTATCGGCAGCTTTTCGATCAAAGCCCTTGTTATATCAGTGTTCAGGATAAAGATCTTCGCCTGACGGCTGTCAATCAGCGTTTCACTTCAGAATTCGAAGGCCGCATCGGGATGCATTGCTTCGAAGCGTATAAGCAGCGCATGGAGCCGTGCCCGGACTGTCCGGTGGAAAGCACCTTTGCAGATGGGCAGCCCCACCAGTCGGAGATGGTCGTGACGGCGAAGGACGACCGGCAGCGCCACCTCTTCATCGCCACGGCTCCCATCAAGGACAATACCGGCAGGGTCCGCCAGGTGATCGAGATGTCCACCGACATCACCGAGCTGCGCCACCTGCAGGATCACCTGGCCACGCTGGGGCTGCGGGTCAGCTCCATCTCCCATGGGATCAAGGGGCTGCTGACCAACCTGGACGGCGGTCTCTATCTGCTGGAGACGGGGTTGGGCAGGAAGGATAGGGAAAAGGCCGATGAGGGGATGGAAATCGTTAAATTCGCGGCTGAACGCATCCGGCGCATGATTCTCGACATCTTGTACTTTGCCAAGGACCGTCCCTTGCAGATTGAGCCTATCGAAGTGCGCAAATTCGCCGGTGACATCGCCGCGACCTTCCAGGGCCGATTGCAGGGCAAAGCGATTTCGTTCGAGTTTCAACCCGACGCTTCCGTCGGCACCCTCGAACTGGATGCCGCTGTGATGCGCACGGCGCTGCTCAATATTCTGGATAACGCGGCCGATGCCTGCAGCGAAGTTGGTTCCGGTCGTAAATCCAAGATTACGCTGTGTGTGCGCGCAGATGGCGACTATCATATATTTGATGTCATCGATAATGGTGTGGGCATGGACAAGGCGGTCCTGGAGAATCTCTTCGATCTCTTCTTCTCTTCAAAAGGGCATCGCGGCACCGGGTTAGGGCTTTTCGTGGCCCACCGCATTATCACCCAGCACCAGGGAACCATCCATGTCTCCTCGAAAAAAGGCGAAGGTGCCCATTTCCGCGTAGTGCTGCCCACTCAGCAGATCGGTCCTTAGGCCACATATGGCCGGTGTAGGGTCGGCCTCCGTGCCGACCGGTTGTTTTTGTCCGATGACGATTACGAGAACGAGTACGCAAAAACCCGACGCATTATGGTATGTTGGGCGGCAAGATGGTAAGGCGTGCACCATATATTGCAAATCTTTTGTCTATTATTTTATGATTCGTATCTGTGGGAAAGGTTTATTCAATATATCTGGATAAACAGAAACCACTTAATCACTTGCTAAGTTTTGTTTATGAGTTCTACTTTATTTATACGGGGCAGATAAGGATGCTGAAGCGAGGTTAATGACGAAGAAGGAGGGGGGATGGGCACTCTAAATCCAGAGCATGTAAAAACTGTTATAAAGATCATCAATCAGGGACCATATATCAGATATTTGTCCATGCCCGTCAAAGAGGTGGGAAAAGGGTACGCTGTTGTCGAGGCCAAAATAGGCAATGAACATATGCATCCGTTTGGCCGTATTCACGGGGGGGCCTATGCTTCTATAATCGACACGGCTGCTTATTGGGCCGTGTATTGCGAAGTCGATGAAGATGCCGGCTATACATCGATAGACCTGAAGATTGATTTTTTGGCTCCGTTTGACTGCGGGATAATAACAGCGAAAGGAAAAAGCATTAAGATCGGGAAAACAATGTGCCTTGCAGAAGCAACTGCTGTTGATGAAAAAGGCAAATGGCTGGCTCATGGGACATCAAAAATGATCGTGACAAAAGGTCACCAGACGTTAGAGGACGCCCTGAAATTTACAGGGATAGAAGCGCTTCCACCAAAGTTCATCTAATGTCGAGCGATGAACACAAGCATCTAAATACTTATAGCTGGAGAGGAAGGCGCTAAAAGCGCGCACCCCTCTGCCGGCCTTTTGTTGAAGACCTAAACAAATGAATTTAAGCTTTTTTCCTGTTACCCTGGATCGCTGGACAGATTTCGAACTGCTCTTTGAAAGCAAGGGCGGGCCACATTACTGCTGGTGTACCGTCTGGAGACTTAACGAAAACAAAAAAACAATTCCTGGAAAAGCCGGAAAAAAGGCATCAATGTACAACCGGGTAATCAATGGCATTCAAATAGGTATACTCGCGTACCTGGAAAACGAGCCAATCGGGTGGTGCTCAATCGCTCCTCGAGAAACATATCGAAAATTGGGAGGCGATGAAACAAAAGAGGGCGTATGGTCGCTGGTCTGTTTCTTCATCAAAAAACCATTCAGGAACAAGGGGATAACATCTCGGCTGATTGATGCGGCTATAGACTATGCCAAAGACAATGGCGCAAAATATATCGAAGCATACCCCGTGGCACCGGATTCTCCAAGCTATGGATTCATGGGCTTTGTACCGACATTTGAGAAGGCGGGTTTTCAGTTTGTAAAAACGGCCGGCACACGAAGGAATGTAATGCTATTTACAATTTAATGAAAAGCATCACAATTTGCTTCAACAGCTTCGGGCAAAAGAGGCCCTCACTGGAGGGCAAGGCGCTCGGCTTCAGAGGACAATGGCATACGTGCTCAACGAGTTGATGAACTATTGAATCAATGCGATTCGTATGCTACACATGGGCGTCTGACATCCGGGACCTTTCCACAACACGGCACAAACTAAACCTGATCCATATCTACAAGTTCATTTGCGACTGATCATAGTGGCCATCGGTGAAGACGGAAAGTCGTACCACCTTTGCAGGTGAATTATATTGGATTCCGGCGGCCTGATCGCGTAAAGGGTTAATGCCGGACGGTGCTAATGTTCGCATTTTTTGATATTCTGATGAACGGCAGGGGCCCAATGAGATGGTGTTCAACCGGGCAGGCTGTTTCGATGTCGGCCCATGTGCGGTGGTTTGGGACATGTACGGTTGGAGATGAAAGCGAAAGCAAGGTAATCGTGAACGAGGACCAGAGGAGTTGCCCGACCAAGGTCAGGAATTCATAATTGTTATGAACCAGATAGAATTGAAAAAATTGTACAAAGACACATTTAATGCGGTTTCCGGTGGATATGGCCATTCAGCGATGCGTTTTTTTTCTGAGAGCGCTGAGCAAGTCTCCTCATATTTGAACCTGAAGGGAGACGAACATGTTCTTGATGTGGCAACCGGAACAGGATACGTGGCGCTTTCCATAGCTGAGGATTTGCCCGATGGACAAGTGACGGGGATAGATTTTTCTGAGGGTATGCTCACCCAGGCTGAGAAAAACAAAAAAAAGCAGGGCAAACACAATGTCACATTTGTTGAAATGGACATGCAGGCGATTGATTACCAGGATGAGCATTTCGACGCTGCGGTAAGCGCTTTCAGTATTTTTTTCGTCGAGGATATGAAAAAACAGCTCATCCATATTGCGAATAAAGTGAAGGTTGGCGGTTCCGTCCTCATGACAACATTTTTCGATAATGCTTTTACCCCTCTTGTGAATCTGCTTTTCGACCGGTTTGAAGCGTATGGCATTGAAGTGCCAAGCCTGGCTTGGAAACGTGTGGCATCCAGAGAGCAATGCACCGCTCTTTTTGAAGATGCAGGGTTGCAGAGGATAAATTGTATGCAGAAGGAGTGTGGTTACTACCTGAGAGATCCCTCGGATTGGTGGTATATCATTTGGAACGGTGGCTTTCGCGGATTGGTAAATCAACTTTCCCAAAATGATTTGGCAAAATTCAAAGCAGATCATTTAGCTGAAGTCAAAAATATGGAATGCGATAAAGGCATCTGGCTTGATATCGGGGTCCTATATACCACTGGTCAAAAAGCATAGCACATCTTTGACCGGGGAGCGCAAAAGCCGCGTCCGCCGGCTGAAAGCATCGTCTGGCTGGAAAACAATGAACCTGCTATTTGCTGGGGAGCCGATGGTGCCCTTTGGTCTCGGCAATGGTCGCCATGCTGCTGGAGGCCGTAACCCTCGGCGCTGATATCCAATTTGACGATTATGTCCACCGCATCAAGTTCCAGGAACCCTGCCTTTTGCCCCCGCATGCTTTTGAAACAACGTCAGCGCCTTTTCTCTGGCAAGCGCTGCATCCCGGGAGCAGGTTTCGGCCTTGCGCCCCGCCCAGAAAAGCGTCTCTTCCAGATCATCCATATAGATATGACACCAGATCAGGCCGGCCATTGCGCCTGCGCCATTGGGATTGATGGTCAGCGCATGCTCAAAGGCGCCAACGGCGTTGGGGTAGCGTCCTCGGCGATAATATGCCCATCCCATCAGGCTGTGGGCCATGAAAGCATCCGGCGCCAGCCTGACGGCTTCTTCAAAGGGGCCTGTTTGGAGCCGGCCGCCAGATTGGAAGGCCGAAAAGCGGTAAAACGCCTCCAGCGCCCTGCCGACCGCATCGAGGCCCGGCAGCGTGATGGGCTCCTCCCAGAGGGCCGCCTTTTTCCGGGCCGCGGAAAACGCGTTCCCTGTGAGATCGAAACATTCCATAAAAGATCGCCGGAACTGCACGAGATGATCGCGGCACGACACCGGCAGAGGCGTGAACTTTTCCGGTTCGTTCCGATCTCCGTCATGAATCCCTAATTCGCACATTTGGCGGCGGTACCGCCCGTAAACCCAGAAACGGACCCCTTGCTGCCGGCCCAGCTGCCCCAACCCGATCTCCAATGGGGCGCCGCGGCAATACGCCGCCAGATGAGCGGCATCCGTAAAGAGTTTTTTGACACGCCACCCGAACCACAGCTCTTGCAGGCCGGTGTGCAACACCACGACATTGCCCAACAGAAAATGCAGGGCCAGTCCGACGCCGTCAAAAGGCTGGCCCGGCTGGGGTTGAAACGGCAGAACAATACACCGGTATTCGGGATCGGCGTGGCTACCGGAAGGCATGGATGCGTCTCCTCAATGGTCATAACCCTATACGCTGGAATTTCAGCTCTACCCAGCCGGGTTAGCAAAGCCGGTTGAATTAATCAAGGTGGGGACAGAGCCGTGCTTCAGGAGTGACATGGGGTATCGACTGTATTGGCGGCCGCTGATCGGATGTGGAACCCGTTAAAATCACGGATTATCGAATATCGAATTTTCGTTATGGAAAAGTGCGGATTGATGCGTTAGGGCTTGAATTTCGATTTGTTTTGGGGTTGAATGTCGGATTCGATTTCATTAGTATGGCAGCGTTTATCCAAAGGACAAAGGCGAATGATCCCCCGCCAGACTATATGCGCACATCCGATTATTTGATGAAGGGAAATGGTTATGAAGGTTCTGGTCAGCGACAATTTGGGTGAAGTTGGAGTTCAGATGTTCCAGGAGGCCGATGGCATCGATGTGGATGTCAAAACCGGATTGACTCCTGAAGAACTGAAAGCGATTATCGGTCAATACGATGGGTTGGTGATTCGCAGCGCCACGAAAGTTACCGAAGATCTGCTCGAATCCGCCACCAATCTCAAGGTGGTTGGGCGCGCGGGTATTGGATTGGATAATGTGGATATTCCGGCGGCCACCCGGCGCGGTGTCGTGGTGATGAACACCCCCACCGGAAACGTGATCACAACGGCCGAGCACGCCATTGCCATGATGATGGCGCTGACGCGCAACATCCCCACGGGCACCGCTTCGATGAAAGAGGGCCGCTGGGATAAAAAAAAGCTCCAGGGCCGCGAAGTCTACAAAAAAACCCTGGGGATCATCGGTTACGGCAAGATCGGCTCCATTGTCGCCGACCGGGCCAGGGGGCTCAAAATGCGGGTCATCATCTATGACCCGTTTGTCACTCCCGAGAAGATTCAGAACGACGGCTATGAGTATGTCACCCTGGATGAACTTTACGCCAATGCCGACTATCTGTCCGTGCACGTTCCGAAAATGAAAACCACCATGAATCTGTTGAACAAAGAGGCCTTCGATCAGATGAAGGAAGGGGTCATGATCCTGAACTGCGCCCGTGGCGGCATCGTGAACGAGGCCGATCTGTACGATGCGCTGGTCTCGGGCAAAGTCGCAAAAGCGGCGCTCGATGTCTTCGAGGTCGAACCGCCCTCCAGCGACAATCCGCTGCTGGGGCTGGACCAGGTAATCTGCACCCCCCATCTGGGTGCATCCACCAAGGAGGCGCAGACCAACGTGGCGGTGATGGTGGCCGACCAGATTATCCAATACCTGTCAAACGGCACCATCATCAATGCGGTCAACGTGCCGTCGGTGACGGGGGAAGTGCTGGAGCAGGTGGGACCCTATATCCGGTTGGCCGAGATGGTGGGCGCCCTCCAGGCCCAGTTGATCAAGGGGGCTCCCAAACAGGTGGTGGTCGAGTATTACGGCAATTTCAAGGGCATGGACCTTTCGCCGGTGTCCACCGCGCTGCTCAAGGGGTTGCTGACCCCCATGGTCAAGGATCTGGTCAACTTCGTCAATGCCCAATTCATCGCCAGCGACCGTGGTATCAAGGTGACCGAGACCACTATCGCCGACCATGAAGAATATGCCCAGTTGATGCGGGTCAAGGTGATCACCACAGAAGGCCAGAACCTGGTGGCCGGCACCGTCTTCGGCAAAAACGATGTCCGTATCGTGCGCATCAACACCTTCCGGCTGGAGATGATTCCGCTGGGATACATGGCGCTGATCTACAACCTCGATATTCCCGGGTCCATCGGCGAGATCGGGACCCTGCTGGGCAAACGCAAAATTAACATTGCCCGGATGCAGGTCGGCCAGGAAGAGGGCGGAGAACGCAACATCATCTTCCTGTGCACCGATTCGCCGATTCCACAGGAAGTGGTGGAAGAATTGCGCGAATTGAAAACCGTAAAAACGGTGGTACCGTTGGAGTTTTAGTCATGCGATATGAGACGGCCGCCCGAAATCGTCCGGCGGGCGGCCCGAGCGATATCAACTCTATTGGCAGATAGGAGTGCAAATGTCCGAAAAAACAAACAACAACGCCCCGGGAGATGACGCGTCCGCAGGGCAGGAACAGGCCTATGCGCTTCCCAAAATCGATTTTTCCACCTTTGTGCTGTCCATCAATTCGTCGGCGCTGGTTCAGTTGGGATTGATCGAGGATCCCAGCACAGGCCAGAAGACCAAGAACATCCCGTTGGCCAAGCAGACCATCGATATCCTGGGGATGCTCGAAGAGAAAACCGGCGGAAACCTGACCCAGGACGAGGACAACATCCTGAAAAATATCCTCTATGAACTGAGGATGCTCTATGTCAAAGAGACGGGATAACCGTTGTTCGGATAATCGAAATCGGGATCGCTATCGAAATCGAGAAGAGATGGGAATAGGACGCAAAAAGCTTGACGTTAAACGCCTGGCGATCCATTGCGAGGCATGGATATAGACGCGGAAGCTTTGGCAGGGATTCACCTTCGATCCCAATCCCGATCCCGATTTCGATTTCGATGACTCAAAAAGATTCATCGGCCGTTCATTCTTAGCGTCTCTGATCCTTCGCGCCCGGGGGCGCTGATGGGACGTGTGCCGCCGGTGCAAACCGGAACAAACGATGGAAATCCAAGCCCCCGCCAAAATCAACCTCTTCTTGAGAGTCGTCGGCCGTCGCAGCGACGGGTATCACGAGTTGGCGTCCCTGATGTGCTGCATCGGTCTGTATGACACGGTGCGGCTGAGCATGGGGGCGGACAGGAGCGGTATCGCCTGCTCCGATCCGGAACTTCCCCGCGATGATTCCAATCTGGCCCTCAGGGCGGCGTTGGACTACCGTGCCGCTCTTGAAAATGAGACCGGCGTTTCGCCCCTCAACGCCTTCATCCACCTGACCAAACGTATTCCTTCAGGGGCCGGTTTGGGGGGCGGCAGCAGTGACGCCGCCGCCGTACTTACCGGCCTCAACCGCTTCTACGGCCAGCCGTTTGATCGCGAACGGCTCCTTTCCATGGCGCTGAAGATTGGCGCCGATGTTCCCTTTTTCATCGATGGCAAGCCCGCCCTGGCCAGAGGGGTGGGAGAGGTGTTGTCTTCCTATGACGGATTGCCGCCATGGGGGGTGGTGGTGGTCTATCCGGGCTTCGGGATCTCCACTGCGGAGGTCTTTAAAAACCTCAATTTTGGATTGACAAAATGCGAAAAACCCCATAGGTATTTCCCCTTTAAACAGGGAAAATTTGATAGGTTTCGCCATCTGCGCAACGACTTGGAATCAGTGGCGATCCGTCAGTTTCCGGTGATCGAAGAAATAAAGAAAGCGTTGTTAAATCAGGGCGCTGAGGGAGCCTTGATGACAGGCAGCGGATCGGCGGTGTTTGGGTTGTTTGCTGATCTTTCCGCTGCCCAAACGGCAGCCAAAGCGTTGAACATGCCTGCCCACGGCAAGGTGTTTGCCACGCAGTTGGTCTGCTGATTATTTTGTGCCAACTATTTGCTGGGGCGTCGTCAAGCGGTAAGACACAGGATTTTGGTTCCTGCATTCGGAGGTTCGAATCCTCCCGCCCCAGCCAAAAAAATATCCTGTCAGGAAAGGGGAGACGGTGAACGTGGCCAGAACACTCAATGACTTTTGGATCTTCGCAGGCAATTCCAACCTGGATTTGGCCGGTAAGATCTGCGAGTATCTCAATATGCCCATTGGGGGGGCCAAACTCTCCACCTTCAGCGATGGTGAGATACAGATCGAAATCCATGACAACGTCCGCATGAAGGATGTTTTTATCATTCAATCGACCTGCGATCCGGTCAACAAGAACCTGATGGAGCTGCTGCTGATGATCGACGCCATGAAGCGGGCATCGGCCAGTCGGATAACCGCCGTGATTCCGTATTATGGCTACGCCCGTCAGGACAAGAAAGTGGCGCCCAGAGTGCCCATCAGCGCCAAACTGGTGGCCGACATGATCACGCTGGCCGGTGCCACCCGGATCATCACACTGGATCTGCATGCCGGTCAGATACAGGGTTTTTTCAATATTCCGGTGGACAACCTGTTCGCCGCACCGGTTTTGCTCGAGCACATGCGTTATCACTTCAGGGATGAAGTCGTTATGGTCTCGCCGGATGCGGGAGGCGTCGAGCGCGCGCGGGCTTTCGCCAAACGGCTGCAGGCCGAGCTGGCCATCGTGGACAAACGCCGCAGCGCACCCAATGAGGCCAAAGCCATGGCCGTCATCGGAAATGTGAAAGATAAAACCGCCATCATCCTGGATGATATGTCCGACACGGCCGGCACCTTGACCGAGGCTGCGGGCGTGTTGATGGACCAGGGCGCCAAAGAGGTGCATGCGTGTTGCGCCCACCCGGTGCTTTCCGGGCCGGCATTGGAACGGATTGAAAACTCGGCCCTTAAAAGTTTAGTGGTCACCGATACCATTCCACTGAAACCCGAAGCGGCTGCATCAGATAAAATTAAAGTGCTCTCCATTTCAAAACTGGTTGGAGAGGCCATCATCCGAAGCTATCGGGGCGATTCGGTGACATCATTGTTTGTATAATAGTAAGGAGGAATTTTCTTGAATAACATCGAGCTTAAAGCTGACACCCGAAAAACCACAGGAAACAGCCCGGCCAGGGCTTTGCGCCGCGCCGGACGAATCCCCGCGATCTTATATGGACCCGGATCCGAAACCGTGATGATCTCGGTCCAAACCGTCGATATGGAGAACATCATCAAAGATGGCAACGTGGGGCGTTCAATTTTCGATATCGCCGTCGACGGCGGGAAAAAGGCCCGCCCGGCCATGATTAAAGAGATGCAGACCGATCCGGTCAGCCACGACATACTGCACATCGATTTTTACGAAGTGAAAATGGACCGCAAGGTCAAGGTCATGGTTCCGGTGAACGTCGCCGGAAAGAGCGTCGGCGTCGAGTTGGGCGGGATGCTGCAGATCATTCGCCGTGAACTCGAAGTGCTCTGCCTGCCCAACGCCATCCCTTCAGAGATCGTCATCGACATCACGGACCTGGACATCGGAAACTCCGTGCATGTGGAAGATATCTCATTAGAGGGTGATGTGGAGATTCCCCACGACGTGAACTTCACCATCCTGACCGTCCTCAGCCCGAAAAAGGCTGAAGAGGAAGAGGTCGAAGAGGAAGAAGAATTGGCTGAAGGCGAAGAGGCGGAAGCCGCTGAGGCCGCTGAAGAGAGCACCGAAGAATAGCGTTGTTCACCATCGACGGATTGTGATGGTCCTGTATGCCGGATCAGAGGGTTTATTTGGTGGCCGGGTTGGGAAATCCCGGCCCGAAATACGAGAATACCCGCCACAATGTCGGTTTTATGGTGATCGATGCGCTGGCCGACCGATACCGGATTTCGGTGCAGCGCACCAAGTTTAATGTGATATACGGTCGGGGCGCCATCGAAGGGGTGGATGTGTTGTTGGCCAAACCGCAGGCCTATATGAACCGCAGCGGTCCCCCAATACGCCAACTTGCCGATTATTTTAGGATTTCACGTGAGGCGCTGGTTGTTGTCCACGATGACATCGATCTCGCCTTCGACAGATTAAAAATAAAAGAGAAAGGGGGAGATGGCGGACACAAAGGGATAAGATCGTTGATCCAGGCCTTCGGAGGAGGAGGAGAATTTGCCAGACTACGCGTGGGCGTCGGCAGATCGCAAGCCAAGGCTGATGTGATCGATCATGTGTTGGGATCTTTCAGTCGTGAAGAGCAGTCGATACTCGATGACATTCTTCACAGATCCGTTGAAGCGGTTGCAACGATATTATCCAGAGGAACACAGGAAGGGATGAACAGATATAACCGAATCCCACGCTAACAATCATAATGGAGGAATAAATGGAAGCAGTATTCAACAATATTCCGCTGGCATGCACGTTGGTCGGCGCAGTAGGCATCCTGTTTTCGATTATCCTGGCCGGTATCGTCAAAGCAGCTCCGGCCGGTGATGACAAGATGAAAGCTATCGCAGGTGCCATTCAGGAAGGTGCTGTCGCATACTTGAACCGCCAGCTGAAAAGCATGGGTATCGCCGGTATCATCATTTTCGCAGTTATCGCCTTCACCATGGGCGTTAAAACTGCTGCCGGCTTTGCACTGGGCGCCGTGGCCTCTTTTCTGGCCGGCTACATCGGCATGCGCGTCTCCGTTCTGGCAAACGTCAGAACCGCAGAAGCGGCAAAAAAAGGCATGTCCGCAGGTCTCTCCATGGCCTTCAAGGGTGGATCCGTTACCGGCATGATCGTTGCCGGTCTGGCCCTGACTTCTGTGGCCGGATACTACACCATCACCCATGACGTTATCGCGCTGGTCGCCCTGGGTTTCGGCGGCAGTCTGATCTCCATCTTCGCTCGTCTGGGCGGCGGTATCTTCACCAAGGGCGCTGACGTGGGCGCCGATCTGGTGGGCAAAGTCGAAGCCGGTATCCCCGAAGACGATCCCCGCAACCCGGCCACCATCGCCGACAACGTGGGCGACAATGTGGGCGACTGTGCCGGTATGGCTGCCGACCTCTTCGAAACTTATGCGGTTACAGCCGTTGCGGCCATGCTCATCGGCCACCTGCTGTTCCCCAAAACTCCCATGGCTACCGAGTTCCCGCTGGTGCTGGGCGCCATCTCCATTATCGCTTCCATGATCGCTGTCTTCTTCGTACGTCTGGGCAGCGGCGGCTATATCATGGGCGCCTTGTACAAAGGTATGTTCGGATCCGCCATCCTGGCCGCTATCGCCTTCTACTGGGCAAGCCAGAAGTTCATGGGCGGACTGGGTGACATCCCCGCCATGAACATTTACTACTGTGCCCTGATCGGTCTGGTGCTCACCGTGGTCATCGTCATCATCACCGAGTACTACACCGGTATCTACAAACCCGTTAAAGACATCGCCCAAGCCTCCACCACCGGCCACGGCACCAACATCATTTCCGGTCTGGCCGTCTCCATGCAAGCCACCGCAGCACCGGTTATCGCTATCTGTATCGCGATCCTGCTGGCGTACAACTACGCCGGGCTGTACGGCATCGCCATGGCCGCCATGTCCATGCTCTCCATGACCGGTATGGTAATCGCCATCGACGCCTACGGTCCTATCACCGACAACGCCGGTGGTATTGCCGAAATGGCTGAAATGGACGAATCCGTGCGCGCCGTAACCGATCCTCTGGATGCGGTTGGTAACACCACCAAGGCCGTCACCAAAGGTTACGCCATCGGCTCCGCCGGTCTGGCCGCCCTGGTGCTCTTTGCTGCCTACGTGATGGAATTTCAGATGAAAGGCGGCGGCAAAGAAGCCATGGCTTTCGATCTTTCCGACGTGAAGGTTATCATCGGTCTGTTCATCGGCGGTCTGCTGCCCTACCTGTTCGCCTCCATCGCCATGAAGGCTGTGGGTAATGCAGGCGGCGCGGTGGTTGACGAAGTGCGTCGTCAGTTCCGTGAGATCCCGGGGATCATGGAAGGCACCGCAAAACCCGATTACGGTGCATGTGTTGACATCGTCACCAAGTTCGCCCTCAAAGAGATGCTGCTGCCGGCTCTGCTGCCGGTCGTTGCGCCGCTGATCGTCGGCTTCCTGCTGGGCAAAATCGCTCTCGGCGGTCTGCTCATCGGCTCCATCGTAACCGGCGTGTTCGTGGCTTTGTCCATGACCACCGGTGGTGCGGCCTGGGATAACGCCAAGAAATACATCGAAGACGGTCACCTGGGCGGCAAAGGCTCCGACGCCCACAAAGCTGCCGTTACCGGCGACACCGTAGGCGACCCGTACAAGGATACCGCTGGTCCCGCGGTGAACCCCATGATCAAGATCCTCAACGTTGTGGCTCTGCTCATGGTACCGTTCCTGGTCTAATCAAGGACGATCACCTGCCCTGCAGGTGTAAGATATGAGAGGATCGGCCCCTCGCGGGGCCGATCCTTTTTTGTTGCAAGTTAGGGGGGAGAATGCTATATTTAACGTCTATTTGGGCGTTTATGCACATCTAATTGCACAACCGTGGTGCCTCTATGACAGACAATGCAAGCGAAGATAAGTCAGCACAAGATAAATCCAAGACCAGACGATTCAAGGTCGGTGACCTGGCGGTCTACCCCGCCCACGGCGTAGGCCGCATCGAAGCCATCGAGACCAAGGTCGTCAACGGTGAAGAGCACGACTTCTACATTATGAAGGTGCTCGAAAACGGCATGGTCATCATGATTCCCACCTGGAACGTCGAGTCGGTGGGTTTGCGGGACGTGATCGGCAAAAAAGAGGTCCCCAAAATCATCGATGTGATCAAATCCAAACGTGAACTCACCATCGACAACCAGACGTGGAACCGGCGCTATCGTGAATACATGGATAAGATCAAGACCGGCTCCCTGTACGAGGTGGCCGAAGTATTCCGTGACCTGTCGTTGCTCAAGCTGACCAAGGATCTCTCCTTTGGCGAGCGCAAACTCTACGACACCGCCCATACCTTGTTGATCAAAGAGCTTTCGACGGCCAAAAACAGCGATGAAAAGACGGTCGCTAAAGAGATAGAAGCCCTCTTCGATTTCGACAAAGAGTAACCCCCCCGTCGGCACATGACAAAGCCAGACGCATCAAAGTTTTCCGTCTTACCGGAGGACGCCGGCATGCGTCTGGACGCCTACGTTTCCAGGCAGATGCCCGACTGCAGCCGTTCCCATGCGGCCGCGCTCATTCGCCGGGGGCATATCCAGGTGGATGGGGCGTCCACCAAAGCGAGCCACAAGGTAAAAACGTCCGAGCTAATCACCGTTGAATTGCCGCCGCCCGAGCCGGTGGATCTGGCGCCGGAGCCTATGGCGCTGGACATTCTGTTCGAAGACCGCCATCTCATCGTCATCAACAAACCGGCAGGGTTGGTCGTACACCCAGCTGCCGGACATTCCGCCGGAACCCTGGTGAACGGCATACTCCATCACTGCCCGGACCTTGAAGGGATCGGTGGAGAGATGCGGCCCGGCATCGTCCATCGGCTGGACAAGGACACCACCGGGGTGATCGTGGTGGCCAAAACCACCGCTGCACTTGCAGGCCTGGCCGATCAGTTCAAGGCCCGCACCGTGGTCAAGAAATACCTGGCTCTGGTATATGGCGTTCTCAAAGAAGAGAGCGGCCGCATCGGCCTGCCTGTTGGACGTCATCCGGTGGACCGGAAGAAGATGTCTACGCGAAGCTCTCAGGGGCGAGAGGCGTTGACCCTTTGGCGCATCAAGGAACAATTCAATGGGGCCGCCCTGCTGGAGGTCAACCTCAAAACAGGCCGCACCCATCAGATCCGGGTCCATTGCCAATCCATGGGGCATCCGCTGATCGGAGATCCGGTTTACGGCCCCCGGCGGATACTGCTGAATCTGTCCAAAACGAACAAAGAGCTCTACCGGGTTGCCAAGACAGTCAGAAGGCAGATGTTGCACGCCTTCCAGCTTCGGATCGTCCACCCGGTGAGCGATGCTGAACTCCAATTCGAAGCTTCGATTCCCGAGGACATGAATGCCTTGATCAAGGCGCTTCGGCCCAATTCAGAATGATGGATTACCCATAGCGGATTCAGGCGCCTTGATGTGATTATGTTGTTTTTGCGCTGCCTTCGGCCGGCACCCTGACCTCTTGCTAAAGATAACTGCGGTCCAATTACCGCTTCCATGATTTGGGGCATAGGCCCGAAATAAAAAACCCCTCGCAGTTGTGACAAGGCTGCGAGGGGTTTTGATTAGATGTATGCGGATTACGCGACGTTGCTTTTTTTCACATCCGGATTGTAGCACAGCCGGCAGCAACCCAGGCAGCGGTTGGACTCGTGGGAAGCATCCTTTTCGCTGATAACCTGATCGACTTCGATCATGGAGTCGATGCGTTCGGCAACTTCCAACTCCGGCATCGGTGTGCGTTTCTTTTTCTCAACACCCGGAACGGACTCGAAGAGGGATTCGGCGATATGTTTCTTGCGCAGCGATTTGAGGGGCCCCTTGATTTCTTCACCCGTCAGGTACTGGTGAATAGAGCGCGCGGCCCGGCGTCCGCCGCCGATGGCGTCCACCACCAGTGATGGGCCGGTGGCCACGTCACCGCCGGTGAACAGATAGGGCAGGCTGCACTGCAAGGTCTCTTCGTCATTGTCGAAGGTGCTCCAGCGTGTGATGGCGATATTGTCCTTTTCCTTCTCTTTTTCCAGAAAGGCGATATCGGGCTGCTGGCTGATGGCCGAGATCAGCATGTCGAGTTCGATGATGGTCTCCGATCCCTCGATGGGTACCGGCCGGCGCCGCCCGCTGGCATCGGGCTCGCCCAGCTCCATCTGCAGATACTCCAGCCCCTTGACCCTGTTCTGGTCGTCGACGATCACCCTGGTGGGGGCTGCCAGGAACTGGAACTTGACCCCTTCGTGTTCGGCGGCCACGATTTCCACCTCGTTGGCCGGCATTTCTTTACGGGTACGGCGGTAGACGATATACACCTCTTCGCATCCCAGGCGCAGCAGGGTGCGGACGCAGTCGATGGCGGAGTTCCCGCCGCCGACAACCGCCGCGCGTTTGCCCACCGGGATCTTCTTTTCCGGATGGCTGGCCACGGTGGAGAGGAAATTGATACCCTGCCAGACGCCTTCGGCATCTTCACCGTCGATGCGAAGTGTATAGTCCTTCCATGCGCCAATGCCCATGAAGATGGCGTCGTAGCCCTCTTCATGCAGGGATTGGATGGTGAAATCCTCTCCCAGAACGGTGTTGTAGTGAACGTCGATGCCCAGATCGAGAATGCCTTTGATTTCCCAGTCGAGCACTTTATCGGGCAGCCGGTATTCGGGGATGCCGTAGCGGGTAATGCCTCCCAGCTTGGGCATGGCTTCGTATATGGTGGGCGAGTGGCCCAGGCGCCGCAGAAAATAGGCGGCACTGACGCCCGCCGGTCCGCCGCCGATGATGGCGACCTTTTTGCCGGTATCCGGCGCGCAGGGTATGGGCAGGCGATTTCCGGAGTTCATTTCCCAATCGGCCACAAAGCGTTTGAGCTGGTTGATGGAGACCGGTTCGTCCTCCAGGCCGCGGCGGCAGTAGTCTTCACACGGATGCGGGCACACCCGGCCGCAGGAGAGCAGCAAGGGATTGCGTTCGCGGATGGTGTTGACCGCACCGGCAAAGTCTCCCTCCTTGATCTGTTTGATATATTGGGGAATATTGATTTCGGCCGGGCAGGTCTGCTGACAGGGCGCCAAAGCGGCGTCTTCTTCGTTGAAGGTGAGCAGTCGTTGGCTCATGGAGCGTACGGTCAGGATGTTTTTGGGGCAGGCGGTTTCACACGCGCCGCATCCCACGCACTTGGCTTCGTCCACTACGGGAAAGCCGTTGGGGCCGATCTCGATGGCGTCGAACTTGCACGAGCGCACGCAGTCTCCGAAGCCGAGACAGCCGATGGAACAAACGCGCTTGCCGCCATACATGCTGGAGAGCGCTGCGCATGTATTGGCGCCGCTGTATATGTATTTATCGTCCGCCCTGTGACCGCCTTCACAATAGTTGAGCGATTTCTGCGGTTCTGCGCTACCCGGGTCGACACCCATCACGCCGGCAATCTCAACGGCCGCCTCCATGCCGGCCACGATACAGACGCCGGGCGGTTCCTTTCCGGCCACCACGGCATTGGCCGCAGCAGAGCATCCGGCATAACCGCATCCGCCGCAATTGGCGCCGGCCATGAAATACTCCACCTCGGAAATGCGCGGGTCCTCCCACACATAAAACACCTTGGATGCCACGCTCAGGATAATCCCGCATGTGGCACCGATACCCAACATGACCATGATTGCTTCGAACACGCTTGCCTCCTTGGAACACTCTGCTCGTTTTCCAACCGATTATTACCGATTGGGCTATTTCAAGGGTGTTTCCATTCTCTTACTTTGTATGCCTCCCATCATATCTCTGACATCATTGAGAATCGATAAAAGGGGGTTGCCAAAAAAAACCGTTTGGAACAAAGCTGCCCCAAACGGTTTGTGCATTCTTTCATGATGTCCATTCCCGCCAGGGAGCGGCTGAAATTCGTCAATACTATACCATACCTGTGAAGGCTTTGAAACTCAGAGAAATCACGCCTGCCGTGATAAGCGCGATGGAAGTGTCCTGCAGCGGTTTGGGGACCCTGGCCAGGAGGACGCGTTCACGAAGGCCGGCAAAGATGATGAGCGCCAGACCGAAACCGAGGGCGTAGCCGAAGGAGGTCACCAGCGACGGCAGAAACTCGAGCTCTTTGTCGATATTCAACACGCAGGCGCCAAATACGGCGCAATTGGTGGTAATGAGCGGCAGGAAGATGCCCAATCCCGCATAAAGGGCGGGGATGCTTTTTTTGAGGAACATTTCCACGAATTGCACCAGGGAGGCGATAACCAGAATAAACGCGATGGTGCGCAGAAACGTCAATTTGAAAGGCACCAGCAGAAGGTCGTAAATGATCCAGGTGATCACGCCGGCCATGGTGAGAACGAATACGACCGCCATGGCCATGCCGATGGCGGTTTCCATTTTTTTGGATGTGCCCAGAAACGGGCAGTTGCCTAGAAATTGCGCCAGGAGAATATTGTTGACGAAGATGGTGGCAACGATGATTTCAAAATATTCCATGGTAATTTAGCTCCTCCGGCTATTTACTTGGGATCAGATTCATTCCACAGAGTAACAATCCTAGGATGATAAAGGCGCCGGGCGCTTGCACGGCAAATTCAAAGGGAACATATGAAGCGCCAAAGATATTCGGAATGTCCCAATGGACCAATCCGAAGACATCGCCTTTCAGCGAACCGGTTCCGATCAATTCACGCACGGCTCCC
Source organism: Desulfobacteraceae bacterium (assembly GCA_050302315.1). Lineage (GTDB taxonomy): Bacteria > Desulfobacterota > Desulfobacteria > Desulfobacterales > Desulfosarcinaceae > JARRKU01. The sequence goes on from JBNLAV010000169.1 coordinate 41,591, forward strand.
AATAATCCCAATGCCCACGTGAAACCGAGGCCGATCCCCAATCCGTCTGCGGCGGACATGAACGCGCCGTTTTTGGAGGCAAAGGCTTCGGCGCGTCCCAGAACGATGCAGTTGACAACGATCAGCGGAATAAAGACGCCCAGGTCCTGGTAGAGTTGGTAGCTGAAGACCTGCATCATCTGCTCGACGATAATAACAAAAGAGGCGATGATGATGATAAAACATGCGATGCGCACTTTTGCCGGGATGACCTTGCGGAGCAGCGAAACCAGGATATTGGAGCAAAGCAGCACAAATGTTGTGGCCAGACCCATGCCGAGCCCGTTTTTCATGGATGTGGTGACACCCAGCACCGGGCAGAGGCCGAGAACAAGCCGAAAAGGTGGTACCTCTTTCCAGAGGCCCTTGGTGAATTCAGTAACGATCGATTTGGCCATGGTCGTATACTCCTAATTTATTTGCTCATACCCTTGAGCTGTTCCAGCAGTTGCGGTTTCAGTTTGCCGTAGGCATCGATAGCTTGCATCGTTCCTTTGCAAACCGCGCGGGAAGTAATCGTTGCACCGCTGAGCGCGCTGATCTCGCCGCCGTCATTGGTGACCTTTATGGCGGAGGAGACGGATTTGCCTAAGAATTGAGCGGCGAATGAGGGGTCGGCCTTGGCCTCTCCGCCCAGTCCCGGCGTTTCGGTATGGGTGGTAACGCCGATGCCGGCGAGGGTGTCCTGCTCGGTGTTGATGGCCACGACAAGACCGATTTTACCGCCGTAACCGTTGGCGGAAGACTCGAGAACGACCGTATTGGCTTTACCATCAAAGACGCCGACAAAAACCGTGCGCTCCTGCTCGCCGTCTTTGAGTTTGAACCGATCGCTGACCGGATCATTTTCCGCATCTTTCAACATCTCTTTAATGGCCGGTCCTTTGACCAGTCGCATGACATTGTCTTCGATTTTCGGTGCGGCCCACTCTTCTATGCCTTTGAGGCCGCCACCGGAAATGACGCTCAATGCGGTCAACACAACTACCATTTTGATCATTTCACCCATTGTTATGCTACCTTTCCGAGTGCCTTGGGTCTGATTTTATCGACCAGCGGATTAATCAGGTTGATCAGCAGAATTGCGAAAATAACGCCGTCCGGGTACAGGCCGATGTTGCGGATGACAATGGTCATGATACCGCCGACGGCGCCGTAGACGATCATCGCAATCGAGTTGACCGGCGAGGAACTGTCATCGGTGGCCAAAAAGAAGGCGCCGATCAGTGAGAACCCGGAGAACAGATGGATGACCGGTCCTCCATATCTGGCCGGATCGGCGATGTGAAAGAGGGTGGCGGTTACCGCGAGCCCGATGATGAAGGCCACCGGAATTTCCCACCTCAAGAAACCGCGGGCAATCAGGTATATGCCGCCCAGGATCAGTGCCAGACCGCAGGTGGCGCCGACGCCGCCGATCTGTTTGCCGATGATCAGGTCGCCCATGCTGATGCCGGAGACAAATTCCGGTCCGAAGGCTTTGAGCGCCACAAGGGGATGAAAGGCGGCGAAATCAAATTGCATGTTGAGCAGCTGGGCATCGAAATCGAGATAGTGTTTCCATGAAATGCTCAGGATGGCAAATGCAAGGGCGGGAGGCGAAAAGGGATTGGCCCCGATGCCGCCGAAGATCTGCTTTCCGATGACGATGGCCAGGAAAGTCCCAGTGATGACCAGCCAGTAAGGTGCGGTGGCCGGCAGGAGCATGCCCAGAAGGAGGCCGATCAAAGCTGCGTGGCCGTCGCCTACTGTTACGGCGCGTTTGGATACCTTGTTGAACAGCAGTTCCCAGCCGACGGCGCTGGCCACGGACAGGCAGAGTACGCCCAGAGCCGGTACGCCATAGTAAGCCAGGCCCATTACCGCCGCCGGCAGGGCGGCAAGGATGGTATTGTAGTTTCGTTCAGGCACGCCGTTGCCAAGGTGCAGGAAGGGCGCGTGGGAAACGATGAACTTCTTCTGATTATTCATTCTCTTCCTCCGCCGGAATCGCGCTTGCGAGTTCGTATTTGGCCAGTTTGATGTATTGCAGGATCGGAATTCGAGAGGGGCAGACCAGGCTGCACAATCCGCACTCTACGCAGGAATACAGATCGTACTGATCAGCGCCTTCCTGGAATTGACCCGCTTCAAGGAAGCGTTCCAGCATTTGAACCTGGATTTTGGACGGGCAGATGCGTGCGCATTCGCCACAGTTAATACACGGATAGTCGCTGCTGAGAACGATGTCGGCGTTGTTCTGAACCATGATGGCGTCCGAGTCGGGCGTGATGGGCTGCTGCTCGGAGTAGATCGCCGTGCCGGTCATGGGGCCGCCGAAAATAATCCGGTCGCCGCCGCTGACGGTGATCTTAAGGGTTTTCAAGATATTGCCCACCGGCGTTCCCAAAGGAGCGGAGACCAGGTGCTTGTTACCGTTTTGGTCGACCACCGTGAGGATTTTATCGGTGGGAATGCGTCCGGTCTCAACGGCTTTTCCCAATGAGGCCACGGCCTCTGCGCGCAGGAAAAGCATTCCGAAGTCCTCGAACCGCTGCCCCTGAGCGAGCATTTTGCCGGTCATGTGGTAAAGGATCATCAGCGGTTGTGCTCCAGGATATGCGGAAGGTACCGCCTGTACCTCTGCCGAAAAATGGCCGTCCACGTTCTGAAAACTTTCCGCCGGAACCGCCACAATGACCTTTTCGATACCGGTGGCGACTTTAAGGGCTTTGATGCCGGCGTTGACGGCTTCTATTTCGCTCTTGAGGATGTAGAGATTGGTTTCCACCAGCAGATCGGTGTCGCCGCCATATATAATGATGGTGTCGATGGGTTTGTTCTCATTGAGAAGCTTGCCAAATTCGCCGCCGCCGGGAGCGCTGGACAGGAAATCTCGGAGCACCTGCGGGGTGAGATCTCCGGCAACCGCCGCAAATTGATCATCCACCGCTTCGCCGCTTTTCGGGGCAATGGTGATGGCTGTAGATTTCCGATTATAGTCGCCGGTATATGCCTCCACCTTCTTGATGGTGCCGGTGACCGTCGATACCACCGAAGGACCGGACTGATCATCCCAACTGAGACGTTGTCCGGTTTTGACACCGGCGCCGACTTTGATGATCTCCGAGGGTTTGGTTCCCATCTCCCCGGGCAGGAGCAGGGTGACGCTGTCGGTCGCCTTTACCGGGATCGGTTGCGGCAGGGCTGTGCTTAACAACTCATAGCGGAAAGCGGGCTTGGCATATCCGAAAAACGATTTCGATAGCATAACGTAACCTTTACTTTGCGTGGCAGATAATAATGCGCGTCTTCTTAAACAGGCGTCACGCTCAATTTACATGGCATTTATTGCAGTCGACCCATTTATTGCCCTGCAGCGATTCCTGTTCTTCTTTGGTCAGCGAATTGTTATACAAGGGCCCTTTGCCATATTCTTTATGGCAATTCGTGCATTGGTCGTGAATAGCCGCCGAGCGCTTGGGATATTCGGAATCTTCGACATCCCCTTCATCATGGCACTCCAGACAGCTTTCCGGGATAACCCCTTCCTCGGGCGTGGGCACGTGGCAATCGCCGCAGGCCATGAGGGCCGATTCGTCATCGGGGGGGTGGTGGTGGCAGTCGAAACAGTCGAGGCTGTAGCCATTTGCATCCGTGTGGGTCTTGTGATCAAAGAGGACCTTGCCCGCTTTGGTCTGATACATGAGGCGGATGGGTTCTTTGGGCGCTTCGACCGGGAAGGCGGCATAACAGACGATTGCCACTAGGAGCAAGTGGACCGCTACGCCGTAAACGATCATGCGGTGCTTCTTCGAAGTCATCTGCACAGGTTCCTTATCGTTCTTAAGTTGTTGAACATCAATCACATGAAGACGAAAAACCAAGGAACCCGAGTACCATAATGGCCTTCTGCTTTCAAGTATTTTGTGAAATGGCACGGGACCAGCCGACAAGGGATTAAGCCTTGCGGTGCAGTCTCATTCCGCTTTCACCGGCCGAAGCGGAAGCGGATCCAATTGCGCCATTCCACCCTGCCCGCCAGTCTGGACCCAAATTGGACCGGAAATTGACACCCCAACTTGTCATCCCTATTTTCTTGGTAATGAAGGATGCGATCTACCCAATGCGGGCCGTGGTTCGGCAGACCGGGCTGACGGCTCATGTCATACGTGCATGGGAGCGGCGTTATGCAGCCGTAGTGCCCCACCGTACCTCGAGCCGGAGGCGACTCTATACGATGGCCGACATCGAACGGCTCAAGCTGCTCAAGCGGGGGGTTGGCATCGGCAACAGCATTGCCCAGATTGCAAAAATGGATAACGACTCCCTTCAAACCTTGATTTCGTCGGCATCCCCATCTCCTCCGCGCAGTTTAACGCCTCCCGTCAAACGAGAACAGCTTTCACCGCAAGCCTATATCGATCAGGCAATGGAGGCCATCGTACACCTGAACACCACAGCATTGGAGCGCGTCCTTGATGACGCTTCGGTAGCGCTGCCACGGCTGGTCATGATGAACCAGGTGGTTTTGACCCTGCTGGGGAAGATCGGCCGATGGTGGGCTGACGGTCGATTGAAGGTGGTCCACGAGCACGTCGGCTCCGTGGTGCTGCGGCAATTCCTGGGAGAGGCCCTCAGGTCGGTCGAACCCGATGACGGTGCACCGGTCATTGTCACCGCCACCCCTGCCGGCCAATGGCATGAGTTCGGCGCCATGGTTGCGGCGGTCATTGCGGTCGATATCGGGTGGCGTGCCCTTTATTGCGGCCCCAATTTACCGGCCGAGGAAATTGCGGCCGCCGTCGACGAGAAAAAGGCGTTGTCTGTGGCGTTGAGCGTGGTTCAACCCACGGATGTCCACCAGTTGAAGAGGGAGATTCAACGGCTCATGCGACTGCTTCCGCCGCAATGCAGGCTCGTTGTCGGCGGGCCGTTCGCCCAGACACTGGCCGCCCAGTTCGCAGCGCCCGGGCCGACATTTGTTTCCGACATGAAGGCCTTGCAGCAGTTTCTTCAGGCGTCGATCGTCGACTGAATACCCCTGCCAATGTCCTCGGAAAGATTACGCTCAGTCTCGCCATTGTTGTGGGAGCGGCGTCCCGCCGCGACGTCTTTGCTGTTATGTAAGGCATGGCATGTCGCGGCGGGACGCCGCTCCCACATGGTATCATATTAAGTCAGATTTGCTGGTATCCGGCAATACGAGTTGCATTTTCAGCGGATAGGGTCCAGAATAAACCCCGATGGGCATGGGATCCACCGCCTGATCTTGTCCGCAACGCTATCCCTTCGATGTCAATTCTTATGGCCGGTGGGCCCTTCTAATCGAAAATTATCGACCATGTTCAAGGAGGAGAGGATGAAGGAGATTGATGCGCTCAAGCTGCCTGACAATCTGCGGTATTCCCAGGACCACGAGTGGGCCTTGGCAGACGGCGACCTGTACCGGATCGGTATCAGCGATTATGCTCAGGATCAGCTGGGCGATGTCGTATTCGTGGAACTTCCCGAAGCAGGCACCGTCCTGGATAAAGGGCAGGAATTCGGCACGGTGGAGTCCGTTAAAGCGGTATCTGAGCTCTACATGCCCATGTCCGGCGAGGTGATGGAGATCAACCCCGGCCTGGAGGACAACCCCGAGTTGGTCAATGAGGACCCTTACGGAGGCGGTTGGATGATCAAAATCAAAGCCTCCGATCCGGATCAGTATGGACAGATGATGGATCGCCAGGCCTATCTGGCGACGCTGAAAGGATAAGAGATCATGCGGTATTTGCCCCACACTCCGGAAGAGGTTTCAGCCATGCTCTCCGCTGTGGGCGCCAGTGATATCAATGCGTTGTTTGATCATATTCCGGAGGCTTGCCGCCGCCACGACCCTTTGGGGCTGCCCGAAGCGCTCAGCGAATGGGAGTTGGATCGGCACATGGACGGTCTTTCCGGAACCACGGCGGTCCAACCCGAGTATATGATTTTCATGGGTGCCGGCAGCTACGATCACCATATCCCGGAAGCCATCAAGCAATTGTTGCGGCGCGGAGAAATCTTCACCGCCTATACGCCCTATCAACCGGAAGTGAGTCAGGGCACGCTGCAGGCTATTTACGAGTACCAGACCCTGGTGGCGCGGCTATTGGGCCTGGACGTGGCCAATGCTTCCATGTACGACGGTGCGTCGGCCCTGGCGGAGGCGCTGCTCATGGCGGCGCGAATTACGCGGCGGCGGAAAGTTGCCCTCTCCCGCGCCGTACATCCGCTCTACCGGCGGGTGGTGGAGACCTATTTCGCGCCCGCAGGATTGGAGATCGTGGATCTGGCATATGGTGCAGACGGTCGCACCGATCTTTCCTCCTTCGAAGCAGGGGGGGATCTGGCTGCGATCGCCGTGCAGTCTCCCAACTTTTTCGGATGCATGGAGGATCTGGGCGCTTTGGGGGCAGCCGCGCATGCCGATGCCAAGACGATGCTGGTGACGACCTTCACCGAGCCGCTGGCATTCGGTCTTTACAAGTCGCCCGGTGATCTGGGGGCGGATGTCGCCTGCGGCGAAGGCCAGAGTTTGGGGATGCCGCGATCTTTCGGCGGCCCGGGGCTCGGTCTTTTCGCCTGCCGCGAGGCGCACGTGCGCAACATGCCCGGTCGCCTTGTCGGGCAGACGGAAGATCTGGACGGCAACCGCGGGTTCGTTCTGACCCTTGCCACCCGGGAGCAGCACATCCGTCGGGAGAAAGCCACGTCCAACATCTGTACCAATCAGGGGCTCTGCGCCACCGCTGCCGCCATGTTCATGGCGACCCTGGGTGGAACCGGTTTTCGGCGGTTGGCCCGGATCAACTACGACAAAGCCGAATATCTGAAAAGCGAATTTCAAAAAAACGGCATTGGCCTGCCGTTTCGCGCTCCGACCTTCAATGAATTTGTCATCCGTCTGGAGGAGGGGTCAAAAAAGGTATACCGACAGCTGATGGCCAAAAAAATCATCGCCGGGTTGCCGCTGGATAAATACTTTACCGAACTGGAAGACCATTATCTGGTCTGCGTGACGGAAACCAGTTCAAAGGCGGATATGGATATCCTGGTGAAGGAGGTGACCGCATGAAGCCCATCGTAGGCGCCTCGGGTCTGATTTTCAATGAACCTCTTTTGTGGGAACTCGGCGCCAAGGGGCGCATGGCGTTCTCCCTTCCGCCGGAAGATGTTCCCCGTGCGCCGGTGGACGACAACCTGCGGGGCGACGGGCCGGACTTCCCCGATTTGTGTGAGCCGGACATCGTGCGGCACTACACCCGATTGAGCCAATGGAATATCGGTGTGGACAGCGGCATGTACCCCCTGGGGTCGTGTACCATGAAATACAATCCCAGGACCAACGAGCGTCAGGCCGGCCTGCCGGGGATCGCAGCGGCGCATCCGATGCTGCCCGCCGATCATTGTCAGGGATTGCTGGGAATGATCTATAAGCTCGAGCGGCTGCTGTCCCGGATCACCGGCCTCGACGAAGTCACGCTGCAGCCTGCCGCCGGTTCCCAGGGAGAGCTGACCGGCATGATGATTTTCAACGCCTATCATGCCGCCGCCGGCAGACGCCGTTCCAAGGTGCTAATCCCCGATACAGCCCACGGCACCAATCCCGCCAGCGCCACCCTGTGCGGCTTCAAATCCGTTCCGGTCCCGTCCAATGACCAGGGCATCCTCGATGCCCGGGTCGTGGCGGATCTCATGGACGACGATACCGCCGGCATCATGGTGACCAACCCCAATACCCTTGGATTATTTGAAGACAACATAAGGGCTGTGGCTGATGCGGTGCATGCCAAGGGCGGACTGGTTTACTGCGACGGCGCCAATTTCAATGCCGTCATGGGCATCGTGGATATGACCGCTTGCGGTGTGGACGTACTCCACCTCAACCTGCACAAGACGTTCTCGACGCCCCATGGCGGCGGGGGCCCGGGTGCAGGGCCGGTGTGCGTTACCGCCGCCCTGGCCCCCTTTCTGCCGGTGCCCCGGGTGGTGAGGGAAAACAACCGCTACGAGTGGAGCGAAAATTTTCCCCAAACCATCGGCAAGCTTCACGCCTTCTATGGTAATTTCGGCATCCTGGTGCGGGCCTACAGCTATATCCTGAGCATGGGCGACCATCTGAAGACGGCCAGCGAGATGGCCGTGTTGAATGCCAACTATATAAAAGAGGGGCTGAAGGACATCTTTCATCTGCCCCACGACCGGCCCTGCATGCACGAGTGTGTGTTCACCGATCGATATCAGCAGGAGCATAAGGTCTCCACCCTCGATATGGCCAAGCGGCTTATGGATTACGGTTTCCACCCCCCGACCATCTACTTCCCGCTGGTGGTCAGCGGCGCCATCATGATCGAACCCACCGAAAGCGAGTCAAAATACACATTGGACGGATTCATAGGGGCCATGCGGCAGATTGCCGAGGAGGCCAACGAGGCGCCGCAGCGCATACATCAGGCCCCACACTTTTCCAAGATGCGGCGGTTGGACGAAACCCGCGCTGCGCGCAGACCTGGTCGGCGCGGTTAGGGTTCATGGGCCACAACGCATATCTTCTGGATCTGCCGGTCACCGATTACCGGTATGCGCATGCACTGCAACTTTCAGCGGTCGCAGCGCGCCGCAGCGGACAGCTCCAGCGCGACCTGGTGATTCTGCTGGAGCACCCGCCGGTGTTTACCCTGGGACGCCGGGGCGGAGAGCATAATCTGCTGGTGCCAAAGGCGTGGCTTCGGGATCGCGGCATAGCGGTGGTGCCCATCGAACGCGGCGGCGACATCACTTTTCACGGACCCGGCCAGCTGGTGGCCTATCTGCTCATGGATCTGTCGGCAAGGGGTGTGGGCGTTAGCGATTTTGTCGGCCGGCTTGAAGTCGCCATGGCGAAAACCGCCATGCATTGGGGGGTCGCCGCCCGGGGGGATAACACCAACCGGGGGGCATGGATCGGCTCCCGGAAGCTTGGCAGCGTCGGCATCACAGTGCGCCGGGGCGTCACCTTTCATGGCCTCGCGATGAACGTCAATATCGATCTGGAGCCCTTTCAGTGGATCAATCCCTGCGGGATCAAATCATGTGAAATGACATCTTTGCAGATCGAAGCAGGACAGGCCATCGAAATGGCCGATGCGCGTGCGCAGATGGCGCTGCAATTGGAAGCGGTGTTTGAGATGGGGATGACGCGTATCGCACCGGACGAATTGGAGGCGCAGATAGGGGCAGGTGCTTGACGCTTGAAGTGATGTTGCCGTAATGGGGGATGGTCCTGGTGCGACGGCTTTGATAGAAGGTGGATGTGGATGAGAATCACGCCCAAAAAACCCCGTTGGCTGAAACGGCGGCTTCCCGTCGGGCCGGAATATGAACAGACCCGCCGGCGGATCCGCGACGGCGGGCTGCACACCGTCTGCCAGGAGGCCAATTGCCCCAATATCTTCGAGTGTTTTGCACAGCATACGGCGACGTTTCTGATTCTGGGAGGGCGTTGCACACGCCACTGCACCTTCTGCGCCGTTGAAAAAGGGCCCGTCGGTCCGCCGGACCCGGATGAGCCGCGGCGGGTGGCCGAGGCGGCGGCCCAAATGCAGCTCAGCTATGTGGTGGTGACCTCGGTGACGCGGGATGACCTGAAAGACGGCGGCGCCGGGCAGTTCGCCGCAACCATCCGGGCGCTGCGGCAGCAGATCGAAGACGTCCGCATCGAGGTGTTGATCCCCGATTTCCAGGGCGATGCGGTGGCATTGAAGGCGGTATTGGACGCCGGCCCGGATATCCTCAATCACAACATCGAAACCGTACCCCGGCTCTATCCGGAGGTGCGCCCCCAGGCCGGCTATCGGCAATCCCTGACCCTTCTGCGGCGCGCATCCGAGGCTGCCCCTCATATTCCGACCAAATCGGGATTGATGCTGGGGTTGGGGGAGGCAGATGATGAAATCCGGCGGGCGCTGTCCGACCTGCGGGATCACGGTTGCCGCATCCTGACCATCGGCCAATATCTGCAGCCCTCTGCGGATCATCACCCAGTGGTCGAATATGTCGAACCCGGCGTGTTCGATTCCTGGCGCCAAACCGCTTTAAAAATGGGATTTGCGGAGGTAAGCGCCGGTCCTTTTGTGCGCAGTTCCTACCACGCCGGCCAAAGCTTTCAAAAACTCCAGGAATCTCCAAGCAGGTGAGCGGCCCTGCCGCTTCGGGCACGTCAGCTTTATTACAAATCAGTCCACTTGCCAACAGCTTGTTACAATTTTGTATCGTCTATGGCGATTTATTACCAAATTGTATGGACCGCTGGGTCGAGATGCCGGTTGTGGTGTCTATAAAGCGTTAAATTACAGAATGTTAAGATGGAGGGGCCGACAGGCTGAGTTGGCACATCATTTGCTCACCTACATAATGTTATTTGTGCGTGACCAGAAAACGGTGGCCGGTCCACTGTCAACCCAGCTATGGAATGATGCGAAATTCACCATGAACATGTTTGTTCGGAAAAATCAGGAACTCAGTGCTATCCTCCACATCAGCCAGTTGCTGACCAGTTCGTTCGATCTCGAGAAGAATTTGAACGCCGTGATGGAATCACTGGCTGGACGGCTTGAAATGCAGCGCGGATGCGTATTTTTGTTGGACCAGCTTTCCCGGGAGCTCCAGATCGTTGCAGCTTATGGGCTGAGCCGGGAAGAGGTTCAAAGGGGAAAATATCGTATCGGCGAAGGCATCGTCGGACGGGTGATCGAGAGCGGGCAACCCATGTTTGTACCCAACATCGGGGAAGAACCCAAGTTTTTAAATCGCACGGCGTCACGGCCCCAAAAAAGCGGTGTGTCTTTTCTCTGCATTCCCATCGAACTGGATGGCGTGACGCTAGGCGTCATCAGCGTCGATCGCATCTATACCGAGGAACGGGGCAACGTAGACGATGATTTGCGGGTGCTCTCCATCGTGGCCTCCTTTATCGGTCAATTCGTAAAGTTGTGGGAGAATTTTCGGAAGACCGAAAAAGAGTGCGGGGATCTGCGTTCCCAGCTAAAAGAAAAATTCAGCCTTTCCAACATCATCGGCCAATCATCGGCCTTTCAGCAGGTATTAAAAGCGGTGCAGAAGGTGGCTACGACGGATACCACCGTCTTACTGCTCGGGGAAAGCGGAACCGGAAAGGAGTTGATCGCCCAGACCCTGCACTATCAAAGCCATCGGTCCGGTGAACCTTTTGTCGCCGTAAATCTGGCGGCCCTGCCTGAAAATCTGATAGAAGCGGAGCTGTTCGGAGTTGAAAAAGGCGCTTTCACCGGTGCCACCGCAAGGCGCATCGGCAGATTTGAAATGGCGGATGGCGGGACCATCTTTCTGGACGAAATTGGAGAGTTGCCCCTCAATCTGCAGGTGAAATTGCTGCGTGTGCTGCAGGAGAGAACTTTCGAGCGGATCGGTTCTTCCACCAGCGTGGCCGTCAATGTGCGCGTAGTGACGGCGACAAATCGTAATTTACTTCAGCAGATCGCAAAGGGATGTTTCCGGGAAGATCTTTACTGGCGCTTAAATGTGGTGCCGATCGTCATGCCGCCCCTTCGCAAGCGTGCCGATGATGTGCCGCTGCTATTGGACTTCTATGTTGAAAAATTCAATCGCCTTTACGATCGCAGGGTCAGCTTGTCCGAAGCGGCGGTGAATCGGTTGAGGGAGTATCCATGGCCGGGAAACGTGCGCGAGTTGGCCAATATGGTGGAACGGTTGGTGATCATGGCGGAAGGGAAAATGGTCCTGCCAGACGATCTACCGTTTGGTTCCCAATCCAGCGTATCTCATGACCAGCACCAGGAACAGACGAGTTGTGTCCGGGAGGATCTTGGCTCCGAGGTGGAGCGGCTGGAGCGGATGCACATCGTCCAGGCCCTTAAGGAGAACAGGGGGATTCAGCAAAGAGCGTCCCGGGACCTGGGAATCACGCCCCGCCAGTTGGGGTATCGCATTAAGAAGTATAATATCGATCTAAAAAGTCTTTAGTTTACTATAAGAATTTACGTATCCTGAGCTTTCGTTCCTGCAAACCTGTTCAAAAACCAAATTATCGTAAAACGGGGCCGGCCCCAGGGCCGGCCGATTTATAGCTGCATGCTCTGCCCAAGGACGACCGTCCCCTTGTCCTGGTGAACAGGCCCGGGAAAGGAATCGTTATCGGTTTTCCGGACAGCGGCGGCGATTGTCCCATGCTCGACAATAATGGCAGTAATTGTATCTACACAATTGTAGATGTTGACAATGATGTCGCGCAATTGACCGGGGTGGTTTTGCCGGAATAGATCGAAAATTAATAAAAAGCATATAGAATGTTTTGAATTTATAAAGGGTTAGCTGATCTGTGCAGTCCGAAGCGCAGAAGTTGGCACAACTCTTGGAATAAGAAAAGCAAAAGCAAAAACGAAAAGCAATCAAGCTTGTCAAAAAGGAGAGAAACCAATGCGAAAAGTAGCCATTTACGGTAAAGGCGGAATCGGTAAATCCACCACCACGCAAAATACAGTCGCTGGATTAGCCGAAATGGGCAAAAAAGTGATGGTGGTGGGTTGCGATCCAAAAGCGGACTCCACCAGATTGCTTCTCGGGGGGTTGGCCCAGAAAACTGTTTTGGATACCCTTCGGGAAGAAGGCGAAGATGTAGAATTGGAAGACGTGCGAAAGATGGGATTCGGCGGCTCCCTGTGTACCGAATCCGGCGGTCCCGAGCCGGGCGTTGGATGCGCGGGACGCGGCATCATCACATCGATCAATTTGTTAGAGCAACTGGGGGCCTATGCGGAAAGCGAAGAGCTCGATTACGTATTCTACGATGTGCTCGGGGATGTGGTATGCGGTGGATTTGCCATGCCGATCCGTGAGGGCAAAGCTCAGGAGATTTATATCGTCGTGTCCGGTGAGATGATGGCGATGTATGCAGCCAACAATATATGCAAAGGCATCGTCAAGTTTGCAGAAGCCGGGGGCGTGCGTTTGGGAGGGCTGATCTGCAACAGTCGGAAAGTCGACAATGAAATGGAGATGATTCAGGCCCTGGCGGAAAAACTGGGTACCCAGATGATTCATTTTGTCCCAAGGGACAACATGGTGCAGCGGGCGGAAATCAACCGTAAAACCGTTATCGACTACGAGCCGGAGCATTCTCAGGCCGGGGAGTATCGGGCATTGGCGAAGAAGATCGATGAAAATGAGATTAAAGTCATTCCGACCCCCTTGGAGATAGATGAGCTGGAAAAGCTGCTGATCGACTACGGTATCGCTGCCTAAGCTAGACCATCAAACAGGAGAAATACAATGATAATGATTCGTTCCATAGTCCGACCCGAGAAAGTAGATGATGTGCTGGCAGCCCTGATGGAAGCGGGCTTCCCTGGTGTCACCAAGATGTCGGTTGTCGGCCGCGGAAAACAGCGGGGAATCAAGATAGGCGAGATTACCTACGATGAAATCCCCAAGGAATTGTTACTGACCGTGGTGAAAGATCAGGACAAGGAATTCGCCATTCGAACGATTATGAAAGCCGCACGCACGGGAGAAAAGGGCGCTTTCGGAGACGGGAAGATATTTGTCGTACCGGTCGAGGAAGTCTATACCATCAGCTCTGGCATCAAAGAGACAGCCGAAGGTGAAACGGAAGAGGTGGCATTATGAAAGAGATCCTCGCGATCGTGCGCATGAACAAGATGAACCAGACCAAGCGGGCGCTTGCCGAAGTGGGTATTTCGTCCATAACGGCGCGTGATGCTCTGGGGCGCGGAAAGGGGATTGTCGATGTGCAGCTGTTGGAGGGTGCTGAAAAAGGATATGAAGAGGCGATCTCCCAGCTTGGCCAGACACAGCGGATGATTCCGAAAAGGGCGCTTATCGTCGTGGTTCCGGACGAACTGGTGGATACGACGGTTCAAACATTGATCAAAGTCAGCCAGACCGGGAAATCCGGCGACGGCAAGATATTTGTAATGCCCTGCCTGGACGCCATCCGCGTCAGAACCGGAGAACGCGGCGACATTGTGCTGGATGAAGTATAAGCGTTCCGGTTTGAATTCAAAGCATTGCGCTGGAAAAGGAGAGACACACCATGGCAAAGCCAGCCGAAGATAAAAACAAAACGGCTTTTGATCTGGAAGGCAAAGATCCGGAAGATATCAAAAGCAAGCTGCTACTGAAATATCCTCCAAAGGTCGCGCGCAAGCGGGCCAAACAGATTGTGGTCAACAAGGTGGACGAGGACGGGAATGTTCCGGTGATCGGGTCCAATGTGCGCACCGTCCCAGGACTCATCAGCCAACGGGGCTGCTGTTATGCCGGATGTAAAGGTGTTGTGCTCGGTCCCACGCGCGATATCGTCAATATTACCCATGGGCCGGTGGGGTGCGGTTTTTACAGTTGGTTGACGCGGCGTAATCAAACCGATGCATCCACATCGCCGGACGGCCACAATTTCATGACCTATTGTTTTACCACCGATATGCAGGATGAAGAGATCATATTCGGTGGGGAAAAGAAGCTGGCCCAGGCGATTCAGGAAGCCTATGACATTTTCCATCCCAAGGCGATTGCGGTATTTTCGACCTGCCCCGTCGGATTGATCGGAGACGACGTACACGCCGTCTGTCGAGATATGAAAGCCAAGCTGGGCATCAATGTGTTCGGATTTTCGTGCGAAGGGTACAAAGGCGTCAGCCAATCGGCCGGACATCATATCGCCAACAACGGCATCTTTACCCACGTGATCGGCACCGACGACACCGTCAAAGACGGAGATTTCAAGATCAACATGCTGGGTGAGTACAATATCGGCGGAGACGCATTTGAGATCGAGCGCCTGTTCGAACTGTGCGGTTTCACATTGATTTCGACCTTCAGTGGAAATTCCAGTATAGACGCGTTCGCCAACTCCCATACGGCGGATCTCAACCTGATCATGTGCCATCGCTCCATCAACTATGTAGCGGAGATGATGGAGAAAAAATATGGGGTGCCATGGATCAAGGTAAACTTCATCGGAGCGGATGCCACCGCCAAATCCCTGCGAAAGATCGCGGCTTATTTTGAAGATAAGGACCTGATGAAAAAGGTAGAGGAAGTGATTGCAGCGGAACTTCCGGAAGTAGAAGCCGCCGCAGCCGGGATACGCCAGCGAACGGAAGGCAAACGGGCGATGCTCTTTGTCGGCGGATCACGCGCCCATCACTACCAGGAACTGTTCAAGGAGTTGGGAATGAAAACCCTGTCGGCCGGGTATGAGTTTGCTCACCGGGATGACTACGAGGGACGGCGGGTGTTGCCGGATATCAAAATAGATGCCGACAGCAGAAATATCGAAGAGCTGGAAGTCGAAGCGGATCCGAAAAAATTCAATCCGCGCAAGAGCGAAAAGCAGATGCAGACCCTGGAAAAAAAGGGGGTCGATTTCGCCGGGTATGAAGGCATGATGCCGGAGATGGACAGCGGAGCCCTGGTGATCGACGATATCAGTCACCATGAAACCGAGAGAATGATCGCTACGTTCAAACCGGATATCTTCTGCGCCGGGATCAAGGAAAAGTACGTTGTACAGAAACACGGGGTGCCTTTGAAGCAGTTGCACAGCTACGATTACGGCGGCCCATATGCAGGATTCAAAGGAGCGATCAATTTCTACAAGGAGATCGATCGCATGGTGGGCAGCAAGGTGTGGCGTTATCTCAAAGCCCCCTGGCAAGCGAGTCCTGAGCTGGCGGCACAATACGGTACACAAGGATAGGGCGTATAATCAATTGAACCTCCGGTGGCTGGCGCCTTGCGCCGGTCCGGCTCGAAGGCCTCCCCTTGGGCCGGCGCAAGGCCACCGGTAACCCGGCCCGGCATATGACATCTTCGGACCGGCCACAGGGATGACATTCACTATAATTAACAGGAGCTCGACAAATCATGCTGCTTAGACATACCACACCAGAAATCAAAGAGCGCAAAGCGCTGACCATCAATCCGGCCAAAACCTGCCAACCTATCGGCGCCATGTACGCGGCGCTGGGCGTCCATGGTTGTTTGCCGCATAGCCATGGTTCCCAGGGGTGTTATTCCTATCATCGCAGCACCTTGACCCGGCATTACAAGGAGCCGGTGATGGCCGCCACCAGCGCATTCACCGAAGGCGCTTCGGTATTCGGCGGACAGGCCAACCTGCTTCAGGCCATTGCCAACATCTTCAAGGTCTATGAACCGGAAGTCATTGCGGTGCATACCACCTGTCTGTCGGAGACCATTGGAGACGATATCCCCCAGATCGTCAACAAGGCTGAAGCGGACGGAAAAATACCCGCCGGCAAGCATGTCTTTCACTGCAATACGCCAAGTTACGTCGGGTCGCATGTGACCGGGTTTTCCAATATGACCAAGGCGATGGTGGACTACTACTCCGAGAAAAACGGCCACAAGGCCAAAACAGTTAATTTAATACCGGGGTTTGTGGAGCCTGCGGACATGCGGGAGATCAAACGCCTGGCAACCGAAATGGGCGTCAAGAGCATCATGTTTCCGGATACATCCAAGGTGCTGGACAGCCCGCTCACCGGCAAGTTCATGATGTACCCGGAAGGGGGGGTGACCATTGAACAGTTGAAGGAGACCGGCTCCAGCAGAGGCACCATCGCTTTGGGCGAATTGGGCGCGGGAGCGGCGGCCAGAGCGCTGGACGCCAAATGCAAAGTGCCCTGCCAGGTTCTCAATCTGCCCATTGGTCTGGAGGACACCGATATTTTCATCGATACCCTCCGGCGCATGGCCGGTGTCAACGTGCCGGACACCATCAACCTGGAACGGGGTCAGCTCGTAGACGCCATTTCCGATTACCAGCAATACCTCTACGGCAAACGGGTTGCGCTGGTGGGTGACCCGGACCAGTTGTTGGCCTTAAGCCGCTTCCTGGTCACCCTGGATATGAAGCCGGTTTATATCGTCACCGGGACGCCGGCCGGCAAGAAGTACAACGGCGCCCTGAAAGAGGCGTTGAGCGGCATCACCGACGAAGTGAAAATTAAGGTGCCAGGCGATATGTTTATGCTGCATCAGTGGATCAAACAGGAACCGGTGGACCTGATCATCGGCAACACATATGCAAAGTACATCGCCCGGGACGAAGACATACCTCTTGTGCGGCACGGCTTCCCCATTTTGGATCGCATGGGTCACAGTTACTTCTCGACCTTCGGATACCGGGGCGCCCTGCGTCTGCTGGAAAAGATTATCGGCGTGTTGTTGGATCGAAAAGACCGCGACAGCAGCGATATAGACTTCGAACTGGTACTCTAACGTTGCAAAAGCCGGAGGACTCCAGATCCTGCGTTGTCGAGGACTCGCAGTAGATGGACTACGGCTTCGCCCTCGACGCCTTGACTCTGGAGCCCTCCGACTATTGCAAGGTCAGAGTATTTCCAAAGTTGTAGCGACGGCGCAGAACAAACAAAAACCAGAAATTGGAAACCAAATCCCATGAGCACCATTCCCATCCTCAAAGCGCGCGAGAAGCAAATTTATCAGAAAGGCGAAGCGCCTTTCGAGATGACCTGCGACAAGCACAGCCTGGCCGGTTCCGTCAGCCAGCGGGCTTGTGTTTTTTGCGGGTCGCGGGTCGTGCTCTATCCGATTGCCGATGCACTGCACCTGATTCACGGCCCCATCGGCTGTGCAGCTTATACATGGGACATTCGAGGGGCTCTGTCTTCCGGACCCCAGCTTCACCGGCTGAGCTTTTCGACCGATTTGCAGGAGAAGGAAGTGATCTTCGGCGGTGAACCCAAGTTGTACGAGGCGCTGATCCAACTGATCGACGCTTATAAGCCGAAAGCGGCCTTTGTGTACAGCACCTGCATCGTGGGTATTATCGGCGATGATGTCGAAGCCGTATGTAAAAAGGCGGCCAAGCAAACAGAGATTCCAGTCCTCGCGGTGCACTCGGAAGGGTTCAAGGGGACCAAAAAAGACGGCTACAAGGCCGCCTGCGATGCCATGTTTCAACTGGTGGGCACCGGTGCAACGGAAGATATTGCGCCTTCCAGCATCAATATTTTAGGCGAGTTCAACATCGGCGGCGAAGCCTGGATGATAAAGAAGTACTACGAACGCATGGGGGTCCAGGTGGTTTCGGTGATGACCGGAGACGGTCGGGTGGACGAGATCAGAAAATCGCACGGCGCCTCGCTGAATGTGGTGCAGTGCTCGGGCGCCATGACCTTTTTGGCCGAGATGATGCAGGAGAAATACGGCATACCCTATATCCGCGCTTCCTATTTCGGTATCGAGGATATGGCCAAGGCGCTTTATGATGTGGCCGACCATTTCGGCGATCTGCCGCAGATCAAGCAGCGGGCGCAGGAGCTGGTCCGGGAGGAAGTCAATGCCATCTATCCCAAATTGCAAGAGATCCGCGAAGATCTCAATGGAAAGAAAGCGGCCATCTATGTGGGGGGTGCCTTCAAGGCATTCTCTTTGATCAAAGCCTTGCGGTATCTGGGGATGCGCGTCGTGCTGGCCGGTTCCCAGACGGGCAATGCCGACGATTACAATACATTGCGGCAGATGTGCGATGCGGGCACCGTGATCCTGGACGACGCCAACCCGCTGGAGTTGTCCAAATACATCATCGAAAAAAAGGCCGACCTGTTCATCGGCGGCGTCAAAGAACGGCCCATCGCGTACAAGCTCGGCATCGGATTTTGCGACCACAACCACGAACGTAAGATTCCTCTGGCCGGATTCGAAGGCATGCTCCACTTTGCCCGTGAGATTCATACTTCGGTAACCAGCCCGGTATGGCAGTTTGTGCCCTTCCGGCAGGATTCGTGATGGAGGCAGCGGCATGACAGCGACATCCTATCGACTCAATGATTTGAAAACCAAACCGGCGGCAGCCGCCACCCAGAATGCCTGCAAGCTGTGCTCTCCGCTTGGAGCCGCGTTGGTGTTCAAGGGCATCGCGGGCGCCATTCCGCTGCTGCATGGTTCCCAGGGGTGTTCGACCTATATCCGGCGATATCTGATCTCCCATTTTAAAGAACCCATGGACATCGCTTGCTCCAATTTCGGCGAACAGACGGCCATATTCGGCGGCGGCGCCAATATGAAGCTCGCCCTGGACAATATGCTGACGCAATACTCACCCGAAATGATCGGCGTTGCGACCACGTGTCTGGCCGAGACCATCGGCGATGATGTCCCCATGTTTATCAGCGAATATCGCAGAGCGAACGCCGATGCCCATCTGCCGCCCATCGTGCATGTCTCCACGCCGAGCTACCAGGGCACCCACATGCAGGGGTTCCACAACGCCGTGCTGGCCACCGTGCAAGGGCTGGCCAAAGCGCAAACGGCCGATGAGGTCATTTCATCCCGCATCAATCTCTTCCCGGGAATGATCTCGCCGGCCGACCTGAGGCACCTGAAGGAACTGGTGGCCGATTTCGGTCTGGACGCCATGGTGCTGCCGGATTACTCCCAAACGCTGGATGGTGAACTGTGGTCCGAGTACCATCGGATTCCCGCCGGCGGGACCACCGTCGATGCCATTGCCGCTTCGGGTTCCAACTGCGCCAGCATCGAAATGGGACGCGTGCTGGCGATGCTGCCGCAAACCGCCGCGACCCATCTGGAGAGCAGCTGCAAGGTGCCCGCCCATCGCATGGGCCTGCCCATGGGCATCCGCCAGACCGATCAATTGATGCGAATCCTGGAAGGGATCAGCGGCAACCCTGTGCCGGAGAAATACGCCCAACAGCGTGGGCGTCTGCTGGATGCGCTGGTGGACGGCCACAAATATGTCAACGGACGCCGTGCCGTGGTCTATGGCGAAGCCGACCTGGTGGCCGCCATGGTGGACTTTCTATCCGAGATCGGCATCCTGCCGGTGATCTGCGCCACCGGAGATCGCGGCGGTCATCTGGCGGCGGCGGTCGAGCAGATTTTGGACAGGAAATACCATGACAAGATCAAAGTGATCGAAGGCGTGGATTTTGTGGATATCGAAGCGGCTGTCCGCGATGCCAATGCGGACCTGATGATCGGTCACAGCAAAGGGTACAGCCTCTCGCGCAAGCTCGACATCCCCCTGGTGCGGATCGGTTTTCCGATCCATGATCGCGTGGGCGGCAGTCGCATGCTGCATGTGGGTTACGCGGGCGCCCAGGCGCTCTTCGATCGAATCGCCAACACCCTGCTCGAACAACGGCAGGCGGATTCGGACGTCGGGTATACGTATTTGTAGTTCAATGTTCAAAGTTCAGAGTTCAAAGTTCAGGACCAGACTATGTTGCGAAGGGTTTTTTAGAAAACGAGAAATCAATCACATCACCGGTCCCTGTAGGGACAAAGGCCTTCAACTTTGAACTTTGAACTCTATACCTTTTAGGACAGGAAACAATCGCATGAACATTAATGATCATCCATGTTTCAATAAGGGTTCGCATCACAAATTCGGACGTGTGCATCTGCCTGTGGCGCCGCGATGCAATATCCAGTGCAAATTCTGCAACCGTCAGTTCGACTGCGTCAACGAGAGCCGCCCCGGCGTCACCAGTGCGGTGCTGTCACCGGCTCAGGCCATGGTCTATCTGGAGGAGGTATTGCGTCAAAAACCCAACATCAGCGTGGTGGGTATCGCAGGTCCGGGCGATCCATTTGCCAATCCGGCCCAGACGCTGGAGACGTGTCGTCGGGTGCGCGAGCGCTACCCGGATATGATGCTCTGCGTCGCCACCAACGGATTGAACCTGGCACCCTATGTAGACGAGTTGGCCCAATTGAAGGTCAGCCATGTAACCGTTACAGTGAATGCCGTAGATCCCGAAATCGGCGCCAGGATCTACTCCTGGATGCGGATCGACAAGCGGGTCAAGCGGGCGGAAGAAGGCGCGCGAATCCTGCTCGATCGCCAGCTGGAGGCCATCGAGGCCCTCAAGGCCAAGGGCATCATCGTTAAGGTGAACAGCATTATTCTTCCGGGCATCAATGAAGACCATATCGAAGAAGTGGCCAGGCGGATGAGCGAACTGGGCGTGGACCTCTTCAACTGCATGCCTTACTACCCCAACGCTGGAAGTGATTTCGAACACTTGAAAGAGCCTTCCGCGGCGTCCGTCAATGCCGTTCGAAAGGCCGCCGGGCAGCACGTCAAACAGATGCGCCACTGCACACGCTGTCGATCCGATGCTGTGGGAATGTTGGGGGAAATGCCTTCGGAAAGCCTGATGACGACCTTGAAGAATTGTCAGCACCTGGAAGTCCTGGAGCCGGCGGGGCAGAAGATCTCCAACCGGCCCTATGTCGCCGTGGCAAGCCTCGAAGGCGTCCTGGTGAATCAGCATTTGGGGGAGGCATACCAGGTGCTGGTCTATGGTGAGAAACAGGGCCGCATCGGTTTGATCGAAGCCCGGCCCACCCCTGAGCCCGGCGGCGGGATGGAACGCTGGAAAGAGCTGGCCTCAATTTTGTCGGATTCCCGCGCCATTCTGGTGAGCGGTGTGGGCGCCAACCCCAAAAAAGTACTGAGCGACAGCGGTTTGGAGGTCATCGAGTGCGAAGGGGTCATCGATGAAGCCGTCAAAGCGGTCTTTGCCGGAGAGAGCCTGGGGCATATGGTGGTGCGCAAACCGTTTGCATGTGGGTCGGCCTGCGGCGGGAATGCAATGGGGTGCGGCTGACGCCTGAGGGCTCCAGATCCTGTGTTGCCAAGCGCTTGCAGTCGTTTGACTGTGGCTGCGCCCTTGGATGCCTTGGCTCTGGAGCCCTCAGGCGCCGGCGCCGATAAAACCGATGTGTTGGTTGAATTGAGAAATGAAATACGAAATACAAAATATTAAAAACAAAGCACACAAGGTTGGTCCGGTGGCGGGTTGTTCATCCGTACTACCGTAGCCTGTCGAGACGAAAAAACCTATATTTGCGAATCTGGTGCTGAGCATACGGCAATAGGTGGACAGCCGTCACGGACGAACCTGAAGTTTAATGACCAATAGACAAACGACCCAATTGTGAAAGGAGTAATGACCGATGGACAAACCCGAACATCATATTTTCGTCTGTGCCAGTTTTCGTGCCGGTGGAGATCCCAAAGGTGTGTGCCATAAAAAAGGTTCCGTGGATTTGCTGCCCTACATCGAGAATGAAATTCTGGATCGCGGGCTGGATGCACAGGTGACGAGCACCGGCTGCATGAAGGCCTGTGATTACGGCCCCGTCATGGTGGTTCACTCCCAAGGGGTTTGGTATGGCCATGTGGACAGTGAGGATGCCGTCGATGAGATTCTGGATGCCCTCGAAGATGGAGAGGTGGTCGGAGGCAAGGTGATTTCGTAATTGACCGTCTCAAGGGAATGCAAAGCCCATGAAAAGCAATTCAAATTTAGATTGGCAATCGCATCTGGAGACCGGCCGCAGATACTTGAAAACGGCCGTCAATGGGCGGACACGCAAGTCGGTCTTCAACAACAAATTGACCCACCAGTTGGTCGCCATGGCCATGGAGCATCTGCTGGTGGGCGTCTACCATTATCACCATAAAATTCCGGAAGACCATACCCTGGACGGTCTGGTGGACGGTATTTTGGCAATCTGTATAATGAGTCCCAGCCTGGCGGAAGAGATCAAAAGTGTCGGGCGGTATGAGGAACTGTGCCCGATGGTTCCCGTGAATCCGTGGATACCCAATGATATGGAGATTGAGGCCATGCTGGCCATCGGCCGACGTGTCGCCGGCTTTGCGGACCTCCAGGTTAAACAACCGGTTACCGAAAAAGCAGTATAGCCCCGATGTTGCCGCATTGGGGTAAATGCAGAAAAAGGAATTCAAACTATGACACCCACATGGATCAAGATATTGGAGTATGCGTCCAGTCCGTTGCACGGCACCATGTCCCGAAAACTGCGAAACGGTGTGCGTCTTCAAATAAACGAAGGCCAAATCTACGATAAAGCCGTCATTTTTATTGGTGACAAATTTGTGCGCCTTACCGAGTCTGGCACTACCGAGGGCAATATCAACAGCTATTTTGAGTTGGAGCGTATTTCTTCCATTCGAACCTACAGCAAGGATAAATAATGATACCGGTGCATGGCACCACGATGGAGGCACAGATGCCAAAAACAAGAATAGCGGCCGTATCCACAGACGGTCTCCATGTAAATGAGCATTTCGGCAAAGCGACCCGTTTTCTCATATATGATATTGAAGATCGGATTTCATGGGTGGAGGACCGGCCGACCGAAACGTTGTCGGAAGACGACCCCGAACATCCGTTTGATGCGGATAAATTTGGCCGTATTGTATCTCTTCTAAAGGATTGCGCCAAAGTCTATGTCTCCCGCATCGGGAAAACTCCGGCCGCAAAGCTCAAGGAAATGGGAATCGAGCCGGTGGTATATCAGGGGGCCATCGGAGACATCAAATAGAGGTTTATCTGCCCATGCATGCTGATACTCGTGATGGCCGACCCGAAGACCTGGATGCTCTGGTGGCATTGCTCCAGGAGCTTTTCTCCATTGAGGCCGACTTTGCCGTGGATGTAATGCGGCAGCAAAAAGGCCTTTCCATGATGCTGGACGGCTGCGGCAAACATCGATGTGTCAAGGTGGCTGTGGCCGACGGTCATGTGGTGGGCATGTGCACCGCTCAGATTCTGATATCAACGGCCGAGGGCGGAAAGGTTGCCCTGGTGGAGGACATGGTGGTCAATGCCCAGTACCGGGGGCTGGGAATCGGCCGACGGTTGATATCCGCAATAGAAGAATGGGCGTACAAGCATGATATCATGCGCCTGCAACTGCTGGCCGATCGGACCAATTTTTCGGCCTTGGATTTTTATAACAAGCTGGGGTGGCACCCCACTCGTTTGATTTGTCTGAGGCGAAAATGGAAGCCGTAAACCCCATACCTTTGGTACGCAGTGTCTGGATTGTCGATTCCACCCTCCGCGACGGTGAGCAGGCGCCGGGAATTGCATTTGACCGGTCATCCAAGCTGGCCATCGCCCGCAGCCTGGACGGGGCCGGTGTCGATGAATTGGAAATCGGCATTCCGGCCATGGGGGCGCAAGTGCGCGAGGATATACGGCAAATCGTCCAATTGAATCTGAAAAGCCGTTTGTCGGTCTGGTGCCGTGCCCATCCGGATGATTTAAAAGCCGCGGCAAAGTGTCACGTCGCCAACATCCATTTCAGCCTGCCGGTATCCCCCATCCAATTCTCTGCCCTTGGCAAGGATGCGGCTTGGGTCTTGTCCAGGCTGCGCCGCCTGGTTCGCAGCGCCCGGTGGGACTTTGAACGGGTAACGGTGGGGGCATTGGACGCCACCCGGGCCGAAAAGGGATTTTTGAAGGAATATGCTGCTGAAGCATACGCCGCAGGCGCATGTCGACTGCGAATCGCCGACACGGTCGGTGTTTCGTGCCCCAGCTCGGTGGCGGAGCTGATTGCCGGTATGAACTCTGCGGTTCCGGGTTTGGCCATTGAATTCCACGGGCATAACGATATCGGCATGGCCACAGCCAACGCCGTGACGGCCCTTGAAGTTGGGGCGCAGGCGGTCAGCGTCACCGTCAACGGAATCGGTGAAAGAGCCGGTAATGCAGCACTGGAGCAGGTCGTCATGGCAATTAACAACCATGATCGCCTCCAATGCCGAATGGATACGACCCGTTTGCACACCATAAGCCGGCTGGTCGCCGCCAGCGCCTGCCGACCGGTTCCACCCAACCAGCCGGTGGTGGGAGATGATGTGTTCACCCATGAATCCGGTATCCATTGCCACGCCATGTTTCGGGAAAACAGCGCTTATGAACCCTTCGCCCCCCACAAGGTGGGGTGCCCCGGTCGTCGTTATGTGTTGGGCACCCATTCCGGAACCGATGCCATTTGCCATTTGTTGGGACAAGTCGGCATCAGTATCTCCCCTGGGCAAGCCCGGGCGTTAAGACCATTGCTGTATCGCCAAAATTGGCCCGGAGCACTCAATATGTGCAAATCCTGACCGGTTTTTTATCATCGCAGATGACCCCGCCATGCAGACTTGCTTTCTAGAAAGATTGCCACTATAAGTTTTTAGTCTTTATTTTAGACGCCATCTAAAGCGAAGGCCCAATATGGCCGATGATTCCTTATGAATTCGATCTATAGGAGCTGAACTCCCACTGGCTCTGCGATTGTCTCCTTCCAGTATTCAGCAATCGATCAGCACCGGCATCGTATTTCATCAATATTCATGGACAAGGGGCTTAACATCAAATAGCCTAAGCGCATTATATTGTTAACCGAATCGGAGGTCCGTTATGACGAAAAGCATGCGATACCGATGTTTGATATTTTGTTTGTTGATTTCAGTGTCGATCACGGGACCACTGACGGCTGAACCCAATTACAATATTGCCATTGTACAGCATCAACAGTTCTTGCCGTTTCAGCAGGCCCATGATGCTTTTTTGAATAATATCAAAATATTGGGTGGGCAAAACCGCTTTGCCATTGCAGATGATTTCAATGCCGATGGGGATATTAAGGCTTTGGAATCCAAAATCAGCGAACTGAGCGGGAGATCGGATATCGATCTGATTTTCACCATCGGCACCCATTCCACCAAACGAATGGTCAAAGCCGAGAAAAAGAAACCGATCGTCTTTACCATTGTCGGCGATGCCCTGAATGCCGGTATCGTCAAAGACTGGAAAAGTTCAGGGGCCAACTATACCGGCGTGGAAACGCCCCAGTATTATGCCAAGGTCGTTCGCCTGATGCATCACTTCGTTCCGTTTAAAAGCCTCGGCATGATCTACCTGAAAGGCTCGCCAAGCCATGAGGCTGGAATCTTGCAGATTCGCGAGTTATCTAAAGAGCTTGGGTTCGAGTTCGTCAACAGGGGATTTCCCTTGAGAGATGAAAACCGGGTTAAATTCCCCCGCAGTCAAATTCGCGGGAATATGCAGTCAGCTCTGAAAGAGGTATGCCCCAGGGTTGAGGCTTTTTTTGTGCAGACATCCAACACCTTCACCAAAGAATTTGACCTTTTTGCAGCGGCTTTTTCGAAACACCGCATTGTCAGCGCCGGCGATCCCACCAATATCAAGAAGGGGTTGGTGATGGGCATCGGTAAGGATGCCAAACGTTTCGGACGCCAATGCGCCCAATACGCGGTCAAAATCCTGCACGGCACGCCGCCGTCGGCGCTGCCAATGGACGTCGGTGCAAAGCTGTCGGTGGACCTGAACCTGAAAGCGGCTGAAATGGTCGGATTCGAGCCGCCTTTCGACCTGATCAGCGGGGCGGACAACCTTTACCAGGATGTCGTGTTTAAATCTAAGCGTGGTGGCTGATGCCACATCGATAAGATGAGAAAACCACCAAGTTTCAGACGTTTTTTGTTGATCATGGTCTTCCTTCTGGAAGGGTTATCCTTGACCGTCGTGATCGGCTTTCTGTTTGCCATGTTGGATCGATCCATGGCACAGGAACAGGTCAGTCGTGTCGATGTTCAACATACCGAGTTGCGTCTGCATTTAACCAACAGGCTGAACTACACCCGTGACAGAGTAAAAGAGATACAATTCAACAACAACATCAAGATCTCACTGCTCCTGGGCATGCACTCTAAAATTGCAGAAGCGGTTAACAATCTATATCCGTCGAACATGGGCAGCACTTTTTATGTGCGCAGCCCTGACGGAAGTTATTTCCCCCAACCCAAAGACAGCCACAGGTTTCTGGCGGAATCGCGTTTGCCTTCGCTGCAGAACGGTCATGCCGCTCAGACAGAGGTGAAACCATATGTTTTTCTCTATTTCTTTCCCATTACCCAGCAAAACCGGATTACCGGACACGCCGTCGGGATCTACGACCTGAGCACAGATACCCATTGTTCCAAGCTGCTTGAATCCTATAAGGATCTCTTCCTCGTTTATCGCCAGAATCAAATTTTAACCGGCCTGTTTGCTCACCAACCGGTGGTTGCATCATCCTATCACATTATCGACAAACTCAGTCATAAGCAATATCAACAGGCTTCCAATGAGAATGTGGCCATGCCCATCGGCATGGAAGAGTTTCCTTCCCTGTTTCTCCTGGTAGATAATCAACAATACCGGCAGCATCGATGGAAAATTATGACAAGGCTGTTGCTGTTGTGTATTCCCATATTAATACTGACATTCGCTTTCTCTTTTTTGATTATCAAAAGTGTGACCAGTACATTGGATGCATTGGCCACAAATGCCCTTCATATCGCCCAAACCGGCGAGCATTCGGAACTGGACACAGGCAAGATCCGGCATTCCGAATTTCTTAATTTCACCCAGGCGTTCAACAAGATTTTGGAAGAAGTGCGACGACGTACCGGAGATTTGAAAAATGCCAATGAAAATCTGGAAAGACAGAGCGAAGAGCGCCGCCAGATGGCCGAAGCGCTGCAGGAAAGCGAAGCACAACTGCGCTCCCTGCAGGACAATATCCCCATCGGCCTTTATCGACGCACGGTAGACGGGCGCATCCTGTTCGCCAATCCCAAAATGGTTTCAATTTTCGGATTCGAATCCGAACAAGATATCCTGCAGGCCAACGTACGCGGATTGTATTATGATCCCAAGCAGTACGATCAATTCGTTGAATGGTTCGAAACCGATGAAAAAACCAGAAGTCATGAACAGCGGTACAAGCGAAAAGACGGCACGCCGATTTGGGGCGCCGTCCATATGAATCGTACTGTGGATAAGAAATCGGGGGCTGTCTATATTGACGGTGCCATTGTGGACATTACGGACCGAAAAATAATTGAGGAAGCCAAAGAGAAATTAGAGATACAACTGCGCCAGGCCCGTAAAATGGAAGCGCTGGGTACACTGGCCGGAGGAATCGCCCACGATTTTAACAACATCCTGTTTGCCATTATCGGGTATTGCGAACTGGCGCTTGAAGATGCCTCGGCAGATACAAAACAGATGGAGAACATTCAATGGGCCATTGCGGGTGCCCAGCGGGCCAGCGAACTAGTGCGACAGATTTTGACCTTTGCCCGTCAAACCGAGATCAAGACGCACCCCTTGGAGTTGAAGACCTTCGTAAAGGAGAGTCTCAAGCTGATGCGGGCGACCCTGCCGACAAGCATTGAAATCCGTACCGAGCTGGATGCAGATCCCACCGTTCTGTGCGATCCGACACAAATGCATCAGATTATCGTCAACCTTTGCACCAATGCCGGACATGCCATGCGCGATACCGGAGGGGTTCTGACCGTTTCCCTCTCAAGAATCGATATCTGTGCCGACGATAAACTTTGCGAACTGGGTCTCAAGGAGGGGCGCTATGCAAGTCTCGGCGTTGCCGATACCGGCCATGGTATGTCGGCGGGGACCCTGGAGCGCATCTTCGATCCCTACTATACGACCAAAAATCAAGGCGAAGGTTCCGGCATGGGGTTGTCTGTGGTCCAGGGTACGGTCCGCAGCTTGAACGGTGTCATAACTGCAAATAGCATTGAGAGAAAAGGTTCAACCTTTACTGTTTATTTTCCGCTCATGGATAAACCGGCTTATCAGGATGGAGATGAAGATGCGTCGGAGGACGATCAAGATGTGGAGCCTTTTGTCGGCGGAAATGAATGGATACTATTTGTGGACGATGAAATGTCGTTGATCACCATGGTGGATAGAATGCTATCCAAAATGGGATACTGTGTGATAACGAAATCCAGCCCTTTAGAAGCGCTGGAGCATTTCCGCCGCAATCCGGAACAGTTCGATATGGTTATTTCCGATGTGACCATGCCGCAGATGGCCGGACCGGAAATGGTCCGGGAAATGTTGAAGATACGCCCCGGTCTCCCCGCTATTTTGTGCACAGGCTACAGCGACAGAATAGATGATAAAGAAGCGTTATCCATGGGCGTGCGTGCGCTGATTTACAAACCGTTGACGAAGTATGAATTGTCCTCAACCATCCGGAGCGTGCTGGACAACCAGCCCCAATGATCCTTCCTGACCGGCCGATTCCGCTCAAAAGTCCATATCCAGTCTTCTAACCGTTGACTAAATTCCAGGGGCCTTATACTCATAATCGACATGTACGGCTGGACTGGAAAAATACTGCATATTGATCTGACCCGAAGGCGTTTTACCATTCAAAGGCCCGATTCGGATTTCTATACCCGCCATATAGGCGGCAAAGGGATGGGCGGATATTTTTTACGCTCCTGCGCCGCGTTGGACTGGGATCATCCCGACATGGTGATGGCCCTTTTCGCCGGACCTTTGGTGGGAACCACGGCGCCGACGTCGGGAAGAGCACATCTGGTCTCCAAATCCCCGCTGACCGGATTGGTGGGAGATGCCTCGGTGGGCGGTAAACTGGCCACACGATTGAAGCGCGCCGGGTGGGACGGGGTGGTCATCACCGGCCGAAGCGATGCACCGGCAGGGCTGGAGATTGATGACGACCAGGTCGTTATTAAAGATGCCGCCCACCTGTGGGGCAAAGATGCCCTTCAGGTGCAAGCGGCGCTGAATCCCGGAAAAGCCGGTCTGGCCGTTATAGGACCGGCGGCGGAAAACGGCGTGCGTTTCGCTTCGATCACCACCGACCGGCATCACAGCGCCGGCCGCAGCGGATTGGGGCTCAGCCTTGCGGCCAAAAAGGTGAAATACATTTTGGTAAACGGATCCGGCCGGGTCAAGGTGGCCGATCCACAGGCGCTGAAAGCGGCCCGGGAAGAAATTCTTCGGCTGACCGCCGCTTCCCCGGCCCTGATGGGGCAGTCCGGATTCACCTGCATGGGAACCGGGGCCGTCTATGATCTGATGGACAACCGTCGCATGATGCCCACGGACAACTTTCGCCGCACCCGGTTCGAACATGCCGGCCGATTGAACGCCGCCGCCTATGCCAAAGTCTTTTCTCCCCGTAAATACGGTTGTCTCGGATGCCACATCCTTTGTAAGAAGATCGGGCAGCGCGACGGTCGATCGATCACCATGCCGGAGTTCGAAACCATGAGCCACTTCACGGCCCTGATCGGCAGCATGGATATGGACCTCGTGGTGGCCGCCAATGACCGCTGCAACCGGTACGGTATGGATACCATATCGGCGGCCTCCACGCTGGCGTGCCGGCGGGAGATCAGCGGCGAGGACTTTACACCGCAGCGCGTGCTCGAATTGCTGGAGGACATCGCCATGGGGCGCGGAGAAGGGCGGCTTCTGGGCCAGGGGGCGGCACGCTATGCAGAAAAGATGGGGCGGCCGGAGTGCGCAATGGCCGTTAAATCCCTCGAACTGCCGGCCTACGATCCGCGGGGCGCCTATGGCATGGCGCTGGGATATGCCGTGTCCACACGGGGCGGCTGCCATTTACGGGCTTATCCCATCGGACATGAAATCTTCAGGAAACCGGTGGCCACGGACCGGTTCTCCTTCAGCGGAAAGGCGCGCATCATTAAACTGTCGGAGGACCTCAACGCCATGGTGGACTCCTTGACGGCGTGCAAATTCACCTTTTTTGCCGCCGGCATGGAAGAGTATGCCAAAGCCTTTTCAGCCGTAACCGGGGTCGCATCCGATGCCCAGGAGCTGCTCGCCATTGGAGAGCGTATTTACTACAACGAGCGCATCATAAACTATATTAACGGTTTTGATCACCGCCAGGATGATCTGCCCCTGCGTTTTTTCGAGGAAGCCGGTACCAGCGGCAACGCCATCGAGATTCCGCCCATCGACCGACGGGCCTTTCTGGAGACCCGGGCCAAGTACTATGCAATCCGGGGATTGGACCCGAAAGGCCGCCCCACAAAAAAGAAAGCCGCCGAGTTGGGATTGCCATGGATCGACTCGTAAATAAATATGCCGCCAAGTTGACCGCCGCCGGGCTGGCCGACCAAGAGGGTGATGGCCGGCCCGTCGTGGGCGGATTGGATGATGAACTGGTGTGGAGCAGACAAGCAGCGGAGACGGAAATCCTGGAAGCGGTCTTCTCCGGCCTGCATATCAATTCCCTGGTCTTCTTGCGACCCCGCGAGCCCTATCGCACCATCATCACGTTCCTGGCCGGCAGGGCCGGAGGAGCGATCGCGCCGAAGGACTGCGAAACCAGGACATTTTTGCATGAGTTGCCGGTGGCATCCGAATTCACCTCCGCCTCCATTGTCCGGCACCTGAAAAGCAGAAAAAGCGTCATTCTTCCCACCGGAGGACGAGCCGGAAAGGGACCGGCCGTCGTGGCCCACGGTACGGTGAGCCCGGAGCAGG
This sequence comes from Desulfobacteraceae bacterium, assembly GCA_050302315.1. Lineage (GTDB taxonomy): Bacteria > Desulfobacterota > Desulfobacteria > Desulfobacterales > Desulfosarcinaceae > JARRKU01. Next base: position 72,895 of record JBNLAV010000169.1, read on the forward strand.
GATTTGTGGTGGTCAGTTCGGTCTGTTTTGCCTGCTACGTGAAGTTCTTCGCCGACTACCTGGATGCGCTGCAAACCGGGGAGGACGATGCTGCATTTCATGAGGCGTTCGACCGTGCGGTCTCCTTCATGCCGGAGCGGAGCGGAAAAGCGCCCAAGCTGCTGCCGGCGCCGTTTGCCACCGAAACCGCGGTTTACAATGCCGTCTCCGAAGCCGGCCGCGCCACCGTTGCCCACCAACTGGTGGATTCCTATTTCGGCAATGTCTCCTACAAATGGAACCGCACACTGTACATCAGCCAAACCGGCAGCTCCCTGGAGGAACTTGACGGGCATGTGGACCCGGTTCCCATGGACGGCTCCACAACCGCCGGGCTGACCGCTTCCAGCGAACTGACGGCCCACATGGAGGTCATCCGTCGCACCGGCTGCCGGGCCATTCTCCACGGGCATCCCAAATTCGCCGTTATTCTGTCCATGGACTGCACACCGGAAGAAAAAGCCCGATGTGAATTCACCCGGCAGTGCCATATCAAATGCCCCAGGCCGCGATTTGCGGCCGGCGTGCCCGTCGTCCCCGGAGAAGTGGGGACAGGTCCCACCGGCCTGTGCCATACCCTGCCGCCCGCCCTGGAGGACCACCCCGGCGCCATCGTTTACGGTCACGGCCTCTTCACCACCGGACGGGAGGATTTCAATGAAGCCTTCGCGTCCATGATGGAGATTGAGGCAAGCTGCCGCCGGCAGTATTTTGAAAAAGTTGCGCTGCTTCGAAGATGATTAAGGCGCTGATGCCAACCGCGTCGAAGGATTGCCGGCGCCGGCCAATCTTTTACACTTGCTGCCATCTCTTTTATGCAGCATTGGGGTTTGCTTCCCGGTCAGGCCGTGTCTGAAGCAGAAGCCTCAAGCATGACGCCTTTTGCCGACCGTCTCCCATAAGCCAGGGAGAGAAGCGCCGGCACCAGGATGAAATCGGCGGCCAGGGCAAAGAGCACGGCGCTGCCCGACAGCCAGCCGAAGCGGATGTTGCTCATCAGAAAAGAGGCGGTATAGATGAAAAAGCCGCCGCTGAGCACCAGACTGGTGATGACCAAGGCCCGCCCTGTGGTGTGCAGGGTCTCGCGAACCGCTGCGGTGACATCCCCGCTGTGGTCGTAGGCCTTCCTGAAATGGTGCAGAAAGTGGATGGTGTCGTCTACAACCAGGCCCAGTACGATGCTGCCGATAAGAATGGTCGCCATGTCCAATGGTATGTCGGCGATGCCCATAATGCCGAAGATACACATCACCGGAGCAATGTTGGCGATCATGCTCATCAAGCCGATGCCGACCCGGCCGATCATCAGGATCATCAATACGGTGATGACAGCCAGGGCGATGACATAGCTTTTGGCCATGCTGGTGATGAAATTTTTGATCATCTGCACGAAGATCACCATGTGGCCGGTGAGGGTGATCTTTTGTCCGGGCAACTGCTCTTGCAGATATTGTTCTACCGCATCCACGTAATCCTTGTAGATGATTGCATCGACGAAAGGCGCCAATATGGACAGGCGGCTCACCTGATAATCGCCGTCGGTGATCTCTTCCAGATCGTCGCTGCCGCTGGATTCGAATAGCAGCATCTCCTGGGCGATGAGCCGCCGGGAGTCCGGCACGGCGTACGCTTCGTCCCGGTCCTCGTTCAAGGCGCGGTTGATTTCCTTGATCACATCGGCAAGGGAGGTGACTTTGCCGGCCCGAACGCCGTGGACGCTGATCGACGGGATGAATTGCGCGGCCTGGTCGATGCGTTGAAGCAGAACCGGGTCATGCATGCCGTTGGGGGCGGCGCTGTCGATGGTGACATCCAGCATGACGGTGCCGCCGTTGATCTGGTCCAGGAACTCGGTGGACTGCCGGATCGCCGTCGTCGGCGGAAGCCATTTGAGGGAATTATGCGAAAATTTGATGGAGAGTGCGCTGTAGGCGGCTCCCGCCATGATGCAGGCCGCCAGCAGGGTGACCAGCACCGGACGATTTGTCGTCACCCGTGCGATGACATCGAAGATTCTGTCCGGCAGCGGGTTCGCGCGACGACCGGCCTTTGGCCGCTTGACCGGCAGCAGGGCGATCAGGGCCGGCAGCAGGGCCACCGTATAAAGAAAGGCCAGCATGACGGCCACCGGAGCAATATATCCCAACTGGGCGATAATGGCGACGTCGGCCCAGGCAAAGGACAACAGGCCCAATGCGGTAGTGGCGCTGGTCATCAATACCGGCAGGCCGGCAAAACCCACCGCGTCGATGATCGACTGTCGCTTGTCGCCGCTGGACCGGTAGTTGCGGTAGAAGATGGTCAGGATATGCACGCTGTCTCCGATGCCCACCACGATGAGAAAGGTGGGCAGGATCTGAATGGCGTTGGTTACCGGGATGCCCGCCCAAGCCATGATGCCCAGGGAGGAGACCAGGGACAGGGCCACCGTGATAATGGGGTAAACCACGCCGGAGATGGTGCGGAAGAGCACCAGCAGAAACAAGGTGATGACGGCGAACGAAAGCGGCACCATGACGCTCAGGTCGTTGAGGATGCCCTTTTGGATCTCGGCCACGAAAGCCGGTGTACCCGAAAAATGAAAGACAATATCAGGACTGCTGTATCCGGCGGCCACCCGATGAATGGCTTCGTTGATCTCCATGTTCTGGTCGTTGCTGAGGTAGGTCGAAGCGGTCGCCGCCGGCGCCTGTGCTTTGCCGAAGCCGGCCATCACATCGTTGTCGGAAATCTCGATCACCGCGCGGGCCTTGACCAGTACGAAGGCGATGCGGCGGTCTTCGGAAACCAACAGGTTTTCATACAACGGGTAGCGGTCGATGAGGGCGAGGATGCGCCTGAGCTCTCCGTCGTTTTTCGGGAGCGGATCCATCAGCTCCCCTACGGTGAGGACGTCGCCTTTGGCGCGAACGACGCGTGCATTGGCCAGGCTGGTGACCTCGTCCAGGTAAGGCACGGACGATTCCAACTCCCGATGGAAACGATGCAGCAGGTGCATGAACTCCAGGTTGAGGCCATGCCTTGGCTGCATGGCGATGATGAAGGTGTCATCCTGGCCGAAGGTGTCCCTGAACTGGTTGTAGGCGATCAGCGTCGGGTCATCTTCATGGAAGAAGCTCTCATCCCGGAGATCGATGGTCAGCCTGGACGCTTGAGATGTCAGCAGCGCCGTGACGGCCAACACGGCCAGGACGGTGAAGTATTTTCGATCATAGATCCATCGGGTGACACGCGAAAACCCGTGTTCGACTCTTTTGTGGATGTTTGCCATTGACGGCTCCCGCCCATGCGTTTTTTATTAAAAAATAACGAGCTCCTGGCGCCAGGTCTATGGAATGAGGAATATCGAACAAGGAACCGCAGAATGTCCAAGCAAGATATTCTGCCAACTATATTAAGATGGCGGAGCGTAGCGACGCAACACTTCGCCATTTGCAATTCCTGGTTCGATATTCTGCGGTTCACAATGGCCGGGTCAGATCACCCGGCCGTGGTGATCGAAGTCCAGCGCCAACGAGGATTTCTCTTCTTCATTGAGAAAATCCACTGACATGATTTCTACCGGATCCGGTTTTGAATGGGTCGGTACGATGGTGATGCTGACCCATGTGGCCGGGTCCTGTCCGAACGTCACCACGCAGAGTTGTTCACATTGGGCGGAGGCGTAGTGCTCCGACCTGATCCATTTGTAGATAAACTGGGTAAACCCATTGTTTCGCGTGCCGTACCACTGCGTTGCCGTATCGATGGAGCCCGGCAGGCTGCAGACCACATAGAGGGAATTGTTTTTAACGATGGTGGTGCAGTATTGTTTGTTATCCGCCGTGGTCTTCTGGAGGTTTTCATGCGCGGTGGTGGCGATGATGTCCAGAATGTCGTGAGCAAAGTAGGCGTTGACGAATTGCTTGTGTTTGGGGCTCAATCCGTAGATCTGCATCAGGTGGGTCTGGATGCACGAGATGAGGCCTTGTTTGCTGTCGGCGCCGTCGAGATCGAGAACGATGGTTGCTTCGGCTTCCTTGTCCTCCAACGCCGTCATTGAGAGCATGACCGGATCGCCGAAAGGGCTTTTTTCCGCCATTTTGAAAAGGAACGGATAGGTGGCGAAGGTGATGCGGTCTCCATCCTTCAGACGCACATGCTGGTTGGCGTCCAGACGGCGCTCGTTGAGCATTGTGCCGTTGGTGCTGCGCTGGTCTTCCAGGTAGAAGGACATGTTTCTGAACTCGATGGTGGCATGAAACGCGCTAATGGCCGGCGCGTCGATGACCAGTTCGTTGTTTTTTCCCCGTCCGACCCGGACCGTCTCTCTGTCCAGAACAAAAGGTGATTTCCCCTTGTCCAGAATTTCACCCTGATCTTCGATAAAGGCCTCAGGGATGTTCAGGTCCAGGTTTTTGGCTCTCCTGGCGGGTACCGCTTCGCGCCGCCGCGAGTTCTGCAGGAAAAAGAAAATCAAGGCGCCCAAAAGAACGATGACCAGTGCCGCCAGGGCAATGGAAATGATCCACGCACCTTTCTCTGTGACGATTACGGCTTCCTCTGCGGCCGGTTCGGGGGCGGGGGGCGGCGATGCCGCTTCTTTGGCCGGTTCCACCGCCTGGGTATTGTCTTCCGCAGGCACCGGCAATAGCGGCAGCGGCTCCAACTCGGGCAGAGGCTCAGGCTCCGGCGGTTTCATCAAAGACCGTATCTGTTGAAGCACGGTGGATATTTCACCGGCGGCAAAGGTGCGAAAGTACTCCCCGTTGGTTCGGGCGGCCAGCGCCTGGATCAGGGAGAAGTCCGCCTCTTCCGTCAGCGCAATACCGAAAATGCGAATGTCTTCCTGTTTGCACTGGGCGGTAATATCCTCTTTCAACCATTGGGTCAGCTCCCGGTCTTTTTCCGGATCTCCCGTATCGACGATGCCGTCGGTGATAAAGATGATGCCCTTCTGCGAGTCGTCGCGGCCGTTGGTCTTCAATTCGTACAGCGCGCGCTCGATGCCGATGGGGGTGTTGGTGAAAAGTCCCTTGTAATCAATTTTCAGCAGGCTGGCGATCACCTCTTGACGTTCAGCCGGGTGCTCCAGCCGGGTCATGGGGGTTAGCAGATGCGCCTGTTGATCGAACAGCACCATGCCCACCTGGGCGTCGTCCGGCAATTGGTCCACAAAGGTGCTGACCACTTCCGGGGTAATGAATTTCGGATCATTTTTCCGCATGCTGCCGGAGTTATCGATGACGAAAACCAGATCCATGGCCGGCGCTTGGCGCTGAGCCCCGGCCTGCGGATTTGTGGTGGCTGCGCCGGACGGCAAAAATGAGAATATGACGGCCGCGCCCAGAGAAAATAAAACCATGACTTTTTTCAAGCGGTTACGTGACAGTTCCATGATAGAAGCCTCGGGAGTGGATGCTGACGCGACAGATATTTCGATTAGTTGAAAGTCTTTATGTATATAATTGAATGTGTTATGTCAAAATAAAGGTGACATGGCGCGCCTTTTTTTTCATCTGGTTACATTCGTACAACCAGGATTGCAAAATATGTCACGATTTCGACGCGAATTTGTATAATGAGATGTACCGGCGATATCCCAATCCGCGCCACGGCACCATTTCGGCGCCGCGCTTCATTCTAAAATAATCAAATAATACAATAGGATATGGATGTGTCGATGGTGGGCGATCTCCGGGGCATCGGTTTGAAAAGCGGTCTGTCGGTGCGGGCACGAAATTTGCTAGCGATTATAGGGACTTGACAGAAACCCCAAAGCTGATATTGATTCCGCCTAAGCTGGAAATGAGAATCAGCTGGTATTTCGGAGGATTGGATTTGACCTGCAGCCGCCGTGATTTCATCAAATTGAGCGCTGGCGCTTTTGCCGCCAGTTTTTTGCCGCTGCCCGCCCTGGCCTCGGCCCTTACCGAATCCGATGCCAGGCGGCATCTTGCCTTTCACAACACCCATACCGGTGAAACCGCAGATGTATGCTTTTATGATTGGGGTGATTATTGCCCCGAGGCGCTGCAGCAAATCAACCACATCCTGCGGGATCATCGCACCAATGACGTCAAACCCATCGACCTGAAGCTGCTGGACCGGCTTTATGCCCTCAAGGTCAAGATCGGAACCGATACGCCCTTCCACGTGATCTCCGGTTACCGCTCTCCGGCCACAAATGCCATGCTGCGCAAAATAAGCACGGGCGTGGCCCGCAAAAGCTTCCACACCCGGGGTATGGCCATCGATATCCGCCTGCCGGATTATGATACGCGCAAATTGCGCGATGCCTGTATCGCCCTCAATTCCGGAGGTGTGGGGTATTACAGGGACTCCGATTTCGTGCACCTGGATACCGGGCCGGTAAGGCACTGGTAAAAACCGAATTATAGCGTTCCACATTCGCTGAAGGATTCTACAACGTATCCGGCCTGCTCCAACGCGCCAAGCAATTCCTTGATGTGCGGTTTGCTGCGGGTTTCCAGTTCCAGTTCCACCCGGGTCACATACAGGGGCAGATCCTCATGATATCGATCATGGTGGATGTGCATCACGTTGGCTTTCTGGTCGGCAATGCAGGTGAGCAGACCAGCCAAGGCGCCGGGCACATCATCCAGCCGGATGCGGACCCTTGTGAGACGGCCGTTTTTGACGAGGCCTTTGTTGAGAATCCGTCCCAGCACAGGGCTGTCCAGGTTCCCGCCGGAGATCACCAAAACCACTTTCCGGCCCCTTTTCAGCTGAATCGCGCCGCCGAGCAGTGCGGCCAATGGCGTGGCCGCGGCGCCTTCGGCCAGGACTTTTTTACGCTCCATGAGCATCAGGATCGATGCGGCAATATGTTCCTCTGAGACCAGCGCCACGGATTCGACATGACGTTGGATCACATCAAATGTGCGATGTCCCACCTGTTTGACGCTGATGCCGTCGGCGATGGACTGGGACGATGCCACCACGATGGGTTTGCCGGTCTCCAGAGAGGTCCGGGCGGAGGGGCATACGGCCGCTTCTACACCGACAAGTTCGGTTTTCGGTGCTTTGGCCTTTACGGCCAGACAAATGCCGGCCATCAGGCCGCCGCCGCCGATGGGAACGATAATCTGGTCCAACGACGGCAGCTGAGCGACAATTTCCAGCCCCACGCTGGCCTGGCCCATGATGACCTGGCGGTCGTCGAAAGGATGGATAAAGGTCATCCCCCTGTCAGCCAGCATCTCGGCATGGCGAAGGCTTTCCTCAAGCGTCTTGCCGTGCAAGATCACGCGGGCGCCATAGTTGCGCGTGGCTTCCTGTTTGCTGATGGACGCCCATTGGGGCATGACGATGGTCGCCGGGACGCCGACGATGCGCGAAGCCCAGGCCACGCCCTGGGCGTGATTGCCGGCTGAAGCGGCGACGACGCCGGCAGGCGTGATCTCCTTGTCGGCGAATCCCTGAATCAGCTTGAGCGCCGCTCCGCGCACCTTGAAAGAGCCGGTCCGCTGCAGATTTTCCAGCTTGAGATAGATCTCGGCATCGAACATGCGGCTGAGGGACGAGGCATAAATCAAAGGGGTCTCGATAATGTGCGGCCGAATCAATTCAGCGGCCATTTGAATCTCATCAATGCGCACCATAAGGGTTACCTCGAAGCTGTGAGGGGTGGCAGGGGATATGGATCCCTGTTTTGCAATGCATGGTCGAGTTTTTTATCGCGGTCATAGATATCCTGCCGGAACTGCAGGGTTCCATCCTTATCGACCCAGGCGGTCATATAATGCAGGTGTACCGGAATGGGACGGGGGACATGAACCACTTGGCGGCTGCCACTTTCGAAGATCTCGCGAATCCGTTCCGGCGTCCATTTCGGATCATCCGAAAGCAGGTAACCGGCCAGAACCTCCGCGTTCTCTACGCGGATGCAGCCGGAGCTGAAGTCTCTCTGGGATTTTCTGAAGAGCGACTTCTGGGGGGTGTCGTGGAGGTATACGGCAAACTGGTTGGGAAGCATGAATTTGATCCGTCCCAGAGCATTTGATACCCCGGGCTCCTGGCGCAGCCGGAAAGGGAACCGGTGCTTGCCGTAGTCTCCCCACTGGATCGTCAGCGGGTCGATCTCCTGGGCGTCCTCTCCCCAGCCCCGAAAGATTTTGAACTTCCGGTCGATGAGATAGTCGACCCCTTTTTGGGCCTTGGGCAGGATATCTTCAACAGCCAGCTTGTGGGGGACATTCCAGTACGGGTTCAATACCATATAGGTCATTTCGGCGCTGAAGACCGGTGATTGGCGCGCAGGGCGGCCGACCACCACTTTCATCTCCAGCATCTTCCGGCCGTGCTCCATGACCTGCAGGTTGAAGGCGGCCGTGTTTACGACGATATAGCGGTCCCCAAGATCGTGGGGCAGCCAGCGCCAGCGTTCCAGGTTCAGTTCGATCTGCCGGATGCGGGCCTTTGCCGGGACGTTCATGGCATCCCGGGTATTGGGGCCGATGACGCCATCCGGCTCCAACCCGTGACGGCGTTGAAATTTTTCCACGGCCAATGCCAGGAGAGGATCATAAAACTCATCCGCCCCGGGAAGCGACGCCTCTGTATAGTCGCCGGAAAGGGTCAGCCGCTTCCGAATGACGGGGATGGCGGTATCCTGATCGTTCGGCCTTATCGTACGGTCCGCCTGGACCTCGGGCCAACCGCCTCGGTTATCCAACTCCCGAAGTTGGGGCAGAGCCGATATTAAATCGGCATATCCCCGATGCCGTGGTTTGAGTTGGTTCAGATGGTCGGCCAGCTGCTCTGGTGCGTCGATTTTGCCCAGAACGTCTACCAGTTCCATCGAGCGGGAGCCGAGGAGCCAATCGGCGTGCAGGTTTTCAGGGTTTATCCGGCCGCCCGACAAATGGGAGCCCAGCAGCAGGTAGGCGTCGGTCAGCATCAGGTCGAGGTCAGCCCAGCGGTGGGCCTTTGCGCTGTCCGGCGGAAAAGCTTCATCCGAGAGTTCTCGCAATATCTGCTCAATGGTTTGGAGGTGATAATCGTTCGGATTCAGCCCATCCCGGTCTGCTTTGCGGATGGCTTCCACAAGGGTCAGGGCCGTGGGGCGAAGCCCATTGACCCCGAACCACATGGGAGAAAAATTGCGATTTTGGTAAATGGCGGGGATCGTTTGAAGACCACAGATAATCTCGCCCCGGCAGGTGTAGCCTTTTTGATGGATTTCGGCTTCGACCTGCAATTTGATGCGGTCCCGAACCTGGGGAAAAAAATAATGGTGGGCGTTCCCCGTTCCGGGGAAAAAGACGACCAGGAGCAGCACTGCAAGGAACCAACCGGACCATGGGCTGCCGCTCGGGCGATCATTGCGCATGGCGTGATTGGGTGGTCGATCGATCGATTTCAGAGGCATATCGCTTCATCTCCATCAAGGCCGCAGGTCCAGGTAATCCAACGCAAAAGGCAGTTCCGGGTGAACAGGATCTTGACGTTGCCGCGCCCGCCGCAAACAGATGGAAAAGGCCCGGCAACTCTTGGTCGCCCGCTTCGCCATCAACTTACATGCTGGCGGTAATCCTGAAATTCCATGGGTTACCATACTTCCGGGAAACCGATATCCACGAAGGCTTCCTCCATCTTGGCCTTGTGGCCGCGCTCCATGGCGGCCAGTTCGAGAAACACTTTTTTCCGTTGCTCGTCGGCGCATACATCGGCCAGCGCATTGTATTGCCGCATGGCGGCCTCCTCTTTTTTCATCGCCAGCGCAATGGCGTCAGCCGGCTTCATGTCCATGGACAGCGACGGGGCGTCCACGGTTTCGGACACATGAAAATCCGGCACTTTTTCGAACGTGACCGCGGCCGACGGATCCTGGCGAAACCCTTCCAGAATGCGGCGGTGTTTTTTTTCCTCTTCCGAAAAGGAGAGAAATAGATCTCTGATATATGCGTTATCGCTTTTGGCCGCCACTTCGGCGTAGAATTCAGCAGCTTCGATCTCTCCCTCGATAGCGCGCATCAGGATGTCATCATAAATACTTGTTTTCATGTCATCTCCTCATGGTGGGTTGGGGCCATTGCAAACGCTTTTACCATATAGCCTTGTGGTGGAATTTAATACATCATTTTTGAATGGCAAAGCCGGCGCGGGGGGGCATCGGGGACCGTGGCAACAGGGGCGCAAGGTTACCGCCGGAACTCTAACCTCCATATTCTTTATTGTAGACGGCAGCAGGCCCCGGCGTCAATGGAAGACATGCCGCGGCAGCAGTTCTAACTGAATAGATTGAAATCCCCTGTTAATAAAGGTATGTGGGTGTTGTCTGGAAAATATCCCGCACATGCCAACCCCCGGCATTCGAACTGGGTGCATCATACCCGGCAGGAGGCGGTTGGCGGATGTAAAACTGCAAAACCGACCGAGGTGGCTATGAACCGCGACACCATTCACAAAGCGTTTTTGTTGCTGTTGGTGCTGTTTATATCGGCGTTGTTCCTGTTCATGATACGTCCTTTTCTCATGGCCCTGTTGTTGGCGGGCATTTTTTCGGCCCTCGCCCATCCCCTTTACCGTCGTTTGACCCGCGCCATGGGAGGACGCCAGTCGCTGGCGTCGGGAATCACCCTGCTGTTGATCGTGCTGGTGGTGCTTCTGCCGCTGACCGGTCTATTGGGGGTGGTCACAGCGCAGGCCATCAAGGTGGGCAAATCGGTCACGCCATGGGTGCAGGCACAGCTGGCGTCTCCGGGAGCCATCACCCAATGGCTGGGCGACCTGCCCTTTTACGATCAGGTGGCGCCCTATCGGGACACCATCCTCCAAAAAGCGGGTCAGCTGGTGTCGACCTTGAGCCAGTTTCTGGTCAACGGCCTTCAGGCGGCGACCATGGGAACGGTGAATTTTATTTTCATGCTCTTCATTTTTTTGTACGCCATGTTCTTCTTTCTGGTGGATGGCGACAAACTGCTGGAAAAGATTCTCTACTACATTCCGCTTGAAGATGAGGACGAACGGCGCATGCTCGATCGCTTTACTTCGGTGAGCCGGGCGACCCTCAAGGGGACGGCCGTGATCGGAGTGGTCCAGGGGGGCCTGGCGGGCATCGCCTTTGCCGTGGTGGGCATCCCCAGCGCTGTTTTTTGGGGGACGCTGATGGCCGTGCTCTCCATTATCCCCGGCATCGGAACCGCCCTGGTGTGGGGGCCGGCGGCGATCATCCTGGCGGCCAGGGGGCACTGGGGCCTCTCCCTGGGGCTGGCGCTCTTTTGCGGCCTGGTGGTCGGCAGCATCGATAATCTATTGCGTCCCCGCCTGGTGGGCAAGGACACGGAAATGCACGACCTGCTGATCCTCTTTTCGACACTCGGCGGCATCGCCCTCTTCGGGTTCATCGGATTTATCATCGGTCCCATCATTGCGGCCCTGTTCGTTACCATATGGGAGATTTACGGGGTGGTGTTCAAGGATATGCTGCCCGAAGTCGGTGCGCTGCTCGGAAAACCGGAAGAGAGCGGGACGCCCGGTGAAGATGCCGGACCCGAAATTTAAGCTCGAACGCAGCCGCGTCATCGTCAGCCAATGCACGCCGGTTCAAGGAAACCCCTTGTGCCTTTGCCTTGACAACCCATCGGCGAAACCCTATTAAGCACGCATGCGCCTATTCAATCATCGTTTAAATCCGAAAATGTTCATTCTGTGGGCCATGCTGCTTGCCGGTTGCACCGCCGTATCGCCGGGCCCCGACGCTCTACAGGAAGAAGACGGCCGCGGTCGCAACGGTGCAGCGCAGGCCGCGATCAATGGCCACTGCCGGGATCCCGAAGTGGCGCGCCGGTTCCGCAGCTTCGGGCCGGTGTACACGGTCGGGGCGTCCGTGTCGCACGGACTGTTCGCGGAATCTTTTCCGAAATTGGTTGCCGACCAGATGTGCCTTGAGAAGGAAGCATATGACGCCGACTTTGAATTTCTTTTCTTCTACAAATCGAAGCGGAGCATCCTGAATGCCATTCTCGAGTACCGCCCCAAAATCATCATCGCTTTGGACTATCCCTATCACCATGTCAAATTGAAACATGCCCGATCGGCCAGGCCCATATTGAAAAATTATGTAACCATGCTGCTGCTCGAATGCGATAGCGACTTCATCGACTGCAGCGAAGACGGGCCCCACCGCGCTCTGCGTGAAGATCCCTACCGGCCGATGGTGTTCGCGGGAACCGTTTATTTCGATTGCAATCTGCACACGGCGCCCGATCACCGGGACAAGGAGATGAACTTTACCAGCTACAAGGAATGCCGTGAGGAGAATGAGAAACTCAATAGCTATTACCGCCAACTCGAGAAGCAGTATTCAAACCTCTACCTGCTGCCGGCTTTCGAGATCCTGTCCGCCTTCCATGACAGCCCCTCCGGCCGGTATCGCTACAGCATCAACGATGTCGATCGATGGTTCGAGAAAGAGGAGCTTTTTTTCGACGGATTCCATCCGAGGACCGATCCCGGCGCCTATGTTCTGGCGAATGTGGTGATAGACGGCATCAATCGGATGAATGCCGAGAAAAACGGCGGCGCCCTTCCAGGCATACCCTACTTACCGATCCGGTAAGCTCCCGCGTATCGCGGGCTGCGCGGGGCACACGGCGACGCCGGCGGGGCGGGATCACTTCCGGCAAGACGTTTATTCTATCGCTATTTGTCTTCGCAGGTTGTGGCGCATTTATCGCGTCTGATGCCGGGCAACCTGATCCGTATCGGTCTGTCCTGGATCATCCGGACGTAAAGGAATGCGCCGATGCCCCCCAGTACGACGTTGGGCCCCCACATGCCGGCCACCGGCGGGAGGGTGCCCGATTCGCCCAACGCCCATCCAACGGTGAGCAGGATATAATAGCTCAGGAATAGCAAGATCCCCATGACGGTGCCGGACGAACGGGTGCTTCTTCTGGTCTGCATGCCGAGCGGGATGGCCACCAGCCCCAATGCGAAGCAGGCAAAGGGCAGGGCGAATTTCTCGTGGTACTTCATCAACGCCTTGTAGTAGCGTTTCCCCTTTTCATCGGACGATTTGAGGTAGCGCCGCAACTCTTCCACATTCATTTCATCCACCCGTTTGCGTTTGGCCACACCTTTGGAAAGCAGTTCCGTCAAGTCCAGTTTCATCTGATAAGTCGCAAAGGAGATCACGTGGGCGGACTGATCGTCCAGCGCCACCTGATTGATGGCGCCGTTGAAAAGGGTCAGCCGGATGACTTGTTCCTCGGGGTCCGAGGAGATGCGGCCGTCAGGCGCCACGATTATATTCTGTACAGCCGGGTTGCGCTGATCCTCTATGAACACGTCTGTCATGGTGCGGTTTTGCAGGTCCACCTGGTTGACATACAGGGTCAGGCCCTTGAAGCTGTCGATGAAGGTTCGCTCCTTGATGATGGCATCCACATGGGTTTGGGCCAGTTCCATCGACAGGCTGTAGTAGGAGCGGTTGGCCCATGGCAGGCCCGCCATGGTGATGGTGGAAGTCAACAGCCAGCCCGCGAAACAAAAGAACATCACCGGCACCAGAAACCGGTGGGGATTGAGGCCGCAGGCCTTGAGGGCCACGATTTCATTGTCCCCGGACATGCGCAGGAAGGTCAGCAGTACGGCCATCATGACCGACATGGGAGTGATAAACACCAGAAAAAAAGGCATGGAGTAGGCCAGCAGCATCAGGAACGAGATCAGGCTGACCTGGTAGTTGACCACCAGGTTGGTGATTTCGAGAATTTTGGTGATCAGGAAGAGAAACGTAAAGAACAGGAGATTGAGGCCGAAGGGCGCCAAAAACTCCCGCACCATATAGCGGTTTATGGTGGCATTGATTCTCATAGCGACATGCGTTTGAACAGGGGTTCCGGAATGGCCCGGATAATGACCATGATCCAGCGCCAGAACCATCGGGTATAGATGGTATCCTTGGACTTGCGGACCGCATTGAAGATGTCCTCCGCCACCTGCCGCGGTGTGGCGGTCAACAGCCCGGGCAATCCCATACCGGCGGTCATCTTGGTGTCGATGAACCCGGGCAGTACGGTGATGACGCGGACCCCGCATTTGCTCAAGCGGTTGCGCAACCCGCTCAAATAGACGCCCAGCGCCCCCTTTGCGGCGCCGTAGAGGTAATTGCTCTTCCGGCCGCGCAAACCGGCCACTGAGCCGATCCCGATGATAACGCCCATTTTGCGCTTCTCGAAGTCGGCCGCCACGATCTCCAGGATGGAAGCCGCCCCGGTAAAATTGGTTTCGATGATGCGCAGGGCCTCTCCGGCATCGCTCTGTGCACGGGCCTGGTCGCCCAAATACCCAAAAGCGGCTACCACCACATCGGGCTTGGGATTCAACCGGTCGTAAAAGGCCGCGTGGCTTGGCAGATCGGTTGCGTCGAAGGCAATTGCCCGGACCTTGCCGTCGCAGCGGATTTCGATATCCTTCGCCTTTTTTTCCAGCAATTCCAAGTCGCGTGAAGCCAGGATGATGTCTGCGTCGGCCTTGTTCGCGAATTCCAGCGCCACGGCATGGGCCACGTCCGAATTGCCTCCCAGAATCAGCAGGTTCATGGTCAGATCCCCAATCGTAAGCTTTGAAGTGACGTTAATTTCTCCGAAAGGTGGTGCGAAGCGCGGACCGCCGCAAACGCCTCTGCGCGGGGATAGCCCTCTTTGAAGGTCTCCGGCCGCATGCGCACGTCCTTGGTCAGGTAGAGGCGCCCGCCGTGGTCGATCACCATGCGGTCCAATTCGTCCAGCAGCGGAAAGAGCCTCGGCTGGATTTTAAAATCAAGGGCCAGGGTATATCCCTCCATGGGAAAGGAGAGGTGGTTCTGGTTTTCCGGGCCGAACAGCTTGAGCACCGCCAGGAACGAACCGATGCCGGATCGGGCCACCCGCGTCAAGATGGTCTTCAGTCCGGCCAGGCTGGCCTGCTTGGGCAGAACGAACTGGTATTGGGTGAAGCCCCGGCTGCCGTACATGCGGTTCCAGTTCGCGATGCGGTCCAGTGGGAAGAAAAAGGCATCGATGGGTTTGATCCGATGCGCCATCCGGCGGGGATGGATGTGAAAATAGAGATGGTTGAACAGGGAGACCGAATAGCGGTTCAACAAAAAACCCGGGAAATCGATGGGGACGGCCGCCGGTTTGGCCGCCGGCAATTCCATGCGGCCGTCGTCGGCATGATCGCCGACCATCAGCACGGAGCGCCCCAAAGCGTTGCCTTTGGCCAGGCAGTCGATCCAGGCCACCGAATAGGGGGTGGCCCGGTGATTTTCGAATTGACCGAAGGCTTCGGTCAGATTGGCGCAGCGGATGACGGTCTCTTTGATATAGGCGCTGCGCACCGGCTGCAGCCGGATGACCGCCTCCAGAATCAGGCCGGTGAGCCCCATGCCCCCGCAGGTGGCCTGGAAGAGATCCCGGTTTTCGTCCCGGCTGCAGGTGAGGACGCTGCCGTCCGGCAGCATGAGTTTCAGGCAGACCACCGACGTGCTGAAGCATCCGGCGGCGTGGTGGTTTTTGCCATGGACGTCCGAGGCGATGGCGCCGCCGACGGTGATCAGTTTCGTTCCCGGCACCACCTGGGGAAACCACCCCCTGGGAAGAAAAACATCGATCAGTTCGGCCAGTGTCGTGCCGCTTTCGCAGGTGACCACACCTGCGCGTGCATCGAAGTGCAGCAGTTTGTTGAACCGGCGGGTCATCAGGACCTGGGGGTTCAGGGCGCTGTCGCCATAGCTTTTGCCCAGGCCGTGGGCGATCCAGCGGCCCGGCCCTGAGAGCAGGCGCGCCGCTTCGGCCGCCGATTCGAAAGTCGGCGTGCGGGCCTCGATGACCGGGTATCGTCCCCATCCGTGCAGTTTCATGCGGTCCGCTCTTTGTTCCCTGCCTGCGGCGTTATCCGTAAAGTAGAAAAAATAAATTGGCCAGCCACAACGCGATGATCCCTTGCAGAAGATAATCCTTCATCAAGACCAGTGTCGGCGAGCCGCTCTTCTCTTCGACAAAAGTGATCTGCAGGTAGCGCAGCAATCCCAGCAGCACCCAGAAGCTGGTGATGTATAATTTGCCCGTACCGTGTTTGGCCACCACCTCGGGCGATACCGTATAGAGGATATACGCCACGATAATCACCGACGCCATGATGCCCATGGCGAGGGAGATGAACTCCAGGTTGTATCCGTCGATGGCCTTGCGGACCTTTGTCCCTCCGTCGGCCAGCAGCAGGTCGTCCCGCCGTTTGGCAAGGGCCAGAAAAAGGGCCAGAAGGAAGGTCATGATGATGATCCACGGGCTGATGAAAATGTCCGCGGCCATGCCGCCGGCAAAGACCCGCAGCACAAAACCCATGGCGATGCAGACGATGTCCACGATGGGGATGTGTTTGAGTCCCTGGGAATAGGCGATGTTCATCAGCAGGTAGGCCATCAGGATATGGGCGCACACCACGGGCAGCGCCACCAGGGCGATGGCCATGGCGCCGGCGAACAACACCACGGCAATCCATAGCGCCTCATTGCGGCCGACGGCGCCGCTGGCCACCGGGCGGTCTTTCTTGACCGGATGGCGCCTGTCATCTTCCGCGTCCTTGATATCGTTGATGGCATAGGTGGTGCTGGATATGAGGCAAAAAGCGGCAAAGGCCATGAACGTCAGAAAGAGCGCCTGCCCGTTGTTCAGGGCATTGCCGAAAAAGATGGGAAGCCAGATGAACCCGTTTTTCAGGTACTGGTGGGGGCGGCACAATCGAATATAGGCAATCAGTTTATCCATGGCTTTCATATACCCGCTTTGGGTCAATCTTCAAAATACATCTCCTTGAAAAAGCACTTGCCGCCGGGCAGCCAGTCGGGACAGGTGTACCAGTTCGCATCCATCTTTTTCAAGAACCGATCGCGATACGCCGCATACCGGAACCCCCTGCCCACCGCCACGTAAAACGTTTCCTGCCGCACCCTGATCTCGGACGTCTCGACCGATTCGAAAAAGGGTTCATAGTCCGCGGTGATGGGGAGCGTCCACAATATCAGGAAATCTTTTCCGTTCAGCGTCCTGTAGTCGGTGAGCTTGTCGTCGTGGCGCCCATGTTTGGAGGGGTCCAGGAACACGGCGAAATGGCGGCCGGTGTGATAGAGCATGGCCCCAGATGTGTAGTAGCCGTTTGTGGCCGGAACCAGGTCGTCCCCATACGCCTGCTGCACCTTGGCGTATATCTCGTCTCCGTATTTGCACATGACCATGTCGTGGTAGTATTCGTGGTTTTTGAACCACTCCACCGGGACCGATAAGATCGCCATGACCGGTATCACGTGCACCAGGCTGAACACCAGGGAACACAGGGCGATGCGCTGGATCTGGGCTTTGGGCAGATGCACGAGCAGGACAAAGAGGAAAGGGTAAAAGGCCAGCGCCCAGTGCAGGCCGGAGTGGTGCAGGGCCACCAGGCCGAGCACGGCGATGGGCACGGTGAAGAGGTAGACAAAGGGATTGCCCCCCGGCTTAACGGCCGCAATCATGGCCTTGGCGTTTTTGACGAGGTAATAAAGCAGCCACGGCGTCGCCAGGTAGATCTGAAAAGCGGCGAATTCCAGCACGCCCGAGATTTCCCATGAGACGCTCTGGTTGCGGTTGACCACATTGAACAGCACATTGGTCCAGCAATTCTGGTAGTTGGCCCACAGGTGAAAGATGCCCAGGGGCAGCGCGCCCGCCCCCCACACCGCCAGATAGCGCAGCCACCGGCGTTGGCGCTGCAGCACCAGGGCTATGACCACGGCGATCAGCAGCAGGCCGGCAAAGTATTTGCTCAGCACCGCCAGGCCCCACAAGGCGCCGGACAGGAAAACCAGGCCGTCGCTTTGGCGTTTGAGGGCCATGTGGAGGGTAAAGCCGGACAGGGCGGTGAAGAGCACCAGCGCCGTATCCGTGGTGATGAGCACTGACAGCATGTGCAGGGGCGCCGCAAGAAAACACAGGGCGATCAGCCGGGCTTTTTCAGGTGCGCCGAAACCGTCGCGCACCACGCGGTGGAGGCCCAGGGAGACGATCAATCCGCTGATGACGGCAAACAGCCGGCTGAAAAAAATATGGCGCCCCAACAGGCCGAAGAGGCTCATGATCCACCCGGTGACCGGTGGATGGTCGTAGTAGTTGATGTCCGGGTATTGCCCCCAAAGGAAGAAGTAGGCTTCGTCGGAGGTGATCGGCAGCATAAAGGCGACGGCCAGCTTGATCAGTACCAGCACCGCAACGATATGATAAAAATAACGCTCAGTTGAGAACAAACCCGGTTCCTTTGCCGTCATCATTTTCACAGCTTTCCGTTCGCTGTGCAGCGATGTGGACTTCCCGTCGTGCGCCGCACCGTCTTGCGATGAAAAAGCTTATATTATCAATTAGATGCTTGTGCAACAAAATTCGCTGCCCTAAACCGACCGTCCGGTATCGAACCTTTTACGTGGACGTTGGACGTTGCACGTGCGATGTTCGACGATCAATGGGTGTCGCCTACCCGAGATGCACCGCCAGCCAGATCGTGTCCCCGGATTCCGACGTCCATGCCACGCGGTGGCGTCGATGGGCCGGGATCAGCAAATGGTCTCCCGGCTTCAATTCAACGACCGCGTCATCGCCCTCAAACTCCAGACCGGCGCCGCCCCGGACCAGCAATACCCATTCATCCGCTTCCTGGTCGTACCAGAAATCTTTGGGAGAGCAATGGCCGCGGCTGACGATGCGTTCGATGTTAATGCCGGGGCGCGACAGAATTTCCTGAAAAGATTCTTGCTCCATCGCCGCAGGCAAATTGGCAAACAGGTTCGATGGCATGGTTTGGTCATCCTTTTCTTTAGGGCGGGCCCTTAGATTCGTCCCGTCAGAAGGGTGATGTTGAGGCCGCCGTGCTGAATCGGCAGATGCTCGAACGTTAATCCCATGGCGTGGACCAGGCGTTTATGGGGAACCAGCAGGGCCGCCCGCCATCCCTTGAAGTCCGACTTCAGTTTGGCGGCGATTTCCCCGTATTGACGATCCATGTCGCCCTCTACCGGGAGTCTCCTGCCGTAAGGCGGATTGAGAACGATGAGGCCCTTTTCAGAATCCCCTGATCGGTTGGGCAGATGAAAAAAATCCTTTTTTGCGGCAACGATTGCATCATCCATCCGGTTTTTGAGGATGCAGTCCCTCAACTGCGTAACGGCCTTTTCATCGGCGTCCGTCGCCTGGATCGATGCCTTTTCCAGGCGCCGTATCCGTTCGCCGGCCGCCTTTCGCATATGGGCCCATTGAGGGGTCCTGAAGGCCGGCCACTGCATGAAGGCAAAGGAGCGGTAGAAGCCGGGGGGGATGCGTTTGGCCATCATGGCCGCTTCGAGGCTGAAAGTGCCCGAACCGCACATTGGATCGACCAGCGGGGCATCCGGCCGGAAGCCGGCCAAGGTGAGAATGCCGGCCGCGGTGGTTTCTCTCAACGGCGCTCTTGCCGAATGCGGCTTCAAACCGCGTTGGTACAATGGATCGCCGCATCCGTCCAGGGAGAGCGTAACCGTGTCATTCTCAAGGCGTACGTATAGCGCCTGGCTTCTTATAGATGGCGGCGGCGTGACGGCGTTCAACTCCGACCAGCGGGCGGCAATGACATCCGCGATATGGTCGGCGATCGCCCCGGTATGGTAGAGTCTCGAATGGCGGGTGGTGACATGGCATTCGGGAAGGACGCCTTCCGGCAGATAGAGTTCCCAGGCGATGTTACCGGTCTGCATTTCCAGTTGTCCGAAATTGCTCGCTTTGAAGGCGGCCACGCGCATCAACAGGCGGATCGGTATCCGGGCGTGCAGGGCCGCAAGGTAGAGATCGGACAGCCGGCCTGTGAACGGGACGCCGCCGTTCAACACCCCGCGCGTATCAAGGGTTTCCGACAAGGCGCCCAATTCCTTGGCGCACAGGGACTCGAAGCCGGGGAGCGTGACGGCGAAGAATTCATGCCGGCGACCGACAATGTGGCGTTTAATGCGTTTTTCCAGGCTCATACCCGGCAGCAGCGTCCTTTGGCTCGGGGCCGGCCGTCCCCGTCCGATGAAATCACTTGATAATGAGGTGTATCGATATTATTGTGGCCGAGTTTTAGCAGCTCTATCAGTTGATGTTGATTTTGTAAATCATCTCACCCTCTTCCAATACCGTCAGGTTTGCATGAGCGGCGGTGGTGGAAAAGATATTTGCACGGCGGCAAGCGATGACCAAGGTTTTCATTCGAAACGCGCGATATGACACCGATGTGATCCGGCCCATCATTCAGGAGATGTTCGACAGCATGGGGCCCGATTGGATCACGCCGGGCATGCGCGTGGTGGTCAAGCCCAATATGCTGATGCCGGCCTCGCCGGAGCAGGCTATTGTCACCCATCCCCTGGTCGTGCGCTGCGTGGCCGCCTACCTGCTGGGAAAAGGCGCCAAGGTGCAGGTGTCGGACAGCCCGCCCATCGGAAATTTTCATAAACTGATACGCGAAAGCGGGTACCACGAAGCATTGAAGGATCTGGATGTCGACCTCAAGCCTTTTGAAAAATCGGTCAAGATCGATATCGGGAAACCCTTTGGGGCCATCGAGATCGCCGAAGATGCCATGACGGCGGACCGGGTGATCAACCTGCCCAAGCTCAAGTCCCACGCCATGATGTATCTATCCCTCGGTGTAAAAAACATATTCGGTACCGTCGTCGGGTTGCGTAAGCCGGAATGGCACATGCGCACCGGGGTGGACCGCATCATGTTCGCCAAACTGCTGGTGCAGATCTACAATGCGGTGTCACCCGCTTTCACTCTGGTGGACGGCATCACCGCGCTGGAGGGCCAGGGGCCGGCCAGAAGCGGAAAACCAAGGCCGATCGGCACGCTGGTCGGCGGCGCCCAGGGGCATGCGGTGGACAAAACCGTCTGCACCCTGCTGGGGCTGGACCCGGCCGAGCTGCTCACCTACCGGACGGCGCGGGAGCTCGGCCTCTTCGACGGCAAGGTCCACGTGGACGGGAACATTCACATAGTGGATGATTATCTTTTCCCCGAGCTCAACTCCCTGAGCCTGGGCCCCGAATCTTTCAACCGCTTCATGCGCAAGCATGTGATCCAGAAACCGGTGGTGGACAACGAAAAGTGCAAGCTGTGCGGCGAATGCTGGAAGATATGCCCGGCCAAGGTGATCACCCACGACACCAAAGGCATCACCTTTGACTACGACAAATGCATACGCTGCTATTGCTGCCTCGAGGTCTGTCTGCACGGCGCCATCGAGGCCAAAGAACCGATGCTGGGCAAATTGCGGCGCAGATTGATACGTGGGAAAAAACAAAAGGATGAAAAGGGAAGGACCAGAAAATAGCGTCCGTTGCGCCCTGATAATATCATCCGGCTACAAAATCCATCTTTGGGAGCCAACGCGTCCATCCGGTCGTTCTTCGTTCCATTTATCCAATAATTCAACCCTCGGCTTTCATACAAAGAATCATGGAGCATGGGGCCGGCCGGCACCCTGACCGACTCCACCGCGCAATACCTTGCTTTTATGATGCATTGCGCTGCATTGTCTTGACTACAGCCTTTTCATATATACCCTTCTTCAAGACCGCTGCTTTCTCAATTCATTCTAAATGTTCGCCATTGCCGGCCCGTCCAACAACCGACCACCAGTAGTTCGTTCGCTCCGATGCCGCTGCCAGAGACGTATCAATTCGCTCTTTATAATCCAGACTGGAAGGCAACAATGACTTGCAGGGTTTTTATGGCCTTCGGGATGATGTTCCAAGGGGCTTCAAGCCTCTATATGGATAAAGCTTACATTGTAAGTCTAGAACTTACGCTCATTGGGTGAGAATGCAACAAATACCCTAACCGCATAGGAGGAATGGCCATGCGCACGATATATGCCGCAATCATCTTAGCTCTGGTGGCTTTCAGTGTCACTGACGTCGCTGCAAGAATTCATGACAGCAGGGCGCTTGAAGCTGATCCAGCCAAAGCCGCCGTACCGA
Organism: Desulfobacteraceae bacterium; assembly: GCA_050302315.1. Classification (GTDB taxonomy): domain Bacteria; phylum Desulfobacterota; class Desulfobacteria; order Desulfobacterales; family Desulfosarcinaceae; genus JARRKU01. The sequence goes on from JBNLAV010000169.1 coordinate 94,946, forward strand.
TCGCCCCGAAACTTGACGGGCTTGGCGATTATCAATTCAAAGTCACCACAAATAATCCTGCATCGCAGATGTTTTTCAACCAAGGTCTCAGACTCACTTATGCCTTCAACCATTCGGAAGCGTTAAGGGCATTCAAGGAAGCCGTCCGTTTGGACAAAAACAATGCGATGGCCTACTGGGGGTGGGCACTGGTACTGGGGCCTAATCTGAATTTGCCGATGATACCATCCGTTGCGCCTCAAGCGTACGATGCTATCCAGAAGGCAGTGAAACTCAAACAGACCGTTTCAAAAAAAGAACGCGCTTTCATTGAATCGCTGGCAATGCGCTATTCAGCAACGCCAGTGGAAGACCGTACACCGTTGGACCGGGCCTATGCGAAAGCCATGAAGGAGCTCGTCAATCGCTACCCTGACGACCTTGACGCGGCGACCTTGTACGCCGCTTCCCTTATGAATCTAAGCCCTTGGGATTATTGGAACCTCGATGGAAGTCCCAAAGGGAACACAACGGAGATACTCAATACGCTGCAATCAGTGGTTGATCGTGAGCCCAGACATGCAGGCGCCTTGCATTATTATATCCACACGGTCGAAGCGCGCCACCCGGAGCGCGGCGAAAAGCATGCCGACATGCTGGGCGGGTTGATGCCGGGGGCAGGGCACCTTGTCCATATGCCGTCCCATATCTATATGCGAGTCGGCCGGTTTGCCGATTCATATGAGGCCAACAGGCGTGCGACAGAAGCTGACGAGAGCTATATTACCCAGTGCCGGGCTCAAGGGATTTATCCGCTTAACTACTACCCCCATAATATCCATTTCATGGCATGGTCGGCAATGGTGCTCGGTCGTCCCGACGAAGCCCTTGGTGCGGCCAGAAAAATAGTTGAAAAGGTCCCAAGCGAACTGAGCGGTAAAAAAAATGTATGGGCGCTGTATGAGACATTTCTATCCCAGCCAACGTTTGTCATGGTGCGATTTGGGATGTGGGAGAAAATGCTCTCCGAGTCTCCACCGGATGCAGATTCCCGTTTCATGAAAGGTATCTGGCATTATGGCCGGGCACTGGCCTTTATCCACACCGGAAAATTAGACGAGGCAAAGCGGGAGTTAGGGCCCTTGGTCGAAGCAAGAAAGGCAATGAGCCAGATTGATCACTACATCGGTTTCGGTGCGGCAAAAGTCTTGCTGACAATTGCGGAAGAAGTCGCTCGAGGTGAAATCAGCCATGCTGAAGGATCGACTTTTGAAGGTCTGGCACACCTTGAACGGGCAGTACGACTGGAAGACAGCTTGCGCTATAACGAGCCGCCGGATTGGTATTTCCCGGTGCGCCAGTTTCTGGGTGCCATGTTGCTCGACGCCGGCCGTCCAAATGAAGCCGAGGTTGTGTATGCAGCAGATTTACGAAAGAATCCGGAAAATGGCTATTCTCTTTACGGCCTGTTCACATCGCTCAAAGAACAGGGCAAAAACGATGACGCGACAGCTGTCAAAAACCGTTTTGACAAGGTATGGGCCGACGCTACCCATAAACTGTCCTCTTCCCGGTTTTAAGCCCGACAATTTCTTCTTATCGAACCGAAGTGGCTGATGACTTCATCAACAGGGCATATCCGGCAGAGCACCAGAAGTAACTTGCAAGATCTAAGGGCTTACTAACAGGCAGCGCCACTAACGTGGCGCTGCCCGCCCTCGATTCCGCAAATAGTTGATGGATTGAAGTGACCTGCACCCCTTTCCAATAAACGACCGATTGATGAGAACCCAATGCCATCCTTAAAGAATTTACAAAGTCGACTTTTGATCTCGACTATATACTGACTACGGCAAGCGAGCTCAAATACACTGGTGCGATTAAACAATTATTTCGAGATGAGCCGAATACCCCTTCCATAGAAAGCTTACCAGGATTAAATAAGGTGTAGTAGTTCAGATTTAATCTGACAAATGCCGGTTTTGGGAAGGTGTCTGTCCTTTCAAAATTAAGCTACTTTCTTCTCGTGTCAGATTTGTTCGCCATCTTCAAGCGTTTCCATCGGGGTTTTTCCACGACACATCTTTCCCTGATGGGTACAGTAGTGGTTATATTGCTTCAAGCAACAGTTCAAGATCAAATTGAAGTGTTTCAATATTCTGGTAGAGTTTCTTTCCAAAGGCGACCTGATAGATCCGGCCGACGCCCTCTAAGGTGCCCACGCAGAAAGTGTCCTGAGAGCCCGGATAGCCAGGATAGGCTGTCTCGATCTCACCGGCGGCCATTCGTGTTTTTTGCGTTCTAATGCCTGGACCTGGCTCTCGGTGAGGATCGGCTTCTCTTTGGCCATCTTGACCTCAAGGCCCCCAGGTTAGCCCAAATGCCCGCTATCGTATTGTCAACACAGGCCCCATACTTCGCGGGACTATCGCGTGGGATTTGGAACGACCTGCAGAACAAGCGATGGCGATGAAACAGCTGGGGCTGCAGAATTCCGATTTGCTATGTGAGGATATCATCTGGGATTTTCGGTTCCGAAGCGAGATCGCCCTGGCAAGTGATTTTATGATGATAGTGATGGGATGGCTTCAACTTGATCGAGACGATTGTTTTGACTTGTGCGGAAAATATTATGTTCTTCTAACGGCGTATATGTGTAGACGATGAAAGGGAGCAATGTACGATGAATCACTACTAAAAAAGTCAAAATTAGCTGTTGGAAGCCATTTCAAAACCATAAAAATTGTGGCCGCTATAGATCATATATATTACCGTTATTATAGATGATACCATAACCATCGAAATTCTGTATTGACATTCCGAAAAAGATAAAGTATCAATTGCTGCCAAACAGTTCTAATGTTCCAAAAGTCTACATAAAGCAGCAAGTTTATTTCCATTTACAGCGACTATTTATTCTAAAGCACGAAGGAATCGAAAGCTGTACTTTCTGACTACTGAATTGCGCGAAGGTGGATTGCCCCTTGAACCTATTGGATCCGTTGGACTGCTGTCTTGCCTCAATGTGCATCCTTCCCGTCGTGTAAATAGTTTGGCCAACCTTGAATGACACCAATGTTGTCATGCCAAACTTGATATCATCGGTCGTGTCGCTTCGAGTCAGAACCATGGATGAACTCATTGCCCATGCGTCGTTTGGCCCGACCGGATAATTAACGATTTCTTAAAGTATGGTGATCGTCGGGGGGCTTCATACAGGTCCTCTGAGTCGCACTTATTGTTGAGTAGATAGCAGTCAGTCAAGATCTTTACTCCTTAATCGGGTACAGTCTGTCCGCGGGTTTGCGGTCAAATGGTCGCTGTGTTGTCTGCATAGGGGGCACGATCGGTGCGCTACGATGTGGATGGCGATACGGACCTGCTGACACCTGAATTCAGAACAAGCCAATGATTGCGGTGACGCTTGGTGGCGTTGCGATGGTGTTGTAAGGCCATACCATTCCGGTAGGGCGATTTGTCGGAACCTTAGATGGACTGTGCAGGCGCGGCGATGAAGAAAATTGCATTGATGTGCGCAGGTCAGGGCGCGCAGTACTTTCAAATGGGAAGAGAACTATATGCAGAAAGCGCGATTTTCCGTGACTGGATGGATACCATGGATGGGGCCGCCAGGGAGCTGATCGGCGGTTCGATCCTTGATGTGATTTATGATCCGAAGAAGAATAAGTCGGACCAATTCGATGATACCGTAAAAACCAGTTGCGCCATATACGGCGTTGCATATGCCACATCCAGAATGTTGATGGAAAATGGTCTGCAGCCGGATCTTGTTGTCGGCGCCAGTCTCGGAGAGCTTGTTGCCATGGCCATCGCAGGGGTGATTGAATATCGTGATGGACTCTTTCTGGCAGTAAAACAGGCTCAGGTTATGACCGCCGAATGTTCGCCCGGCGGTATGTTGGCGATAATAGACGACATCGGGCGGTACTATAAAGCACCGTGGCTGAATGAAAACGGTGAGCTCGCCGGCATCATTTCTCCTGGGCATTATGTCGTTTCGGGCAAGAAAAGCAGGCTGAGCACCATTGAGAAGTACTTGAACCTTCATGGGGTGGCCTGCCAGCGGCTGCCTGTCCGGTTGGCATTTCACTCTTCTGAGATGGAGCCGTCCATGGCCTCCCTCAAGAACCTTGGGCGACAGATTTCCTTCAGGTCGCCAAAGATACCGGTATTTTCAAGTTGCGTGGGCGGCCGGCTGGATCGGGTCTCTCACAGTTTGCCGTGGGAAATTGTTCGAAATCCGATGCGCATCAAAGAAGTCATTGCCTCACTGCCGAAGGATGCGTTGACGCACTATATCGACATTGGCCCGTCGGCGTCTTTCGGAAGTTTCATCAGACAAACCCTGCCGAGTTGTCTGGAACCCAGGGTCTACGAAATATTGACACCAATGGGAAGGGAGACGCAAAAATGGCGCAGGGTTCAGCGGCAACTGGTCCCGAATATCATTGAACACAGAAACAAGGATAGCAAAATGAAAGTGGCTTATGTTTTTTCAGGGCAGGGGAGCCAGAAAGTCGGTATGGGGCGCGATTTATTTGATGTATATAAAAGAGAAACGGAGTTAGCGAGCGATATCCTGGGATATTGCATTAAGTCCCTCTGCCTTGAGGATCCGGAGGATCGGTTGTCGCAAACACAATACACGCAGCCTGCCCTGTATGTGGTCAATGCGCTGATGTGGCTAGACGCGTGCCGGAAGATGCGTGCCAGTCCGGCTTTTTTGGCTGGTCACAGTCTGGGGGAGTATAATGCGCTTCAGGCGAGTGGCGCTTTGACCTTTGAAAATGGTCTGCGCCTGGTCAAGGCCCGAGGAGAATTGATGGGGCAGGCGCGGGCAGGCGCCATGGCGGCCGTAATTGGCCTGTCCGCGGATACTGTGAAAGAGTTGCTATCTCGCAGCCGGCTGAGCGAAGTATACCTGGCCAATGACAACTCACCGATCCAGACGGTTTTGTCCGGCGCGCATCAGCAGATCGAACAGGCACAGGCGCTGTTTGAAAAAGTAGACGGTGTGCGACAGGTTATCCGGTTGAAGGTCGGTGGCGCCTTTCATTCACCGCTGATGCAACCTGCCCGGGACGCTTTTGCCCGGCATATCCAGGGCACGGAATTTAATCATTTTTCGATCCCGGTCGTCGCCAATCTTGACGCCAAACCCTACGATCCAACGACCGCAAAACAAACCCTGTTGGAGCAGATCAGTTGCCCGGTAAGGTGGCGTGATACAATCATCTTTCTTTTGAATCAGGGGGTCCAGGAGTTTGTTGAAATCGGCACTGGTAAAATATTGACCGGATTGATTCAGCAGACAAGATCGGTAAGGCCGTCCGGCGAAAATCCTTCGGCGGCAGGCTTGAATAAAAAAAGCGTCGGCCCCTTTACTAATGCTGCAAAGGGCAAGATGTTACGGACCACTCCACAGACAGGGAATGACAAGGATACTGAGGCTGCCGCCAGGCTTTCAAAAGATATGCCGTTTATCTCCGCTGAATCACTGGGGTGTAATGCTTTCAAGCAAACTTATGGTCTCAAATACGCATATCTTGCCGGTGGGATGTACCGGGGAATATCTTCGACGCAGATGGTCACTCAGATGGCCCGCGCAGGGATGATGTCGTTTCTTGGGGCCGGTGGACTTGGCCTGGACAGGATCGAAAGCGATATCGCGAGCATCAAGGATCAACTGGGCGATGTTGATAGGGTCGGGATCAACCTCCTGCATCATCCAAACGATCCGGCGAAGGAAGACGCGATTGTCGATCTACTTATCCGATACGGAATCCACGTTGTCGAAGCATCCGCCTTTATCCAGATGACACCTGCATTGGTGCGTTATCGTCTGGTCGGGCTTGAATCGGACGGCAATGGCCAGGTGGCGGCCAGGAACAAAGTCATCGCCAAATTGTCGCGACCGGAGGTGGCGCAGCAGTTCTTGTCTCCGCCCCCCAGGAATGTAGTAGATGCATTGCTTCAGGACGAGCGAATTACTCCTCAACAGGCCGACTGGGCCGGGCAGGTGCCAATGGCCGACGATATCTGCGTTGAAGCCGACTCCGGCGGTCACACGGACCAGCAGTCCGCTTATGCGCTCCTGCCCGCCGTCATTAATCTCCGCGACCGGTTGGCGAACGCCAACGGGGATCGACCGAGGATCCGGGTAGGTGCCGCCGGCGGTATAGGCACACCGGAAGCGGCGGCCGCAGCCTTCGTGTTGGGCGCCGACTTCATCCTCACCGGCTCCATCAATCAATGTACGGTGGAAGCCGGCACCAGCGACCTGGTAAAAGACTTGCTCCAAAATGCAAATGTACAGGACACTGCCTACGCACCCGCCGGGGACATGTTTGAAATCGGGGCCAGGGTCCAGGTCTTGAAAAAAGGCCTTTTCTTCCCGGCCAGGGCCAACCGCCTTTACGAAATATACCTTCACCACAGCAGTTTAGCCCAGATCGATTCCAAACTTCAAACCCAATTGCAGGATAAATATTTCCAGAAAAGCTTTGACGCGGTCTGGAGAGATGTCCGTCAACTCTACAACCATCGACCCGACATTCTCGAGGGGGCCGAGTCGAATTCCAAACAGAAGATGGGCCTGACCTTTCGCTGGTATTTCAACCTTGCAACCGAACTGGCATTGGCCGGCACGGCAGAGCGGCGGGTCGATTTTCAGGTTCACTGCGGTCCGGCCCTGGGTGCATTCAATCAATGGGTGATGAAAACGCCGCTGCAAGAATGGCGACACCGTCATGTCGACCGATTGGGCCTCCGCATCATGCAGGGGGCGGCCGATATTTTAAATAGTAGGTATCGAATACTTGCAGCCGCATGATGATCCCACGGGTTGAGGTCCGCCCAAAGAGATAATGCCGTGTCAACAACAGAGTCAATTGATTGATAGAGAGGTGTAGCGATGACCAAAGAACAGATCATGGAACTGACCATTGACAGCATCATCAGAACCCTTCCGAGATTGTTGCCCGATATGATTACGCCGGACAAATGTCTCAAACAACTGGGCGCCAATTCAATTGACCGGGTGGACATCATGACCATGACCGCGGATCGTCTGGGCATCAGGATCCCAATGGTTGAACTGGCCGGCGCCAAGAACATCGAAGCATTGATCGAATTGTTTCATGACAGAGTGAACAATACTTCCTGCATTTAGAACCTTCGCGCCGGAACGTGGTCCCGGATTTCCTGCTCGGGCACATATGCTTACCGGCAAACGTGCGGATCGCTCCGGTCCTCATGTAACCAGGCTGTACCTGAAGCACAAAAAGGCATGTTGCGCTGCCAAACCTGTGGACAGGTGTGCCGGCGTCCATGAGGGGCTTCGGATTAAGGAGATACAAAATGGTAGCAGTTGGAATTGAATCTATGAATGCCTATGGCGGCCAGACCTGTCTGGACATTCGTACCCTTTTCGACGCTCGGGGGCTGGACCAGAGCCGGTTTGACAACCTGTTGATGGAGCAAAAATCAGTAGCCCTGCCATGTGAAGATCCGGTTACCAGCGCCGTCAATGCCGCCAAACCGATTGTCGATGCGCTCAACGGGAATGAACGCGACCGGATCGAAATGGTCATTACGTCCAGTGAATCGGGCTTGGATTTCGGTAAATCCTTGAGCACTTACATTCACGAATACCTGGGGCTGAATCGACATTGCCGCCTATTTGAAGTTAAGCAGGCCTGTTATGGTGGAACGGCCGCCCTGCAGATGGCTGCCACTTTTATCGCATCCGATGCCTCGCCCGGTGCAAAAGTTCTGGTGGTCGCCAGTGATGTGGCCCGTATCCCGGAAGCATTGGCGTATGCAGAACCGTCCCAGGGCATCGGCGCCGTGGCAATGATTATTTCGGACAGGCCCGACGTGATGACCGTCGATGTCGGCGCCAGTGGCTGCTACAGTTTTGAGGTGATGGACACTTGCCGGCCCCGGCCGGACATGGAGACCGGAGACCCTGATCTTTCCCTGCTTTCCTATCTCGATTGTCTGGAAAACAGTTTCGCAAATTATTGTGAAAAAGTCGACGCTGTCGATCTCGACACCACCTTCAGTTCGCTGGTGTTCCACACACCCTTTGCAGGCATGGTCAAAGGGGCGCATCGGAACCTGTTGCGTCGTTTCGGTCGTCTCGACGGCGATGGTATTGATGCGGACTTCAATCAACGGGTGCGCCCCTCCCTGCACTATTGCATGCAAGTCGGCAACATATACTCAGCCGCCCTCTATCTTGCGTTGTGCAGCCTCATCGACCACGGCGAGATCAATCACCAGCAGCGTATTGGCTTGTTCTCATACGGCTCCGGTTGTTCTTCGGAGTTTTTCAGCGGCGTCATCGGTCCGTCTTCAAAAGAACGGTTGTCGCATATGCGCATCAAAGAGCAATTGGCGGGACGTTTCCCCCTATCGATGGAAGCGTATGATCGTTTGCTATCTCTGAACAGCCAGTGGCCGTTTGGCGTAAAGAACCAAAGGGTGCAAAGATCTGATTTTGCAGAGATTTATGAACAGCAACTGGAAGGCCGGGGATACCTGGTCCTGACCGGGATCAGCAACTTCCGGCGCGAGTACGCATGGAGCTGAATCCCGGCAGTGGCGTGTTAGCAAAACTTCGTAAACGACAAGGATACACAGATGGCTAGTGAAGATATGTATTTTGATGCGTTAGAAGATTTTATCGGTCGTCCCATCCAAATGCAAAGTTCTTCTTCCATTGCAGAGGATTTGAGCCATGCGGTTTGTCGCATCATGGGGTTGCCGGCGGATTCAATAAAACCTGATACGGATTTAAGGGATTTTGCCTTTGAATCGGTGCAAATTACCGAACTCACCAAGTGGATCAATACCACTTACGACGTTGGAATGAATGCCGGAAGACTGTTCGAACATTTTTCAGTTGCCGCTTTAGCCAAATTCATCGACGGATTGATTGAGGCCGGTGCACAGACCCCGATGAACCCTAAAAAGGAAACGTCTGCTTCTTCCGCAGCGGTCTCGCAGAACGAATCCCCTGATGACCAGGACTCGCCATATGTGATCGATACCAAAGACATAGCCGTCATTGGCATGAGCGGAGAATTTCCCGGAGCTGAAGATATCGACATCTTCTGGGCGAATCTGGTAGCGGGAAAAGACATGGTCGCCGATGTGCCTGCCAGTCGTTGGGATTGGAAAGCTTATCTGGGCGACCCCCATGAAACGCACAACAAGTCTTACTCCAAGTGGCTTGGCAGCCTGGACGATATCAAGGGGTTTGACGCTACTTTTTTCAGAATCTCTCCCCGGGAAGCAGCCTGCATGGATCCCCAGCAGCGGCTCCTGTTGGAGGCCTCCTGGCATGCCATCGAAAATGCCGGGTACTCTCCCCGGGCCTGGGCCGGATCGGACACGGGCGTATTTATCGGGGTCTGCAATGACGACTACAACGAATTGATGTATGCCCGCAACATCCCCTTCGACGCCCATGTCTCAACTGGCGGCGCATTCTCAATCATCGCCAACCGCATCTCATATTTCCTGGACCTGCAGGGCCCCAGCGTGGCTGTGGATACCGCCTGCTCTAGTTCGTTGGTGGCCGTTCACCAGGCAGTCCAGGCGATTCGAAACCGGGAGTGCGACCAGGCCCTGGCCGGTGGTGTCAATGTCTGTGTCAATCCCAAACTGCAGATCGCTTATGCCCATGCCGGCATGCTGTCCAAATCGGGGCGCTGTCGAACATTCGACCAGGATGCCGATGGCTATGTCCGCGGGGAAGGCGTGGGGGTCATCGCCCTCAAAAGGCTGGCGGACGCCATACGGGACCGAGACAACATCCACGCTGTCATCAAAGGCAGCGCGGTGAATCATGGCGGCTATGCCAATACCCTGACCGCACCCAATGCCAGCGCCCAATGCCGCTTGATCGTCAAGGCGCTGAAAAACGCCAACGTGCCGCCCGAGACCATCAGCTACGTTGAAGCTCACGGAACGGGAACGGCACTGGGAGACCCCGTCGAGATCAATGGCCTGACCAGCGCACTCGATGGCGCCGACGGCAATCCGGGAGATTTGCCGGCGGGCCAATTGCGCTGCGGTATCGGGTCCGTGAAGACCAACATCGGACACCTGGAATCGGCGGCGGGCATCGCCGGATTGATAAAGACCGTGCTCTGCCTCAAACACCGCACCCTGACGGCCAATTGCCATTTTAAATCTTTGAACCCCAACATCCAATTTAGTTCATCCCGGTTCTTCATCGTGACAGAATGCCAGAAATGGGAGCCCGGCCGCGTCTCCAATCGTGAGCCTCATCCGCGTCGAGCCGGCATCAGCTCCTTTGGTTTCGGAGGGACCAATGCCCATGTGATTCTGGAAGAATACGAGAAGAAGAGATCCACCCGTTTTCAAGAACGGGTGAAGGCTCCTTGCTTGATCGTCCTTTCTGCCAGGACCCATCAGGGTCTGAACGCCTGCGCCGGTAATCTGCTCGCCCATCTGAAGCACGCATCGCAGCGTCATGACACCGAAGGCTCCCTGCTTAGGGATATCGCCTATACCCTGCAGGTCGGCCGCTATCCCATGGAC
>JBNLAV010000170.1:0-16968 GCA_050302315.1 Desulfobacteraceae bacterium
GGACGCCTCCTTGGGCACGATGGTCAGATGGGCCATTCCATCCAATGCGGTCAGCCGCCGGCCGCACGATTCGGGCAGAAACTTACCGCGAATATCGACCATGCCCGCCAGAAAAAGCTGGGCGGCCAGGTCAATCACGCCGGAACCGCAAATGCCCACCGGAGGCCGGTTGTCGATGGTACGGAGTTCGAACTCCCGGGTTCGGGGATCGATCCGCACCCTGTCGATCACGCCGGGAGCCGCCATGGTTCCCATACGGCTCATGCCCCCCTCTAGGGCCGGTCCGGCGGCTCCCGCGCAGGCCATCAACCACTCCCGGTTGCCCAGCACCACTTCGGCATTGGTGCCGACATCCACCAAAATGGCGGTTTCCGACCGGCGGTGCATGCCCGTGGCCAGGATTCCGGCGATCAGGTCCCCCCCAAAGTAGCTGCCGACGTTGGGAAAGATAAAAACCCGGGCGCCATCCGCCGCGTCGAGTCCCAGACCATCGGCACGAAGCAGCCCGAAGCGGTTGACCGCAGGGATGTAAGGCTCCCGGATCATCCAGCGCACGGGTAAACCGGCGAACAGATGGGTCATAGCGGTATTGCCGGCCACACTGATCAGGTAAATGCGCCCAGGACCAAGGGCACAGGACCGGCACAACACTGCGGCATGGTGGTTGACCGCATTGATGACCAGACCCTGGAGCTTTTCCAGTCCGCCTTCCTGATCGGCGTGGTGGATGCGCGACAGCACATCCGGCCCGATCCGCACCTGAGGATTGTCAAAAGACTGTTCTGCCAATATTTTCCGGCTCTCCAGATTGACCAATCGCATCACGATGCGCGTTGTTCCCAAATCAATGGCCAGACCGGCCATGATGGCGGCATCGGATTCCGCCGCCGCATGGACCAGTACAGCATGTCGCCGCTCTTTCCACACCAGGCAGCGCAACCGGTAGTCGCTCTGCCGCAGCAGCTCCGGCATTTGCCTGCGCAAGGAAAGATCGATATCCATACGGTCCACGTCGAATTCACGCTCCAGGACACGGGAAAGTCTGTCGGCATCAGCCGTGTTGTCCTCTAGGCTGGGCGACGGCAACGCTATGTTGATCGTCCATCCCAAGGGGTTCGTTCTGTCACCGGAGGGGCCTGCCTTCATATGATCTCCCATCGGGTCCATTGTCGCTCTCGAATTGGATTCCCGGTGTCGCTGGTGGGTCGTTTCAGGTTCTACGCGCGAAATAAATGCCTGCGATAGAAGGATATGGAGCTTGCATGTCCTTCAGCCCTGTTGGATATGCCTGACGGCGTCGACCAGTTTCCGCATCACCCGGCCGGCCTCGCCGAGCAAGGCGATATCGGTCACCTGGCGGGTCAGGGGTGTCGACTCCGGATTGACTTCTATGATCGTCGCCCCGGCGCGTTTGGCGATTACCGGCAAATAGGCCGCCGGTTCGACCGTGGCCGAGGTGCCCACCACCATCATCACATCGCAGGTGGATGCCATCATCTGGGCGCGCTGAAGCGCATCCATGGGAATCAACTCGCCAAACATTACCACATCAGGACGCAATATGCCGCCGCAGGCGCACTTTGGCGGGAGCTGGTCCATGGAAAGGGAACGAGAATCGGTGGTGCCGCCGCAACGCATGCAGCGCTGAGAGGCAAAGGTTCCGTGGAATTCGATCACATCTTTACTTCCCGCCTGCTGGTGCAGCCCGTCGATGTTCTGGGTGACGACGGTCTGCAACAACCCCATACGTTCAAGTTGGGAGAGCCCCAGGTGGCCCGCATTGGGCGAGGCTTTGTCGAGCACATCCTTTAAGCCGCAAAAGAGCACCTCCCAAACCTTGCCGGGGTCCTTTTCATAGGCGTCGATATGCGCATACTTCATGGGATCGATCTTTTCCCACAAACCTCCTTTGCCGCGGAATGGCGGAATGCCGCTCTCTACGGAGATACCGGCGCCGGTCAATGCAACGGTGGTTCCGGCGGATGACAAAGCCCGGGCAGCCTGCTGAATCTGTGTGTTCATGGATTCACCACGGATGGAAACTTGGGGGGCGTGAAAAGGTCCTGACCCAAGACTACAACTCGAAACTCATGTCCGCTCCAACGGCAAAGCAGCTTAGCTTGCTTTTGCGCTTGGCGATGATCTTCTGGCAGGCGTCGACGATTTCATCGACCTCGTCATCGGTCCGCTCCTGGTTGTGATGAAAAAGCCCCAGTTGTTTGATCTTGGCTTTAAAGGCCAACTCGAGGACATCCTTATAAGAAGAGTGGCCCCACTCAATCAATAACTTATACTCCTGCGGGGTATATTCGGCATCGTGCAGCAAAAGATCCGCGCCGTCACAAAAGGATAGATACGATTTCTTGTGCAGGCCGCCGGGATGAACGAATCCCAGCTCGTTGTCGGTCAGAAACACAAACGTCTTGCCATCTTCGATGAACTTGTAGCCCTTGCCGGTATTGGGGTGACTGATTTGGATGGGCACCACCGTCACTGATCCGATCTCGAATTTCTCCGGATGTCCTTCATTGTATATAATTTTCGCTTTGAGATCGGAGTAGCGCACCGGAAAGTTGGGCGGCGCCATCACTTTGGAGAACATGCTTTCCATGAATTTTTTGTGGAAGGGCCCACGGTGCATAATGATTTCCGGATGCTCAAGAAAAAGGGGCTTGAAAAACGGAAAGCCCATGAGGTGGTCCCAGTGGCCGTGGGTGAGGAGAAAGTTATACCGATACCGGCCCTCTTTGATGAGCTGGTTTCCGCAACGCCGAATTCCGGTTCCGGCATCGACGATAATGATGTCGTCGCTCTTGGTCCGGATTTCCAAACAGGTCGTGTCACCGCCGTATTTGATATACTCTTTCCCGGAGACCGGTATGGATCCCCTTGCCCCCCAACATCGAATAATCATAGATCCCCTTCCGGCTTAGCTTGCAACATCAACCCGATATTCGTATAGGAAGGTTAGCATTTCCTGCCATTTTGCCTAACAACGCCGAAGTCAACACCGGTCGTTGGCGCCATGAAACGTCGTCCAAATGCCGTCTTTTTCCCATTTTTGAAGGATCTTTGCCCCAGCTTGCAGCAATTGGTTTTCGATCCGGCGTGCCTGGCTTCGAAGCAAACCGGAAACCACAAATTGCTTCATCGCTCTGAATCCGGGCACAGCAACAATATGCCGCATTACATCATAATGAATATTGGATATCATAAGATCGCAAGAGAGGTCCATAAAATTCTTGGCGTCGCCCTGTGCCACGAGGATGCGGTCTATCATCCTGTTCAGTCGCACATTGCCAAGGGCCGTCTCAACGGCGAGCCGGTTGAGATCAACCGCCAGGCAGCGGCGCGCCCCGAGATGTGCGGCGGCCAGTGCCAACAATCCGGTACCCGTTCCCAGGTCAACGACATCTCCGATCTTTTGTCGCTTGAAAGCAGCTTGAACCGCCTCAAGGCAGTCGCGGGTGGTGGGGTGGGTTCCGGCGCCGAAGACGACGCCCGGATCCAGTAAAATGCTGCCCTCGGTGTGGTTCCCGGCGTCCTCATGCCATGCCGGTATGACATGCAGTGCACCGATGCGCTGGGGTGAAAGCGCCCCACCCTGCCATTCGTCATAGGTCATCTGGAATTGATCGGATAAAACGAGATGTGAATACTGCTCAACCAACCGGGCGACCTGCCGGTCGGCCGGCTGCGTAAAAAAAAGAAAAGAGTCCTGCTCTTCTTCCCAATTACCGATGTAGTACGCCGTGTCCTTTATGGCGCCCGCCGGCACACGGCCTTCCAGATAGTAAATATACAGATCGCGGTATGGAGGTTGATACGCAGGGGCGCTTGGCATCGAACAGGACCTGGCTCTATTCTTATCGTTTTAGTATCGCTGCAAAGGATATTCAATCCTCGTTTCCGGGAAGCTGATCCAAGTACCACGCCATCGGGTTCAGCAGCGTAAAGCCGACTTCTTCGAAGCGCTGCTTGACGCGGGCGACGTTTTGGGAAAGCAGGTAAATAAAAACGGCCCTTTTGTCTTCTTCCCAATAACGTGCAACCAGCACGCTGCCGCAGGAGATATTCTCTTCGGTGATGATATCCACCATCTTTTTTAGCTGCCCAACCTTCTCTTCCGCCAAAACGCAGAGCAATGTGCCGGGTTCTCCGATCCCCAGCACATTGATGAATGCGCGCAGCAGATCACGCACGGACAATATGCCAAGCAGCTTGTTGTCATCGTCCACCACAGGAAAAGCCCCCACCTTCTTTAGCTCAATCAGCAAAATGGCATCCTGCAGGGTGTGATTGGGCGAGATGGTCAGCAGATCGCTGGTCATCGCATCGGCAACGGTCAGGTGCTTGTATTGATCCCGCAGCGCAGCATCCCCCTCCCCCTTGGCCAGAGCATAGGGCAGCGCACTGCGGATATCCCGATCGGTTACAATGCCCAATAAGGTTTTGTCGGCATCAACCACCGGCAGATGACGGATCTGGCCTCGGCGCATCAGCATCTGCGCTTCCAGCAAAGGGGTCTCTTTGTGCACCGTTTGCACTTTACTCGTCATTGATCTGCTGACAAACATGATCTCCTCCTTGATGATTGCACAAACGGCCCTTGACAGCCGGACCTCAGCCTTTCAGCAGCGCCTGCACGTGGTTGGCCGCAAGCACCGGCAACAACTCCAGGCTGTACCCGCCCTCCAACACCGAAACCAGCCGCCCCCGGCAATGCTGGTTGGCCAGTCGCAGGAGGGTGCGAATGATCCAGGTATACCCTTCGGTGCTCAACTTGACATCCGACATCTGGTCTTCTTCGTGGGCATCGAAACCGGTGCTCACCAGCAGCACTTCCGGCTTGAAGGCTTCCATTGCCGGAATCAAATCCCGTTCTATGCAGGCCCGGTAATCGTCATCGCTTTGCCCGGGCAGTATGGGCGAGTTCTTGGTAAATCCTTGGCCGTTGCCGGTTCCTGCTTCAAATTCACGTCCCGTCCCGGGATAGGCGAAGGAAGGATGCTGGTGAACAGAGTAATAAAAGACCGTCTCGTCGCTATCGAAAATATGCTGGGTGCCGTTGCCGTGATGAACATCAAAATCCACGATGGCCACCCGCTGGACACCAAACTCCGACTGAAGGTATCTCGCTCCGATGGCCACATTGTTGAAGTAGCAAAACCCCATGGCCTGGTCAGTTTCGGCATGGTGCCCGGGAGGTCGCACGGCGCAGAAGGCGTTGTCGATCTCGCCTTCCATCACCATGCGCAGGGTTTCGAGAACCCCTCCCACCGCCAGCATGGCGGTCTCGTACGTCTCGACACACATCTGGTTGTCTTCATGGTCCAGGGACCGGTGCCCCGAAAGGCAAACCTCTTCAAACCGGCGGATATAGCTTTGGGTGTGTACGGCCTGAATCCATTTCTCATCGGCGCGCTGCGCTTCGATACGCGTCAACCGGGGCAGCAGGCCGGCTTTGTCGATGCCCTGATAGATCGCCTCCAGACGCTCAGGCATCTCAGGGTGGAAAGGCCCGGTATCGTGCAGCAGATAGCGCGGATCGTATAGAAAGCCCGTTCTGTTCATAGGTCGGCCTCTATCGCAATTTTCGGTTAATGAAGTATCCGCCGGGGCCGGGGAGGCGCATGTTGCGATCTGCGCGACCGCATCAGTCCAGGCCCATGTCTATTCCGGTATGATGTTGTCAAAGATGGAAAACACCGCCTGCACGGCGGGGTTGTCCTCTCCGATCTCAATGGTGGGAATTCCTTTGAGATCATATTCGTAAACGGCGTCATCCGCCGGAACAGTTCCCGCCAACTCGAGACCGTCCTGGGAAATGATGTCCATCACCTCCGGCGGCATATCCGATTTGGCCTGATTGATGATCAGATAGCTCTTGCCCACCCCGATATTCAGCTCCCGTGCCAGTTTATCGATGCGCAACCCGGCCTGCAACCCCCGCCGGGAAGTATCGGTCACGATGAGCAGGATATCCACATTGTGGGTGGTCAGCCGGCTGATGTGCTCCATGCCGGCTTCGTTGTCCATCACCACGTAACTGTAATTGTTCACCAGTTTTTCCAGGAACCCGGCCAGCAGTGTATTTGCGGCGCAATAGCAACCGGCCCCTTCCGGGGTGCCCATCACCACAAGGTCGAACCCCTCTTCCTCGGCGACGGCCTGTTCCAGCCGCATGGACATGAAAACATCCTTGGTCATTCCTGACGGGACCTTGCCCTTTTTCATGTCTTCACGCGCCTGGCCGAGGGTATCGTGCACCTCCAACCCCAACACTTCATTCAGATTGGCATTGCAGTCGGCGTCCACGGCCAGAATGGGGGTCCTGCCCCGGGCGACAAGATATTTGATCAGCATGCCGGCGATAGTGGTTTTGCCGACCCCTCCTTTTCCCGCCAGTGCGATTGATAACGTCATATTCGGATACCTTTTCCTAAAGCATGGATGTCACAGCCACGGGTGCCGTTTCATTGAGGATGAAACCAGTTTTCCACGACGACTATAGCAACCTAAGCAAGTTGAATGCCCCAGTCAAGGAACAATTGATTTCAGGGATTCGGGGAGGGTTGGACTCACAGCAATGGGCATATCCAAAATCGGAAAGACCGGCGCTTTGGCAAGTTTAAAGTTTAAAGATTAAAGGTTAAAGTCAATGAATTCTGTCGATTATATGCATTTAGGCTGTTGCGCCGGCCTTGCTCAGGCACCTGCCTATAAAATCAGGCAAAATACCTTCGCTTTAGCCTTTAATCTTTAAACCTTAAACTCTGTGACAGCAGCCTTGCATTACCCCCCACCCCTATGGTACTTATGGGTAACCTACCAACAACAATGCCTATTTTCCCAAGGAGGGCTCAATGTTCGATCTAATGAAAAAAGGGATGCTGGCCGGTATCGGCCTTGCGCTGAAGACCTGGGACGAAGTCGAAGACATGGTTCAGGAGATCCAGAAAAAGGGGGAAATGTCCGAGGCGGAAGGCCGAAAGTTTTTTGAAGATGTCCAGAAAAAATATTCCGAAGCGCAAAACAAACTCGAAAAACGCGTTGAAGAGACGGTGAAGGATTTTCTGAAGAAAACCCACATCGTCACATCCGACGAGCTTAAGGAACTCAAAAAAGAAATCCGTGAGCTGAAGAGCATCATCAATACCCTGACCCAGAAGTCCGAGTAACCGTAAACAAGGCGATTGTCGAGTAGCCGTCATTCCGGCGAAAGCCGGGATCCGGGTATCTCGCCGTTTTCGGTCATGGATTCCGGCATTGGCCGGGCTGACATACGTTCACTGGCCGCACCGCCTGGATGATAATCGACGTTATGCCTTACCTCGCCCTTGTGCGGTTCATATAATGACAGGTTGCGGTTCCCACGGCTTCGTTCGGGCAACCGCATGAGCGAGTCCCCATGATCAGTATCCGCAAAATCGGCATCATTGGTCGAACCTACCGCCACCTGAACCGGTATCGCCAAATCCTGACGGTGCTCTTCAAGTACGGTTTCGGTGATCTGGTGGAAACGCTGAAAATCGAACAATACATTGAAATCGGCCTCCAGATGATCTCCCGCAAACGCCGGGAACGACTGGAAAAACTGACACGGGCCGAACGCGTCCGCATGGCACTGGAGGAACTGGGTCCGACCTATATCAAACTCGGCCAGGTGCTTTCCAGCCGCCCCGACCTGGTCTCACTGGAATTTGTAGAGGAATTCGCCAAGCTGCAGGACGACGTTCCGGCGGTGGGATACGAGGCCATCGAGCACACCATCGTTTCCGAGCTCAATCAACCCATGGAGGTACTCTATAAAGAATTTTCCCCCGAACCGCTGGGGTCTGCCTCCATCGGCCAGGTACACAGGGCCCTGCTGCACAACGGCGATGAAGTGGCGGTCAAGGTTCAACGACCGGGCATCGATCACATCGTGGAAGTCGACCTGGAGATCATGCTGCACCTGGCCACCCTGGCCGAGAATCATGTTGAAGAACTCGCCTTTCACCAACCGGTCAAAATCGTCGAAGAGTTCGCCCGCAGCATCGAAAAAGAGATGGACTACACTCTCGAAGCGGCCAGCATGGAGCGGGTGTCGGGCCAGTTTCTCAGCAATACGTCGGTCTATGTTCCCAAAGTCTATCGGAACACCTCTACCCGGAGGGTACTGACCATCGAATACATCGACGGCATCAAGGTCTCCGACATCGACGGTCTCTGCAATGCCGGTTACGACTGCCCGCTGATCACCGAACGCGGCGCCGATGTGCTGCTCGAACAGATCTTCACCTTCGGTTTTTTCCATGCCGACCCCCACCCGGGTAATCTATTTGTCCTGCCGGGCAATGTGATCTGCCTGCTGGATTTTGGCATGATGGGTGCGGTGGACCGCGCCACTCGGGAGCGTTTCGTTGCCCTGGTGGACGCCATCATCCGACAGGATGAGCACAGGACGGCACAGATTCTCATGAAGCTCGCCGACTGGGATGACGAGCCCAACATCACCCAACTGGAAAAGGATGTGGCCGACTTTAACGGTCGCCACCTCTTCCGTCCGCTTAAGGAAATTCAGCTGGCCAAGCTACTTCGCCACCTTTTGGAACTGGCCACCAAACACCGCATGCGCATACCGCCCGACATTTTTCTGATGCTCAAGGCCCTGGCCCAGGTGGAAGGCGTGGCGGCCAATCTGGACCCCGATTTCGACATGATCGGCAAAGCCGCCCCTTTCATCAAGCGGATCAAAATGGCCCGGCTTTCGCCATCGCGACTGACGGACGACGCACTGCGATTGGTGGAACAGTCATATGAATTCCTGACCGATTTTCCCAAGGACTTGCTGGAACTCAGCCGCTCCCTGCGCCAGAAAAAACTCTCTTTCACCCTGGTCATGAAAGACCTGGACAAAATGCTCTCCACCCATGACCAGATCTCCAACCGCATCTCCTTTGCCATCATCATCGCATCGTTGATCATCGGTTCGGCGTTGATCGTCATATCCAACATGCCGCCGCTTCTTTACGGCATTTCGGTCATCGGGCTGATCGGATTTCTGACGGCCGGTTTTCTCGGCATCTGGCTGTTGGTGGCCATCATCAAAAAGGGCCGGCTTTAGGGATCGCGCAAAAACAACTTCACATCTTTATGCGCGAACCCTTAAACGGAATTGCGGTTTCAAGTTTTCAATTCCCGATCGTTGTGATATTTTAAGGCACTTCTTCTACTGATTGGATTCCCGATCCTTTAAGCGCAATACGTAGCTCAAACCAACCATCAATTCGGAAAACAAGGCCAAACAGGAGGGCGCCATGTACGCTCATTGGTTCAAAATGTGGAGTGATCTTTTCGAAAACAGTTTCAACTACTACTATCAGTATACTTACAAGATGTTCAATCCGGACATCCGCATCGGAACGGATGACGATCTGGTGGTCATGGGCGATGTGACCGTCGTGCTGCCGAATGCAAAACTGATGGACGACAAACCGAGGAAAGTGATCAAAGATACGATCATCGATGCGCTCAAGGCGCAGTATACCGACAACCGCTCGATGTTCCGCCTGAACCGGCGGCAACGGATGCTGAAGCCATTGTAGCGGCGCTGCCATATTCGTTCCCAATGGGCAGCCCCTGACAAGCACCAGGGGGCCGCCCATTGAACGACGGATGGGAAGGCCTAACAGTGACAGGCCCCCGGTTGTGCCTTTTCGTCGCCGCAAAGACACGTAATGCTGTCCGCCAATCCGACCGGGTCCTCCCCCAGCAGGGTTTGGGCCAATTCCTGAATCTCCTTGGCCGGTTGGTTTTTGACAAATTGGCCGATGGCGACGGCCGCCCGCATGCCGGCAATATCGAGCTCTTCATTTTGCGCCAGTTCCACCAGCTGGGCCAAACATGGCTGACACCCGGCGGCCACGGCCGCGCCCATGGCGATTAAAATTTGGGTGTCGGGTGCAAGTTCCTTGACGAAGAGGTTCATGGTAGTCTCCTTCTTTTTCTCAGGTTGATTGGATTGAAATATCCAATGCCGCCAGGTTGTATCTTACCTCGGCGCCATCTGGTCCATACCTGCGGCCATGGCGATAACCGGTTCGCATTTCTTCAGCCGCAACATGACGTTTCGGAATGGCCGCAGGGGGATTCGACAGCCGTTTCAACGCCGTTGGCCAATTGTGCCGTCACCCACTGCGCCACATCCCGGGCCACTTCCTGGCGCTCAAGGAAAGGAATGGCCTCCGGGTCAAAGATATCGGTGTACTTTTTGTAGTGGGACAGGGCATCGAACTGGATCAACTGCCTCCGGGACAGCAAGCCTTCCAGAATCCGGCCGTGGCAACGCAGAAAACAGCCGTCGATGAGGACCACTTTTTCGGCCTGGTGAAACCATTGGGCGATGGCCGACCGGGGCACGGTTAACAGTTCTCCGTGGCACCCCCTGCCGTAGCCCGGTTGTCTGGCCACGATGTTGGCCGCCTGCCGGGCGATCTCTCCGCGAATACAGGCGCCTTCGCACGAGAGCACCGGAATGTCGCCCTTTGTGATGTGTGCTTTTCCGACGGTCTCGCCGATGGGGCAGTGCTGGTTTGTGTTCTTGACGGACAGTTCAAGGTTGTTCGTTGATGACATCATTTTCTCCTGTATGTGTTATTTGGAATCTGGATGGTTTGTTGAACGACAGCCGGCCCGATTCCAACGACCGGCGATGCTTTTACTGGTGGGTTAGACGGAGACGGGTTAGGTTTGGATACATTATTTTTGATAACTTATCGGGAACGGTATGAAAGAAGCAGCGGCTGCTCTGGATCTGACGCCCCAGGATCGATGCTGCCGCCCCGGTCGATGATTGTGCCGTGTCCACCTGCTTCATGAGGGGGATTTCGATGGCGCAACTTTTGATGTCAATGTTCTGGGCTTCGTAACCCTTGAGGGGCTTCCCATTCAATCAGAACCTATCATCGTCTCTCTATCTTTTACGCAGAGGAACCCGGGTAACCCAACGGCCAAACGTCCATCGCCCGGCTGTTCTATCACCGCATTTCAGATACGGTCTAAACGAAAGCCGAATATTTCCCTGCAAATCAGGTTAAGATTTCGGATAGCCACCCGCTGTTTTTTCGATTTCCGGGCACACTGCCTTCTGGTATCGGCGCCTATTGCGCGCTGAATGCTGCGGATGCTTTCAAAAACAATGGCCAGGGCCAAGGGAAAGTTAAAATCATCATCCATGGCGCTGCAAAAGCGTGTCCACAGCGTGCCGCAGCCTGTTACCCGCCGGGCAGGCATCGAGGCCGACACATCCTTTCGTGAAAAAAAGCGATTAATGCGGGCCATGTTCTTCAGGGCGCTCTCCATTTTTTGGTGCGAAAAGGTCATGGGGCGACGATATCGCTTGGAAAGCAACCATAACCTCAGAGCATCCGGTGAATAGATCTCCAGCAGGTCATTGAGCTTCTGAAAAGCACCATCTGATTTGGAAATTTTTCGGCCGTCGGCATGGATCAAACCGTGATGCATCCAGAATGTGGCGGGCGCTTTTTTGAACAGGCTCTCCGATTGGGCGATTTGGTTTTCATGGTGCGGAAAGATCAGATCTTCGCCGCCGCCGTGGATGTCGTACGCTTCGCCCAGCAATCGAGCGCTCATGGCCGAACACTCGATATGCCAGCCGGGGCGTCCCGGTCCCCATGGGCTTGGCCAGAATGGTTCCCGGGACCTTGCCGCTTTCCACAGGACAAAATCGGCTGGGTGTCTCTTTCCTGACGCATCAGGAGCATTTTCATCCATGGCGGCGGTTTTAAGGGTACGTCCTGAAAGTTTTCCGTACGGCTTGAAGGAGGCCACGGCAAAATAAACATTGCCGGCGACGGCGTAAGCGTGACCGTTTTGGATCAACCTTGAAATAAAATTTTGAATGGGAACGATAAATTCAGTGGCCTTGGGTTGGGCGTCGGGAAGCGCAACCTCCAGACGCCTCATGGCCTGCTCATATTCGCGGAGATAACGGGTGCCCAGCCATCTGAAATCATGGTGCTGCCGGCAGGCCTTTTGAAGGATCTTGTCATCGATGTCGGTCACGTTGCGAACGAGGGTGACCCGGTACCCCCGGGCCGATAGATAGCGCCGGATCACATCGAAGACCACCGCGGATCTGGCATGACCCAGATGCGGTGCGTCATAGACAGTGGGGCCGCACACATACATCTTCAACCTGCCCGGCTCCAACGGAATCAGCGGCGCCTTGCTGCGGGTAAGCGTATTGAAGATGCAGACTGTCATCGGGAACCGTCTTCGTTCAGATAATGTTTGTCCTCCCTGCGTTCGGTGAACCCGATCTGATCCAGATAATCCAACACATGTGTACCACCCGACCTTCCGTAGCCGAACAATGCTTTGCAGTCCTTTATGGTAACAAACCCATTCTCCCGTATGGTACGGGTGACGCGTTTTTTGATCTCCTGGATGGCGCCGAGAGACAAAAACCGGTTGTCCTTCAGACGGATCAACTTCTTTTGCATGTGCAAGTAGTTGAACAGCCCAACCACCTTGGATCGGCCGTATTGTGACCGGTGTTGCTTCCAAAAAAAGCCAGGGCTGATGGGCATCAACCCCGCCGCTTGCATATAGTTCAATAAAACGGATGCCTGTGCATCCAGGGAAGCATTCAGAGACGGCCGGACTTCGGCCGGCCGGTACCCGCCGTCCACGCGGATGATGTCGCCATTGGTGCAAAGGGTTTCGGCCGCTATCGAAAGTAGAGCGCTCTCGACACCAGGCTTCATGCGTTTGGCAACCTCGGCCATGCCGGCATTTTTTTTCATCGGGGCTTGACTGAAAATTTCTTCGATAGCGGTTTTGAATTTTTTATAAAGGACGGTGAGATGATGCTTTTTAATCGCACCATGGCCTTTGATATATACAAATTCCCCTTTTTGCACCTTGGAATTGATGATGCGTTCGAAGGGTGCCGGCGCAAGTCCGGTTTTTTGCGAAAGCGCTTTTGCACAGGTCAGGCTGTTTTGCGCACCTTCAAAAAAATTATCGACATACGCGCCTACATCTTCTTTTTGAAGTGCTGCTAAAAGCGGAAGAACTGACTTGGCCTTGACCGTCCGATATTTGTCCCGGGGAGTCTCTAGAACGTAGCCGCCCGCGATGACCGTATTGATGTTCAAGGGAGAAACCACAAAGGCATCGCGGGGCAGTGCTGCCACCGGCCGCAACAGCCGGATTTGAGCCAGGCCAGTTTCCCCCGGCCCGAGGCGATCCCGCTCCATGAACACGACCATGGCATTGGTGATGGATGTGCCCAGGTAAATTTTAACCCTTTGACGGTTTTTGATACTCATTTTCGCTCCCGTTACAATACCGATTTCGGCATTGAGCAGGTACAACGAATGCATTGCCCCGGGATTCGCAAGGCTCATTCCACGAGACACATCGCCTACAGGCACCCGGTGCAGATTGATCCCGATCCTTTGGCCTGCGATGGCGCGGGTTACTGCACGACCGTGGGATTCCAGGCTGCGAGCGCGCGTTTTAATTTCGGAAGGCGAAAGCGCAATCTCATCGTTACAGCGAAGCGTACCGGTAGCGACGGTACCGCTGACCACCGTGCCGTGTCCCCGTACGCTCCGGACCTGATCGATCCACATGCGAAAGGGCAGATCCGGTTTCCTATTTGGGAGATCGTTCAGCAGTTCGTCAAGGCCGTGAACAATCGCGGCGGCAAGTTCCGGTTTCCTGAGGGTAAACTTGAGGATGGGGCATTGATCCAGGAACGTGCCGCTCAAAAATTCGTTCAGTTCCAGCTCCGCCAGGTCAAGGACCTCATGATCCACCAGATCGGTTTTGCTCAACACCACCAGCCCGGTCTTGGCCTTAAAAAAGGTCAGGATATCCAGGTGTTCACGGGTTTGGGGCATGATGCCGTCATCGGCCGCGACGACCAGAATGGCCACATCCACACTGTTCAGGCCCCGGATGGTGTTTTTGAGAAAATCGGTATGGCCGGGAACGTCAATCAGGGAGACACTTCGGCCGCTGGGCAGATTCAGCTCGGCCATGCCGGACTCGATGGAGAGCCCTCGCATCTTTTCTTCCGCCTTGCGGTCCGTATCGATGCCGGTCAAGGCGCGTACCAGGGTCGTTTTGCCATGATCCACATGTCCTGCGACGCCGATGGTAAACTGTTTGTTCATGCGAAACCCTCAATAAAAGATGGAAGGGGCAAGGGGAATCGAACCTCCTCCCCGTTTGTTAGACGAGGCCGACGGTTTTGAAGACCGCGGGGTGCCCAGCACCATTGCCCCTGCAGTAACTGTATGTGGTTTCAAAGTGTGTCCGCTATGCCACGGAAAATTTGACGAAGATCTCTCTCGGAGATGTTCGCCAGAGGATCATCTTCTCCGTCCTGCGCTTCGGCTGTCGTATCTTCGGGCATGTCGGAAGAAATATCGCCTCCAGCCACCATCAGCTTGGTGCAGCGTTTTTTGACCTGATCGACAGAAAGGCCACGGTTGTTTTCAATCCACCGGTGACAGTCATCATGGGTACCGACAAAGAGCAAAAAAATCCGGAAAGCCCGCCGGAGGGTCACCAGTCGGAATCCGCTGCCCAGGTCGTATTTTTTCACGCCCCGGATGCGTTGTTCTCCGTGCTTGGTAATGGTGGCTGCGTGGCAGGGCAATTCATCACCGTCCTGCAATCCTGATATGATTTCATCCGTCTTGGCGGCTGCCAGCGCAGCTTTTTTACCGGAGCATCGTAACATTTCCAGGCGTTTGATTAAGTCAGGTGACAGATAGATGCATTGAAGCATGTCTGAGTTCCTTTTCAGGCCACTTCGATCATGGCCATGATTTGGGCGTCGTCGTATCCGTGCAATTGCATGGCTCCCGAACGGCAGGATGCCACGCAAAGGCCGCAGCCTTTGCATAGGGCCGCATTGACTTCGGCCTTGCCTTCGAATGGACTCTCGGTGCGCAGGGAAGGCGCATTGTACGGGCACACACTGACGCATACACTGCACGATGAACACATCCGTGCATCCGCATGGGCGGTGTTGCCGCTGGTGCGGATGCGCTTCCGGGACAGCAGTATGGTGGCGGCTGAAGCGGCGGCCTGGGCTTGGGCAATGGATTCGTCGATGGGCTTGGGGTAGTGGGCCAGCCCGCACAGAAACACGCCGTCGGTGGCGAATGAACAGGGGGCGAGCTTTGCGTGGGCTTCCGAAAAAAAGCCGTCTTCGTTCTTCGGTACTTTGAAAAATTGCGCCAGGCGTTCGTCACGGTATGGTTCCACAGCAGCGGCCAGCGTCAGCAGATCCGCTGGAATCATGATCCGCCGGTGGAGCACATGGTCGATCATCGTAATTTCCAGGGCCTTTGACGTGGCCGTCACCTGCGGCTTGTGGTCAAGATCGTAACGGATGAAAACCACACCCTTTCCGCGCGCCTGCTGGTAGAGTCCCTCCTGCTCGCCATAGGTGCGAATATCGCGATAAAGAATGAACACATTCATGTTCGGATTAGTCTCTTTCAAGTGCAGGGCGGACGCCACCGAATGGGTACAGCAGAGCCTCGAGCAGTAAGGCCTTTTCGGTTCGCGCGAACCTACGCATTGAATGAACACAAAAGTCTGTGCGCGCGCCAGGGCCGTATCGCCGGCCTTCAGGCACCGGTCCAGTTCCAGACCGGTGATGACCCGCGGATCGATACCGTACAGATATTCGGTGGGTTGGGACTCTCGGGCTCCGGAGGCGATGACGGCCACCCCGTGTTCGATTTCGATCCGCTGGTTGCCGGTTGTCAGCTGGGACCGGAAATTACCGACATAACCCGCCACATGGTTTAATTCAGCGTTCAAGTGAACCGTGATTTTCGGATCGGTGGTCACTTGGTCGATGAGTGCCGATAGACGCTTGGCCACCGGATTGCCCCTGGCCGTTCGAAACAGGTGTCGCGCCTGTCCTCCCAGGACACCCTCGCGTTCGACGATGACGGCTGGATATCCCTGGCGTGAAAGCGCCCGGGCCGCCGCCAGGCCCGAAATGCCGCCGCCCACCACCAGTGCCCGGAGGGTAATCGGCAAGGTTTTCTCCTGCAGGGGAGAAAGCCGCGCAGCTTTGGCCACGGCCATGCGTACCAGGTCTTCGGCCTTGGCCGTGGCCTGATCGGGTTGCGACATGTGCACCCAGGAATCCTGGTTGCGGATATTGACGAACTCCAACAAATATTTGTTCAGTCCTGCGGCGGCCAGTGTTTCCTGAAACAGCGGCTCATGGGTCTTTGGAGAACAGGCGGCCACCACGATGCGGTTGAGATTTTCTTCCCTGATTTTAGCGCTGATGATGTTCTGGGTGTCTTGGGAGCAGGAATAGAGGTTATCGGCCGTATAGGCGACATTCGGTAGGGTGCGGGCGTATTCTCGTACTGCCGGCACATCCACGACACCGTTGATGTTGATTCCGCAATGGCAGATAAAAACTCCCACCCGGGGTGCCTGGCCGCAGATATCGCACGCCGGCGGTTCGGCGCTGCGTACAGTCAGGCTGTTACGACCGGCCGCCAGGTCGGCGCCCGCGCAATGGGCAGCGCTGCCGGCCTCGATCACGGACTGGGGGATATCTTTTGGTCCGGCAAAGGCGCCGCACACGTATAGGCCATCCCGCGTTGTGGCTGTGGGTGCAAAATCATCGATGCGGCAAAAACCGCCGGCGTCCAGTTCAATACCCAGGTTGCCGGCCTGTTCGCGCAGCTCAGAGGTGGTTTGCATGCCCACGGACAGAATCACCAGGTCGAAGTGTTCGTCCCGGATCCGCCCATCCTCATCGCTATAGTAGCGCAAGGCCAGCTTGCCGCTGTCCTGCGCCGGCCGCACGGTGTGGACCCGGCTGCGGACAAAGCGTACGCCGTGCCTGGCATGTGCTTCATTGTAGCAGTCTTCAAATCCTTTGCCATGGGTGCGCATGTCCAT
>JBNLAV010000171.1:0-13256 GCA_050302315.1 Desulfobacteraceae bacterium
GGGCGGAAAGAATGCCGCTTGGCGGTTTGGTGAATCCCATCAGCATGCCCAATCCGGCAACCACCAGGATGGAAATCATGATGGAGCCGCGAATCTTCTTGATCTCCAGAATGGCGATCAGCAGCACGCCGAGCAAACCCAGAATCACCGTCGGCGTCAATTTGCCCAGGGTGACCAGTGTGGCGGGGTGATCGGTGATCAGGCCTAAATTCTTCATGCCGATAAAAGCGATGAAGAGCCCGATACCCACTGATGCGGCCAGTCGCAGCGTCGGTGGGATCGCCTTGACGATGCGTTCGCGGAATCCGATGAGGGTCAACAGCAGAAAAAATACACCGGAGAGAAACACGACCCCCAAGGCCGTTTCCCACGGAACTTTCATGGAGCCCACCAGGGTGAATGCAAAAAATGCGTTGAGCCCCATGCCGGGCGCCATCATCAATGGAACGTTGGCCCAGAAGGCCAGCAGCAGTGTCGCCAGGCCGGCCACCAGGCAGGTGACGGTGATCAGCGCCGGCTCCGGCATACCCGATACTTTGAGAATGGATGGATTGACAAACACGATATAGGCGGCGGTCAGGAAGGTCGTGACCCCCGCGATGACTTCCGTCCGGACATCTGTCTTGCGCGTCTTCAACTGGAACAGCTTTTCAATCATCTTTCCCTCCCGCGACTAAAATTCCCGTCAACCCAACATCGAGACACCTTGGCATGAAAGAGGCCCTCTACGAATTCCCACCAGAAACCAGAAACTACACCACCCCTTCGGGCATCGGATCAACCTTCTCCCCGCCGAGCACATATCCGCCGTCGATGCGCAGCACGCTGCCGGTCATGAACGGGGCATCCTGGATGAGAAAGCGCACGGCACGAACGACATCATCGAGCCGGCCTGTGCGCGCCAGCAGGGTGTGATCGATCAGGGCCTGTTTCCGGGCATCGGTCAGCAGCCCCCAGCCCCGCGTGTGTTCGGCGTGGCGCGTTTCGAAAATGCCCAGCATGATCTCATTGACGCGTA
The DNA here is from genome assembly GCA_050302315.1 of Desulfobacteraceae bacterium. GTDB lineage: Bacteria > Desulfobacterota > Desulfobacteria > Desulfobacterales > Desulfosarcinaceae > JARRKU01. Next base: position 1,019 of record JBNLAV010000171.1, read on the forward strand.
CTTCCGGGGCGCCGAGCCGGGCCCATGTTTCGGTCAGCAGCGAGATGCCGCGATTGGCTGCGGCGTATCCCTCGTTAAACAGATATGAGGCCGGGCCGCTGCGGCCGACCATGCCGGCGATACTGGAGAAGTTGATGGCAACACCGCTGCCCGATGCCTTCAAGTGGGGCAGGCAGGCGTTGAAAACCCATTGCTTGGCCCTTAAGGTTGTGGCCAGCTCCAGGTCCCACTGATCCTGGTTGTATACGCCGTGCACCACCGGCCACCCGCCGCGCTCGATGTTGTTGATGAGGATGTCCAGCCGTCCGTAGCGATCGATGATGCCGTCGACCAGCGTCTGGACGGCACCGGTGTCCTGCAGGTCGATCTCGGCGATCCAGTGATCCCGGCCGACGGCCGCCGCATCCGCTTTAAGGGCATCCAGGCTCTCCGGCCAGTCGTGATACGTATAGACGACCCTGGCGCCGGCATTTGCCAGATCCAGGCCCACCGCCTTGCCGATGCCTTTGACGCTTCCCAGCACCAATGCAACCTTGTTCGCCAGCTTCATAAATCTATTTTTCTTCCAAACAATACCTGTCCGATCCAGGCCATGGACCAGGTCAGCCACGCCTCGTCATCTGCTTCCGCCGGAAGCGGCCGGAGGTGGTTGTGGTCCATGGACGGCAACCCGCCGGCCATGGCATTTTGCTTCAGTGTGTCCAGATCGTAGAACGCCATGCGGGTCAACGCATGGTCCTCGTTGGAGAGCTCGCCCGGACGCATTTGATTCTTCAAGGCGATCAGTTCCATCATGGCGTCATTCATTTTGTGGTAGGTTTCGAGTTCCTGGCCGGCGATCCACTGGCGAACGGTCTGGCGGGGGGCCTCTTCGAAGCCGAGGCAGTGATCCTCTTTCAAAACGGCATAATGTTCCGTAATGCGGCCGTCGGATCTGGAGCGCTGCAGCGCTCTTGCCAACGGGTAGATCCGGCACGATGAAGGGCGCGCAGCATAGACCATGCAGCCGTCCGGGGTGACGAAGGGGCAGTCATTGTCCATTTCCGCGGAAAAGCGCAGCGAGGCGACCGGAAGACCGGTGGCAGGGCCCGGATAGACCGTCGCATAGCGCTCAATGAACGCTGTCGAGGTGATCTTGAGGTGGTTCTTGAGGCGCACGACATCGTATGGGGTCAGGGCCTGGTTTAAATCCTTGCAACAATGATTAAAGCAGGGTACGTTCTTGTGGCATGCAAAGCTGAATTTGTCATCCGGATTGATGGGGATCAGCTCGGGTTCTTTCATGACTGGCTCACTCCTGTTTATTTCTGCTCATCGACGCGCGATACGAGAGATACACACCCATTAGAATAAATCCCATCTAGGTGCAAGCGCTGATCTGTAACGGCGGTTGGATGGCATGCGGCGATCCGCTGCAGGCGGTGAACCAAAGTTAGGCGGCACAGGTGATCAGGGCGTAACTTCCTAAAATCCAGAAATTGCATCGGGACCGGTTTTGGGTGCGGCGGCCGTACCCCGCGGCACAAAAAACATGACCCATGACCTGCGCCAACCTCCCGGCAAAACGTAACATTATTACGCTTGCCCGGAGGTATTGGGGATGGTTGATTCCGGCTACCACATATAGTGAAAAACAGGATGCGACAGCCCATATGTTGTTGCAGGTGGCAGCGCCCCAATTGTTTTTAGAATTTAGAGGTTTTGGCCGCCGAAAATTATTGACAAGGTGTATGCGGAGTGATATTCATTTACCCTTGTTCCAATCATATCTGGCTGAATTTAAAAGCTTTTTTGGGGCGAGGGGGGCCGCGCCGCGCCACCGCCGGTCGACCCGACGTAACTGTGTTTCTGATTTAGGTTTCATATATTTTTTAGTCCGACACGGATAAGATTTCGGACATCTAAACTCTATAATAGGAAGGGAGGTGTAGGGAAGGCTTAGTTCATTAGAATCACGAGTCTATTGGTTGAAAAAATGTAACCAAAATTTTTAGGAGGTATATTAAATGCCAAGTTTCGTAATTCAGGAAAAATGTGACGGTTGCAAGGGTGGCGATAAGACCGCTTGCATGTACATTTGCCCCAATGACCTGATGGTCCTCGACCCCGACGCGATGAAGGCTTACAACCAAGAGCCGGATCAGTGTTGGGAATGCTTTTCCTGTGTAAAGATTTGTCCCACCCAAGCCATCGAAGTTCGTGGCTATGCCGATTTCGTTCCCCTGGGAAGTTCCATTATGCCAATGATGGGTACCGAAGATGTGATGTGGACCTGTAAGTTCCGTAACGGCACCATCAAACGCTTCAAGTTCCCCATTCGCACCACTCCTGAAGGTGCCGCCAACTCATACGACGATTTGAAAGGCAAGGATCTGGAATCCGGCCTGCTCTCCACCGAAGAAGCAGACGGCTACACCATTCCGACGCCCAAAGTCTAGTCGTGGCGCGTTCCTTAATTAATTGAATGTATGCTTTTAGCTAAAATTATTTAGGAGGATAATATGGCATTACCGAACAAACCTTTGGGTGAACTTAAAGCCGTACGTGACCCTGAAGTCGTTGAAAAAGAAGTCGACATTCTCATCGTTGGCGGTGGTATGGCTGCCTGCGGTACCGCATTCGAAATCAAGAAATGGATGGGCGACGACCAGAGCGTTCTGCTGTGCGACAAAGCCGCCATGGAACGTTCCGGCGCTGTGGCTCAGGGCCTTTCCGCCATCAACACCTTCATCGGCGAAAATGCTCCCGAAGACTACGTCCGCATGGTCCGCAACGACCTGATGGGCCTGGTTCGCGAAGACCTGATTTTTGACCTTGGCTGCCACGTGGACGATTCCGTCCATCTGTTCGAAGAGTGGGGTCTGCCGGTCTGGAAGAAAACCGAAGACGGCAAAAACCTCGACGGTAAAAAAGGCCAGAAAATGGGTACCCTCAAGGGCGGCGCTCAGCCGGTACGCACCGGTAAATGGCAGATCATGATCAACGGCGAATCCTACAAACGCATCGTCGCCGAAGCTGCCAAAAAAGCGCTGGGCGAAGACAACATCATCGAGCGTTGCTTCATCGTTGAGCTGCTGCTGGACGCCAACGAAGAAAATCAGATCGCCGGCGCGGTTGGTTTCTCCGTCCGTGAGAACATTGTTTACATCATTAAATGCAAGACCATGATGGTTGCCTGCGGCGGCGCTGTAAACATCTATCAGCCCCGTTCGGTAGGTGAAGGTAAAGGCCGCGCCTGGTATCCGGTATGGAACGCTGGTTCCACCTACACCATGTGCATGAAGGTCGGTGCCGAGCTCACCATGATGGAAAACCGTTTCACCCCGGCCCGTTTTAAAGACGGTTACGGCCCGGTTGGCGCCTGGTTCCTGCTGTTCAAAGCCAAAACCCTCAACGGTCTTGGCGAACCGTATGCCGCTTCCGACGCAGCCAAGGCTGAGCTGGAAAAATATGCACCGTACGGCACCGCAGCCATCACCCCGACCTGTCTGCGTAACCATCTGATGCTGTTCGAGATGAAAGAAGGCCGCGGCCCGATCATCATGGACACCGTTACCGCTCTGGCCGAACTCGGCGCCACCATGGACAAGAAAGAGCTCAAGCACCTCGAGTCCGAAGCTTGGGAAGACTTCCTGGATATGACCTGTGGCCAGGCCAACCTGTGGTGTGCTCAGGACTGCGAACCGGAGAAGAAAAACTCCGAAATTATGCCGCCCGAACCGTACCTGTTGGGTTCTCACTCCGGCTGCTGCGGTCTGTGGACCTCCGGCCCCGACTATGACTGGGTACCGGATGACTACAAAATCAAAGCCCGCAACGGCAAGGTCTACAAACAGATGACCACCGTTCAGGGTCTGTTCACCGCCGGCGACGGCGTTGGCGGCTCCGGCCACAAGTTCTCCTCCGGTTCTCACGCCGAAGGACGTATCGCTGCCAAACAGATGGTACGCTACGCAAAAGACTTCGCCGACTTCACCCCGACCCTGAAACAGTCCAAGGATGAGCTGGTCGACCTGGTTTACAAACCGGTCCGCACCTACCTGGACAACGTTGCGTACACCACCGCTGCCGACATCAACCCGAACTACCTCAAACCCAATGGCATGATGTACCGGTTGATGAAAGCCACCCATGAGTATGGTGCGGGAACCGCAACCTTCTACATGACCACCTCCAAGTCTCTGGAAGTTGTTATGGATCTGCTGAAGACCATGCGCGAAGACTGCGAAAAACTGGCTGCCGGCGATCTGCACGAGCTGATGAGAGCCTGGGAGATCGAGCATCGTATCTGGACCGTAGAATCCCATCTGCGTCACATCCAGTTCCGTAAAGAGACCCGCTACCCGGGCTTCTACTCTCAATCAGACTATCCGGGACAGGATGACGAGAACTGGTTCTGCTTCGTCAATTCAAAGTACGATCCGGAAAAGGGTGAGTGGGATGTGAAGAAAGTTCCCTACATCCAGATCATCCCGAGCTAGTAAGCGGGAGTGTAAACTTGCGTATACGTAGTAAGTAGCAAGACATACCTCCAGGCGTCCTCCGGGATGCCTGGAGGTTTTGTTTAATGTGGGGTCAGACCCCCCACGTGTTGTTAGGCGATATCCTCGTAAGAATATAATGGCGTTCCTCCGGCATCGGTCGCAACTCGATGCCGGAGGATTTGCCAGGGGACCGAAAGTTGAAGCCCAATGCTGGTCTGAAGTCGCCGATGGAACAGGACTGAGCTTCAAGTTTCGGCAAACCGAATTCAAAGGGTATCGCCGACCCAGCCGTGAGTGGCTGATCGACAATATTCAATATCTAAATCTTCGATGCACGGAGGGATAGCATGACAAACGAAACAACCGCCCCTGCGAGTGGAAGCATCATGGTGGTCGGCGGCGGCATCAGCGGTTTGACCACCGCTCTGGAAGCTGCCGAAGTAGGGTATGAGGTATACCTGGTGGAGAAGAATCCGTACCTGGGTGGACGTGTGGCACAGCTGAATCAGTACTTTCCCAAGCTTTGTCCCCCGACCTGTGGCCTGGAGATCAACTTCCGCCGTATCAAGGACAACCCCCGTATTCAGGTGCTCACACTGGCCGAGGTGCAAAAAGTAGACGGCGCACCGGGCAATTACAATGTATCGGTTAAAATCAAACCACGCTACGTGAACGAAAAATGCACCGTCTGCGGTGACTGCGCGGAAGCGTGCGGAGTGGAAGTATCGGATATTTTCAACTTCGGCATGGGCAAGAAAAAAGGCGCCCACCTGCCGTTCGAGATGGCCTTTCCCGCACGGTTCATCCTGTCGCCGGAGATCATCGGCACCGACGCGGCTCAAAAGGCCAAGGACGCATGTAAATACGATGCCATCGATCTCGACATGGAGGCCAAAACCCTCGATCTGAACGTCGGCGCCATCGTTTGGGCCACCGGATGGCAGCCCTATGACGCCACCAAGATCGACAACCTGGGTTTCGGCCAGTACGACAACATCATCACCAACATGGTGATGGAGCGCCTGGCGGCACCCAGCGGACCGACCCAGGGTCAGATCCTGCGTCCATCCGACAACAAGGCGCCCGAAAGCGTGGCCTTTGTCCAATGCGCCGGCTCGCGCGACGAGAATCACCTGCCGTACTGTTCCTACATCTGCTGCATGGCGTCTCTGAAACAGGCCACCTATGTACGCGAGCGCTACCCGGAAGCCAAGATCTACATCTTCTATATCGATATGCGTGCTCCCGGCCAGCGTTACGAGAAATTCTACCAGACCATCAAGGACGACGAAAATGTCTTCTTCATCAAAGGCAAGGTTGCCGAGGTGAGCGAAGATCCGGCCACCAAGAGCATTACCGTGGTCGCCGAAAACGCCGTCACCGGTGAAAAAGTCCATCAAACCGTGGATATGGCCGTTCTCGCCACCGGTATGCAGCCCACCGCCGCTGAAGCCAAACTGCCGGCCGATTTGAAGTACAATGCCGACGGCTTCATCATCAACGACTATGAAAAGGGCGGCATGTTCGCCGCGGGCTGCGCCAACAAACCGGCAGACGTTGTTTCATCCAACCAGAACGCTACCGGAATGGCCCTGAAGGCCATTCAGACGCTGGCAAGGAAGTAGGAGGTCATCCATGGACAAAAAATATGGTGTCTATATTTGTGAAGGTTGCGGCATCGGCGAATCCCTGGATGTGGAAGCCATAAAGGGCGTAGCCGACGAAGAAGGGCTGACGTCCAAAACCCATCCGATCATGTGCAGCCCGGAGGGTGTCGATTTCCTCAAATCGGAGATCGACGGCGGCGTGAACACGCTGATTATCTGTGCCTGCAGCCGCCGGGTCAACTTTGATATCTTCCGTTTCGAAGGCTGCATCGTCGATCGTGTCAACCTGCGTGAAGGCGTGGCATGGTCCCATCCCCGGGACGAGTTCCCGGCCCTGACCGCAGAGGAAAAAGAGGACGATGACAAGTATGATCGCGTCCAGATGATGGCGGAAGATTACCTCAAGATGGGCATGGCCCGTTGCGAGAAAATCAAACTGCCCGAGGCGTACAAACTGGATTCTTTCACCAACAAGATTCTGGTGATCGGCGGCGGCCTTACCGGCATGTCCGCGGCCCTCGATGCGGCCAGCGCCGGCTACCCGGTGACCATCGTCGAAAAAGAGGCCCAGCTGGGCGGCGCCGCATTGAACTGGCGCAGCCAGTTGCCGGTGGCCGATCCCTACGAGGCGCTCATACCCCCGGTGGTCAATGCCAAGGTCCAGGCCGTCGAAGCCCATCCCAACATCACGGTGAAGACCGAAACCGTAGTGGCCCGCCTGGCCGGCCAACCCGGCGAATTCACCGTGACCCTGAAAAAGCCCGGCGAGAAAATCGAGTTCGACGTGCCCTATCCCCTGCCCGACGAGATGAAGGTGGATGAGGCCGGAAAGGAACTCAACGCCGAGCAGCAGTTCGAAGCTTATCAGAAGTACAACGAAGGCAAACGGGACATCCTAAAACTGGATCCGGACGGTGAATTGTACGGCGCCGTGGTTCTGGCAGCCGGCTGGAAACCCGCCAATGTGGAAAATGAAGCCTACGCCCACCTCGGCTATGCCGATAACCCCGACGTGATCACCAACGCGGAGTTCGAAGCCATTGCCAAGGCCGGCAAGATCATCCGCCCGTCCGACGGTAAAGAGGCCAAATCGGTCGTCTTCATCCAGAGTCCGGACAAGGATGAGAATGATGGCGACTTCTCATACGCCGGCGCCGTTACCAACATGGTCTCCCTGAAACAGGCCAAGTACGTGCGTGACGACTATACCGACGGCAAGGCCTATGTCTTCTATCAGCACATGCGCACTCCGGGTCTGAGCGAGTACTTCTACAAGAGCCTGCAGCAGGATCCCGGTATCTTCCTGACCAAAGGCAACGTGGTCGGCGTGTCCAAAAACGGCAACGGCATCATCGTCGAGGCCACCGATACCCTGCTTGGAGAAAAACTGCAGGTCAAGGCCGACCTGGTGGTTCTGGCCGCCGGTATGGAGCCCGCCACCAAATCGGATCCCGTGGTCAACTTGGCCTACCGTCAGGGACCGGCCTTCCGCGACATCGGGCTTTTCGACGGGTACTGTGATTCAAACTTCATCTGTTTTCCGTATGAAACCCAGCGCACCGGCATATACGCCGCCGGCGCCATCCGTCGCGCCATGACCAGCGAAGAGGCCATGGAAGACGCGGCCGGCGCCGCCCTGAAAGCGATCCAATGCGTCGAGTCATCCAACCGCGGCGTGGCCGTTCATCCGCGCTCCGGCGACATGACCTACCCGGACTTCTTCTTCCAACGCTGCACCCAGTGCAAGCGTTGCACGGAAGAGTGTCCCTTCGGCGCTCTGGACGATGACGAAAAAGGCACGCCCAAACCCAACCCCAGCCGCTGCCGCCGCTGCGGTACCTGTATGGGCGCCTGCCCCGAACGCATCATCGGTTTTGCCGACTACAACATCGACAGCATCGGCTCCATGGTCAAGTCCATCGGCGTGCCGTCCGAGGACGACTTCGATGATCCGCCCTTGCGGATCCTCGGTCTGGTGTGTGAAAACGACGCCCTGCCTGCGTTGGACATCGTGGGTCTCAACCGCTTGTCCTACTCGGCCGATGTTCGGTTCATCCCGGTCCGCTGTCTGGGATCGGTCAACGTGATCTGGATCAAGGATGCCCTCTCCCAGGGCATGGACGGTGTCTTCCTCCTGGGATGCAAGCACGGCGACGACTATCAGTGCCACTTCGTCAAGGGCAGTGAGCTGGCCGACATCCGCATGAAGAAGATCGGCGACGCCCTGACCAGCCTGGCGCTGGAAGAAGAGCGTGTGGCGCAGTTCCAGGTGGCCATCGACGAATATGACAAGATCCCCAAGATCGTGAATGATTTTGTCGAGATGGTGGAAGGGCTGGGGCCGAACCCCTTCAAGGGCTTCTAATTGCTGCAACCGAATTGAGAATCCGGCGGCGGTTGCCGCCGCCGGACCTTAGGAGGAAATACTATGTCCAATTCATATCTCGTCGAACCGGATGTGAAATTTATCAAGGAAGTGACCCAGCTTGGCGGACAGGACGTCAAGAAGTGCTTCCAGTGCGCCACCTGCTCCGTGGCCTGCCCCATCTCTCCGGACACCAAGCCGTTTCCACGCAAAGAGATGATCGCCACTTCGTGGGGGCTCAAAGACCGCCTGATCGGCAACGGCGACATCTGGCTGTGCCACAACTGCGGCGACTGCTCCAGCAAGTGTCCGCGCGGCGCCAAACCGGGCGACGTGCTGTCTGCGGTACGTTCCTATGCCGTCAGCGAATACGCCGTTCCCAAGATGCTCGGCAAGGCCGTGAACAAGCCCGGCCTGCTGCCCATCCTGCTGGCCATCCCGGTCATTCTCTTTCTGGTGGTGGGCACCTTCAGCAACGTGATCGGTCTCAACTGGCTGAGTTTCGCTCCGGGCCACGAGGGCGGCGCCCTGTGGCAGCATGACTACATCAACAACCTGCTGGTGGATACCATCATGATCCCCACCTTCTTTTTTGCGGTTGCCGTCTTCGGGCTTGGGCTCAAGCGCTTCATCGGCGACATGCACGCCAACGCCGTGTTGGAAGGAAAAACCAAGGCGGACAAGATCGATCCGGCCGGTTTTGTCCAGGCGCTGATCAAGGTGATCCCCACCATCTTCAAGCACAAGAAGTTCAGCGAGTGCACCGATAACAACGACCGCGCCACGCCGCACATGATGGTGCTCTTCGGTTTCATCGGCCTGTTCATCGTGACCAACTGCTTTTTTGTCGCTGAATGGGTTCTGCACATCGAAGGTCCCTACAACCAGATCAACCCGGTCAAATGGCTGGGCAACCTTGGTGGCATCGCCCTGATCATCGGCGCCGGCCTGATGATCGCCAACCGCATGCGGAAAGCCGACCAGATCAGTGCCTATAAAGATTGGTACCTGCTCGGCCTGGTAATGGGCCTGGGCGTAACCGGCCTGCTCACCGAGTTGCTGCGCCTCGGCGGAATGTACAATGCCATGGCGCTGATTTACTGGCTCCACCTTATCGCGGTGTGGGCGCTGTTTGCCTACACGCCGTTTTCCAAACTGGCCCACCTGGTCTATCGTACGGTGGCCATGGCCTATCAGGAGTACTCCGGCCGCGCGTAGCATCGGAAGACTGAATCGAAGATAATAGATAAGGGAGTCGGCAACCGCCGACTCCCTTCTTTTATGCTGCACCTGGCCGGCATCCCCATAGCCGAGGAAAAGTGGCGGGCATCGATATTTCCATATTTTTAGAAATATGGTTGACATTGGCGCCGCCATGGTGCATTCATATATCCATGAAGGATGAGCAAGCTGCAAAATGTCTGGGTGAACTCGGTAATCTGACCCGATTGGCCATTTTCCGGTATCTTGTGAAGGTAGGCCCGAACGGCGCACCGGTGGGGGCCATACAAGCCGAGTTGGATATCCCGGCCTCCACCCTGTCCCACCATCTCGGCAGGCTCGTCAGGGTGGGGCTGGTCCGACAGGATCGAGAAAGCCGGACGCTGTTCTGCAAACCTCAGTTTGGTGTGCTCGACGAGATGATTGAATTTCTCAAATCCGAATGCTGTTCGGTTACCATCTTCAATCCCCGTAAAAAAGGCTGATTCAAGGAATTGTATAAAAAAGGCAAAATTACGGTCTATATTACCATATTTTTAGAAATGTCGATATAAAGGGGGCATGAAAAATGGAATACCAGGCATTTTTACCCATGGCTGAGAAAGCAATTAAATTTTTTTCCTTTGCGATGGTGGAGTTGACGGTCTTGTTTATCGGTATCAGTTTTCTGGTGGCCTTGCTTCAGCACTATCTATCGAGCGACCGCGTTGGATCGCTGCTTTCATCCAGCGCAGGGCGCGGATACATAATGGGAGCCGGGCTGGGAGCGCTTACGCCGTTTTGTTCCTGCTCCACGATTCCTATAACGGCCGGCCTGCTCAAAGCCCGGGCGGGCTTTGGCCCGACAATGGCATTCCTATTTGCTTCGCCTTTGGTCAATCCTGTAGTGGTGCCCCTCTTTCTCGCCACTTTTGGATGGCGGGTGACCCTGGTGTATTCGGTCTTGGCATTGAGCCTTGCATCGGCGGCCGGTTGGACGCTCCATCGATTGGGCTTTTCGCGCCATATCCGCCATGACGTGCTGGATCCTCCCGTACCGGCATTCAAAACCGTCTCGATTTTGGAAAAACCGCCGGAGCCGGTGGCCGCCACACAGCCCATGATACTGGCTTCAGCTTCGGCTTCGACAGGTGTTTCCGGCGCGTGCTGCAATTCGGTGGCGGGAAAGAAAAAATCAAGGACGTGGCAGCTGTTGCTGGGTGAGGCAGTAAGCCAGTTCAAATCTTTTTTGCCATACGTGGTGATGGGCGTTGCCATTGGTTCGATCTGCCATGGGTTTGTCCCTGATAATTTCGTCTTGAACTATGCTGGGCCCGGCAATCCAATGGCGGTTCCCGCAGCGGCCGTAATCGGTGTGCCGCTCTATGTTCGCGCAAGCACCATGGTGCCCATCGGCATGTCTTTGCTGGCAAAGGGCATGAGTTTAGGCGCTGTTTTGGCGTTGATCATCGGCGGCGCAGGGGCCAGTATTCCCGAGATGGTCATGCTCAAGCGCATGTTCAAACTTCCCGTGCTGATCGCATTTCTTTTAACCGTATTTGGGATGGCCGTCAGCGCGGGATTTTTGGTCAATATCTGGTCTTAAAAAGGATGTCGTGGAGAAGTCATCTCCGATCGCATCAGGCGAGGGTAAACCCTTCCGTAGTCGCGGAATCGACGATTTGCTCGAGTTGATCAAACAACGGATGGGGCACTGCGAGAATTTGCCACCCGTTTACGGCGTTTGGGCGGGCTTCGCAAACCGCGCCGCTTTCCGAAAAAATCAAGCGTGAGGCGGCAGAAGAGTGTTTTCTATCTAACCTGGGCCAATGGTCGGAGCGCGCGGAAGCTGATCGGTGCGATGGCCCGGATTACCGGAGACCTTGATACGGTGCGGATGTGATCATCCGGGCCATGCATCGGAGGTTGTGGACCTGCCAACAGGCGATTGCCCTGGCGATACTCTTAGAATGGCAGCTTGCCTGCGGCCATGAGCCAGAATGCCGGTATCCAGAGTCCGATGGGGACCCAGATAATGAGTGACCAGGCCACTACGGCTGCGCTCAGTTTGCCATAGAAGGTCAACCAGACCTCATAAGTGAGCACCGCGTAACCGAGGCAAGCCATCGCCAGGTAATTGCTTTTGGCAACCAGTTGGGTGCCATCGGCCATCACCGGGCCGCCTGTATAAAAGAGAAACATGTAAATCGTAGAAATCAAGGCCGTCGTAAGGCTAACGTTGCCCACCGAGCGAAGATCCTCAAGCCCGGTCAGCAATGCATAAGCGACGCAGCAGTAAAGAATACCGTGAGCAAAAAGCAGCCCCGCCGTAAACCCATCCTTGAAAACCGCTGCCTGGATAATCGCGCCCAGAACCACGATCACACCAACAATGCCGGTTGCCGCTCCGGTACCCTTGGCCTCTCCTTTGCCGAGATTCACCAGAGCCACCGGCAGCCACATGACTGCAATCAAAACCAATAATGCCGTGGTCATTCGTTCCTCCTTCCAATTAGCGTAAGCAAATTACATTGGCTCCTCATGGAAGCGTTCATCGTTTTTTGAAACCCTTGCCCTTGCCG
>JBNLAV010000172.1:0-2034 GCA_050302315.1 Desulfobacteraceae bacterium
CGTGACCTTCGGCGCCCAGACCCACCCGGCCGACGGCAATGCCGGTATGATCGTCACGTCCAAAGAGCGAGCCCGGGAGCTGTCCGCAGACAGCAGTATCACCATCCGGATTTTGTCCTACGGATATGCGCGCGTCGACAAGGGGCACATGCCCGAGGCGCCCACGCCGGCATCCAAACTGGCGCTGGAAAATGCAGGTATACAGGTGGCGGACCTGGCGGCCGTAAAGACCCACAACCCCTTTGCCGTCAATGATCTGGCCATGGCCAAACTGCTGGGCATCGATGACGCCATTTTCAACAACTACGGCAGCTCCCTGATTTTCGGTCATCCCCAGGGGCCCACCACCATGCGGCTTCTGGTGGAACTGATCGAAGAGTTGGTAATTAAGGGGGGCGGCTACGGCCTGCTGGCCGGGTGTGCCGCCGGAGACAGCGGAGCCGCCTTGGTAATCAAGGTCAACGGATAAGGAGAACGAAGCATGCATGCCAATAAGCACTTATATCCATCTGTCAGCAACCCGTTTCTCATCCAACCCGACCGGGCCATGCCCGAGGAGATGGCCGTCATCGGCGCCGGCAATATCGGGCCGGACATTGCCTACTTTCTCAGGACGGGTTTTCCCGAGAAAAAATTGTATCTCGTGGATGTTGAGGAAGAACCTTTGAAAAGGGCTGAAAAACGTTTCCAGGGTTATGCCCAAAAAGGCATCGATTATAAAAAACTCACCGAAGAGCAAGCCGAAGCAGTGCTGAGCAATATCGTTTACACCACGGATTACAGCCGGCTGGCCGGATGCGGACTGGTAATCGAGGCGGCTACGGAGAATCTGAACCTCAAGCGCAAGATCTTTGCAAACCTTGAAGCGATCGTGGATGAAAACGCCATTCTGACCTCCAACACCAGTTCCATTCCGGCCGACCAGATCTTCAGCGGCCTGAAGCATCCCGAGCGCAACACCATCACTCATTTTTTCGCGCCGGCCTGGCGCAGCATGGCCGTTGAGGTGATCAACTGGGAAGGCGTGCAGCCTGCCATCGTCGATTTTCTGCTGTGGTTCTTCGCCAATGCCGGCAAAGCCCCCGTTGTCACCCGTAATGTCTTTTCGTTTCTGTTGAACCGCATCTTTGAAAACTGGACCAATGAGGCCGCCTACCTTGTGGACCGGGCCACAACCCTTCAAATCGACAGCGTAACCGAAGAATTCGTCGGCGCCGGGCCCTTTTTCGTGCTCGATATGTCCGGGGGCAATCCTTTGACTTACGAATCCCAGACCCGTCGCACGGCGGAACGCGCCTGCTACGCCCCCTCCCCCATCCTGCTCTCCGTCGCCAAATGGAACATCGCCAAACCCGGCACGCCGGTCAACGTACCCCTGGACCTGAAAGAGTGGATCCGGGACCGGATGCTGGGTGTGATCTTTTCCCAATGTTTCGATATCGCCGACCGCAAGATCGGCACGCGCTCCGATTTGAATTTCGGCAGCCTGATCGGGCTGGGTTTCAAAAAAGGGATTTTCGATATCATGGCGGACATGGGAGAACAGGAGGTCCGGCGCATCGCCGACCAGTTCGACAAGGAGCGTCCGGGATTTCCGCGGCCCAAGGGTCCCATCAGCGCCTACCTGGACTTTCCCCGGGATATCCTGGTGGACAACCAGGACGGCGTGCGCATCATCACCATCCGCCGGCCCCAGGTCGCCAATGCGCTAGGGGCCGGCACCTGCAACGAGATCCTGGCGGAGCTTAAAAAAGGCGCCGGCGATCCGTCAGTCAAAGGATTCGTGATCACCGGCTACGGCACCAACCATGATCGGACAGGCCAAACGTCTCACCGTCCAGGAAGCCAAAGAGCTGGGGATGCTGGAACAGATCACCACGAGCTATCCGGAGTTGATCGCGGCGGCCGTTGCCGAAGTGCAGCGGCTGCAGGGCGACATTCCGAGAATCACCGAAGCAGCGGTGGCCATCAGTGAATTCAAAGTGCCCGAACAACCCATGGCCGGAAAGCTGGCTCTCAGCAAGGAAGCCTTGT
>JBNLAV010000173.1:0-16115 GCA_050302315.1 Desulfobacteraceae bacterium
CAACGCAGGTTAGGCGTTTTGATCCCAATGGCTAAAATCGATCTCCTTCAATGGCCTGAGAGGCCCAGAGCCAAGGCGTCCAGGAGCGCAGCCGTAGTGCATCTACTGCAAGCTCCCGGCAACGCAGAATCGGCGTTTTGATCCTAAAGGCTAAAATCGATTGCCTTCAATAGCCTGAGAGGCCCAGAGCCAAGGCGTCCAGGAGCGCAGCCGTAGTGCATCTACTGCAAGCTCCCGGCAACGCAGGATAGGCGTTTTGATCCTAAAGGCTAAAATCGATCTCCTTCAATAGCCTGAGAGGCCCAGAGCCAAGGCGTCCGGAGGCGCAGCCGTAGCATCGCTACTGCAAGCCTCCGGCAACGCAGGATATGGGCCTCTCAGGCTATTGAAGGTCGGGGTGGTCGGTTAGGAAGCGGTATAACGTCGCCCGCCCCACCCCCAGTTCCCGCGCTGCCTTGGCTTTATTGCCGCCGGTCTTGCGCAAAGCCTCCTGAACCGATGCGGCGTCCAGTTTTTTGCTCGGGCCTCTGCGCGCCTGAGGGGTGTGAAGCTGCCGCAGTTCCATGGGTAGATCGTCTTCGGTGATGACGTCGTCGTTGCATTTGACGATGGAGAACTGTACGGCATTCTGCAGTTCCCTTACATTCCCGGGCCAGGGATAATCCATCATCGCCGACAGGGCGGCTTCGGTCAATACGGGTGGCGTCTGTTCGTTGCGCTCGGCCACCTGGTTGAGGAAATGTTCGACCAGCAGCGGAATGTCGTTCTTCCGCTCCCGCAGCGGCGGAATCTGGATGGGGATGACGTTGAGCCGGTAGAAGAGGTCTTCACGGAAGTTGTTCTTGCGGACCTCGGTTTTCAGATCCTTGTTGGTGGCGCTGATCACGCGCACATTGACTTCGGTGGTGCGCTCGCCGCCGACCTTTTCGAAGGTGCCCTCCTGCAGAAAACGCAGCAGCTTGACCTGCAGCGGCCTTGTCAGCTCGGCCACTTCGTCGAGAAAGACCGTACCGCCGTCGGCCAGTTCGAAGCGGCCCTTTTTGTCCCGAATGGCCCCTGAAAAGGCGCCTTTGACATGGCCGAAGAGTTCGCTTTCGATCAATCCTTCGGGCAGCGCACCGCAATTGATGGGGACAAAGGGCGCGCCGCCGCGGCGGCTCTCGTCGTGGATGGCATTGGCCACCAGTTCTTTGCCGGTGCCGGTTTCGCCGAAAAGGTGGACGGGAAAATCGTAATGGGCCACGTCGATGATTTGCTTGTAGACCCCCTGCATTTTGCTGTCGCCGCCGATGATGTTGGCAAAGCGGTTGATTTGCCCGCTGCGCTGCTTGAGCTCCATCAATTCGGTCAAATCCCGGAAGGAGGCCACCACCCCGACGCAGTCGCCCTGGTCGTCGCGCACCATGGTGGCGGTAAAATCGACCCGGCGCTGCTCGCCGCTTTTGGTGGAGAAGGTCAGCGGGTACTCCAGCCGGTCCGTGCAGATCTCGCCGCCTTCGCAAAAGGAGCAGCGCTGGCCGCAGAACGGTCCTTCGAAAACGTCGTGGCAGTCCTTGCCCAGGACCTCTTCACGGGCGTATCCGGTCACACGCTCTGCTTCGGCATTGAAGAAATAGATGCGACGCTGCATGTCGTGGGCAATGATGCCCTCTTTTAAATTGTCCAATACGCGAACAAGGTTTTCACGGCTGGCAATGGTATCGACTAGCGGTTTTTCACTCATGGTAATGATGCAACCGTTTCAAATTCCGTGGCAAATAATCGTGGTACGTATAATAGACCCATGGCAATGTCAAACGCCTCCCACATGGATGATCCATGGGCTGATCACGACATTGTCCACTGTTTTAATAGGGTTTACCGTCCAGCCTCCCATGTGGATCACAGTTGCCAGGGCAGCGCGTTTCGCAACCGGATGCCCGTGGTGGTGATCTTGACATCGTAGGCGATGATTTCGACCCCTTTTTTAGCGACCTTGCGCAATATCCGTCCGTAATCGGGATCGATCGCATCCGCCGGAGCAAAACGAACTGCGTCGGTGCGCTGGATCAGAAAGAATATCACGGCCCTTGCGCCGTCACTTTTAAGCCGCGCCAAGTCGCCCAAATGCTTCTGCCCCCTTGTGGTGGGCGCGTCCGGAAACATGGCGCATCCATTCTCTACAAGGGTGCAATTTTTGATCTCCACATATGCATCGGGCATCCCCTGGCCTGTGAGCTTGATGTCCAGCCGGGAATGGCGATTGACGCTGACCTCGGTGGCCACCTGGTCGTAGCCGGCCAGTTCGGGAACCTGCCGCGACCCCAGCGCCTTGGCCACCAATCGATTGGGCACCAGCGTATTGACCCCCACCAGGGAGGTGGGCATCTCGATCATTTCCCAGGTGTATTTGAGCTTGCGCTTGGGATTGTCGTGGAAAGAGAGGTAGACCGGTTGACCGGGCTGGTTGCAGCCGGTCATGCGCCCCGAATTCGAGCAGTGGGCTGTGACGGTTTCACCGCTGTCCAGCTCCACGTCGGCCAGAAAGCGCTTGTAGCGCTTGATCAGCCGGCCCCTGAACAGCTCCGGCCACGTCAGGCCCTCTTCCATCCGGCGTTCCCCGGCCATGCAATGGGTTCCCTTCCCTGGTGTCGGATTCACAAAAAAAGGTACTATCCTATAGCCGGACAGCAGATGTCAAATGGATCAGGGAGACCGCAGCGATTCTAAATTGAGCGCCTATGTGGTGTAATCGAAATCGCTATCGAAATCGCTATCGAAATCGGGAAGCCATGATAAAGGATTCGATCCCGATTTCGATTTTATTAGCGAGTTGCATCGGTAAAGGTGTCGGCCTCGGTAAAAAATAAGATCTATAAAATCCGTAACCCGTGTCAGCCGTGGTGTATGATATTCAGTTGGAATTGCTGGGGGAGCCGTGTGGGCCAATCGCACCATAAGAAAAGCCGCCCCTTTTCTCGGGGCGGCTCCATGGATGGTGCTTCTACATAACCTATGCAGGTTTGGGGGCGAGTTTAAGGATGCCTTTGGCGCGTTCGATCAGCTGATCGCCTTTGAACGGTTTGACCATATAGTCGCGGACACCCATTTTCACGATCTTCATCACATTCTCTTTGCCGGATTCGGCCGTCAGCATGATCACCGGAATGTTTTTAAGATCTTTTTCGGCTTTGAGCTTTTCCAGCATCTCGATACCGGTCATCACCGGCATGGTGATATCCAGGATGATCAGATCCGGTTTCTCTTTATTGGCGATGGCCAGTCCTTCCACGCCGTTCTCACCTTCGAACATTTCGCAGTTAAACGGGGTGAACGCTTTTTTCACGATCATACGAATGGTTTTACTGTCATCAACGGTAAGAATCTTATAGGCCATGAAATCCCTCCAATAGTGTTCGGCCAAAGCGTGGATCAAGAGTTCTGATGATCGATACATCGCACAGCCGGGTCGACTGCGCACATTATGTTTAACGACGCTTTCGGTTATTTCTTTAGATTTTTCTCGATGGGGGTGGGAATTAATGCTCGAAAAGCATGGATTTTTGAATCATATCCAATATTTCGGATTTGGCAAAGCGGCGGCCGCGCCCGATGCCGGGGCATTGCCCCTCGACGGCCCGCCAGCGCTCTTGGGAGCGCAGGTTGCTGAACCAGAAAGGATAGGTGCGGCATTGGATGGGGCGCATATCATAAATGGTGCATCCGTCGTCGAAGAAGAGGCATCGCCCCCGGTCGTCCTCTTTGATGCTGAAGCTGTCTCTGAAGGGGTAGAGGTATCGGGCGGTAAAGACCTCGATCGGGAGGTCGAGGGTCGCGGAAATGACCTCGATCTCGGCCTGGGAAACATAAATCGTCCCTGGTTCGCCGACACAGCAGCCCCCGCACTGCTGGCAGGCAAACCGCAGGCCCTGGTCGAAAAAATAAGACCGCTGCTCCAAATTTCCGAACGGAATGAGTGACATGCTCCAACCATACCAGGTCCCCGAAGTGCATTCAATTGCATCATCGGGGCAAGGGCATTATTATGGTCTAAAATGTGTTGGCGTACCGGCAACCATTTGCAAACCGTAGGAGCGGTTTTCAGCCGCGATAAATCTGGCAAACCGCCGATGCAGGGGCGAACCATGAGCTCGCCCGGATAGGCGATTCGCGGCTGAAAGCCGCTCCTACATCCTTTCTAACCATAATTGCTGGACGAGAGATGAACGAATCCTATATCTGCGCCTGCCCCCACTGCGGCACCAAAAACCGGATACCCGAAGATCGAATGGCGCACGATGCCAAATGCGGCCGCTGCCATGCGTCTTTTACCCCGACGGCCTGCAAACTTGAAGAGATCGTCGTGTTGACCCTGCGCTGCAGCGCGTGCCGAACCAAGAACAGGGTGCCGTCGAACAAGTTGACGGCCGGCGCAAAATGCGGCCGCTGCGGCGATGCGCTTCAACACCAGAACGTGATGACCGGCACCACCGTCATGGTAACGGATGCCAATTTCCATCAGACCGTTGTCGACTCCCCTCTGCCGGTATTGCTGTATGGATGGTCCCCCACATGCCCTGTCTGCTCCACCACCGGACCTCAAGTGGAACAGATGGCCGCCGAAACCAAGGGCAAGGTGCGCGTGGCCAAGGTCAACGTAGAAGCCAACCCGCACCTGGCCACCACCTATAACATATTAAGTGTCCCGTCGTTTCTGATTTTCGACGCCGGAAAGCTCAAAGAGCAGATTCCCGGTGCCGTGCCCAAACATGACCTGCTCTATAAAATGGCGCGCTATCTCTGATCGACGGCCATGGTCCCGCCCGCATGGCAAGGAGGGAAGGCCCGGGAAAAGGGAATAATTTGCTGTGACTTCAATTCCTAAAGTCCCTTCGCCTTACAGCCGATAACAGAATCGATACCGCAGCCAAATACGTTTCGATACTGAACCCGATGTTGGTTTTTTCGTCCGGCGGCGGATCGGGAGTTTGAATTGTCCGGCCTCATCCGACAGGATCGGCGGATGATTCGCGAACCCTGGAATGGCGAATACCAAAAGCTTATGAATCGAGCCGCCCAGCCGCTGCACAGAGATCAGGACCGAGGTCCGGGACCTATGTCCACCCGATCCACCATCCTTGAACTCGTCAAGCGGGTCCAGGCGCTGGAAACCGAAAAAGCCAACACCGATAAAGCCCAGCAAGCGCTGAAGGAGAGCGAAGAACGCTTTCGGCTGATCTCCGAAACCATCCATTTCGGCGTTTTCGAAATCGACACGGCGGGAAGCTGCCTCTACACCAACACCCGGTATCAGGAGATCTTCGGCATCAACCTGGTGGACAGCCTCACCTCGCGATGGGTTGATTATCTGGAGGACGAAGACCGTCAATGGGTCACCGAGAGGTGGGACGCCTCCATGAAAGATATGGAAGAGTTCTCCGCAGACTGCCGAATCCGGACGCAGAACGGACACCTCCGCTGGGTGCACGTACACGCCTCTCCCGTCTTTTCCGATGCCGGCGCCCGCTACACCGGCACCGTCGAAGATATCACCAGCCGCAAGAAAAACGAGCAGGAACTCAAAATCGCCAAAGAGGCGGCTGAGATGGCCAGCACCGCTAAAAGTCAGTTTCTGGCCAACATGAGCCATGAAATCCGAACCCCGATGAACGGCGTTATCGGCTTCACCGATCTGTTGAGCGAAACTGAGCTGGACGCCACCCAGGCGGATTACACCGAGACGATAAAACGATCCGGGGAGGCACTGCTTTCGTTGATCAACGATATTCTCGATTTCTCCAAAATCGAGTCGGGGGAGCTGGAGTTTGAATCCATAGAATTCGATCCCGAGCTGCTGGCCTTCGATGTGTGCGACCTGGTCCGGCCCAAAATCGGCAACAACCCGGTGGAACTGCTTTGCAGCATTGCCGACAATGTACCGACCCTGGTCAAAGGAGATCCGTTGCGCTTCCGCCAAGTGGTCACCAATCTGTTGGGAAACGCTCCAAAGTTTACCGAAAAGGGTGAAATCCGGCTCTCTCTCGAAGTGGAAGAGGAGGCGGAAGACAAGGTCAAACTGCACGCCACCATCAGCGATACCGGCATCGGGATTCCCCGGGACAAAGTGGGATCAATCTTTGAACCGTTTCAGCAGGCCGACGGTTCCACCAGCCGAAAATACGGCGGCACCGGATTGGGACTGTCGATCTGCAAGCAACTGGCAACGATGATGGAAGGAGATGCCTGGGCCGAAAGCGAAGAGGGAAAGGGCAGCACCTTTCATTTTACCTCCTGGCAGAGAAAAGTGTCCAGCCAGCCGGTACCCCGGATATCGCCGGATGGACTCACGGGCAAACGGGTGCTGGTGGTGGATGACCATGCCGGCAACCGTCAGATATTGAAACAGTTTTTAGATGCCGCCAACGTAACGGCAGCGTGTGTGGATGACGGCCGGAAGGTGGTGGAGACATTAAAAAAAGCCCAGGCCAGGAAGAAACCGTTCAACGCCTGCCTGGTGGATATTCAAATGCCGGGGATGGACGGCTATGGCGTGGCCGAAGAAGTGCACAAGGCCATGAAAAAACCGCCCTTGCTGCTGGCGCTTTCCTCGTCGCTGGAACGCGACGCCCAGAAATGCGAAACTGCCGGATTCGACGGATTCCTGTCCAAACCGGTGCGGCGCGGACGCCTGCTTCAGATGATTTCACGGCTGCTGGGTGAAGCCCCCTCCGAAAAGGATGCCGACGGCCAGAAGCGCAAAATGCACACCCAGTATTCGGTCCGCGAAGCCATGAAGCATTCGGTTCACATCCTTTTGGCCGAGGACAACCCGGTCAACCAGAAACTGGCGGTGATGATGCTGGGCAAGGCCGGCTATACCGTGGATGTGGCCGGAAACGGCAAAGAGGTGGTGTCCGTGTTCACCAAAACGCCGGATCGCTACGATTTGATCTTCATGGATGTACAGATGCCGGAGATGGACGGCAAGGCCGCAACGCAAACCATCCGCCGCCTGGGTTTCGACAAGATCCCCATCGTTGCCATGACCGCCCACGCCATGAAGGGCGACAGGGAGATGTGTCTGGAAGTCGGCATGAACGATTATATTACGAAACCGATCAAACGAGAAACCGTTTTTGAAATGATCAAAAAGTTTGTCTTTCAAAAGGAGAAGGCATGAATTTCCAAGAACTTGCAGATAATCTGGGACTGGAAGTCGATGAATATCGTGAATTGATTGAATTGTTTATCAATACCGGCGCGGCTGATTTCCAGAAAATCCGGGAAGGCATGGCAAGCAGCGACGCGGACCAGGTCATGCGCAGCGCACACACGATCAAAGGGGCTGCGGGCAATCTGGGATTGATGGACGTGAGCGAAACCGCCAAAACCATAGAAGAAAATGCCAACAACCATCAGCTGGACGGATTGGGCGACACGATCGACACCCTGAAGACACAGTTCGATGCCATCGAGGCCTTCGTTTTCGGAGCTTAAGGTTCCCTGCGCCGGATCGGGTCCAGGGCAGGCTCAGTTCGGCCGGGACACATCCTCTCCTCCCGCCAGCCCGGCTTTGACCGGAATGGCGTCATATCTCACTCGCTGGTCAAGTCCCATTGTTTCTGATATGCTGCCCGCCTATGTCGAACAGGAAATCACAGGATGCGTTGGGCCAATGGCTGCGGCGCGAATTGGAGGAAGGCATCGCCGTCACCGAGGCGGTTCTGGATTATCTGGAGGCCACCTTCGGCTCCCGAGATCTGGCCGCCGTGCTGGCCGATGGTGACTCCGCAGAGGTCGACTCCCTGCTCGAGCTGCTCTTCTATCCCGATATCGAGTTCCAAAAGGCGTTTGAGGCCCATTGGGGCCGCGAGACGTTCACGCGAAGCGACGAGAAAGCCGTCGCCGATAACCTGTGCGCCGCAACCCCCACCGCGCGCCTGATGATACCCGATGCGGACGGTTCGCTGTCGGTTCGGGTTCCCGACTTTGCATGCCGCACCTTTGTCAGCCGACTGCGCATCAGCCGAAAGCTTCACCGTGACCTGGCCGGTATCCTGGAGGGGCGCCCTGAAGACGACCAAGGCCTGATGCTCCGGGTCCAATTGCGCAACGCCCGACTGGCGTGGCACGACCACCAGGTGGCCTTGACGGCCTTGTTTCTGACCCGCATGCCGGCCTGCACCGGGACCGTGCCGGCCGATCTCGATTTCCTGATCTCCATCCTGCCTGAAATGGGCGCCGGAGATGATGCCTACGCCTTTCTCAGCGGAAAAAAATTTTTTTATTTCAAATCATTGTGCAGTGCGGAAGATTTCGAACGCAAGCGAACCGCCAGCAACATGGAAATCATGATGATGAGCGGAGCACGGTCGGCCCACGGCAATATCGAGGAGTGGCGCCAACTCATGCGCCGCGTCGATCGCATCTGCCAGGCACTGTTCGGCCGCACCGAGTTTTTCCAGCAGCCGGACAGCCGGACCATCGATCTCCAGGATAGCCGTAACCTGCAAGCGGTGATCCAGAAGTTGTCCTGAAATGGCCGGCCCGTGCGATCCACCCTTTCCGTAGGGATGCGACCGAGGCGGGCTGAAACTATCCATTGAGCTCCACCGTCATATTGTTTATGTAAGGATAAATTCTGGCCGGCAACCTGTTGCCGGCTGCTTGAAAAGGAAAAGGTGATGGAATGAGGCGACTCACTGCAAGGCTGTACCTGCAAATCTGGGCGCTGGGGGCGGGATTGCTCCTTGCGGTCGGCAGCGCCGCAGCCGGAGACCTGGATAACATCATCGCGGGCATGGAGACGCGCTATTCCGGAAAGGGGTTCAGCGTGACCTTTTTTCAGGAATCCATGCTCAAGGCGATGCAGATCAGCGATACGGCTGAAGGCCGACTGGTGGTGAAAAAACCGGGTAAAATGCGCTGGGAGTATATCCTGCCGGATCCCCAGACCATTATCACCGATGGAAAAACCATGTGGATCCACCGCCCTGCGGACAACCAGGTGATGGTGGGCAGGGCGCCGGCCTTTTTTGGGGAAGGAAGAGGGGCCGGATTCCTGTCGGATATCCGCCAGATCCGAAAAGGCTTCGGGGTGGAGGTGTTGCCCCACAAGAACAACAGCCACTATCGGCTGAAACTGACGCCCAAACAGCCAACGCCTGACATTGCCGAAATCTTCCTGTCGGTGGATAAGACCTCTTATCAGGTCGATCAGGTATTGACGCTCAACAGCTATGGCGACGAGACAAAGATCTCGCTCGATAACTACAAATTCAATCTGGACCCCGAAGACGCGCTGTTTTCCATGGAGATCCCGGACGGGGTCGACGTGGTGGAGCTGGACCAGCCATAGCGCCGCATGGGTTGACATGGGGTCAATACGATGTTGGAGACGGACAAGATGCAATCGAAAATCAAAGCACTGGCCAAAGAACGCAACGCCATCATATTGGCGCACAACTACCAGCCGCCGGAGATCCAGGACCTGGCCGATATGTGCGGCGACTCCCTGGAACTGAGCCGCAAGGCCGCCCAGACCGATGCCGAGGTGATCGTTTTCTGCGGGGTTCATTTCATGGCGGAGACGGCCTCCATTCTCTCCCCTAAAAAGAAAGTACTCCTCCCGCGCATGGACGCCGGATGCCTGATGGCCGATATGATCACGGCCGAGGCCCTGCAGGCGATGATCGCCACCCTGCCGCCCATGCCGGTGGTAACCTATGTCAATTCCACCGCCGACGTCAAAGCACTCTCCACGATCTGCTGCACCTCCGCCAACGTGGTGCAGGTGGTGAACAGCCTCCCCCAACAGGAGATGTTGCTGACGCCGGACCGCAATCTGGCCATGTATGCCGCATCGCGGACTGGAAAGAAAATACACGTCTGGGACGGCTACTGCCCCACCCATGAGTGGCTCACGGTCAAAGATGTGGAGGCGGCGCGGGCGGCGCACCCCGAAGCTGTTTTTCTGGCCCACCCCGAATGCCGACCCGAAGTCGTCGAAATAGCCGATGTGGTGGCCAGCACCTCCGGCATGCTGCGGCACGTGGCCCAGGCCGAAGAAGACGAATTTATCATCGGTACGGAGATGGGCATTCTCCATCCCATGCAAAAAGCCGCCCCCGGAAAGAAGCTCTACCCGGCATCAAAGAAAATGACCTGCAAGAACATGAAGAAAATCAAACTGGAAGACGTACTGCAGAGCCTTGAAGCGATGTCCGGGGAAGTCAAAGTACCTGAAGAGATTCGTATTCCGGCCCTGGGCGCCGTGCAGGCGATGATCAATCTGAAAATTTAGGCGCCGGCGGCCGCTCTATCCCCGGTAGCGGCGCGGGCCTGTGCGCCATTCACGGACCGGCGCCTCACAATACGACATTGCGCGTCATCGCCGGTCAGGGTGCTGGCCGAACCGCCGCGCCCTGTGCACCATCCCGGAAAGCGTCTACGACACCCTCCGTGTCGTCCCGGCAAAGTCCGGTATGACGGCGTGAATCCGGAGTGACGAAGGGTGTGCCGCCGGAACAACCTGCCCCCGGACCGCCTATTTTTTCTGGCAACCCTTTTCAACTGCCCATTAGCGCTTACTATTCTAAGTATATTCAAACTTTACATAGGCACTTGAATGCTGCCGCACAGTCGAGAAAGGAGCGTCCCATGGGAGAGATCATCCACCGGTCGGAAATCCGCATCACCAGGGTCAAGGGTCCCACACGAAAGGCGGTCATCAAAGGATTCGAAGAGCCCGTTTATTACGGTGTTCACGGAGGCATCAAAGGCTTTTACAAGGTTGATCCCGAAGAAGAACACGCCGCCACCCTGGATCACATCGTCGGTGCGGTGGGTGGCTGAATGATGGGCACATTCGCCACGGAGCTGGCGAAAAGCCGCATCCACACCTGGGAGGATCGCTTCCGCGCAGACGTATCCGGCGATATCGAAGCTGTTGACGGCGTGCTGAAGATCGTACGGATCAAGGTGCATTACACCCTTAAAATCAAGCCCGACCAACGCGAAGCGGCGGAAGCGGCATTTGAAATTTATATGCCCCATTGCCCGGCAGCGATGAGCGTCATCGATGCCATCGACCTGTCCCACGATGTCACCTATGACGAGCAATAGCCGGCGCAAGGATTTCCCCGGCAAAGCAGGGCCCGCGATTGGACCGGCGCACCCCAACCAAAGGATGGTGTTATGAGCGGAGACCAATCCATCTTTATCAGTCACGCGAGTGAAGACCACCTGTTGGCGCAGGCATGGCAAAATTTGATCCGCATCATATCGATCGGATCCATTACCCCCTGGTATTCCGGCGACAAGAGGGCCGGCGGCGGCATCGGCATAGAAGAGTGGCGCAAAAAGATATCCCAGGTGCTGTCGGACGCCAAACACATCATCGTCCTGTTGACCCCCGGTTCCAATGAACGCCCCTGGGTCCTGTTCGAGAGCGGCATCGCCTACGGTCAGAACAAAGAGATCATTCCGGTAGTGCATTTCATGGAGAAAACCGAAGTACACGATATCTTCAAGGGCCTGGAAGTCTATGATGGACGCAGTCAGGAAGATGTCTTCAAACTCATAGAGCTCATGGTATTTGAAGGACGGCGCGTGCCGGCGAAGTCCAAGACCGCATGGCAGGCCCCGTTCGATGAATTCCACCAGGCGCTCTCTCAGGAGCGGTTGGCCACCTTCACCCGCAATCTCTTCCAGGATCACTTTCATAATCTGCTGGAAGCCAAAAAAATTGAAGGGGTGTGGGCGGCCCAGTGGATCGAAATCGATGCCGACGGAAACGAAACGCCGTTCGAGGAAGACGCCCTTTATGTCTGGACAACGGGGTCCCGGCTGCGCATGGTGGGCGTCAACACCAAAAAGGGCATCGAAGAGATCCTGCCGGGAGAATCCGGTTTCTACCCCATGGAGGGCGTCATCTCGGGAGAGCGCAACATCGCCCTTTCCTACTGGAGTGCAGGTGAAATACCCATATGCGGCACCTGCCTGCTCAGGCGGAAAGGCAGCTCCGGCAACAAATACGAAGGGCATTGGATGGGTATGACCACCCGCGATATCGACGAAGAGGCCGTCTTGACGCAAGGGCGGGTCCTTCTGACGCGGATCGGCCGAAAGATCATTCCGCCAACGGAAGTCCGGCAGCTTTTGAAGCAGACGAAACCCTAAGCGGCCGCGTGGTGTGTCGGAAGATCAAGCGGGCAGGATATCCGACCCCGTGTTCAACCACCGGTCCAGCTTCTCCTTGAGTTTCCCAGGGTTGACCGGTTTGGAGAGGTAGTCGTCCATTCCGGCCTCGATACACTTTTCCCGGTCGCCTTTCATGGCGTTGGCGGTCATCGCGACAATGGGAAGACGACGGCCGTTGCGCTCTGCCTGTCGTATCGACCGGGTGGCCGTCAATCCGTCCATCTCCGGCATCTGCACGTCCATGAGCACAAGGTCGTAGTTGCCATTGTTTACAGCATCGACGGCCTCTCTACCATTGGAGGATACGTCCGCCGTATACCCCAGCTTCCGCAAGTGGATCAGGGCCACTTTCTGGTTCACCGCGTTGTCTTCCACCAACAGGATACGCGGAGCGGCGCAATGGGTCTCGGTCAAGGAGTGGCGTGTGATGATGGGCGTTTCCTGCGCCGGTTTCTCCACATCCGCCGCCTTGCCGAATACCGATATGATGGCGTTGAACAATTGGGATTGCTTGATCGGTTTGGTGAGATAGGCGTCGTAGCCGGCATCCCGGGCGCGGGCGGCGTCGCCGCGAATGCCCCGCGACGTGATCAGGATGAGGCGCATCTTTTTCAGGAGCGCGTGCGCTTTGATGGCGTTGCCAAGCGCCTCCCCATCCATCAGCGGCATGATGTAATCGACAATGGCCATGTCATAGGGGGTGCCGCTTTCCGCCGCCCGCGTCAGCATCTCGATCGCCGCGACACCGTTCTCGGCGGTGGTCGGCCGGCACTGCCACGATGTCAGATAGGCGTGCAGAATCTTCAGGTTGGTTGGATTGTCGTCCACAGCCAGGATCCGCTTTCCCTGAAGCTCAACCGGCAGGGGTTGCACCTGGGCTTTCCGGCCGACACGGGATGCTTTTTTCAGAACGGCGGTAAACCAGAAGGTCGACCCCTTGCCCTGGGTACTGTCCACGCCGATCCGCCCTTCCATCATCTCCACCAGCCGCTTGCTGATGGCCAGCCCCAGGCCGGTCCCGCCAAACTCCCGGGTGGTCGAACTGTCCACCTGTGAAAAGGATTTGAAAAGGCGATCGATGCGATCGGCCGGTATGCCGATCCCGGTGTCGGAGACCGCAAAATGAATTTCGGCCCGGCTGCCGGAATCGTTTCCCACGGAGACCTCGATGATGACCTCGCCGGTCTGGGTAAACTTGATCGCATTGGAGACCAGGTTCAGCAGCACCTGGCGAATGCGCCCCGGGTCCCCTTTGAGCGTTTGGGGGACGCTGGGATGGATGAAACAGGCAAATTCCAGGGATTTTTCATCAGCCTTGGGGCTGACCAGTTCGACGATCTCCTCCAGGGTCAGCCGCAGGTCGAAATCAATGGACTCGAAATCGAGTTTGCCCGCCTCGATTTTCGAAAAATCCAGGATATCATTGAGCACCGACAGCAATGCGTCGGCGCTGCTCCGAACGGTTCGGGCATACTCGCGCTGTTCGTTGGTCAATCGGCTTTCGAGCAGCAGGTCGGTCATACCGATGATGCCGTTCATCGGGGTGCGGACCTCGTGGCTCATGTTGGCCAGGAAATCGCTTTTGGCCCGGTTGGCCGCTTCGGCGGTTTCCTTGGCCCGCTTCAGTCGCTCGCGGACATTGGTGCGCACGTACTCGTAAACCACGGCCATGATGGTGACCACGGCCATGGACCCCAGCAGGCGCTGTTTGAAGGGCGTGGGGTAATCTGCGGTCACGAACGGTAACTGGGGATTGAGTATGATCAGCGTACAAAGCGCAAAAAAAATACCGAGCATCACTGCGCCGCGTCTGAGCCCCTGGGAAAAAAAGGTCAGGGTGGGGAAGAAGTAGAGCCACAGGGGACCGGTGTTGCCCACGCCGCCGGTACAGAGCAGATAGATCAGCAAGACCGCCATCAGGTACAGAATATGGGACGTGGCCCTGGAGCCGTTCCGGCTGCGGTTCAGGTAGACAATGTTCAAAAAGATACAAAAGGATACGACGCAAAGGATAGCGGCATTGAGATATTTGCCCGCCAAAAAGGACATGAGTCCAAACAGCAGGGGAAAAAAGACCCCCGCCCAATTGAGGATGACGGCGAAAAAATAATCGCCTCTGGCCTCCGGAGAAGGAAATTCCCCCTTGCAGACCCGGTCGATGATCGCTGTGGCCTTTTTCCCCTTTGCGTCAAGTGGTTCCGATGGATGGGAATCCCGGCCGCCAAGTTGATTCCGATGCGCTTCGGTTTGGTGAAATGCAGTGCTGTTATACGAATTCATTGTCGCCCCATTTAGACCGCCGCACCCCATAGCGGATGACTATCTGATAATGAAGAAATGAAGCCGCGATCGTCTCTTTTTCGACGATGATATCTAGAATGTCAGAACCGATTTATGGCACTATCGGCATAAGTTGCGGTAATCTTGAGATGGATTTCACCGGGATGTGGCGTACTGGAATGTTCCGGGATGCATCGGGGCGGGAGGACGGTCGGGCAATCGCCTTTCGCGGTGGAAAACCGCCGTGAAATCAGATCCGGCCGCATTCGGTCACCGCACCAGCGGCAAATCACAGCACCCCTTGGTGGGCAAGCTTGATGATCCCGTCAAATAGATGTCCACCGCCCGCGCCGCTTCGCGGCCTTCAGAGATGGCCCACACGATGAGGGACTGGCCGCGATGGGCGTCTCCTGCGGAAAAGATGCCCGGCACTGCCGTGGCATACATCTCATCGGTGGCGATGGCGCCGGCGGCCGTCGTGGTGAGGCCAAGTTGATCGGCGATGGTGTGGGTCTCCGGTCCGCTGTATCCGATGGCCAGCAGGACGAGATCGGCAGGCCACTGCCGCCGGGTCCCGGGAATCGGTTCGAGTGCGGGCGGACCGTCGGGCCGGGGCTTTACAGCAACTTCGACGGTGGTCAGCTTTTCCACTTTTCCGCCGCGGCCCTCGAAGGATTGGGTGAGGATGCTCCAGTGGCGGTCCACGCCCTCTTCATGAGAGGAGGTGGTGCGCAGCCGCATGGGATAGTAGGGCCACGGCTGGTGTTCGGGGCGTCCCGGCGACGGCATGGGAAAGGCTTCGAAATTGGTGACCGACGCGGCCTTTTGCCGGTTGCAGGTGCCCACGCAGTCGCTGCCGGTGTCCCCGCCGCCGATCACGATGACGTGCTTGCCGGCGGCGCTGATCCGTGCTTCTCCCGGCTGCAGGGTGTCACCCGCGTTGAGCCGGTTTTGCTGGGTCAGAAAGTCCATGGCAAAGTGGATCCCGTCCAGATCGCGCCCCGGCAATGGCAGGTCTCTCGGAATGGTTGACCCCAGGCAAAGCACCGTGGCATCGAACGCGCGAATCTCATCGGCGGGGACGTCCACGCCCACCTCAACACCGGGCTTGAACAGGATGCCTTCGGCCTCCAGGATGCGCAACCGCCGGTCGATGACCGACTTGTTCATCTTAAAATCCGGAATGCCGTAGCGCAGCAGCCCGCCGATGCGATCCGCACGCTCGTAAACGGTCACCCGATGACCGGCACGATTGAGCTGCTGGGCGCACGCCAAGCCAGCCGGTCCCGATCCCACCACGGCCACGCGTTTGCCGCTGCGCCGTTCGGGCGGCATGGGCTTGATCCACCCCCGGGCAAAGGCATGCTCGATGATCTCTTTTTCCATCTGCTCGATGGTCACGGCCGGCTCGTTGATGGAGAGCACGCACGCCTCTTCGCACGGCGCCGGGCAGAGGCGGCCTGTGAACTCGGGAAAGTTGTTGGTGGCCTGCAAGCGCTCGAGGGCCTCTCTCCAAAGCCCGTGGTATACCGCATCGTTCCATTCGGGGATCAGGTTTCCCAACGGACAGCCGGACATGCAGGTGGCCACGCCGCAATCCATGCAGCGCGCCGCCTGCTGTTTGGCCTTTTCTTCCGGAAACGGCTCATAAATCT
>JBNLAV010000174.1:0-1628 GCA_050302315.1 Desulfobacteraceae bacterium
AAAATCGTTAACCCGCGTCGTCCGGGTAAAACTCACTGTGCCGAATTTACCGAAGCGGACATCTTCATTTTTTTTGCTCATCTTGTCCTCCAACTTACGCCCTTAACCGTTGCCCAGAATGGTCACATTGCCGTAAATGCCCACACCGCCGATGTTATGCACCAATCCGATCTGCGGATCCTTGACCTGTATATCTCCTGCTTCACCGCGCAGCTGCAGGACAATCGTGCGAATCTGGCTGCCGCCGGTGGCGCCGATGGGGTGCCCCTTGGAGAGCAGGCCGCCATCCACGTTGACGGGGATGCTGCCCTCTTTGTAAGTCTCTTTGCTCTGGATCAGCTCTTTTGCTCCGCCGGGCTCGGCGAAACCCAACGCCTCGTAGGCCAGCAATTCTGCGATGGTGAAGCAGTCGTGCACTTCGGCCACGTCAATATCCTTGGGGCCGATACCGGCCATGGCGTAAGCCTGTTGGGCCGCCTGTTCTGCGGCCTTAAGTCCAAAAAGACGGTCCCTTCCGGTCAGGTTGACGCTGGCGCTGGCCGCCCCCACGCCCAGGATCCAGACCGGTTTCTTGCTGAAGGCCCTGGCTTTTTCCTCGCTGGCCACGATCAGACACGATGTGCCGTCGGCGTTGGCGCAGCAATCTCCAACCCGCAGGGGACTGGATACCGGACCCGACATTCTGTTTTCCGGATCGGTAAACATATCCAGTGTCACGGGTTTGCGGTAAACGGCCCGTTCGTTCATCTGGCCGTACGTGGCCGCCTTGACGCGAACCGCCGCCAGATCTTCCAGGGTGGTGCCGTATTTGTCCATATGGGCCTTGGCGTGCATGGCGTAATAGGCCGGCATCATGGTGCCGAAAGGGCTCTCCCACTGAATGTCGGCGCCGCGGCCCATGCGCTCCTGACTCTCGGCCGAGGAAATTTCCGACATCTTTTGCAGACCGATGACCGCCACGACGTCATGGACGCCGGAGGCCACCAGACTGTAGGCCAGCTTGAGACCTGTGCTGGACGACGAACACAGCGTTTCGACATAAAAGGTTGGCTGAGGATTGAGTCCAAGGTACTCGGCGACGACGGCCGACGGTGATCGCTGCTTGTCATATTCCGGGGCCGAGCAGAAAACCGAGGCGTCGATCTGCTTGCCGGTGATCCCCGCATCGGTGATCGCCTCCTTGAATCCTTCGAACGCCAGCTCCCGCAGCGAGCCCGGATAAGCTCTCACAAATGTACTTTGTCCGACACCGATAATGGCTACTTTTTTCATGGCAACTTCCTATGGTTTTGACGGGTCAATTGAATCATTTTCAGATATACTGTCCACCATCCACTTTGATGACTTCGCCGGTGATGTGCCGGGACATGTCCGAAGCCAGGAAGAGGACGACGTTGGCTACATCTTCAGGGGTGCCCACGCGCTTGAGAACGATCTCTGCCATGGCCAGATCGATGATTTTGTCCCGGGCTTCGGATTCTTTGAGCATGGCGGTCTCAATCAATCCCGGCGCCACGGCGTTGACGTTGACGCCGAAGGACCCCAGCTCTTTGGCAATCGCTTTGGTGTAACCGATGATGCCGGCCTTGGACGCCGAATAGTTGCTCTGGCCGAATTTGCCGCGCAAG
>JBNLAV010000175.1:0-13848 GCA_050302315.1 Desulfobacteraceae bacterium
GGTGGGGGTGTGCGGCCGTCCGCACCGGATCAGGATTTACGCTCGAACATACAGGATGCGTAAACTTTCTTACTATCCGAACCATGGCAATAGCTG
This sequence comes from Desulfobacteraceae bacterium, assembly GCA_050302315.1. Classification (GTDB taxonomy): domain Bacteria; phylum Desulfobacterota; class Desulfobacteria; order Desulfobacterales; family Desulfosarcinaceae; genus JARRKU01. The sequence continues at coordinate 97 of JBNLAV010000175.1, forward strand.
CAGTCTTTGACCCGCCAATGTTCGGATGCCCGCTCATTGAGATACGCGGTGAAGTGCTTATCGAAATCGCCGCTGTCGGCGCGGAACGTTTCATATTTATAGCTATAGCTCATGACTGACCTCCTCATAAAGGGGTTTACTTTCAAAAGGTAATCGCCCCGCGGCGGATCGTCAACCGCCGCGCGGGATAGGCAGTCCGTATCGGTCCATTGATGCGTTCGGGCAGGCCTATCCGGGCCGGATGTCGCTGATCAACGCAAGCACGTTGACACCGCGCTGCGGGATGAGGTATACATGACGGCAACCGGCTTCAACAGAGCACAGGCGTTACCATCTCCACTTCTAGGTGCTCCAAAAGATCATGACAACCGTACCACATCATTCCGGCGGCCAGCCATTCGGGGCTGTGTCGATTCGTACCATACAAAGCAGCAAAACCCACGGGATGCCCATAGCACTTTCAATGGTGTGATAAAAGCGCGGAGGTATGCGAAAGAATGCGGGACAATCGGATCATTTCCGAGCGAACGCTGACCGTTTGGATCCTGTTCTCCGTAATGTCCGGCGTACTGTTGGCCCTGTCCGCGTTGCTCGGCCTTTATCTGATCTGCGGCCGATTCCCCTTGGGAGATCTACCGCCTTTTCTCTACCTTTTGCCGTCCATCTTCGGGTCAGTGGCTGGAACACTGCTCACCAAACGGCACATGATCAGAAAAAGCAATCCATCGGAAAGATAAACGAACCGCAGGCCATGTCTTCTATCCGGGGTGCCGCATTATTCAGCCAGGTCCGGCTCACCACAGTATTGTAGAATTTGGGAACGTGCCGCGTCCCTTAGTTTGACGGCCGCCTCCCAGTCGCTGCCATCCGGAAGAATGGGCGGGCAGACCCGCACGCTGATCGCCGTACGCCGCGGGAACCAGGTGTCGCCGCGCAGCAGGGAACGGCTCCCGCGAATGGCCACCGGCACCACCGGCGCACCGGCCCGCGCCGCCGTGAGAAAAGCGCCCATGCGAAAGGGCTGCAGTCCCGGCATGCGATAGAAGGTCCCTTCCGGAAAGAAGATGAAGGATTGGCCTCCCTGGGCAGCACGGATCACCTGACGGGCATCAGAGGTGCCCTTGCGGCTGTCGAAGCGCTCCACAAAAGCCGTGCGCAGGCGGGTGAAGAAGAGTCGGCTGAGCACGTTGCGGGATAACTCCACCTTTGCCACATAACTGGTGTTGATCGGCAGCGCTGCGGCCAGAATCGGCCCATCTGCAAAGCTGCAATGGTTGGAAACCACGATGAAATGGGACTCGGGATCCAGGTGCTCCGCTCCTTCCACGGTTATGGGAATGCGTCCCAGGCGTAGAAAAATTTTGGCAAAATACCGCATGATGCCGTATGCCTTCTCAAACCCCGGCGCTGCGACCACCGCCGTCCAGACCAGCGGCGCCATCATCAGAAGCACCAGGTAGAGGTACCCCGCATAAAAAAATACCCCTGCCCCCTTCCAGATGCGGCGCAGCTGGGGAACCGCCCCCCGGAGGGACAGGCGCGTCAGCTGCCACCATACCGCCCGCTGCTTCTTGTGGATCCGGCCGCTTTCGTAGAGTTCCCGACTGGCCGCCCGGCGGATCTTTCCGCTGGACGTCTTCAGCACCTTGTGGGGCGGCGCCAGCACCACATCGTCCGGCGGCGCCCCCAGCAGGTCGATCAGGATTTTGTTCACCGCCCTGCGCAAACTCTCCAGCGCCGCCGGATCACGCTCTTTGGTCTCGGCCAGCACCACCAGTTGCTCGGTCCCTGACCTTTGGTCCTTCGTACCGAACACGGCGACACACCCTTTGCGCAGCCCTTCGAGGCGCCCAACGGCCTCTTCAAGTTCCGACGGGTAGATGTTGCGGCCGGCGCGGATGATGATATCTTTAGACCGTCCGGTGATGTAAAGTTCCCCTTCGGCGATATAACCCAGGTCCCCGGAATCGAGCCACTCGCCCTCAAAAAGGGCGGCCGTGCCTGCAGGATTGCGATAGTATCCCGATGTGCAGGACGGTCCTTTGAATAGCACTCGCCCCTCCTGCCGCTCGGGCGCTTCGCCCCCGGCCACATCGACGATACGGACCTCGTGTCCGGGCAGAGGATGTCCACACGAGACAAAGAACAGCGGGTTGTCTTCTTTTTCATCCGCCGGCACGGCCTTGAGGGTGCGCATGAAAAGATTGCGATCGATGCGATCGGTCTTGGGCGCCGAATGCCCAGCGGGAAAAGCGAGCCCCAAAGATGCCTCCGCAAGGCCATAGGAGGGGATCATGGCCTCAGGGCGAAATCCGTAAGGACCGAACCGCTGTTGGAAACGCGCAATGGTGGCCGGGCTGACCTGTTCCGCACCGTTTATCGCCATGCGCCAGGAACTCAGGTCCACCCCCTCCATCTCTTCATCACCCACCTTGGCCAGGCAGTACTCGAATGCGAAGTTCGGCCCGGCGGATATCGTCCCGCGATGCCTGTGGATGGCCCGCAACCACCTCGATGGCCGGGTCAAAAAGGCGAGAGGCGACATCAATACTAGCAACATGGCGCAGTACATGCTCGACAGCCATGCCCCGATAAGCCCCATGTCGTGGTAAAGCGGCAGCCAGCTCACGAAGGTATCGGACGGTGTAACCCCGAAAACCCGGGCCATGGTGCGGATATTGATCAGCAGGTTGGAATGCGTCAGCACGACCCCTTTGGGGGTGCCGGTGCTGCCGGAAGTGTACTGCAAAAATGCGATATCTTCCGGTTTGTAAATTTGAGGGATGCCGGCGGCTGTTGTCGAACACAGCACTGCGGCCTCGACCACCTTCTTCAACTCCGGTACCTGTGATCTCAACAGACGCGCAATGGGCATCGCCTCCGGGATGGTGATCAGAATCTGAACCTGGGCATTGTTGAGAATATCGAAATGACGCCGCAGATGGTCTACGATCTGAGTGAGCCGCGCCGGCGGATAAAGCGGCACCGGAATGCCGCCTGCCAGTAAAATACCCATGAAACAGTAAAAGTACTCGATGCTCGTGGGCAGCATGACGGCCGCCGTCTGCCCCGGCAGCAGCCCCTGCTCCGCCAAGCCCGCTGCGACCTTCTGCGCTCCGGACTGGAGATCGCCGTAAGTGAACTGTTTCGAGGTATCGTCCTGGCCGTAGAGCAGAATATGCGGCCGATCCGGATGGGCCTTGACATGCCATTGCAGGACCTCTTGAAAGGTTTCGGCACGCTCCGGAATGCTGGCATTCCCGGCATGGGGATCTGCCTCCGCCACCGCTTCGGTTGATTCAGACCGTAACCGTCCGTCCGCCTGGGCAATGGCCCGCAGCAGGTCCCGGGGTGTCTCCGCAGCGGCAAAGACCTGCTCCACAAAGGTCACATCCCACGCCCGCTCCACACGGGAGATGAGCTCCGCCCGGGAAAGGCTGTCCAGCCCCAATTCAGCCTCAAATGCGCTGTCCAGAGACACCCGCACATCCGCCGAACGATCCGTCCGTAAGCCGCACACGAAATCTCGCACAATATCCAGCAACTTCTGCGCGGTATCTGCTTCCAATTGCACGGATGATTCCCTCTCCGGTTGTTGATTTACCGACACGGCCCTTCGATTGAGGATAACCACTTTTGTCCAATGTTACAACGTTGTTACGCGCAGGGGCGCAAGGTAATCCAGGTCGCTTGCAATCCACCCGCGATCTCCTACTATACGGTGAAGCTGCGCGCCCGCATCGCCATATGGTGGATAAAACACCCCATTCCGGCCTTCAGCCGCCGAAACCCTTGTTTTTTAATGAACTTTAGTATATCCCGGACTTCCTCCCACTCAACACCGGAACAATCCCTCTTAATTTCAATCTTCATGCTGGCTTCCCCCGATTGCAGGCCGGCCTATACTTTTGGCACCGGCAACGCGGCCTGCGCCATTGAGCCGCTCCTTTGATGGCCGGCTGTCAAGAGCGCCATCCCACCATTGAGAAGGTTGCTTTTGAAGGGTTGATTTCAATCCATTGGACAATACCGAGCGGTGCCAAAACGTATTTGGGATGAAAAAGCAGTGAGAACCAATGGGTTCCTTTCATTCAATCAAATCAATGCGCAGACCGGTATCCTTGATTTCGACGATAAGGGTCGTAAAAGTCCATTGGCCTTCCGATTTCTTCGCTACCGTGAAAAGGGTAGCTTTACCATCGGGCCCGGAAATGGGGATGGCCAAATCCGCCTTGCCGGAAGTCCCGCTCGTGTTGATATTTCCGGTGACGAACATCCCTTTTTCGATGGGAGCGCCGATGGCGGCCTGTACCGCCGGATGTGCCTCGGCGCGTGCGACCGCCTCTTTGTAGACCTCTGAAGATTTCATGATACCGAATACGAGCGCCAGTATGCCCACAACCAGCACAAGGCAAATTACGATCCCGCCAAGGCATCCAACAGGGACAAACCACTTCCAGTTCCTGCTCCACCAGCTTTGTTCCGGTTTCAGTCTCATCCGCATTTATCTCCTGATGCCCTGCCAGGCTTTGATTGCGTTACGGTTTGCTTGTTGTATCCAATGCTTTACGCAACGACACCGGAGTCGTCTGCGACCCTGGCGGTAACTTCGATTTCGAGTTTCATTTTCTCATCGAGCAGCCCGGCCACTATCATCGTCGCCGCAGGACGGACCTTGCCCAGGTATTTGTTGAAAACCGGCCAGCAAGGTTCAAAGTCGGATACGTTCGGAAAGATGTAGCGAATCCGTACGATCCGATCAATACCGCTGTCGGCTTCATCCAGTACCTTCTCGATGTTTTTGAAACATTGTTCTGCCTGTTCAACAGGGTCGTCCGATATGGACATGGTATTGTAGTTATAGCCTGTAGTGCCAGAAACAAAAACATACTGACCGTCAACAACGGCTCTGGAATAGCCAATTCTTCTTTCGAATTCTGAGCCGCTTGAAATCAATTGCCGCTTCATATCACCCCCGGGTTATTGAGATGCGTTGCAGTTCCCTGCAAAGAAGGAATTACACTGGACTTTACAGCAAGACCGAATGACAGATCAACCTCACCAGGATCTTTTTGAAGTAGTTGCGACATGCCATATAACGGAAGCAGAAGGCGAATTATCACGCCACCGAACTCTTCTTAACCTGATCTTGTTGCATTCGCCGGATTTCTGTAAGCCGACTAGCCCAATCCGTCCGAAATTTCAAATGCAATATCCCGATGCGTCATATTCCGTACAGGTGTCGGCCGACCGAATGTATGCGCTCTAGTTCATGGTCGGACAGAGGACCCTGGTCCAGAACTTTGAGGTTCTCACGCATCTGCTCCATGTTTTTGGCGCCCATCATACAGACATCCACGTTTGGAAAAGATTATTAGATCATTTCACATGGATCACGAAATAAAAAGTCTGAAAAGATCTGTTGAACGAACACAGCTGCGCCTTTTCACAATACACCCCCACCGCTTGTTGTCGCAGGAAGGATCTCCTGGCAGAGCGCCCCGGCTTCAAGTAAAAAGTCGTATCCGTTGCATTTGTATTGGCATGTTCGGTATATGGATGGTCATGACTTCATTATCCATCAAAAGACTGACATCCGGAGGCGTGATCACCAACTACAACTGCGTTTCACGGTGCGGGCACTGCCTCTACAATTGCAGCCCTGATCGCGGCAAAGGGTATCTGGATGCGGTCAGGGCCGAAAAGATCTTCCGGCGTATAAAGGGGTTGGGTTGCCGGTCGGTGCATATCGGCGGCGGGGAGCCGCTGCTCAAACCGGATAAGCTGGTCAATGTGGCGGTTGCGGCCCGCAAGACGGGTATGGCCATCGACTATGTGGAGACCAACTCCGCCTGGTTCGCGGATGGGGAGCGGGCCGAGACGATATTGAACGGTTTGCAGGCGGCCGGCGTGGAAACCATGCTGATCTCCATCAGCCCGTTTCACAATGCTTATATCCCCTACTCCAAGGTGGCCGGGGTGATCGATGCCTGCCGGCGGACGGGCATGTCGGTTTTTCCCTGGGTCAACGCCTTTGTACGGGATCTCACCCGCTTGGATATCCACAAGCCCCACGACATGGCCGAGTTCGAAGCAGCTTTCGGCCCCGCCTATCTGAAGCGAATCCCGGACCGCTACTGGATCCATCTGGGCGGCCGCGCGCTGGAGACCTTCGGAAAGGTTTATCCCAAGCGGCCGGCCGAGCAGGTGCTGGAGCAAAGCCCGCAGAGCTGCTCGCGTGCGTTGAGCGACGCCAGCCACTTTCACATCGACCTGCACGGCAACTACATACCGGGGCTGTGCGCCGGACTGGCCATTGCCATGGACGACCTGGGAGAAGCGCTGCCCGGTGGAAAATACACCTTGCTGGAGCGGCTGGCGGCCGACGGTATCCGGGGACTCTTCACGATTGCAGCAGAGAATTACGGTTTTATCCCCCGCACATCCGGCTACCTGAACCATTGCGATCTGTGCACCGACATTCGCGGTTATCTTTTTAAAACAGAGGGCAAGCGATTCATCGAACTGGCGCCCGGCGGATTCTACGCATGATCGCCTGACAACCGCCGCATGGAAAAATTTGACGCCATTTGCGCGCACGTCGAATTTGATCTATGTTGGGGAACGATTCAAAGCAACCCCATATGACAGGACGCGGTATGAAAGAACTCACTTCCCGACAGATCGAACACTTCATTTCCCTGGTGGACGAAGCGCGATTCTCAACCGGAGAATCCAACCGTCAACTGCACCTGCATGACATCTCCCATCACCAGGGGGAAATGGCGGCGGCCATCATCTGGCCCGAAACCACAGAAGAAGTCTCCGGGATTCTCACCTATGCATACGCTGAAGAGATACCGGTGACCCCTTGGGGCGCCGGCACCAGCACCGAGGGGAATCCGATACCGACCCGGGGAGGTCTGGTGGTGGACCTGACCCGGATGGACCGGATTATCGATATCCGTCCGCTGGACCTCCAGGCGGACGTTCAGCCGGGCGTCTTTCGCAAAACCTTGAACCGTCAGTGCGGCCCCCACGGTCTTTTCTTCCCGCCGGATCCCGGCGCAGACGCCACCATCGGCGGCATGATCGCCAACAATGCATCGGGCATTCAAACCGTTAAATACGGGGCCACCAAAGACTATGTGATGCAATTGACCGTTGTGCTGCCCGACGGCAAAGTGATCACCTGCGGCAACAAGGCGCCCAAGTCTTCATCGGGCTACGATCTGGTGCGGTTGTTTGTAGGATCCGAAGGCACACTGGGGATCGTGACCAGGGCCACGCTCCGGCTGGCCGGCATTCCGGTCCACCACCTGGCGGCCACAGTCACCTTCGACCGGTTGGAAGATGCTTCCCAGGCGGTGGCCGTCATGATGGGATCGGGCCTGGAACCGGCGGCCATGGAGCTGCTCACGCCCGAGTTGATTCGCCTGATGAACGAAGAAAACGGGCTCGGTCTTCCCGAAACCCCTTCCCTGTTCTGCGAATTTCACGGCATCAGCGAGACCATGCTCACCGAAACCGCCGATCTTGCCAAAGAGCTGTGCCAAGACTGCGGCGCAACGGGTTTCGCCTACGGCGTTTCCGAAGAAGAGCGCAGGAAACTCTGGCGGGCGCGCCACGATGCATGGGAAACCATTCATCGGGCCCACCCCAAAAAGGAGACCCTGATCGTAGACGCGGCCATTCCCATTTCCACCTATCCGGAGATGGTGATCTTCTCACAGCAGCAGGTCGACGAACACCGGGCCGTGGGTTACGTATTCGGCCACGCCGGCGACGGTAACCTGCATGTGGTGATGATCGGCGATCCGGCGGATGAAAACGAGTGGCGGACCCTGGTCAAGATCAACGACGCCATTGTCTCGCGCGCCATCGAAAAAGGCGGCACCTGCACCGGCGAACACGGCGTTGGCATCGGAAAGCGAAAGTACATGCAAGCCGAGCACGGTGCCAGTTTCACCGTGATGCAACAGATCAAAGCGCTTCTCGATCCCAAGGGATTGATGAATCCCGGCAAGATGTTTTATTAAGATGGCGCATCAGGTAGTGACTGAAAAATTTGTCGATTACCAGACGTCGGTCGGCGCATGCATGGCGGCGGCAGGCGCCGTTGAACTGTTCGCCGACGGCCGCCCGGTGATGCTGAAGCCCAATCTGGTCAACGCATCGCCGCACCCGGTGACCACACCGCCGGCCTTCTGTGCTGCGGTGATCCACTTCATACGTCGGCACACCGGTGCTCCCATCGTGATCGCGGAAGGTTGCGGCGACATGGCGCTGGAGACACCGCAGGTCTTTGCCGCTACCGGCTATACGAACCTGGCCAGGGATTTCGACATCGGGCTGATCGATCTCAACACCGTTCCGTCGAAGCGGTTGGAAGACGACGGCTGCCGGCGCTTTCCACACATGTGGCTGCCCGAAGCCGTGTTCGATCATCTGCTCATCTCCCTGCCGGTGCTCAAGGCCCACTCGCTTTGCCGGCTGACCGGCAGCATGAAGAACATGATGGGCCTTGCGCCGACCGAACATTACGCAGGGCATTATGGCGGCTGGAAAAAAGCGGAATTCCACCACCGCCTGGACGAAGCGATCGTCGATTTAAACCGCTACAGATCGCCGGACTTTACGGTGATGGATGCAACCGTGGGATTGATCGACTATCATCTGGGAGGAGCGCGGTGCGACCCTCCGGCCAACCGCATCCTCGCCTCGAAGGATGCGCGCGCCCTTGACCGCACGGCGGCCGGGTTGATCGGGCTGGATTGGCGGCAAGTCGGCCATTTGCGCGATTAGATACCGAAGGTCGTCGCCTTTGCCGATCAGACCCGAAAGGAGACGTTCAGCACAAGCGCGCACAGGATCACGATGCAGGCCAAGACAACCATGATTCTGCCGTGCCGCCTCGACGGTGCGTCGAACAGGTAGATTCTGTGCCCCGTGCGATCCAGATTATACGCCAGCAGCCGGCTTCCGATCAGAAGGCCGACCATGCCCCCGAGCAGCGAGAGCACATAACCGAATAGGATCATCAGATTTCCCACCGGTTTTTCTCGATCGATAATGCAATTCATTGGGTGGTTCCTCCGTTTTTTGTCTAATGGCGAATGGTTTTCGCCTGGGTTGATCACTGCGAACGGGGAGAATTATCTTCCCATTGCCGGTTCGTGGCCGGCCCCTACATCGTTGCCGTGGGCATGGGGATCGAGAGCCGGACCACCGGTCCGCCCCGCCTGTTCCGGGCAGGCAACGGCTTCATCCATGTTCGAAGCAAAAATCTGCCTTCGGCAGCTACGATGGTATACGGGTATCGGGTCATGGATAGATCCGCCGGCGGCAATGATCCGACATCGGACTGTAGAGCATCCGGCCGGTTGTCTTCACGAAGCACAATGCCTCCGCCCTTTACGATGAATGCGAAGTCACCGCTGAAGCGCTGCTTCTTTCCGCTCATGGTCTTTCTCCCCGGATAAATGACTTAAATGGAAGGACTGCCCGTCCCGGCCAGGCCGCCATTTCCCTCAGTTCCAGTTTGGACGTAACCACGAATGACCCTCAAAATCTGTGATCCAGATCACCGGAATGCTGTGAACAACCTCACAATTACCGCTCCAATAGCACGATACCCGCCTCCGGCGATGGCCGGCCGTGACAGGCGGCGGGCAGACTGGCGCACCGTAGGCATGCTATTCCGGGCCGACGGGAATCCGAACGATTACTGCGATTGACCAATAGGGTCGACGTCAATGCCAATTGGGACGCACCTGCTCCCATTGCCCAACTGATGATCACCTCACAGGCGCGATGCCGGGAGAAAAAGCGCTGTGCAGGGAAAGGGCGATACGCTGTACAAATTAAATAATGCATTTCGTGTCGGGACTGACCGCTTCAACCGACCATACTTCAGCGAGGCAGGGGCCGCACCCGCAAAAAGACGAAGCGCGAGAATGACAGATGGCCGCGTGTGGTATAGAATTGAATATGGTCTAATCTGACGTCAACGACCGCTCGCATGGCAGGTGGCCCGGATTGAATGCACAAGCATCGCTTCGCGCCCGGCCACAGGCCGGAAAGGCAATATGCAAGCCGGCGCTCCGGTCGTTGCACTTGTAACCGGGGGCATGGCATCCGGTTTGGAAGCAACAGATCAAGGAGGTGACCTCATGACATTGACCATTTCCTCTGCGGCCTTCGAGAACGGCGGGCCCATGTCGGTCAAATATACGTGCGAGGGAAGCGACATCAGCCCGCAGCTGAACTGGGAAGGAGTGCCGGAAGGGACCCGCAGCCTGGTGTTGATCGTAGATGATCCGGACGCCCCCGATCCGGCGGCCCCCAAAATGACCTATGTGCATTGGGTGCTCTACAACCTGCCGGCCGAGTCCCGTGGATTGCCCGAGGGCATTCGAAAGGAAGGTTTGCCGGCCGGAACATTGGAAGGTCTGAACGACTGGCAGCGCACCGGCTATGGGGGGCCGTGTCCGCCCATCGGCAGGCATCGCTACTTTCACAAACTCTATGCGCTGGACACCGTTTTAGACGATTTGGGGCGACCCACCAAGGATCAATTGCTGAAAGCCATGGAGAACCATGTGCTCGCCCGGGCTGAAACCGTAGGAACGTATCGGAAGGGGCAGTAGAAACCCTGGCGCCGAAGGACGGATTTTGTCGCTACCATAAAGGAATATCTATGTCGAAACGATCCGCTGAGATTATAGCCGTAGCCGCTCTTGCCTGGTTGCTCGCGGCATGCTCGGGCATCATGGCGCCGGCCAATTCCACGACCCACCTGCGGCGGCTGGTGGCGCCGGTGCGACAGGCGGTCGCCACCGTTGTGGCGTACAATATCGATGGCGAAATGGCGTCCATCGGCAGCGGATTCTTCATCGACCGGAACGGCACCCTGGTCACCAACCACCATGTATTGGAGAATGCCTACCGGGCCGAAATCAAAACGGCCGAGGGCGAGCGCTATCCCGTGACCGCGGTGCTTGCACGCAGCCAGCTTCTGGACCTGATCAAGGTGCGGGTGGAAATCCCCCCTGTGCTGGTAACGCCGGTCAACCTCTCCAGGATTGAACCGTCGATTGCGGAACGCGTTGTGGTGATCGGCAGCCCCATGGGGCTGGAACAGACCATCTCCGAGGGCATCGTATCGGCCATTCGCACCCACCCGGCCGATATCAATATCTACCAGCTGACAGCACCGATCTCCCAAGGCTCAAGCGGCAGTCCGGTGCTGAACCAGACAGGAAGCGTTATCGGCGTCGTATCCTTTCAGGCTTCTAAAGGGCAAAATCTGAACTTTGCGGTCTCCATCAAAGCGTTGGAGTTGTTGACCGCCGACAGAGAGGAACTCTCCATTGCGGAATGGACCTTGCGCCGGTCGAGCAGCGATCTTCGGTTGGCCGCAACGCTCTGTCAAAAAGGCGCCCAACTCTCCATAAGGGGAAAGTACGAAGCAGCGCTGGATTTTTACCAGCGCGCAACCGAGGCCAATCCGGACGATCCGGATGCCTGGCACGGACTGGGAAGCTGCTATGTGGGCTTGGACCAGCCCGAAGATGCCGCCGCGGCATTCCGACACTCCATCAGCGCCGATCCGGAAAATGCATCCAGCCACTTTCTGCTGGCCATGTTCTACAAACGGCAGGAACAGTATCAGCTATCGATCCCGCCCCTGTTGCGGGTCATCAGCATCGAGTCCAAAAATGTGCAGGCCCGGCTTGAACTGGCCGACACCTACGGCAAACTGAACCAGACCGATGAGCAGATTGCATCCTTCGAGGCAATATTGGCCTTCAATCCGGACCACGTCCCCACACTGCACATGATGGGCAATACCATCCGCGGCATCGGCCGATACGATGAGGCACTGGGTCTTCTGCAAAAAGCCAGCGCACTGGAGCCGGACAACGCCCTGATCCATTTTGACATCGGCGTCACCTACCACTCCAAGAACCTGCCGAAGGAAGAAATGAGGGCCTATACTAAAGCCTTGCGCGTCAATCCGTGGTTGGCGCCGGCCCACTACAACATGGGACGGCTCTTCATCGACCAGGGAAGGCCCGGGTTGGCCCTTCACCAATATGAAATACTGAGGGACATCGACGACACCCTCGCCCAGCGGCTATTCAAAGAGATCTATCCCATTCCCGCCGATGATAACGAAGCACCGCATCAGCGATAGCCACCAAGGGTTCGCGCATAATGAAGATTACATTTTCTGGTGTTGAGGCGCCTGTCCGGCAACACCGCCAGTCAGGATGCACCGGCGCATAAAAATGTGACGTTATTTTTGCGCGAGCCCTATGGGTGCGCGATGCCGATGGCGCCGCACGCCAGACGCTCGCCGGCCGCGCCGTCCGGCTGGGTGGTGAAATCGTCTTCCAGCGCGTGGACGACCACGCTGCGGCCGACCACGCCATTGGGCCCCTGGATCGATATGAGCGGGTTCACCATATCCAGATCGGCGTTGCCGTTCTGATCGGCCAACGCGTTACCCAGGTCCCCCGCATGCCGCTTTTCATCTGCAGGGCCGCCGTGCGACTGGTTGCCGGGATTAAAATGCCCCCCGGCCAGCGCACCGTTTCCCGACCGGCAATCGCCGTATGTGTGGAGATGGAAGCCGTGCGGACCGGGCGGAAGACCCGCAATATCGGCGATAACACGAACGCCGCCGGCCGTCTCTGTAAAAGTCACCACGCCCGAGACCATCTGGTCATCCGTGGGAATCAGGACAGCCACTGCATCCGCCTTGGGATATTTCATGCCCTGGGGGTCGCAGCCGGTAAAAAGACCGGTTGCAACCAGTGCGATTGCGGTCGCCACAATCAGACCCTTCCTGTGATTCATTTAATGTCTCCTCTGTTCTTCTTCCGGCGCCTTTGGCCGTTGTTATACCGGGTGTCGCAAACAACTGAAGGGAAACCATTAGATTAATTGAGATTAGGATCAATTCGGGCAAGGCCGGCACCCGGCCGCGCATCAGCTCTCCAATTGAACGGTTTCCACCCGTACCCGGGCGGTTCCCTTCTCGTAAAACCCAAGCTTTTTGGCAGCACCTGCGCTAAGGTCGATAATGCGGCCCTCGACAAAGGGTCCGCGGTCATTCACCCGCAGAATAATTTGACGCCGGTTCTCGAGATTGGTGACACGCACAAAAGTGGGCAAGGGCAAATATTTGTGGGCGGCGTTCAATCCTCTGGGATCGAAGGCTTCCCCATTGGCCGTCATACGCCCCCCTTTCTGCCGGTATGTCTCGTACCCGTACCAGGAAGCGGTGCCTTCTTCCCGGTAGCTCTGCGACGCTTCGACGCTTAACGGCACATAACGTTTGCCGTTGACCACATAAGGAGAGGCTTTTACCCGCCCCTGGGCGATGGCTTCTTTGGGCGTCAATCCGTCGATGGATTCGATATCTTCATTCATCAGCGGCCAGCCGAGCGGCGCCTTGACCACCGTGTAGGTAAATTTGCCCACCGTGTAGATCGTTTTGCCGGCAAATTTGGTGACGCCATAGCCCAGTTTCAAGGTCCCCGCGGTCAGCTTGTACGTCGCCCGGATCACGCCGCAGGAAAACAGGCCGAAACAGGCCGAGCACAGCACGCCGATCAGAACGGCTTTGGGCAGGAGAATCCGTAACCCGGGGCTATCGTCCATATCCATCAGGGATGTCTTCTATTCAGTCTATCGTTCGTGGAGTCGGAATGCGTCATTGCAATCCTATATAGCACACCATGG
>JBNLAV010000176.1:0-5531 GCA_050302315.1 Desulfobacteraceae bacterium
CGATAGAAGGCGGTCTTGTCGGATTCCGGGAGCGACGCCAGCGCCTTTCGCAGAATCCCCGGGAATAGCAGCCAGTCCTTCCTCACCGCCATTCGCAGTTTGTAGGCATAGGGTGTTTCGCCGACGATCTTGATATTCTGGTGCCGATGTTTGCTCAGATAATAGTTTCCGGGAAGCACGCTGCCGACGAACACATCGATATCTCCGCGCCTTAGCAGCTCAAAAGCATCGGTCATGGTTTTGGTACGGGTAAGGGGCAATTCCGGTGCATCCCGGCTAACCCATTCATCCGTTGCATAGTGTTCGACGACCGCTACCCGTAAGCCCCGGAGTTCCGACATGTTGCGGATGTAAGGCGTATCGTCGCGTGCGAAGAAGACCACCGGAGAAGTGAGGTAGGTGTCGGTGAAATCGAGATGTTCCAGCCGTTGCGACGTGATCGCCAGGCAGGAGCTCATATCGATTTCCCGGCGCTTCAGTTTTTCGTATGTGGCCTGCCAGTCGGCGGCCGACCCCATGTCGAACTGAATGCCGAGCACTTTTTCGATCGCCTTGAGATACTCCATTGAGATGCCCCGCGGCGTTCCGTCCGAGCCGGCAAATTCAATCGGCGCCCATGAGCGATCCCAACCCACACGTATCCGCGGGTGCATGAGCAGCCACTCGCGCTCTTGCTGGGAGAGATCGATACCGGTCGATGCCGCTTGCGGCAGGGGGAGCCATTTCGAAAGAATCTCGTTGCGCTGCCGCAGGGTCACCGATTCGAGCGCTCGGTCGATGATCGACGTCAGCTCCGGCCAGTCCTTTCGCACGCCATAAGCCAGGGATTGCGGCTCCGGTGATGCATAGCCGGCCAGCTTGACGTTGGTGAGGGCAAGTTCCTGCATGAGATGGGTGGTGACTGCCAGATTGCCGACCGCTGCGTCTATTTCACCCCGTGACACAGCCAGCAGGCACTCTTTGTATTCCTTGTAGACAAGTGGCTGGATGGTTGAGTTTTCCTTCAAAAAGGCATGATGGGAGCTGTCGGCCTGAACCGCCACCCGTCGTGCAGTCAAATCCTGTAGTCCACGGACCGGCGAATCTATGCGGGTTACGATGACGCGGGCGAATTTCAGGTACGGTTTGCTGAATGAAAGGAACTGCCGACGCGTCTCGCTGTACCCGATACATGGCAACAGGTCGATCTCCCTATTTCTGGCGGCTTGCACGCTCTGCGACCAATTTTTGTGTTTGATCAGGTCAAACCTCAGCCCCGTTTTCTGTGTTACCAGATTCAGAAAATCTGCAGCCATGCCGCGGTATTCGCCAGTTGGAGTGATAAATTCGAACGGCGTGAAATTGGGGTCCGCACTGAAGCGGATGCGCGGGTGTTCCTTAATCCAGTTTGTCTCAGCCGGGCTCAGGTCCAGATGCCGGAGGTACTTCTGTTTCTGCCCCTTCCACTCTTTGGTGCCGCCGCCCAGGTAATATGCCAGGACCTGGTGGTAGACCGAGTCGGGATTCTGCTTGGCTTCCGCCAGGCCTTCGTCTATCTGTTCGAGCAGTCGGGTGCCTCGCCGGGAGCCCTTGCGGGTTGCAAATGCGAGTACGCGGGGATTGAAAATGATCGGCGTCGGGGAAATTTCATAATCATCGCTGTGCAGTGTGCCGAACAGACGGTTCACGATGCCGATGTCGGCCTGCTTCGCGTCGAGCAACATCATGACGTCGTGGTAGTTGTCAACTTCAATGAAATTGCACGGAACCCCGAACTGTGCCGTCAGTGCTTTGATGCCCCGGCGTCCCTCAGTGTGGATGCTCCCCCGCATGACCGCCACAGTCCTGTTGCGCATATCGAGAAAGGATTCGATGGAAATTTCCTTACGCGAATACGCCGTCCCCCAATTGACGAGAACCGATTCCCCGGAGAAATCGTAGAGCTCCCGGCGCTTTTCAGAGATGGCCACGTCGACCATCAGGTCGATATCACCATTTTTCAGACGTTCCAGACACTCCTGCCACGTGCCGTGAACATAATCGATATCCCAATTGCGACTGGTGGCAATATCGTCCAGCACCTCCGGGAACAATCCCAGGGTGCGGCCGTCCGGGGTGGCAAATACCTTGGGCGGATTCTGGTACGCCCCCACACGCACGACTTCCCCGGCGATTGCACTCGCCGCAAGCAGGTGCAACAACAGGAGGCAAACGGATAATCGGGTAAAGTGCTTCCTCATTTCCTACGCTTCGGGTTCACGCTGAAAATAAAATTGCAATTTGATGTGTTGAGATGCATGTCCGGCAGCACGGCAATGCGGGATGCATCGGCGCAAAATAGTGTAAAGTTATTTTAGCGCGAGTCCCTTTCCTTCGATCGAGTGGCAATTTATCCGGCATCCCGATCATAACCACCCAGGCCTGATCTGCTGTGATGATCCATTTATGAAGGCGATACGATTGAACTAAGCTTAAGGGATGATGGATAAAACGATGTAGAACTGAACCGTATTTGCGGCTGCGGCACCGTTTATTAAGCTACGTGAATTATATAGGGACGAAATAGGGTTGGCAAGAGACAAAAAATCCTTTTGAACCAACATGTTACCGGTAAACTCCAGGAGTTTGATCATTCAGCCGCGGTCGCTGGGCAGGTTATTTCAAAGGCGCCTTTGATAACACCACATCGTCGATCCATACGGTTCCCTGGCCGTTAATCACCAAATTCAAGGTAATCGTCTCGGGATTTTGTCCCTTCTGAAAAATGAACGGTGTTTGGATTGATTTCCAGTCTGATTTTCCTTTGACGGGATCATTCATGCCCTTTGAAAAATAGCGATTTTTGCCGACGTAGGCCCACATTTCCAGGAAGGCGGCACCGTTTAAGTCGCTTTTGACCTTTGCCTTGTAAACAAGCCTGGTATTCTCAAGGTCCAATCTGTCGACCTCGCCCAGACAGACTGTTGTCGGATACCGTGTCGTGATTTTAACCGAAGCCTGACCCTCGATTTTCATGTCCGGATCGGTTTGGATGGTGGTTCCGATAGCCGAGGCGTCATCGAGGCTGAACCGTTTCACGTCTTCGGCGTAGGTTGAAGTGCAAAATAACGTCAAAGCGGCCAGCATGGCGAGCAGTCTTTTCATTTCGTCCCCTTTCAATTGCAGATCATCTAAAATCCAACAGACCGATAACCCACCATAAGGCGTTGTAGGGCATAGCCGGTCCCCTGGACCTCCTGCAGAAGATGATTTCGGTCCGTTTGAAGCAATTTTGGGGTGTCGACCCGTTATTTAACTTTAATTGTGAACGCGGTAACAACGCCCCACACCCAGTTAAAAAACAGAACGAAGAAAGGCGTCAACAGCCCCAATTCAATCCCGGCCAATCCTTTATTTGCCTTGAAAGGAAAAACAATAAACAATTGTACTGCCGATGGCAACAGACTCAGCAACGAACCTTTCAATAAATACTTGGATCTCAATATGGGCAGCAGAAAGACAAACCCCCAAAGGCCGCCCCAGACAATGCGTGGATAAAGCCAGCCCGGCGTTATCGACGGGGCAATCTTAACGCCCAAAGATGCGGTGATGCCTAAATCCCCAAAGAGCCAAACTGAAATGCTGTTTGCCAGTGCTCCCAAACAACCTGCGGAAAAGACGATTAGTATTTTTTTCATAGGTGCCTCTCGCTATCTTTCAATCTTCCGATGGAACGGCCTGAAACAATTCCCGCGGTGCCATTCAGGCAGGCCCCGTAGGTGATCCTGCGTATCGGGCAGCATTTCCGGGATGACCGGGGAGTCTTGTCCGGCGATCTGTCGGATGTTAATTCTGTTGTTGCATGCGCGGTATCCGATATTCAGGGTGCGGATGAAGTTGTTTTTCCCATTCATGCATCGCCTCCTGTTCTGTGAATGTGGTTGATAAATTCCATGGCCCTGTTCTCCGACCAGTAGCTGTTATCACCGTTGAACTGCATGAATCCGACATGGCCGCCATAATGAGGGGTCTCCAGGTAGACATGCGGACTCTTGGATGCGACCTCAACAGGATAGCACTGATCCGCCAGAAACGGATCGTCCAGTGCATTCACAATCAAGGTCGGAATTCGGATATTGGGAATATAGGCCAGGCTGCTGCATTTTTCCCAGTAGTCCTCTGCATCCTTGAAACCGTGCAACGGGGCGGTATACCGGTCGTCGTAGTGCTTGAAATTTTTAATCCGGTGAAAGCCGCGATCATCGATCTGACCGGGAAAGAGGTCCATTTTTGCTCTAATTTTCCTGTGCAGGGACGTTAAAAAATTCTGCATGTAAGGTTTGCACTGCGCCTGGGCAAGGATCTCGGCGCTGGAGGCCAGGTCACAAGGCACGGAGAAAACGGTTGCCCCGATGACCCGACGCGAAGGCTGGACGTCCCGGCTGCCGAGATAGACCAGCGTCAGGTTTCCGCCGAGACTGAATCCGATCAACACGATGCTGCGGTAGTCTCCCTTTTGAAGCGCGTGCCGCACCACCGTGTCCAGATCATCGAAGGAGCCGTTATGATAAAAGCGCAGCCTGCGGTTGATCTCCCCGGAGCAGGAGCGATAGTTCCACGCCAATGCGTCCCAGCCGTTTTGATTGAGCTTTCTCGCCATGCCGACGGCGTACGGGCGATGAGAATTGCCTTCCAGGCCGTGCGAGATGATGCCGAGTTTGCGGCTGCCGACGGTGGACCAATCCAGGTCCAGAAAATCTCCATCGTCGGTTTCGATCCGTTCTCTTTGATAGCGGGTGGCATTACACCATCTGAAAAACGCCGGAACGACGGTCTGCAGGTGACCGTTGCGCAGGTAAATGGGGGGGCGGTATGATGATGGGGATACGATTGGCATTGGCCTTTACATCATTTGCGTCATATCAATGTCGGCATCTTTCCAGGCGGGAAATTGCCTGCGATAATCGGTCAATGTCTTCCTGGTGAGGACCAGGGTCGCGGTGCACGCCTCACCTGTTTTTTCGAACAGTACTTCCCCGAGGGGATCGATCACCGCGGAGTCTCCGCTGTAGTCGTTACCGTGGCCGTCCCGGCCCACGCGGTTTACACCGGCCACATAGCACTGGTTTTCGATGGCCCTGGCACGCAGCAGGGCGCGCCAGTGCGGGGCGCGTCTTTTCGGCCAGTTCGCCACGAATATGGCCAGGTCGTAGGCGTTGCTCAAATTGCGGGTCCAGATGGGAAAGCGCAAATCATAGCAGATAAAGGGACGGATCTTCCATCCGTTGAGCGCCACGGTGAGCGGCCTGTTGCCGGGAGTGTAAACTTTGTCTTCTCCGGCATACCGAAATAGATGTTTTTTGTCGTAGGTTTCCATTTTGCCGTCGGGCATCGCCCAGATGAGCCGGTTGTAGAATTTTCCCTCCTGGCGGATCATCACGCTGCCGGTGATGGCGATACCGGTGGTTGCGGCCTTTTCGCGCATCCAGGTCACGGCGGCACCGTCCATTTCTTCGGCAGCGGCATCGGCCTGCATGCTGAAACCGGAGGAGAACATCTCCGGCAGGATGACA
>JBNLAV010000177.1:0-2323 GCA_050302315.1 Desulfobacteraceae bacterium
ATCGCACTAGGATATGCTAAATCCATAATGAAACCCATTGTTGCCATCATCGGTCGCCCCAACGTGGGCAAATCGACACTTTTCAACCGTATCACCCGGCGCCGGGACGCCATTGTGGACAACCGGCCCGGTGTCACCCGCGACCGCCATTACGGCGACGCGGTCTGGGACCAACATGCTTTTATACTGGTGGATACCGGCGGTTTTGTGACCGGCGATGATGACCATTTTGCCGCTCCCATTCGCTATCAGGTTGAACAGGCCGTGACCCAGGCCGATGCCGTTGTCCTGGTGCTGGACGGCAAGGGGGGGATTTCGCCCTTTGATCGCGATTTGATGGGCTGGCTGCGAACCCTGGACCAGCCTGTGTTTTATGCCGTGAACAAGATCGACGGACCGGATCAGGAACAGCAGCTTTTTGAGTTTTACGCCCTGGGTGTGGAGACCCTCTATCCGCTTTCGGCCGAGCACGGTTATGGCGTGCCCGATTTTCTCGATGATCTCGTTAAAGCCCTGCCAACAGCCGCCGAAGAGGCGGATCAAAGCCATATCCGCATCGCTCTGGTGGGTCGCCCCAATGTGGGCAAGTCCTCTTTGGTCAACCGCCTGGTGGGTCAGGAGCGTGTGATGGTCAGCACTGCACCCGGAACGACCCGGGATGCCGTGGACACAGTGTTCGAGCACAATGGCCGATCCTATCTGCTCATCGATACGGCTGGTATCCGGCGCAAGGCCAAAGTGGATCTGAAGTTGGAAAAATTTTCCATTATCAAGGCACTTCAATCCCTGGAGCGCTGTGATGTTGCCCTGGTGATGCTGGACGCCGGACAGGGGGTCACCGAACAGGATATCAAGGTGGCGGGTTACGCCGATGACCGGGGCTGCGGCACCCTGTTCGTGGTCAATAAATGGGACCTGGTGAACAAGGCCGCTGTAACACCCCGAAAATTCGAATTGCAGCTGCGGGATGCGGCCAAGTTCCTGCCCTACGCACCGGTGGTCACCGTATCGGCCCTGACGGGCCAGCGGATCAATAAAATCTTTCCCCTGGTCAATCAGATCTACGCGCAGTACACCACCCGTATCGGCACAGGCCGCATCAATCGCATCGTCACCAATGCCACCCTGCGCACGGAGCCGCCGCTGCACAAAGGACGTCGGCTCAAATTTTACTACACCACCCAGATTACCGAGCGCCCCCCGACCTTTGTGAGCTTCGTCAACTTTCCGGATGCCGTCCATTTTTCCTATGAGCGCTATCTAATCAACCAGATCCGGACTGAGTCCGGATTGGATAAAGTGCCCCTTCGGCTCTACTTCCGCCAGCGCACCGGTAAAATCGATTTCAGTAAACGAAAGAAAAAAAAACGTTAGTCCGTGGTCCGTTATCCGTTGCCCGCGGTCCGTTGGACGGCAGGCACAGTGTGCTGCGGGTATCGGGGGGGGATCACCGACCGCTGCGAACCAGATAACCAGGCCGGTTGAACAACTATCTGCAGCCTATCCATATGAATATTGTCGTTTTCGGTACCGGAACACCTTTTATCGGTCACGGGCCAACGGTTCACGGATTATGGATAACGGGAAAATCGTTTTCCCTTGCCAAAAAACATCTTTTCTTGATATGGTCATTAAAATTTTCGCATGTTTTCAGAATTTTATCGATGGCCCACCGAGAACTCGGACACTGCAGCAGTCAAATGTTACGGACAACAGACTCCAGGACGGAATAAAGGAGGATGCGAATCATGGCGTGGTACTACAAGGATGGAAACCAGGAATTCGGCCCTGTCGGAAAAGCGGAACTGCAACAGCTGATCAAAACCAGGAAGGTGAACGCCAAGACCCTGGTTCGGAGTGTTGAATCAGACCGATGGCGCCCCCTGGCTGAATTGGTGCGCGGCAATGCCCAAGCCAAGCAGTCTCCGGCCCCACCGCCGCCGCCGCCGGTCCATGAAGGTCCTGATGCCGCTGAATACACTGAAGCAGCTTCTGCCAGCGCATCCCGAGCCGAATCACCGGCGGCTGGTTTCCAGGCCGATGAAGGCGATGACACTCCAAGAGGAGTGAACGGCACCCGGGAAACTGAAACGCCGCCCACCACGGTTTGCAGCCAATGCGGCCGTTCTTTTCCCCGGGACCAGGTGGTAACCTATGAAGATCAAGTGATTTGCGCCGCCTGCAAGCCGCTGTTTGTCCAAAAACTGAGAGAAGGCGCCAGCCTGCCGACCGTGCTCGAATACGGCGGATTTTGGATCCGTTTTGTGGCCAAATTCATCGACAATATTATCCTGGGTATCGTTCAATGGGCCATCATGATACC
>JBNLAV010000178.1:0-1704 GCA_050302315.1 Desulfobacteraceae bacterium
ATACCCTTAGGAGAATCAAAACGATGCGTTTGAATGCCCGTCGTCAGGTCAATGCCAGTCCGATCCAAAAGTCCGCCCATGCCACGGAGATCCCTGCAGAGGTGGAAGAGGAGCCTCCCAGTCAGGCAGCCGATTGCACGGTTGCCTTATCCATACAGGCTCCCAGGCCGCTTAAATCCCGCCCTTCCATCAAACCGGTCCCCAATTATCCGGTATCTCCGAGACGTAAATTCATTCAGACTTATTATCCCAACATTACCGATCAGCAGTGGAACGATTGGCAGTGGCAGATTGCCAACCGGGTGCGTACCGCCGCTCAGCTTGAAAAATTCCTGACCCTGGCGTCCGATGAAAAGATCGCCCTGGACGGCCTGGAAACCAAATTGCCGCTGGCCGTCACACCCTACTACCTGAGTCTGCTGGTGGGCCACAGCGCGGATTACGCCCTGCGCCGCACCGTGGTGCCCACTATCAACGAATTGATACAGATGCCGGAGGAGGCCGACGATCCTCTGGGCGAAGACCATCAAAGCCCGGTCCCCGGTTTGGTTCACCGTTACCCGGACCGTGTGCTGTTCCTGACCTTGGACTTCTGCTCCACCTATTGTCGTTACTGCACCCGTTCCCGCGTGGTCGGTCACGGCCGGCTGTTCTTCAACCGCCGGCGGCTGGAACAGGCCCTGGAGTACATTCGCCGTACGCCCACGATTCGGGACGTGCTGCTTTCCGGGGGCGATCCGCTGACCTTGAGCGATTCGCGCCTGGATTGGCTGCTGACCCGGCTGCGGCAGATCAAGCATGTGGAAATCGTTCGCATCGGCACCAAGATCCCGGCGGTCTTGCCCCAGCGCGTCACGCCGCAACTGGTGCGCATGTTGAAGCGCCACCATCCCTTGTGGATGAGTCTGCACTTTACCCATCCGGACGAGTGCACCCCCGAGGCCTCCCGCGCCTGCCAACGGTTGGCCGACGCAGGGATTCCCCTGGGATCCCAGACCGTGCTGCTGAACCGGATCAACGATTCGGTGGAGACCATGGCCAGTCTGGTGCATAATCTGATGCGCATGCGCGTGCGGCCTTATTATCTCTACCAGTGCGACCCGATTTCCGGTTCCTCCCATTTTCGGACACCGGTGGAAAAGGGTCTGGAGATCATTCAGGGTCTGCGGGGCTTTACCAGCGGATACGCCGTGCCGACTTATGTTATCGACGCCCCCGGGGGCGGCGGCAAGATACCCCTGATGCCCAATTACTGCCAGGGGCGCCAAGGATGCGATGTGGTCCTGCGCAACTATGAAGGCAAAACCTATCGCTATCCGGATTCGGTTTAGGGAGATCCTGTGGGAGGTGAATACCAATGAAAATCGGCTTAACTTATGACCTGCGTTCCGAGTATCTGGCGGCCGGTTACGGCGAAGAAGAGACCGCCGAATTCGACCGCGACGACACCATCGAGGCTCTGGAAAAAACGCTTGCCGGGCTGGGGCATCAAACCGACCGCATCGGTCATGCCCGCAGCCTGATCGAGCGGCTGGCCGAGGGCCACCGCTGGGATTTGGTTTTCAACATCGCCGAAGGGATGTACGGCATCGGCCGGGAAGCCCAGGTGCCGGCTATTCTGGATGTTTACGGCATCCCCTATACGTTTTCCGATCCGCTGGTAATGGCCCTGACCCTGCATAAAGGCATGACCAAGCATGTATT
>JBNLAV010000179.1:0-10882 GCA_050302315.1 Desulfobacteraceae bacterium
CCAATGCCGGCGGTCGGGCCGATATATCGGCCGCCCTGGTCAGCGCCCTCTTCAACCATGGCGCCGATGTGCATGTCGCCCTGCCCGACTATCGGGCGATTTTCAAGGACCGGCTGGCCCCTTTCCTCAAGAAGGAACGGCGCACCCTGCGCCAGGTGATGCCCGACGATCGCGTGCACCTGGCCGAAGACCGGGCATTCTTCTACCTCAACCGGGTCTATTCCAGCTACGGTGGAGAAAATACCAGGATCGCGCTGGCGTTCCAAAGGGAAGTGATCAACAATATCATTCCGCGCGTCGAGCCCGACCTGATCCACTGCAACGACTGGCTGACCGGCCTGATCCCGGCCATGGCGCGGGAAATGGGCATTCCCTGCCTCTTCACCATTCACAACATCCACACGGTCAAGACTACCACGGCCCACATCGAAGACCGCGGCATCGACGCCGCCGCCTTCTGGGATCATCTTTACTACACCGACTTTGCCGACAGCTACGAAGGGTCCAGGGAGACCATCCCGGTGGATTTTCTGGTGAGCGGCGTTTTTGCCGCCCACTTTGTCAACACCGTCAGCGAGTATTTCCTTACGGAAATCGTGGCCGGGCGGCATGACTTCGTCGACGGCCACCTTCGCAGGGAGCTGACCAACAAGGCGGAGGCCGGCTGCGCCGCCGGTATTCTCAATGCACCCGACCCGGTCTTCTCCCCATTGACCGACAGCTATCTGCCGGCCAATTACGGCCCCGACGACCACCCAGCCGCTAAAAAGAAGAACAAAGAAAGCTTTCAGAAGATGCTTGGTCTCACCGTGGATCCGGACGCAGCACTCTTCCTGTGGCCGTCGCGGCTCGACCCGGTGCAAAAGGGATGTCAATTGCTGGCCGATATCTTCTATTCGGTCATCTCAGAGTACTGGGACGACAACCTGCAGATCGTCTTCGTGGCCGACGGCGAGTACCAGCATGTCTTTCGCAATATTGTCAACCACCACCAGTTCCACCAGCGGGTGGCGGTCTGTGATTTTTCGGAACGCCTGGAGCATATCGGCTACGGCGCCGCAGATTTTGTGCTCATGCCGTCGCGGTTCGAGCCGTGCGGCCTGCCCCAGATGATCTGCCAGCTCTATGGCGCCATGCCCGTGGCCCACGACACCGGCGGCCTGCACGACACCATTGTCCACTATGATGGGGACGGCGCCGGAAGCGGTTTTCTTTTCGAGACTTACGATGCCGGCGGATTAAAATGGGCCATCCACCAGGCGATGGCGTTCTACCGGCTGCCCGAAGCGACCCGGGAGCGCAATATCGCCCGCATCATGCAATACGCCCAGGCCACCTTTACCCATGACGTCAATGCCCGTAAATATATCGACTTGTACGAAAAGATGCTCGAACGACCGATTTTTCACTGAACGGCGCCATGCGCCGCCACTACGAGACGGCCCTGTACTGCCATGACAACAGACATTATCCAGAACCGGCTGCACCTGCTTGTACGTGATGACCCCTACCTCGAACCGTTTCGATCGGTCCTGTCGCGGCGGTTGGCGCTTATCGACCGGACCGAAGAAGCACTCTCCCCCACGCAGGACAGTCTGGCCGATTTCGCATCGGGCCATGAATTCTTCGGCCTGCACTTCCGGGAGAACCGATGGATCTTCCGTGAGTATGCCCCCCATGCCGAGGCGATTTTTCTGGTCGGCGATCTCAGCGGGTGGCGGGAAACCGACGAATTGGCCTGCAGGCGGGTGGACGACCACGGCGTATGGGAACTGGTGCTGCCGGCCGGCCGTCTGCATCACGGCGACCTCTACCGCCTGCGCGTTCACTGGCCCGGCGGCAACGGAGACCGCATTCCCGCATGGACCCGCCGGGTGGTGCAGGACCCGGACACCCTCATCTTCAACGCCCAGGTGTGGCGGCCGGAGATCGGCCACACCTGGCGCCATCCCGGCTTCCAGGTTCCGGACCAGCCGCCGCTGATCTATGAAGTCCACATCGGAATGGCCCAGGAAGAGGGCCGGGTGGGAACCTATGCGGAGTTCACCGAAAACATCCTGCCCAGGATTCAGGCGGCCGGCTACAACACCCTCCAGATCATGGGCATCCCCGAGCACCCCTATTACGGCTCATTCGGATATCACGTCTCGAGTTTCTTCGCCCCCTCTTCACGCTTCGGTCCGCCCGAAGATCTCAAGGCGCTCATCGACACCGCCCACGGTATGGGAATCACCGTCCTCATGGACCTGGTCCACTCCCACGCCGTCAACAACGAGGTCGAGGGGCTGAGCCGTTTCGACGGCAGCGACCACCTTTATTTTCATACCGGCAACAGGGGGCGCCATGAACTTTGGGATTCGCGCCTCTTCGATTACGCAAAGCCCCAGGTGCTGCACTTTCTGCTCTCCAACTGCCGCTACTGGCTGGATGAGTTCAAAGTGGACGGCTTCCGTTTCGACGGGGTCACCTCCATGCTCTACCATCACCACGGCATGAACAAGGCCTTTACCTGCTATGACGACTACTTCGACGACAGTGTGGACGAATCGGCCCTGGCCTACCTGGCACTGGCCAACCGCGTGATTCACCGGGTGCGGCCGGATGCGGTCACCATTGCCGAAGATGTCAGCGGTATGCCCGGCCTGGCGCGGGAGGAAGAAGCCGGCGGTTTGGGTTTCGACTACCGCTTTGCCATGGGCGTCCCCGACAACTGGATCAAGCTGACCAAAGACACCCCGGACGAAGCCTGGCACATGGGCGGCCTGTGGTTCGAACTCAACAACCGCCGTCGGGACGAGAAAACCATCTCCTACACCGAGTCCCACGACCAGGCCCTGGTCGGCGACCAGACCCTGATCTTCCGTCTCATCGGCAAGGAGATGTACGACAGCATGTCCGTCGACAGCGAAAATCTGCGGGTCGACCGGGGCATCGCCCTGCACAAGATGATCCGTCTCATCACCCTTGCGACAGCCGGTCACGGCTATCTCAATTTCATGGGCAACGAGTTCGGCCATCCGGAATGGATCGACTTTCCCCGGGAGGGTAACAACTGGTCCTATCACTACGCCCGGCGCCAGTGGCGCCTGGCCGACAGTCCTCATCTCCGATACCGGCAGCTCAAACGGCTCGACCGCGCCATGATCAAACTAGCCGCAGACCGCAGCCTCCTGGCCTCGCCCGCACCCCGGCAGTTGTGGGAGCGCGACGACGACAAGGTGCTCGTCTTCGAACGCGGCGGCCTGGTCTTCGCCTTCAATTTCCACCCGAACCGTTCGCTTACCGACTATCGCTTCCCGGCCCCGTCCGGCCGATACCGCATCATCCTCGACTCAGACGATGAAGCCTTCGGCGGCCACCAGCGGCTCGACCACCGCACGCACCACCTCACCACACCGCCGTCTCCATCCGGGTCCGGCCCCTACCAGCTGAGCCTTTACCTGCCCAGCCGTACGGCACTCGTGCTTGATATGTTGGATGATGCCTAAGAAGTCTTTAAAAAAACCGGTGGAAGGCTCACCACCGGCACCGGAGATCGGCGGAAGAGCTTGTCGGCGCAGGATCCCACCAGCACATCGGCAGTGTCGGTACGCCCTTTGGTAACCATGATGAGCAAGTCGCAGCCGGATTGCGAGATGCACGACAAAATACCTCTGAAGGGGAAATCAACGACCAGATGGGTCTCGGTATGAATGCCCTTGCCTTCGAGTTCTTCGGCCATCTCCTGCAACCGCTGGCGGTGGTTCTCCAACGGTCCCTGTTTATATTTTTCACCATTGGAGTGGCTCGCGCCGCTGAAGCGGATGAAGCGATCCAGTCCTCGCTGGTCGATGACGTTGATCAGGACGATCGACGCGTTAACGCGCTTGGCAAGCACAGCGGCATATTCTACCGCGGGTTTCGAAAACGGGCTGAAGTCGATGGGCACCGCGATTTTTTGTATCGGAGGGGCCATGGGCTCGGGCCTTGTGTTGCCGGTTGCTTGGGGTCCGGCGGGCGGGATCTTCACGCATCCGCCCGCCATCGGACGGTGTATGGCTACGCCGCTTTGTCACCCGTTTCGACCTCGGTGAAGTGCGCCTCGGGAACGTATTTATTGTAGAACCCCTGGAATAGAATCAGCTCCGGATGGGCATCCAGACTCGTAAAGTTGGCGATGTGAAGACCTCTGTTCCTGATTTCCACCGGGTCAAACACCCTGAAGTCAAACTGTTTTTTTCTCTGCGGATACCGTCGGACGACGCACCTTAGGGACCACACCCAGTCAGGGTCCAGTTTCTTCTTCATCACGAGATACCCCCCTATCTGCTGGGGCAACTGTTTCGGGCCGGGCATTTTGGAATCGGTGCCGGCGGTACCGGATTCTGAGGTTCTTTTTTTCCAGAATTTCCACTGCATGGTCTCTCTCCTTGGGGTCGAGCCAAAAAATGTTAGGTATCGCAGTGATGCCAAGAAGCAGCGACTGCAGGGATGGTCATACAATTAATGTGCCATGGATCAATCGGTAATCTAAAAAGCACCTGCCCCCAGTCAAAAATGAATCACGCGGCAATTGGCATGCCCTTTGTATCACTTCGCGGCTGAAAGCGACTGCAACCCACGACAGGAGCAGACCATGAAGAGCCCGGATGTCATCATGGCGGCTTGCGACGATTCATCCCAAGCCAATCACGTGGCGGCCTACGCCGCCGATCTGGCCGCTGTCACAGGCCGGCGCCTGATTCTGGTGCGTGTTATCCAGGAGCGCAATGTGGAGGCCGTTCGCCAGGCCTTTTCGCATTTTCCGAATAGCGTTAAGGACTTGAACGAATCCGTATCGATCTATGTCCGGGAAGAGATCAAGAGCGGCCACGAAGAACTGGGCCTTCTGGTGGCCGGTCGCCGCCATCCGGGACTGAAAATCGAAACCATCGTCCGGGTCGGCGTTCCGTCCGAAGTGCTGCTCGATCTGATCGAAGAAAAAGAGGTCGACATGGTGGTGGTGGGAGCCTCCAAGCACCTGCCGCTCTCCGACAGAATCCTGGGATCGACGGTCAGCCATCTCTTCCGACGCTGCCCGGTGCCCCTGGTCACCGCCCGGCAGTCGAAGGCGCTCGCCCTGGAAAAACGAAATAAGGAAAAAAATACGGGTTTGCGGCCATTGCGTCCGGCGTCGGCCTCCTGATCGGTCAAAGGGCGGGCCGACGGAGGCGAAAAAGAAGAACTTCCATGACCGGTCTCCTGCGAATTGTGGAATAACGGGTTCCGACACGGAACCCACGAAGGCCGTCATCGCGCCTGGTAGTCAGCCCATCGAGGCCGTGGTGTTCTCCATGGCGCAATTCGGTATACCAATGGTCCTGTCAAAAGCGTATTCATCCTTCCCTCACATCGACGGCCAGCCTGCATTTTTTTCCGGATCGATATCAGGTTTGACAAGAGGTCAGGGTGCCGGCTTCAACGCACAACACCTTATTTTTGGTGATGGATCGGTTCATTTATTAGC
Organism: Desulfobacteraceae bacterium; assembly: GCA_050302315.1. Taxonomy (GTDB): domain Bacteria; phylum Desulfobacterota; class Desulfobacteria; order Desulfobacterales; family Desulfosarcinaceae; genus JARRKU01. Next base: position 5,486 of record JBNLAV010000179.1, read on the forward strand.
AGGCTATTGATAAGTTCCTTTTTGCATTGACCAACCCCCGATCGTTTTTAAACTTGTACCTGCAATGCGACATCGTATACGTTGAGCCATCAGCGATATACGAATTCAGAGCGCGTCGTCCCATGACCTTGTGATTCGGGTCGGTGAGATGATCAAGGCTTTCGCCCATGGGCTGGAAGCCAATAGACCCTGATGAGGAAACGTGATGGAAAACCAGCTAGCCAATCCCGTCTTTGTCAAACTGCTGAACATGGCAATCCTGATCCTGGTGGCGCTGCTTGCCAGGTTCTTTACCGTACGATGGGTCAAGAAAAACCCCCGTCTGCGCTCGACCCACAAACGCCAATGGATCGTCCGCATCCGCAACATCACCCTGTTTATCATCATCGGTATCGGCATTGCGGTATGGATCGAACAGCTTCGCACGGTGGCGGCCTCCATCGTGGTCATAGCCGCCGCCATCGTCATCGCCACCAAGGAGTTCATTCTCAACCTCGTCGGGTTTGCCTACCGCAGCGCCGCCAAGTTCGTCGCCGTCGGCGACCGTATCGAGGTGGACGGCATCCGGGGCGATGTGATCGACCAGAACCTTATGGGGATCATCCTGCTCGAGATCGGACCCGGGGACAAAACCCATCAATACACCGGGTTGACCATCTTTTTGCCCAACAGCCTCTTTTTGAGCGCCAGCGTGAAAAACGAAACCTTTGCCCAGAGCGAATTTGTGTTTCACCTGATGACCATTCCCATTGAAGCCAACCGGAACTGGTCGGCCGACGAACAGGAACTGCTCAAAGCGGCCCGTGAGGTCAGCGCCCCCTACATCGAACAGGCGCGCAAGATGATGACGCGGCTTGCCCGGCAGCAGAGCCTGGAGGAGCCGAACATCGAACCGCGGGTCCAGATCCAGATCGCCGAACCCGACGAATATCACCTGGTTTTGCGTGTTGTGGTGCCGGCGCGCAAGCGCGCCAAACTGGAGCAGGAGATCACCCGGAAATACCTGGAGTACAGAACCGCAAGCCGATCCGCCTTGCCCGACGAATCCGTTTAGCTCCACCCCCACCTTTTATTGTGGGTGATGTTCCGTATCGAAATTATTTCCCCTCCCCTCTTTACATGATAGTTGAGTGCATTACTATAATCTTGTAACTATTTTAGTAATGACAACAACGAATAACGTTTCGTGTGCTCAACTGAAAAATGAGGGAGACCGGAAAGATGGGAAAAATTATCGGAATAGATTTGGGGACCACCAATTCGTGCGTCGCCATCATGGAAAACAACGAGGCCAAGGTCATCACCAACCCGGAGGGCGGCCGGACCACCCCTTCCATCTACGCCGTATCCAACCGGGGCGAACGGCTGGTGGGCCAGATCGCCAAACGCCAGGCGGTGACCAATCCGCAGAACACGGTATTCGGGGTCAAGCGGCTGATCGGGCGCAAGTTTGATTCACCCCAGGTTCAAAAGGACCGGGGAATTTTGCCTTACAAGATCGTGGCCGCCGCCAACGGTGACGCCCACATCGAACTCAGCGGCAAGACCCACAGCCCGGCCGAAATCTCGGCCCAGATCCTGACGGCACTGCGAAAAGCGGCTGAAGCGCATTTGGGAGAAACGGTAACCGACGCCGTAATCACCGTGCCGGCCTATTTCGACGACAGCCAGCGCCAGGCCACCAAAGATGCCGGCAAGATCGCCGGTCTGAACGTCCAGCGGATCATCAACGAACCCACCGCCGCTTCTCTGGCCTACGGACTGGACAAGCGCGGAGAAGGCAAAGTGGCGGTATTCGACCTGGGCGGCGGCACCTTCGATGTCTCGATCCTCGAGATCGGTGACGGGGTCTTCGAAGTCAAGGCCACCAACGGAGACACCCATCTGGGCGGAGAGGATTTCGACCTGCGGCTGATCGACTTCCTGGCCGACGAGTTTAAAAAGGATCAGGGGGTGGACTTGCGCAAGGACGCCATGGCCCTGCAGCGCCTTAAGGAAGCTGCGGAAAAGGCTAAAATGGAACTCTCCACCACCCTGGAGACGGAGGTGAACCTGCCCTTTATCACGGCGGACGCCTCCGGCCCCAAGCACCTGAACATCAAGATCACCCGCAGCCGATTGGAGGCACTGATCGCCGAACTGCTCGACCGGCTGGAAGGACCGTGCCGGACGGCATTGAAAGACGCCGGGCTCAGCGCCGGCCAGATCGACGATGTCATCCTGGTGGGCGGCATGACCCGCATGCCGGCCGTGCAGGAGCGCGTCCGCAGGATCTTCGGCAAGCAGCCCAACAAAGGGGTCAACCCCGACGAAGTGGTGGCCATGGGCGCCGCCATCCAGGGCGCCGTGCTCAAAGGCGACCTCAAAGATGTGCTGCTGCTGGACGTCACCCCGCTATCCCTGGGCATCGAAACTTTGGGCGGTGTCATGACCCGGCTGATCGAAAAGAACACCACCATCCCGGCCAGGAAGAGCCAGATCTTTTCGACCGCCGAGGACAACCAGCCGGCGGTCTCGGTCCACGTGCTCCAGGGCGAGCGCGAGATGGCCGCGGACAACAAGACGTTGGGGCGCTTTGAGCTGGTGGGCATCCAACCCGCCCCGCGCGGCCTGCCCCAGATCGAGGTGACCTTTGATATCGACGCCAACGGGATCGTCAATGTATCGGCCAAGGACATGGCCACCGGCAAGGCGCAGTCGATCCAGATCACCGCCTCCAGCGGCCTGACCCGGGAAGAGATCGACCGGCTGGTGCGCGATGCCGAGCTCCACGCCACGGAGGACCGGAAGAAGAAAGAACTGGTGGAAGCGCGCAACGCCGCCGACGCCCAGATCTATGCCGTGGAAAAATCCATAGCGGAAATGGGCGGCAACCTGGACAGTGCCAGCCGCAGCCAGGCCGAAGCCGCCGTGGCCGAACTCAAAACCGCCATGCAGGGCGAAGACGCAGCCCGCATGCGCCAGCTCACCGAACAGTTGACCCAGATCGCCCACACCATGGCCCAGGCCGCCTACAGCCGCACTCAATCCCAGGAGGGCGCCGGTCCCCAGGCCGGTCAGACCCAGGGCGGAGCAGCAGCAGGAGGGAAAGCGGCGGACGACGATGTGGTCGACGCAGACTTCGAAGAAGTCGCTTAACGCAACACTAAACCGATCAGATAAAACATAGTCCATACCAAAGTGCCGCCCTACCGCAAAGCAAAGGGCGGCATTTATTTTAGCTCGCTATCTCATTGGAAAAGGATAATATTAGGTTTACGGGTCAGATCAGCCCTTGACGCATTTGAATTAGACGAATGAGTCAAGGGCTGATCTGGGCCCTTTATATTTATTTTATGTAATATCCTGACACTCGCCATATACCATCCTGATCCATCATTGGGGTGACTGTCTCCACTGCGACATGCTTGTTTTTAAACGATGAATCGAACTGAATGACGATATATCCACCATCGGGAGCGCCAGGCAAAGAGGATTTGTAAACTTTCGTTTTCACTTTTCTTGAAATAAGCTTACCAAGCGGCTCCCGAACCGCCATCATTGATTGTTTCCACTGCTTGGGTTGAACCGCATTCTTGAATAACGTTGCAGCTTCATTCCAGCTTTCGGCATATTTTTGACTGTCAACCAAAGTAAGCCATTTTTCGGCTGCGGATAGGGCGTCCGCTTCCATTTTTGAATCTGCGGCAAAGGCGGTGATGCCAGAAAAAATCAATCCAATTATAACTATACATGCGATTCTTCGTACCATCTGTATTTACTCCTATTAGCACCCAACGGCGCGTTTCAGCGGGCGCATGGTCCTTGCGATCCGCTGCAAACGAGGTTATCGTCATTCTAAAAACTACAAAATAGGATATGTCCAAAGAAAATAAAGAGAGGCGACAAGACCGGCAAAAACGGCAATTGTCAAAGCAATGCGAATCCATATGGTCTTTAGGAAAAATTCCTTCATGATCGCAACGAACATGAACGTCACCGCAACCCCGAATAATGCGACCCTGTTTGGTTGAGGTAGTGTTATCTTCATTATAAAAGTCGATGAAATAACATACAGGCCGAAGCCCAACAGGACTGAAATCAAAACCCAATTAATGGCCTTGCCCGTTATGATAATTTTATCCATGTTCAGCATCTCCTTTTTATATTTCGCTTGTTTGAAGTATGCCTGTCACCTTAAAGTCGGATAGCTGCCAACCGTCTCTTATTGGGACTATCTTGTTTGATATTCTTGTTGTAGAATTGCCGTGCTTGTCAAAGGTGTTAAAGGTAAAGCGCATTTGATTAGTTCCTATAGCATCGCCCAACTTATCGGAACCTAACTTGCTTGTTAAGCGGTTGCCTGCTGTAAGACCGGTGGCGATCAATTCCGCTTTATGATTTATAAGCCTTGGCAAGTCGTACACCCAATTAATTGCTTTTGGGTCACCATTGAGCCAAAACCATTCAGTTTCAAATGCGCTTATGACCAGCGACGAGCCAGACCTTCCGCCAACACAAAGCATGTCGTTTAGCTGTAGCTTTATGATGTTATCGTCATAAAGCCCATGGCGTATTTTTAAGCGCACCATGTTAGCCAGTCCAAACGATAATTTTTTATAACCCAAACCGAAACCCACACAACCGAATTGCATTTCCATGATTTTTTGCCTTCTCCTTTCCCTTACTGCAACCCATTTTTAAGCAATCCTTCAATATCGGACTGTCTCCATACTGTCGGTTTTGGTCCCAGTTTGACTGAGAGGGCTTTTTCCTTAGCAGTGTAAGGATTCTCTCTGAAATATAATTTTCCAATGGCCGCGCCTACCCCTAAACTCGTTTTAGGGACGCTAATACCAAGGCCAGCCAATCCAAGGAGCATTTGCATTTAGCATTTTCCTTTCGCTTTGAATAAAAAGAAATCAGATGAGGAACTCAAAATCTTAAATAAAACGGTGCCGCAGGTGAGACCCAAAATCGAACGTACTTAAAAAAGGATGTACTTATGCCTAAAACTGCAACGTGGATTGGAATCTGCTGTGAGACAACTCAGACGATATTTTTTTTAAACACCTGCTGTTGTTTTGTCAAACGTAAAATGGCTCTCTTTGACCAAATGACGATACCGATAATGAACGTCATGAAGTGTCGATCAGGGTTCAGATGAAATCCGGGCGTTAACTAAGAAGGCATGTTAAAGATGAGTCACAATAAAAATTTTTAAGTTTTCTTTGCCGGTACTCTTCATTTCTTATTTAAGATAACGCCTCACATCACCGGCAGCAAAAATCAGAGCGAGGAACGAGCGGCGCTTTTTGCTGTCCGAGTGCATGTGATTGTTATGCGGCGGCTTAAATCGAGTCACCGGCCGGTTTATCCCGATATTTTTGACAAGAACTCATTAAACTTCGCGGTGTC
>JBNLAV010000180.1:0-64358 GCA_050302315.1 Desulfobacteraceae bacterium
GAACACGCCTCTCGAAGTTTTAAGCCGGTCGTCATAAAAGTATCGGGTGCCTTGAGCGCCAAGGCTGTCGCGGGCCACCAGGATGCCGCCGCAATCTGCGATCCACTGCCGGGTCATGATGATTTGCCGGGCCAGAATGCGCGCCTGGTTGATCACCTGGCTGGTAGCATGGCGTTCGTTACGGATGCCGGTCCAGGCAAAGATCAAGCCCATGACGGGAACAACGGTGAGAACGATTCCGATGAAAAATTTTCCCTTCAGCGAAATCTTGAGCCGTTTCATTATACGAATTGCACCTTGTTACAAGTTGGTAATAATTCTTATTATGATTTATCACCGTTCAAGTCAAGATAGTAGGCAAACAATACTTCACCCCATGCGCTGAACGGGAGTCCGGCTTCGCCGACATGCATGCTGGTTGCCTGACGCAAGCCATTCCTGTCCATAGGATGTTCCGGATCAAATGCCCCATGCGCCCGCCGACTTCGGGCATGAAGCGCCATCGCAGCGCCGCCGTTGTCGAGCATCCGTCATCGCTCCCGATATCACACACCGGTTCGGCGGATGATATCCCTGATGCGTTCCTCGGTCTCCTTTTCCACGATGAGCATGCGGCGCGCGCTGGCATCCTTTATTTTTCTCTCGAGGGCTTCGATATCAGCCGGTTTCTCAAGAAAATCGGTGGCGCCCATTTTCATCGCCTCAACACCCTTCTCCACGGTGGCATGGCCGGTAAGCAGGATGATTTGCGCTTCGGGAAGTCTGGATTTGATTTCCCGCAGCGCCTGGAAACCGTCCATTCCCGGCATCATGAAGTCGAGGATAATGGCATCGAAGGTTTCCGCCTTGATAATTTCAAGGGCCTCTTCCGCCGATGTGCAGGTGGTGACCATCATTTCACGCGCCTCCATCCGCTCAGACATGATTTCCAGGAAATCCTCTTCATCGTCCACAAGCAGTACTTTTTCGGTCATATTGTTTCCTCCAAAATGGGGGGCCGCAGCCCGGTTATCGGTTAAGTAACTCTGATTGATCCGTCTCGAATTCGGTTCAGCGCCTGAAGGCGCTGTCACTTTGCCATGTCAGCTATGGGCCGATCACCGACGCCTGTTTCCCCGTCCATGGTTTCTCTGAAACGTAAGCACCAAATCGCCTTTGGGGAGGTCCGCCCCGATTCGACTGTTCAGCAGTTCAAGCAATACCATGGTTTCCGGCGAGTCGTTTAGCGCAGCTACGGTGGCTTCCTCAAGGTGTGAGAGGGGGCCGAACCGCACCATGTTGGCGTCGGCGCTTCGTTCGATTTCAATCTGGATGGTCTTTTCGGCATTGGTGGCCTCCATGGCGCAGCTCAAACAGATCCAAAGCAGCTGAAGCAGCATGAAAGGCCTGATGGGCAGTGTGATCGAAGATTCCGGCGGAATAATTTCGATGCCGATGTGGCGCTTCGTGGCAAAGCGCATGGCCATGGTTCTGACCAGATACAGGGATTGGCCCAAATCCGCCGGTCCGTGGTCGCGATCGACGCTGTGGGAGAAACGGTTGGTGCTTTTGGCGATTTCGTCGGCACGCGCGACCTGTTGTTTGATGACGCCGGCCAGGCGCTTGATGCGCTCCGTATCCAGGGGTGCGCCCTGCTCGGTAAGCATGATGAGATCTTCCAGCAGACCGGCATTCTCGTTGATGATGGCCAGGGCGTTCTTGATTTCATGGGCATTGGCTGCGGACATCTTTCCGAAGAAACGCAGGCCGGTTTCACCCAGGACCGTCAATTTTAGTTCCATGGTCAGAATTCCCTATTTTCGGTGTTGTATCTTTTTATGGGCCTCTTTCAGCATCCGGCTCAATTCCTCGATATCCACCGGTTTTTGCAGGTATCCGAAGGCGCCCAGCTCCATGCATCGGGCCTTGTCCTCCTCCGAGCCCTGGCCGGTCAGAATGATCACTTCGATTTCAGGGCGGGTGCGCTTGACCTTGCGAAGCACCTCCAAACCATCGATGCCCGGCATTTTCAGATCGATGATCATAACCTCGGGTTCGTCGTCTTCAACCAGCTTCAGGGCGGAGGCGCCGTCATAGGCCACGGCCGATCCCACGTCGCGCATCTCCAGACGTTCGGACAGGGTCTGCACCAGTTCGCGCTCGTCGTCCACCAGCAGAACCCGGTCCGGAAGGCTGAAATCGTGCTTGCGGTAAATGGTGCTTCGATGCAGGGTGTGACCGGCTTTCAAATTGACCGTTTTTACGCCATCAACGGTGGAGGCGATGTTCTTCAGCTCATCTTCGAGCCGGCCGAGCATCAGCACCTGTTTGTGCAAGCTCAAGGTGATTTCTGCGCCGTCGGCCGCTACATCCACATTGTGGCCTTGCCGCACCAGCGCGACTTCCACCTCTGCAGCCAGTCGAAAGTCCGACACCGCTTTTCTGGAGTCGTCCGTGGCCTGCACCACGGACTTGAGCACATTCTCTTCGATCAAGGCGCTGGCCTGGTCCACCGAGGTCTTGTTCATCGGGATGAACAGATCGTATCGTTTCGGGTCCCAGCAATCCATGGGGGCACGGTGAAGAAAATCGATCCAGGCTGCGCAGTCTTCATCGTGGCTGCGCAATTGCTTGATGGCCTCCTTGCGGGTCAATCCTTGTGTTTCGTCAGCCACCGCCACCCGGTAGTCCGTGTCGCCGATCAGGGCCACACGCAACAAATGGCTGATGGTGTTGGGAATGAGCTGCCCGCAAAAGCCGGCGATGATCAGGTTGTCTTCGGCGATGTGCTGGGCCACGGCGAGTCGCAGATAGGCCACCGAACACTCTTTTTCCCGGGTGAACTTATTGAACACAGATGTCCTGGCGGCAAAGGCGCGCCCGATCTTTTCGGCGGCGATGCCGGAAAGGTCCCGGGCGGTGCCGACAGCTTCGGCATCTCTCAAGATTCGATATCCGGTACTGGCCCGCACTTCATCGGTTACCCGTTGGGCGTGGCAGAATTTACCGCTGAAAATGCTGATAACAGACATGTTAATTCTCCTCTGCCAATTGATGCGCCGAGGCGACGACCACGGTACGCAACGGGCAGTTTTCTTCTTCGCTGCCCTTATGGGTGCGGGCATGGATGCCATTGATCGCTTGCTTCATGGTGGGGAAGAAATGGTCCTCTCCGATTTTGGCGGCCAGGTGCGTGCGGGTCAGGGCCGCCATCACCGTCTCATTAACGCCGCTCAGCGATATCTCAATCCCCGCCCTGCGGACGCGGTCCACCACAAAAGAGAGCGCTTCCTGCCCGGACGCATCGATGTCATTGATGCCATTGGCCACGATGATGATGGATTTGAGCTCTTTTTTGGATTTACGCCGCTGCCGGATTTGGTCTTCCAGGTAGCTGGCGTTGGCAAAAAAGAGCGGGCCGTCGAACCGGACCACGTCGATATGGCGGCACTGCTCCAGGCCGTGGGCAACCGCATCGTGCAGTTGGCGATCCACCCCCAGCGACAGGTCCACCACCGACGGCCGCATGCTTTTGTAAAGAAATACGGCCAGCGAGAGCCCCACGCCGATGAGAATGCCGCGCTCCAGGTGCGGTGCGAAGGCCAGTGTGCAGACAAAGGTGACCACCGATATGGCGCCGTCATACCACTGGGCCCGCCAGGCCTGGAAGAAGCCCTTGATGTTGATCAGCCCCATAACCGCCATCATGATGATGGCCGCCAGCACCGATTGGGGCAGGTGGTAGAGCAGGGGTGTGAAGAAGAATAGCACCGCCACAACCAGAAGTGAGGTAACCACGCTGGAAAGGCCGGTGAAAGCGCCTGCCTTGAGATTGACGGCTGTTCTGGAAAACGAGCCCGAAACCGGGTAGCCGCGGGTAAGGGCTCCCATTATGTTGGCCAGCCCCTGGCCTACCAGTTCCTGGTTGGCATCGACGCGCTGACCGGTCTGGGCTGCCGCCACCCGCGCTACGGAGATCGCCTCCATGAATCCGATAAGGGAAATGATGACGGCAAAGAGCATCAGGTGTCCCATGACATTGAGGTCCGCCGACGGCATGATAAAGCCGGGGATCCCTTTGGGGATGGTGCCGACGACCTTGCCGCCGGCTGAGAGCGGGATGGCGCCGAGGTCGATGGGATGGCGGCCGACCAGGATGCGCCAGGTGCGCCCGTCCCCCTTGGCCTCGGCAGGCAGCGCGCCGGAGGGATAGAATCCGCTGGCCCCTTTCGGTGAGTAGGCCACTCCCTCCATGAGCAGCTTGCGCATCTCTTCCCGGATACCGGCTGCCCGGCGCTCCAGTTCATCGATCTGCAGGTTGAGCAATTGGGCTTGGTGGGCGGCTTTCAGGGCGGCTTCGGTATTGCCGTTTTTACGCTCGTCGGTCGATTGCAGGGAAAATTGGCTCTTTCGGGTGGTGAGCCGGGCCTGGGTTTCGACGGTGGTGTTGAATTCACTGACCAGTGTCCGGGCGCTCGGTACGGCGAGGGCGTCGATGGGCACCTCGACCTTTTGCTCGAAATCCGTCAACCATGAGATCATGGTGGTGACCACCACTGCCACCAGAACGTTGGGCGTGTGCGGATAGAGCACCCGCATGGTATACATGATGGCGAACGCGGCCAGCCCCATCACGAGGGTGGACCAGTGGGGATAGTGGATTGCCGATTGAATCACATTGGCGATGGTTTGGAAGTGCAGGTCGGCTGTTTCGGCTTCCACACCCAGCAGTTTGGACAGCTGGGATGACGCGATGATGATGGCGGCGGCATTGGAAAAACCGTTGATCACCGGGTGGGAGAGAAAATTAACCAGTACCCCCAGCCGTAATATGCCCAGCAGAAATTGAAAAACCCCCACCATCACCGCCAGCAGGACGGCGTATCCGATATAACCCTGCGTACCGGATTGGGCCAGCGGCTCGAGGGCCACGGCGGTGAGCAGGGAGACCACCGCCACCGGTCCGGTGGACAACTGGCGGCTCGAGCCGAAAAGGGCGGCGACCATCGGCGGCAGAAAGGATGCGTAGAGACCGTAATACGCCGGCAGGCCGGCCAATTGGGCATAGGCCATGGATTGGGGGATCAAAACCAGCGCCACCGTGACACCGGCCACAACATCGGCCTTCAGGGTCGCCGATCGGCACTCGCCCATCCACACTGTAAAAGGGAGCATGCGCCCGACCCATCCATTTTTCAGATAAGAAACCATAGCGCTCCAATGCCCCTCATGATGGCGACAGAATCCGATCGCAGCACGCCAGCAGCTCCTGGTAGAGGGCTCCGGCATCATAGAGCCCGTACGTGTTGAAGCGTACCATGCCGTCCACTGCGGAAAAAAGAATAAGGGCCGTCTTATGCGCCTCCACCCGGCCGATGGAGCCGTCCTCGCAGCCGGCCGCGATGCTCCGTTCGATAATATCCACCAGGCAATTGTAGATCTCTTCCAGGTGGTTGCGGCAGGTCGGATTGACCTCGGCCAGCTGGTACAGAAAATGCCGGTGCAGCAGAAGGAACTCGTCCTCCATCTCGGCCGCAAGGCCAAGGTAGTAGCTGATGGCTCCCCGGACGGCATCATAGCCGGTTGCGAATTGGTGCTCTTGCTTGTACCGGTCGAACTTTTGAAGAATCGCCTCTTTAACCCGCCCTAAAATCGCCAGCAGCAGCTCCTCCTTGCTGGCGAAATGATAAAAAATGGTTGCGCTGGCCACGCCGCTGAGTTCGGAGACCTCTGCCATGGCGGTCTCCTTGAATCCTTTGCGTGCAAACAGGGCCGTGGCGTGATGTAAAATGTGGTTTTTTTTTGACATGGCGCCCGGTGTTGTGTTAACAAAAAAATAAACTGACTGATTGATCAGTCAGTTTTAAGACAGTGCGGCGGGGATGTCAACAGGAAACGGTTTCTGGTTTGCTTTGGGCAGCGTTTCCCATGCGGTGATGGACAGAGGTGGCCACTATGCGGGTGAAGATTCCGGCAAAGGCAAAGTTTTTGGAGATTCTGCAGGCGGAGGGAATCAATGTGCCGCCCTTTATCTACCTGAACCCGGAGGACTTTCAGAATGAAAATTTTGGGGCTCTGGAAGAATTCCTAACGAAACATTGCGACGGGTTTAAAGTCATTGCCCGCAGTGCACACATAGCAGAGGAAGAGTATAAAAGCGGTACGTTTGACTCTTTTGGCACCTATGCGGATGTCGGGGGCATCAAGTACGCCCGCAAGAAGATGATCCGTAAGGCGAGTACCACCAAGTGGCTTTCCATTCAGCGGCAGCAGCACTTCAATAATGCGCCTGAAGTGGATCTGGAGCAGATGGGTGTGATCGTCATGCCCTTCATCGAAGGAACGGCGGTGATGGCCAAGGAACTGGGGAACCTTTGGGAGTTCGGGTATTGCCGGGACCGGTCCAGAAAGATCCAGCGAGAGCCGTATATCACACGCATTCCCCATGACCGCCGATTGGTGCAGCTCTCGAAAAAAATCGAGGACATATTGGGATTTCGATGTGAGATCGAGTATATCGTCTCTTCCAGGGGGGATATCTTCGTGGTCCAGGCCAAGGACATCTCCCACATCGAAACGCTGGAGCAAAAGGAGAGCGAGCGCAGCATCAAACTGGATGGCCTGCGGCGCATCCGCAAACGACGCAGTTATCGGGAAAGGCCGCTCTTCGTACTCGACAACCGTTCCTTCTACATCAACCTGATCAGCCAGTGCGAGGACATGGTGCTGGGCTGCCAGGGTCCCCGGCCGCGCATCGAGGATCTCATCTCCACTGTGGAAACCTACGAGGAGCAAATGGAACGTTTTGCCCTCCGGCACCACCGGTATGCCGTATTGGGCCTTTCCATTCAGGAGGCCGAAGAGCTTTACCAGATTGCCAGCCACTACCTCGATGAGACCCCTGAGTTGCAGGCCCAATTCTCAAAGGTGCTGCTCGACAACGTCTACAAGGTCGATATCTTTCTTGCGGAAGCCGATACCCTGATCGCAAAGGATAAGCTGCGCATCAACCTGGGCAGTCACGACGCTTACGGCATCGATACCGTGCGCAATCCCCTGTGGTCGGTCTACTGGCACCTGGAGAAGCATGACAACATGGTCAGCGAGTTCCACCGACTGGGATTCAAGACCGGCGATACGGTGGGCATCGAAATCGACGCCGACGACAAACCGACCATTTACCGGTTATAGTGGTGCGGCGACCATCGGCGGTGTGTCGAAGCACAGATCCAACCTCCCTTGCGAATCCGATCTCAAACGGATGCACGGCATACCATCCATTTCCTAATAAAATTTTAACTTGACCTGGGCTTGAAAATGCTTTTTGATCGTTCCTTCATGGCTACGGAGGAGCTCATGCCGGAACTGCGGCAGGAGGTGGCCGGTGAAAATAAAAAAGAGGAGGGGATACGATGAATTTAACCTACAAGTGTACCAATGGTTCATGTTGTAAAAACGAAAAGCGCGAACAATGCGTTCATCTGCGCATCGAGTCGGTGATGGACGAAAAGAATATCGCCGTTATGTTCTGCCCCAAGTGCGGAAGCCAGATGAAGCGTGTTAAATAAGACGCCATCGCATTGGAAGCGAAATCCCCCCGGCCGTTGCAATGATGGCAGGGGAGAGGATTGAACGGCTTTAATCTGGTTGCTTGCCATCCCTGCCCGTACGCAGCCTTGGCCGGCCATCTGGCCGGCCTTAACGCGCAACACCTTTTTATGGATGATAGATCCGCAAACCAACAATCTTCCGATTCTTTTCTTATACCCCGGTGCATTCCAGTGAGGCTATTGCCATCCCTGATCCGTTCGGCCATCGATTTTGACGTGCTGCACACTTCACCACCGGGCAGCTATTCTACCGGTCGATCAAACCCTCTCGTATGAGGTGGGGCGGTTGGTAGGTCTGCGATTCGTAGGCCGGCAGGCTGCCGCCTTCGCCTTTTCCGTCGCCGTTGCAGTCCAGGTATCCGCCATCCCGGCTTTTGATGGTTCCGCGAAGGTGCATCTTGTAGGTACCGTTCGGGTCCAGCGGCGCACCGCACACCCAGGTGATGAAGTTCGGCCTGATTTGGACGATATTGTTTTGGGTCGAGGCATCCACCCAGAAATTGTTGGCGTCTCGGGTGAGCAGGCGAATGTTGTTGTTCTGCCGCACGGAGGCGGCGTCGATGTTCTTGTTGAAGATGACGGCGGCGACGAGATGGAGCTGGTTGTTCATCGAAATCGTCTTGAAGGTGACCTGTTTGACGTTAAAGGCGGTGGACAACTTCATCGCCCCTTTGACTTTTTCGGCCTTGTGCACACCAGGCGTTATGGTCGCTTTGCGGGGTACCGCCTGCATCGGCTCCCCGCAGAAAGCCGATGTGCTCAGCGACAAGACGAGGGCTGCTATCCCGAGTGGTATCATTCGCGGTTTCATCTCATCTCCTTTTTGGGGCGTCTGGAAAAATGCAATCATCGTTTCTGTTTGGAGATAGGTGGACCGTATGCCCCCAAAGGTTCATTTTTCGGCCCGACAAACCGGTACAAGGAGATGATTGCGCGATCCGTCCCGGCTAAGGACGGGCGCCGCACAGTGATCGATGCATCAACGCTTCCTGCCATCTGCACAGGTCACCCTTGTAATCGGGAAGCGAAGCGATGCCAAGATGCCGGTTTTTTTCTTTGGCGACCGCCACGATGCCGCTCACGATGGCCGCACTGATGGATGTGCCGTTCATGAAGTTATGGCCCCCGCCCGGTACGGTGGTCAGGATATTGCTGGCGGGCGCGCACAACCCGGCGGTGGCGGCAAGGATCGGGTTGGGGTATAAGCCGCCCTTGGCATCGATGCCGCCGACTGCCAGAACTTTCTCGTGGGATGCCGGAAAGGGGATGGTCACGGCCGTTGGTTGATTGCCCACCGGAGCGACAAAGACGATGGCTCGATCGGCGCCGGCCTCCAGCAGTCGGGTCATCAAGCGGTCCGGTACAGCCGTTCCGAAGCTCATGTTCACCACCCGGGCCTCGGCTGCTATGGCTGTATCCAGGGCCTTGGACACCGAAACGCTGGTGCATCGCCCTTCCGGGTCTTTCTCCGAAATCTGCCAACAGGCCCTCAGGGCGATCAGGTCCGCCCCTGGTGCAACACCGGATATGCCGAAACCGTTGATGCCCGCGGCCAGCACGCCGGCCACAGCAGTTCCGTGGATTTCAGCCCGGTAGGGATTGTTGCGGAGCAGATTGGCGTGCTGCACCACCCGCTCTTTCAAGTCTGGGTGCCGCAGATCCACGCCGGTGTCGATGATGGCGACCGTGGTGCCGTGGCCCTGATAATGCCGGTGGACCGACTCCAGGTTCAATTGGCGGTAGACCTGCTGCAGGTCGTCCTGAGGGTCGGCGAATGTACGAAAGTAGCGATTGGGCTGCGCATGGAGAACGCCGCGCTCATTGCGAAGCTGCGGGATCAAGGCCGCGACATCGGCCTTGGTGAAGAAGACGGTGACAAGCTGGTTCAGGGCGCGGATCTCGAACGATTCCACAATGGAAAGAGGATAGGTGCTTGGCAGGCGGTCGATGGCATGGCGGCCGCCGGAAGTCGCCTCCGCCGTCACCACAATATGTCCCGGTACAACGCTGTGATCGTTTTGATCGTCAGAGGGCAGGGCCTGACGGCCTCCGCCGGCGCCGGGCGGCTGGATGAAGATTTCCAGCCGGGCTTCCGCCGTGGTGGCGAATTCCTTGGCGGAAAAATCGCGCAGGTAGGTTATCTTTCGGGATCCTGATCGCCATGCGGCAGCCATCACGTTGCGGCGAAGGGTCAGTAATTCGCTGGCCCATGCGCTGCCCCCTCTGACCACGATGGTGATCGGCTGCGCCGTCCGGCCCACCTCCCGGCCCTCGACCAGAAACCGTCCGCCCGATGAAGACAGCCGTATATCGCCAGGAGAAGTGCTTTTGAGAAGGTATCGGATGGCGTGAACACCATCCCTGCCCGCTTCGGCCAGGAGAGTTACCGGCTGGGCTTGGGCGGTGACGGCCACCTTTCGGTCGCGCACGAGGACCGCGTAGGTTTTTTCATCCCGGTTTGCATGGGTCGGACACTCGGTCCAGGCTCTAACGCTGAACCGGTAGTGTCCCGCTTTTTGGGGCGTGCCTGTGATAAACCCGGCGCCTTCCAGGTGCATGCCATCTGGCATTCGGCCTTTGGTCACCTTGAAGCTGGGGGGACGGATCTGGGCCGAGGTTTTGATCTGCTGGCGGTAGGTGGTTCCGATGCGTCCATCCGCCAGCACGAAAGGGGGCAGGAGGGAGAACTGCTCACACCCGCCGGTTTGTTCAGTGGCCGCAGCCGGCGGCGATGCGGTGCTCAAACGGTTGAGGGTGGCAGGGGCGCCGTAAGCCGGCGTCATCAGGAAAATGAGACCGATGAGAAGTAAAAAGGTCAGGCCTGTGATTTTGGTTCCGAACATGCCGATCGACATCCCCGCGTTCTCTGCGTTAAGACAGCATTTGGGTTCAGGCATGGCGCCATTGGAGATCGTCCGCCCGGCGCGGCGGCCGTGGTTCCAGCCGGGACAGCGATTTCTCGGCCAGCCGCACGATGGGCGATGCCTTCAATGCGCTGAGCAGTGCATCAATATCGGCCGTCGCTTCGACCGCCAGCACATAGAGGCCCTCGGCGCTGGGGCCGTTGGTGATGACAGCGTTCAGCTGCTGCAGCAGCATGCGAATGTCCATCTCCTTTGCCGTTTTGTGAAAAACGACGTTCAGGTGCACTTTATCCTTGTCCGTATTGGCCGTTGATGAATAGGTCTTGAATGTGGTCTGCTGCGGAAGGATGAAAAATACGAGTAGCAGAGCGGCGAACTGGAGACCGGCCATCGACCATGACAGGGACGGCGTGTGGTAGATGCGCCGGAGATACTGCATAACCTGTGCAATGCCGCCGGCCCGCCGGGGTTCGGAAGCGGGATCCGCTTCGCTGTGGATGCTTCCCTGGATGCGCGCAAACAATGCGTCGGGGTCGACTGCCGGGGGATCCGCGATCACCTCGTAGCTTGCCTTGATATCGGAGAACGCCTTGAGTTCCGCCTTGAGTTCGGGGTATTGACGCAGACCCGCTTCCAATGCCTCTGTTTCGGCAGCGGTGAGCCTGCCGTTCAGGTAGATGGGAATCATCTCTCTTAATGCATCCCGGCTATAGGTCATTTTGTTTTACTCCCATCGCGCACAATGTTTCGTGCAGCGCCTTTTTTGCATAGAACACCCTGGTTTTGATCGTGTTTTCCGGAACATCGACGATCTCGGCGATCTCCTTGTAGGTGAACCCCTGGTAGAATACCAGATCCAGGACCTCCCGATGCTTGGCCGATACCTTGAGGAGCGCTTTGGCGATGACCTCTCTCCGGTCCTGCGTCGAGCTGTCCATGCCCCCGTCGGTGGAAAGATGGTGGCAGTCGTCGATGGAGGTGTCGTATCGCTTTTTCTTGAGTGCGTTCATGGAAAGATTGCGGGCGATGCCGAACATCCAGGTGAGAACTTTGGAACGGCCTTTGAAAGCCCCGGCACTTTTCCATACCGCCATGTAGGTTTCCGCTACGACATCTTCAGCCATTTCATGATCTCCAATGATACGATGCGCAAAGAAAAAGATCCGCTTTTGCGTTTCATCGTAGAGTCTTCTGAACGCCGCCTCATCTTTATCGGCACAGGCGTTCAACAACGGAAGTAGCTCATCAGCGCTCTTCTTGTTCATAAGTCGCCATTTCACTGCAAAAGGTTCAATTCGGATGTATGCGGACCCGTATTGCCGGCTTCTCTCCCCATGGGCACCGGGGTTGAACTGTGTAAGTGATTAAAAAAAGTACATGAAATCGCATGCAGGGTCAAGGCCGGGCAGAAAGTGGCTTACTTCCTCGGTGGCGGCCGCCGCTGCCGACCGGTAAAGGCGCCGCGGTTGCATTTTTGCCGTGGTTCTTCTATAGTCTCTATCAACTTGGCAAGATCCGATACTTAAAAAATGGTCAGGATAGCGCGAAGTCGGGCAATGCCCCGACGGCAAGCGGATGAAGCGTGGTGCCTGGACGTGGCCTGTACGCCATACCGGCGAATGCCGGCCGCTGCCGCGCGGCCCTTTTCACTGCAATGGCATTGAATGGGTTGAGCGTCGATTGGGATACACTTGTTGCATTGTACGGGAGGTGGATTTGAAAGCCGCGCTAGGGTCCGTTGGCCGATGTTGTCTGTTCGCTTTTGTTTTTTCCCTTTTCATAATGGTATTGGCCGCTTCCCCCTTGCATGCCCAGGACGGATCCGCCGATCCCAATCATTTCATCCGGCTGGTTGCTCCTGATCCGCAACACGTGATCGTTGCCAAAAAACCCCTCATCGCAATGGCGTTCACCCGCCAGATGGACGCACAAAACCTGCTTGTGATGCTGGACGGCGTCGATATCACCCAGGTACTGAGCCGTGCCGCGGAGGGGTTTACCTTCGAGCCGATCCAGGTGCTTGAACCCGGTTCCCATACCCTCACCGTGTCGGTCACCGCTCCGGAAGGCGAGCCGCTCTATCAGGAGTTTTATTTCACCACCCGCCATCATGAACGTTTTGAAAAAGCTTATTCCCGGAACCAACTCACCGTTCTGGCCCACAATGCATTTGCCAAATCCGACAGCCTGGACGGACAGGTGCCGCAGCGACGGGTGGACGCCAACCTGAACACCCTCTCCCAACTCAAGGAGGGCGGTCTGGATGTCGCCGTGAACGCCAACATCAAGTATGTCGAACAGGATATCCCCATCCTGCCGCCGGAGAAAGAAGGAGTGGACCTGATCGACGTTCTGGTCACCGCAGATTACACCCGCGGCAGCGTCACCACCCACGCCGAAGCCGGCGATACCCTCGTCGATCTGAGTCCCAACACCTTGTCGTCCTTGAGTCGCAGAGGCGCTCAACTGTCCATCGGCGGCAGTCTCGCCAAGGTCGGCGGGTTCACGGTCAACAGCGCCCAGACTTACGGCTATGACGGGGAAACGGGCATCGACAGCGATACCGACAGCCATATCCACGGCGTATACGGTGACCTGCACCTGTTGGAAAGCCGGCTGCGCATGCGGGCCATTTATACCCGCGGCGGAGAAGAGGGCGACAGCTTCGGCACGACGGCTACGGATCGGAATGCGGAGAGTGATACGGTCGGGTTTATCCTGGCCAGCGACTTTTTCGAGGGACGGCTGGTGAGCGAATTCGAAGCCAATTTCAGCCGTTTCGACGATGACACCACTGACAATATGGATATGCGGAGCGATAACGCCTACCGGTTTAATGTGCAGGGTGGCATCGATCGATATACGTACGGGGCGACTTATAAATACTTCGGTTCCGATTATGAAGTGGTCGGCAACCAGGGCCTGGAGAAGGACCGGCAAGGGGTGGAGCTCAACGGCGGGGCCGGCTTCGAAAAACACGGCCTTTCCCTGATGTTCGGCCAATACAAAGACAATGTCGACAGTGACGAAACCCGGCCGGAAATCCAAACCCAAACCGGGCTGATCGATTATGCCTACACCGGATTTCAGCGCGTCCCCATTACGTTCTCCTACCAGGCCGAACGCTCGGAAAGCAGCCGGGAGCCCGACGGCACGGCGCAGGTCGACTATGCCATCGACTCCTTTTCCTCATCCGTTTCCTATTTTTACAACCAGTGGAATATCGCCCTGCAGGGCACCTACGCCCTCATGGACGATAATACAGCCCAGGACGCCGACACCACCAACACCCTGATCGCCCTCATGCCCCAATACTTCAGCGAGATTCTGTCCGTATCCCCCAACCTGAGCTACAATAAGACGCGGGACCATGCTGCGGAGATCGACACCGACGTGTACACCATTTCTATGGAGATCCAGGGGAGGCTGCCGAACAACCGATTCAGGTACGGACTCGGCGGCACCCTTGATTTCACCTCCACCAGCGACGACCTTGTGGACCAGCGGACGACGGCCTATCATTTCGATCTGGCGTATGAGTTGGGTCGGTTCTTCAAGGGGGGCCTCGTACCGGCCATCGGGTTGCGGGGAGAATCCAATCTGGTAGAAGACTTCGCTAACGACGTCGTGACCAGAGATTACGTGTTCATGGTGACCTTCTCCGCCAGCGCGGCGGCCTCGTTTTAGGTCGCTGCCCGGCGGGTTGCGGATTTTTTGAACCTTTGCGCCGTTCGATGAGACCAAATAACAGAATGACGCAAAAGGAGATGGTTTGAAAAGAATACGAAACATATCACTTTTGGCTGGTATCAGGAGGTGCGACATGCGCCGATACGTTATTTGCGCCCGGATGTTTACACTTTTGATGTTGATTCTGCTTCCCGGCATTTGTCACGCGATCACGGTCACGGCGCCCAGAACCATTGAGGTCGGGCAGCCGGTCACCATTACCGTATCCGCCCTGCCGACGGCCACATCGGCCACATCCTGCTTTTTGACCCTCGATTTCGGAGATGGAACCCAGCCGATTAACAGCCTGGTGGCCTGCGACATTGCAGGGGTGAGATGCACACGGACGGTGATCCATACCTATCAGAATCCGGGGTCCTACGTCATCCGGGCCGGAAACGCCGGGTGCACCCCCGGCGCATTCCAACCCAATTCGGCAACCCGGACGATCACAGTGGTGAATCTGAAAATCCAGCGCCTGGACATCTTTCTGGACAACCGCCGACCCAAGGCGACCGTCAAACAATACCAGCGTAACCTCAAGGCTTACGCCGAGATCCGTTACACCGGCGCCGGACTCCTGCAAGGTCACTGGGAGATTGACGGGCGCATCTTCTCAAAAGTCCATAAACAACTCTACCAGGGGGTCCAGAAGGTCACCATCCAGACGCCGCTGGCACCGCCTCTGCCTACCTATGCGGTTGGCACCCATCGGGTCAGATTCGTGATCACCCGGCCGGAGACGGTGTTTGAGTTTCCCCAGGCCCTCTATTTTGTCGAGGCCGATCAGGAGCAATTCAACATCCCCATCCGGTTGGCCGAACCGGCGGACAACGAGTCCACCGCCTGCGTTCCCTTCACCCTGCGCTGGGAGGCTGCCGGAAAGGCCTATGTCTATCTTGTCGAGTTTATTGAAAAAGACGGCGTAGACCCCACATTTTCGGCGTATGCCAAAGAGACGGCCTACACCCTGCGCGAAGATCTCTGCCGTTCTTTGCGTGAGTCTGGCCGCGCCTTTCGCTGGAGGGTCAAAGCGATCAGCCAGGAGGGACAGGTTATCGGAGAGAGCGCGTCGAACAATCTGTTTCTGGTATCCGGCGGGCAGTAGCTGATTCCGTCATGCACCTTTTGACGGTAAATGGTGCATGACGGAATTTCAACGAATTAAGAATGCTTGGCGTCGCCGTGGATGCGGTGTTGCGAAATTCGTCACTGCACGCTTGTGTTTTTAACACACCTTCATTTATAATGGTTTTTACGAATCGAACTGATCTCTACCCCGTTTACAACGACTGGATTCTTTTACCGCTCGCAATGATCAAAGCGCATTTGCCCATTCAACCATTTTTGCGCCGGCGCCCAATCATGGCCGGTTGAAGTATAGCCTGTCCCGAAGGATGGAAGCGGAAACCGTTGTTCTCTTTCGGCCGCACTGCCGGTCGGATGGCGGTTTTCATCCGGTGGTCAAGGTGGTTGTTTGTGCCGTTGCTTCACGCCGATCCATTGAGTGAAAAATGAACATCAGCGCTAACATTATGTCATTAAAAAAACGCGACCGGTCGGGCGCGGTCAAATCCTTTTTCCTTCTTTTTTTGTCAATGGCCGCCCTGGTGGGAAGCGTATTGGCGGTATTATACTTCGGAGAAGTCGACAGCCAGCAAACAGAATTGAAATTAAAAGAAGTTGGCCGCCTGGAAACACAGAAGGAAGTCATCAACCGATATATCCAGGCCATTGCGACCGATGTGCTCACCGTATCCAAACACTATGAACTGCACCTGCTGTTGAATACCGGCTCGGATCGTCATCGGGAGTCTCTGGGCAATGAGTTCCTATGGTTCTCCAGAATAAAAAAAATTTATGACCAGGTGCGATTGCTGGATGAACGGGGGATGGAGCTGTTGCGGGTCAATTATCACAACGGCGCCCCTCGCATTATCCCGGACGGAGAGCTGCAATTCAAAGGAGGGCGCTACTATTTCGACGATACCTTCAAACTTTTGGAAAATGAAGTCTTTGTTTCGCCATTCGATCTCAACATAGAACAGGGAGAAATAGAGCAGCCCATCAAACCAATGATCCGTTTCGGTACACCGATTTTCGATAGAAGCGGACGGAAAAGAGGTGTGGTGCTGCTCAACTACCTGGGCGCCACCTTGCTGGAGAGAATGAAAAAGATATCGGATAATGAATCCGGCGATCTCATGCTCCTGAATTCAAAAGGGTATTTCCTGTGCGGCCCGCGTCGCGAAGACGAATGGGGGTTCATGTACGACGATAAAAAGGACCGCACATTTGCGCGCAGTAATCCTGAAGCCTGGAAGATGGTCTTGAATGCGGAGTCCGGGCAATTTTCTGATCTCCATGGTTTGTTCACCTTCATGACCATACGGCCGTTTACACAAGCCCAGATATCCAGCACCGGCTCAGGTGAGCCTTTTAAGCCGAGTGAAAAAATGATAAAGGGACCCGAATACAACTGGAAACTCATTTCCCATATCGCGCCGTCCGCCATGCCGTGGAAACAGAACGCGCTCTTATCGAAAATGCTGCTGGTTTATGCGGCCATGCTGCTGCTATCGGCCTTTGGGGCCGGCGCCATTTCCCGTGCGAGCCTGAAACGCAGGCAGGCAGAGAGAGAAGTGAGAGACCACCGTGACCACCTGAAGGAGATCGTCGAGCAGCGCACCAGGGAGCTGGTTAGGGTCAATGAGCAGCTTCAGTGCGATATCGTCGAGCGCAAAAAAGCGGAAAAAGCGCTGCGGCAGAGTGAAGAAAAATATCGCTCCATGATGGAGTCATTTACGGACCCGTTGTATATCTGTTCTTCTGAGTTCAAAATCGAGTATATGAACCCGGCAATGGCCGAAAGAATCGGTCCCGCTGCCATCGGACATTCCTGCTTTGACGGAATACACGGACTGGAGGGCAGGTGCGAATGGTGTGTGTTCGATAACGTTGCCGCTGGAGAAACGGTTGAATACACCATTAAAAGCCCTCTCGACGACCGCGATTACCGCGTGACGAACATGCCCATACGCAATCCGGATGGCAGCGTTTCCAAGATGACCATTTTCAGAGACATTACCGACTACCTCGCAGCGGTGTCAGAAAAAGAAATGGTGCAATCACAGTTGATTCAATCCCAGAAAATGGAAGCCATCGGCACATTGGCAAGCGGTATCGCACATGATTTCAATAATATTCTCTCTGCGGTGATTGGGTTCACCGAACTGTCGATCGAAGATGTCCCTATGGGTTCGAAACTCGAAGCCAATCTCAAAGAGGTATACAGAGCAGGGCAGAGGGCAAAAGATCTCGTGAGCCAGATCCTGACCTTCGGCAGGCAAAGCGAAGGCGAGGACAGACCGGTGCAGGTCGGCCTGATCGCACGGGAAGTGCTGACCCTGATCCGTTCGAGCATCCCGGCATCGATCGAGATCAAATCAGATATCCGCAGCAAAGCACAAGTGCTCTCCGATCCGACCCGGATCCATCAGATCCTGATGAACCTGTGCACTAATGCCGCCCAGGCGATGGAATCGATGGATGAAGGCGTGTTGCAAGTGCGTATAACAGATCATCATCTGTCGGATTGGCTCGTCGCCGGTAGTGTGGTCGTTAAACCTGGAGATTACATTCTGATCACCGTTGCCGATACGGGGCCAGGCATACCCAGGACGCATCTGGATTCCATTTTCGAGCCCTATTTCACTACGAAAGAGGTTGGAGAGGGGACCGGGCTCGGTCTGGCGGTGGTTCATGGTGCCGTGAAAAGCCTGGGAGGTGAAATTGTTGTCAACAGCCAACCGGGAAACGGTGCGGCCTTTAACATTTATCTGCCCGGCACCCAGGCTCGGATGGCTGCATCGATAGCCGCTCAAGAGGTTCTTTCAAACGGTGATGAACGTGTTCTGCTGGTCGATGATGAAACCATCATTACCGAGGCGGCTGGACAAATGCTCTCACGCAGGGGATATTGTGTGACAAAAACGACCAGCAGCTTGGAGGCATTTGAAATGTTCCGGAGAAAACCAGACGGTTTTGATCTGGTGATAACGGATATGACCATGCCCAAAATGGCCGGAGACAAACTGGCAGTCGAAATGATGAAAATCCGGAGAGATATACCGGTGATCCTGCTGACCGGATACAGCAAAAAAATATCCCGGGAAAGCGCTTTGAAATTGGGCATCAGCGCCTTGGTCTACAAACCGGTTCAAAAAGCGGAGTTTTTGGCCATCGTTCGCAGCGTGCTGGATGCGGCCAGGAAAAGCCCCAAAGAATATAGGTGCCATCCCGGATGATACCGGGGAGGTAGATGATCATGCATCGGCTGTCCTGCATATGAAATGCCGTCCGGACAGCCGCGCATGGCAAAAAGCGCGGTTTTGAGGAGTCGGCAATGATACCCATTAGAGAGCAGATTACAAAGTTGTTTGAGCTGTTGGAAGAGCACCGGATTTCAAACGCCGCCATAAAGCTCATCCCCTATGTCGGTGATGCCATTGACGAAGTGCTGCACGGTGGAAGCGTGGAGGAGTTGATCGCGGAAGTGGCCGATCAATCCGAATCCCGTCAGGAAGAAATCATCCGAAGATTGGACGCATTGATAAAACAAAGCGAGAAGCATTCGCCGATCGTTGTCTGCGTCGGCGGCGGCAACGCCGAAGAGATCCTTAAGCTGGATGAAGATATGGTGATCGGCGACAAGCATTCGGTGGTTGCCGAGGAGTTGATCGGCGGGAGCGGTGTGAACCATGCCCTGCGTCTGATCAATGCCGGATTCGATGTATTTCCGATTCTGGCGATTGGCAACGATCGGATAGGGCGCAGTATCCGCGATGAGTTGCTGGCAGCGGCAAAGGCTTCGAAGGTTTCATCTTCTGTTTCCTCCTTTCTAAGTGAAAACGATGATGCGTTTTTCGATCCGAACATGCGCACCTCCAGCGCCACCATCATTGTCCGCGACGCACAGCGCACCATCTTTACCCAGAAACTCCGCAATGGAAAATATTTTATCAACCATCTCAAACGGCGAATTGAAGACGCTTTAAACCGGGCACCCTACTTTCCTTCAGCATTGATGATCGGCCACCTCCACAGCGACAGCGAGCACGTTAACCCTGAAAGTGCAGGTGAATGCACCAAATATCTGATCGATAGGTTTAAAGGAAGAAGTCTGATCTATTCCAATTTCGGCAAGAGCCAGATCAGTCTGGGACTGGATTTCTGGCGAGACGTCCTTCCCCACATCGATGTTTTTCAGCTCAACCTATCCGAGGCCAAGGATTTTTTCTCGACACAACTCGGCAAGATCGACTCGTTGCTGGAAATTGTGGATATAATCCGAAAAAACAACATGACGGCGGTCATAACACTCGACAGGTTCGGCGCGATCGGCATCCATAAAGAGGAGCCGGAATCCATCTTTTTGTCATGGCCGCTCCTTGAAGTAAAAGATGTGGTTGATCCCACCGGTGCCGGTGATGCTTTTGCGGCGGGAATGGTGGCATCCCTTTCCGGGCAAGATGGTCTTCCTTCGCATGCTTTCCAAAACGCCATTGGTACCGCCCGCCTCTGGGCGGCGTATGCGTGCGGGACTTATGGCGGGGCAGGGCATTGCCCGAGTCAAAAGACGCTTGATGCATTTAAAGAAAAGACATCACCACGGCAAAGGCGCGCTGTTGAAGTCAGGTATCATGATTTTGCCGGGGAGATCATGACGGTTCTTGATATTGCGTTTCAGTAAAACCATGTTGTCGCAGCGGAAGCCAAAAAGCGCCCACCTTCGTACCGGAGGCGGGCGCTTTTTCATTGATCATCCCGGTGGGCGTCAGTTGCAGCATTGCTCCCAGGTGTTGAAGGTCTTGTTGTTGGAACATTTGATCTTCGGGGCGGCGCTGTATTTGTCGTGGTGGGGCAATCTTACGAAATAGGAGCCGCGGGCCTCGTTGTTGTTTTTCTTGATTTCACTTTTCGGGTAGATGATCTTTGCCGTTATGGTTTTGGTGCCTGAGGTGGACCATTTGGCCGTACGGGTGACCGTGCGCGAATCACCGGCATTGATGGGCAGCAGATCGTAGGTTTCGGTCCCCTTGCCTTCCACATAGAGGCGCAGTTTGATGTAGTCCGCGCAGTTGCCGCTGCCGATGTTCTTGACCACCGCCTTGATCTCCCGTCTGCGTCCGACCGGCGGTCTTTTACCGTTGCTGATGCAGACGATCAGGTCCGGAAGGGCATCCGCCATGAATGTCAATTGTTTCACATTGTTGTTGTCATTGGTCTCAGTGATCATTCTGGCCGGGTCCAGCTTAAAGGTGCAGGTATAGTTTCCAGGTTTGACGGCTTTGAATTTTTTGACAAATGTTACCCCGTGGTTCTTCTCCAGGGTCACATTGAACTGCTGCCGGAATACAGGGAAACTGACGCCAGCCGGGCCCGTTACGGAGAGCGTCGCCACCGGATTGCTGGCCGGGCCGTCACCGTAGTTCATCACATTACCTTCGAAAGTCACCATCTTCCCTTCGCCCGGATGATTGGGGGTTACTTTGATGACGCCGACCTGAAGGTCCGGCTTGGGCAGGGTGAATTGATCGGGGTCGGCCATGCGCCCGGGGACACGGGGATTGATTTTGATGGCATCTCCGGCCGCCGCTGCGGGTTGTGCCCACAGCAGATGGGCGGCCATCACGATGCAAGCGATGATGCAAGCAATCAGCGCCAGGCGTTCGAATCGTATCATCACATCTCCTTTCTTATCGAATGAACAAGCACGTTCAGTAGATTTCCAACCTTTGAGCATTGAGTAGCGATGCCGATCATAAAGGTTCATTGTCGAATAGCGAATCTGGGTATATCGTTCCAAAAACCCCGTACGTTTGCGACCAGTTTTTAGTGAGAACCCATCCCGAAATGGCACCTTGCGGCCCAGCCCGGCGTCGACGTACCCCTGGCCTGCGGAGTCCAAAACACTGCAGCTTTGGCTTTGTACCGCCGTCAACTATTTCTGGGTGGACACTGTTCAACACCCGCTGAGCCCATGGACTGCTGGGGCATCATGCTTGGCGTGTGGAAGCCGCAGGTGAAAAAGATTGGTTTGCTGCCGGTTTCGAACAAGATCCGGTCAGGACAGCGTAAGCCCGTATTTTTTTAAAAGCCCGTACAAGTGTGATTGCGAAACGCCGGACAGGCTGCAGGCTTTCTCGCGGTCTCCCCTGGCGATCTGAATCAAACGGTCAAGGTAGGCCTTTTCCAACCTGGACCGATGTTGTGAGAAGGTGGGAAATTCGTCAACCGTTAGGTCCTGGTGATCCGGGCCGAGTGTTCCGCTACGATCCTGACCATTCCGGATTTCCAGTACGACAGTGCGATATTCGGGAGGTAAATGTTTGGGATGAATGGTGGGATCGGTCGCAACGGACGCCAGGGCGTATTCGAGAACATTTATCAATTCCCGAACATTGCCGGGCCAGTGGTGGGCTGTGAGGACTTTCATGAACTCCGGCGATATACCTTTCATCCCCGTCTCGTAGTGCTGGCACATCTGATGTATCCTGGATATTGTGATCTCTTCTATGTCATTTTCCCGGTCCCGCAGCGGTGGAAGGTTGATCTCAAGGGCGCGGATACGGAAGAGCAGGTCTTCGCGGAATCGACGTTCGGCCACCATCTTGATGAGATTGCGGTTGGTCGCCGCCACCAGCTTGAAGTCAACCGGGACCTCCCGCTTGGCTCCCAGGGGCCGAATAGATTTTTCCTGCAGGGCACGTAGCAGGGCTTTCTGGATTTTCGGGGGAAGATCACCGATTTCATCGAGAAAAAGGGTTCCGCCGTCGGCCTGCTGGATGATCCCTTCCCTGCGTTCTCCGGCCCCTGTGAAAGCGCCCCTTTCATGACCGAAGAAGATTCCTTCGGCCAGTGATTCGGGAATGGCCCCGCAGTCCACGGGAATGAAGCTTCCATCGGAGCGCCGACTGTTCTCGTGGATGGCCCTTGCAAACAATTCCTTTCCTGTGCCGGTCTCTCCGGTGATCAAGGCACTTGCATCCGTAGCCGAAGCCCTTGCCACATCCTCAAGGCAGCTTCGGATTACGGCGGATGATCCAATGATCTTCCGACGTTTGAGCGCCACGGGTGTCTCGGGCTTCTTTTTCTCCTTTCGGTAGGCCAACGCTCTGGAGACCGGAAGGGTAATCTCCTCCATGGTGAAGGGTTTGGTGACGTAATCCCAGGCGCCATATTTGAAGGCCAGTTTCGCGCCGCTGAGGTCTCCGGTTCCGGTGATGATGATGACCTCCGGGTTGGAAGGCGTTCGAATCAAATCGGGTAGAATCCTCAGACCGTTGCCGTCGGGAAGGTCCAGATCGAGCAAAACCAGGTCATAGTTTTTCTTGTGGGATAGCTTCAGTCCTTTTTTAGTGGTGCCGGCCGAATCGGTTGTATGCCCCCAGCTGTCGGCAAAAACGCCCAGAAATTCGCAGATTTTCGGATCGTCATCTATGATTAGAATAGTGGCCATGTGGTTACGATGTTCTTTCCAGTGCTAATGCTTTTTCGATGGTCCGGGTCAGTTCCCCCGCCAGCAAGGGTTTCATCACAATGTCGAATATACCCAGGGCTTCCTTATTGATCGGCATGGCGTTGTCGCTGAAACCGGTGCACAAGATAATAACGATATCCGGCTTGATAAGTCTTAATCGTTGCGCCAACTCCAGCCCTGTCATTTTGGGCATGACCAGGTCGGTGATCACCAAGTCGATGCGATCCCGCCTGGGCGCAAACACATCCAAGGCTTCAGCGCCGCTGCCGGCGGGTATGATGTCATACCCGAGCTGCTCAAGAATCTCCTTGCCAGCCGCCAGAAAACCCTGTTCATCATCGACAAGCAATATGGTTCCCTTGCCCCTTTCCGGCATACGGTATTGGTCTTCAAGATAGCCGGACTCGCCTTCGAACATGGGCAACAAGACGTGAAATGCGGCGCCCCGTGTCACTTCGCTTTCGACGCTGATGGCGCCTCCCATGGCTTCCACGATGCCATGGACGACCGCCAATCCCATTCCAGTGCCTTCACCCCGTTCCTTGGTTGTAAAAAACGGTTCGAAAATGCGCTCCAGATGGTCTTTGCGAATGCCTTCTCCTTCATCGCAGACGGTCAGGCGAGCATAAGTGCCGGACTTGAGCTGCCCATACAGAATATCCGCTTCGTTCTCCAGTTGGATGTCATCCAGCTTGATGTCCAGCAAGCCGCCTTTGGCATGCATGGCGTGAGCGGCATTGGTGCACAGGTTCATGATGATCTGGTGGACCTGAGATGGATCGGCCCATACCATGGCCTCAGAGCTGATTATGGTTTGTTTGATCTCTATCATGGCCGGTAGGCTTGCCCGCAAGAACTTGATTGTCTCCTTCAAAATCGGCGCTATGGCGGTGGCCGTTTTCTGCCCTTCGGTCTGGCGGCTGAAGGCCATGATCTGACGTATCAGGCTTCTGGCCCTGAGACCGCCGCTGAGTATTTCATTGATATAGGTGTCGATTTTTTCTCCAGAGGCATTTTTTAATTTGGCCGCTTCGGCAAACCCGAACATGGATGATAAAATATTGTTGAAATCATGGGCGATTCCGCCCGCCAGGGTGCCGATGGCCTCCATTTTCTGCTGCTGGCGAATTTGGCGCTCCAATTGCTTTCGGGTGGTTATATCTTCTATGATGCCGTCAATGTGGGTGGGGGCGCCTTCTGTGTCTTTTATCATGTGGGCGGTTATCAACCCCACAAGAGTGGAGCCGTCGCGTTTTTTGAATTCCATCTCTATCCCCTGGATGGAGTCTTCGGAGTAGAGCATGTCCAGGACGTGCCGGCGCATGTCAGGGTCCTGATAGAATTCTTTGACGGACTGGTCGGCGATCTGATCCTTGGAGGCATAGCCGAACATCTTGATGAAAGCCGGGTTCACCATCAAAAAAGGTCCTTGGGCCTCCGGAGAAGAACGGAACAGCCCCACCGGCAGGTCTTCGATCAGTTGCCGATACCGATGTTCGCTGCGGCGCAGCGCCTTTTCGGCCTCTTTGCGATCGGAGATTTCGGATTCGAGCATCCGGTTGGTTTCGATCAGAGAGTCTTCCCTGCTCTTTACTTCATTTGCCATCTGGTTAAACTTTTCGAGAATTATCGCGACTTCCATGTGGTTGAAGCGTTCGGATCTTTCGCGATACTCACCGGAACTGATTTGGTCAATGCGGTGCATCAGATGGTTCAGGGGCTTGTTCAGGATTCTGTTCAAGATCAACTTGGTGGAAAATGCCAGGCCTGTGACGACCAGCATCATGGTCAGTATGCTGCCGCCGATGATTTGATAATTGCTTTTTTTGTAAATGCGGGTGGTCAAGCCGATTTCGACCGAGCCAATGGACTGGCCGTTATACCGGACGATGCTGGTACGGCTTATCAGGCCTTCCTTCTCGTCGTTGCCGGTTTCATAGAGCGTAGCGCCATCTTCGCCCTTTATCTTTAACAAGGCAACGGTTTCGTTTTTTGCGAATGAATCACAAATGCTCTTGATCCAGTCGTTGTCGATATTCCACAGCGGCACTTCAAGGCTGTCGCGCAGATAGTCCAGATATTCAGTGGCCTTTTGGTTGTAGCTTGTTCTGGACTGGTAGGTGAACAACCCATAGGTGCACAGCGTCGTGATGAGGAAAATCGAGGCGACCGTGGAGATCAGCTTTTTGGTGAGATCCTGTGAAAGCGACCTTTTCGGCTGCCTTTGCCTGGTGTCGACAGGTAAGCGGTCCATCTTGATATCCGGTCTGATTATTTGGAATCGATAAATTCGATGTTATACTTCCCGATGATCCGGGCATATGCCCCATTGCTTTTCATCACTGCCAGCTGCCCGTCAAATTGATCGCGAAGGTTTTCAAGGTTCCTGAATTTGGAAAAGGCGATATAACTCGGTACGCTTTCAATTTTGTGGGGCAACCGAACAATTTGATTGCCGAGGTCCATTCGTTGCAGCGTGTATTCGGCCACATATACGTTAGACGGTACCAGGTCAACGCGATTCAGCAGCAATTTTTGAAAGTTATGCTCGAGTCTGTGGGCCTTATCCAGAATGAAGTTGGATTTGTACTGGTCAAAATTGGCGCCGTAGCTGATGGTTGACACCACACCGATGCGCTTTGACTTTACGGACGCCAGATCTCCTGTGAAATTCACTGCGGATCTTCGATTTTTGTAGAAGTAGACGACCTGTGGAAACAATACCTGCCGGGAAAAATCGAGGAATTTTTCCCGGTCGGCATTTTTGTACGCCGTAAAGATGGCGTCGGCATTGCCTGTCCGGACCATCTTCAAAGCCCGGGTCCAGGGATAGACTGTGATGGTGACATCGTGCCCCAGTGTCTGCATGACATTGGTGACGATTTCCACGGCTATGCCTCCGGCCTTGCCGTCATCCGTGGCGTATTCCAGCGGCGGAAATTGAAAGGTCACAAATTGGTAATTTCCCGCCCACGCGACAGTACCAAGCCACGCAACAATCAGCGTTGCAACAATGAAAATCAGCAGCCGGGTGAACATCTCCCCCGCCTCCCTGTGCTAAGCAATCCAAGGGGCCTCTTGAGAGAAGGCAGTTACATCCGAACGGCGAGGGCAAAAGGTCTCAATCCCGCGTCGGTTTAATCCACATACCGGCTTAATACCAGCGCCAGGTCCGGAAATACAACCAATATTGTAATCATCAGTACAATCATAAGCACGAAAGGCGTGCTGCCCACCATTACCTCGCTGATGGAACCTTTGCGGCGAACCCCCTGAACCACGTAAAGATTGAGTCCTACGGGCGGCGTGATCAATGCCATTTCGATGAGCAAGATAAGCAGCACGCCGAACCAAATCGCGTCGAATCCCAAACCGACCATCACCGGGGCAACGATGGGGACGGTGATGACCATCAGGGAGAGGGTTTCGACGAAGAATCCCAGTATGATATATAGCCCGATGATCACGAACAGTGTGTTTATCGGCGATAGGCCCAGGTTTTCGACAAAGTGGGTGAGTGTCTCAGCCAGACCAATGGAATCGAGGATGAAGTTCAGGAAGTTTGCGGAAATCAAAATCAGCATGATCATGGCCGTTGTGCGCATGGTGCCTTCCATCACCTCTTTGAAAAAGGTGAGATTGACGGCTTTGTAGCTGAAGGCAAGACCCAGCGAGGCCAGCACCCCCAATGCAGCCGATTCGGTGGGCGTCGCCAGTCCCGCATAAATCGATCCGATCACGACGAAAAAGATCACCAGTACCGGAAGGATATCCATGAGACTGCTGAACCTTTCGGACCAGCTGGCCGTTCGGCGGCCACCGCCCAATGCCGGTTTGAAAATGCAAATGAACAGGATGCACAGCATAAACAACAAGGTCAGCAGCACGCCGGGCACGATGCCTGCCATGAAAAGCTGGGGAATCGAGGTGTTGGTCAGGAATCCATAAACAATCAGGTTGATCGAGGGCGGAATGAGAATGCCCAGCGTGCCGCCGGCGGCGATGGAGCCTGCGAACAGGCTTTCGGCGTAATTGTAGCGCCGGGCCTGGGGCAGCGCCACGGTGGTGATAGTGGCGGCTGTGGCTACACTGGAGCCGGACGTCGCAGCGAACATGGCCGCGGTGCCGATATTGGCATGGATCAGCCCGCCGGGAAGCCAGGAGAGCCATCTGTCCAGGGCGGTGTATGTCCGTTCGGCGATGCCGGCCCGCAGCAATATCTCGCCCAGCAGTACGAACAGCGGAATAGCGAGCAAAATAAAGTCTGTGCTGGCCGTCCAGGATATCTCTCCGATTGCCCTGTAGAGCGGAAAAGACGAGAAGATTTCCCCAAGGGAGAGGCCCAAAATGGTTAATGCCGCTGCCACCGGGATGCTCAGCAACAGCAATGCAAGAAGTATGGCTAGTGTAACTGCAATGATCATTGAGTACCTCCTGTTACGGCCGTCTCCAACCCAATGTCAGGCTCGTTTTTGGGCGAGACGATGGTCTCCTCCTCGATCTCCTCTTCCAGGCTTGTTGCACCGCAGAGCTTTTGGGCGATCTTGAAATTTCCGCGGAGCAGATTGTAAATCGCACCAGCCAGCAGTAGAAAAATTGATAAGGTGAAGAGGATCAGGCCCACCACCCAGACAAATTGAGGTATCCAGAGCGGGGTGTGCAACGGTGTATTGGCGGTGGAACCTTTGGTGAAGGATATGAGAAAGACCTGAAATGCGAACCACCCGAATACCACCATATAAATGGCGAATAGCACCAGGGCCGACAGATCCAGCAGGTGTCTGGCCCATTGAGGAAGCTTGATGTAAAATACGTCAATACGAATATGGGCTTTGCGATAGAGGGCGTAGGCAAAAGCCCAACTGCAGCTCACCGCCATCGCATATCCGGAGATTTCGTCAGCTCCCCCCATGGATATTGAAAATAATTTTCGTAGCACCACCTCGACCGAAATCATGACCGCGCTGCCGAACAGAGTGATCCCGCTGAGCCAGGCTGCGATGCAGGAAAGCTCTTCTCCTTTTTGGACAATTTTGTTTATCATATCTATTTGTGCCTATCGAAGGAACCTATGCGTTGGAATGAAGCGCAATGCGATCCGATTAGGTTATCCCGGATCGCAATGCATTTTTGAAATAACGGCTTATTTGATGTTCGTTATGCTGCCCACCGTTTTTTCCCACTGCCCCATAACGGCGGCATCGACTTTTTTGGACCATGCCGGCAGAACATTTTGCACCAGAATGCTGCGCGCCAGTTCTTTGTCGCCTTCCGTCACCGGCAAGATGTCCACATTTCCGGGCTTTCCGTACCTGCACGCACCGCCGCTCAGGCAATCCAGGCCTGCCTGGGTCTCATCGGCGGTCACCTTCCAGGCCGGCGCTTCCAATTTTTCCATGATCAGGGCTTGCAGCTTTTCCTGCTGGGCGCTATCCAGGCGGTTCCAGGTGTTCAGGCTCATGGTGCCGATGACATAGTCCCAGCCGCCAACCGGCAACGGGTATACGTAACTGGACACCTCTCCCCAACCAGCTGAAAATCCGGAAAGACTGCCCGTGATGGCGCAGGAAACGACCCCGCGCTGCAAGGCCTGGGGAACTTCGCTGAATGAGAGAGTCACCCCGGTTGCGCCCAGTGCCGTGACAAACTCGGAGGTCGTCCATCCGCTGGCGCGAATTTTTTTCCCTTTCAGGTCACTCAGACCGCTGAATTTTTCGCGGCTGAAAATGACCTGAGCCGGATAGGGCACCACACTGAGCAGTTTGACCTCAAAATCCTTGGCCAGATATTCTTCAAGAACCGGTCGGTACGCCTCGACGACTTTTCTGGCGGTTTCAATGTCCGTGGCCAGAGCAGGGAGGTCCAGACCGGCCAAGGCAGGCGAGTCCGACACGACGTAGTCGGCTACGGTATGAACAACATCAAAGACTCCCATTTTCATCTGGCGAAGCACGGCCGGCCCCTTCAGTTTGACCTGGCTTAAACTGGTCATGCTGGACTTGACGCCGAGCTCTTTGGGGACAATCTCGGTCCAGAAGGGTTTTTCAAAATTGTTGTACATGGTAAGGCTGCTCCAACTGCCGACAACGCGGAGTTGTCCGACGCCGGAATCCGCCCAGGCGGTGGCCGTCATCATAAACGACACCAGGAGCGCGGCAACAAAGTTTAAAGCTACTTTTTTTCTTCTCATCATGATCCTCCAAATTAAGGGATAAAGGTTAGCGGCCGATCCGGCGTATGCCCATCCCGCTGAGAAGGGACGCCAGTAATCCTGAAATACTGTCGTTCAGGACGAATAAACGGCCCGTGGTGTGGTTATGGAACAGCAAAATCCTCATTTCGAAGATCGCCAACAAACATGAACCCGGGGGCGTGAGTGATCGCAAACGGAAGCCCGGCTTGCTGTAGCACGTATTGAGGCGTCACGCCGCAGGCCCAGAACACGGGTATCTCCTGTTCCTTGACCTCCACCGGGTCGCCATAGTCCACACGGGAGATGTCTTCGATACCGATCAACTCAGGGTAGCCTATGTGGACCGGTTCTCCGTGGACGCCGGGGTATCGGCCGGTAATCACGCAGGCCTCGGCCACCTGGCGGTAATGAATCGGCCGCATGCTGACCACCATGCGGCCGTCGAACGGTCCAGAGGATTGAAGCGGTATATCGGTATTGTACATGGAGACGTTTTGTTTCAGCTCTATGTGCCTCAAACGGATCCCGGAACGGATCAAGGCTTCTTCAAAGGAGAAACTGCATCCAAGAAGGAAGAAAACAAGATCCTCGTGATAGAAATCCTGGATACTCCTGACTTCAGCCTGAATCTTTCCGTTCTTCCATACAAGATACCGCGGCAGAGTCGTGTTGAGATCGGCGGCATCGGCCAACCGGCTGGTTGCATGGGTTCCGGGCCCAACGACTTCAAGAAGCGGGCACGGTTTCGGATTCTTTCGGCAGAACGTTTCGAAGTCGTCAGAGTAGGTTTTAGGTAGAACAACCAGGTTGGCCTGCACATACCCGTCGCAGAAACCAGCGGTGGGCTGATCGAATTGTCCATCGGTTGCGCGGGCTCTCAGTTCTATAGGTTTCAATGCAAATCTCCTTTCTATGCCGAAAAGTTGTGTGCTGGCATTAAAGACAGCTTCGCATCATTCGTGCCAAGTACGATGGTTTGGGTTATGTCTAATAATTTAGATATGATGCTCCAGTCCGGGTTGTGAGGTTTACTTTGTTTTACGCGAAATATTCCGTTGCAGTGGAAGAATTTCCAAAAAACCGGAAAGCGTCCAATAATCCGAAAAAATGCGATGTAAACCTAAAAAGACTGTAAATTAAATGAGTTATAGGGTTTGAAATTTACTGCTCTTGTGGTTGGACCCGAAGAATTTCAGAAAATTGGATCGCCGTTTGCCTTTGCAGGTCCGACGCATGGATGATGCCGCACCCTCCCAAGGCCGGTATGCGGCATAAATATCAGGAATGTAAGTGAAACAGCCGAATCGCTAATTCCCTGGCATACAAGTTGCTGTACTCGTGATCAAGACAGCCGGCCCTTTGCAGACGTTGGTGCGCTTCTAAACCCGTTAGGAGATACCCTGATGAGCCATACTGTAGATGCGAATTCCAAGATGATTTTAAAGCGTTCGATAGGGGTCGACATAACTGCGTTGTCGTTGGATCTTTCCTTGTCCAACCTTTTCTGGGCCCTGGATGGCGGTCGTACGCTTGAGGTCATTGCCGTTGAAGAAGGATATGAAATAGATGTTCTTCTCGAACGTGCCAACCAGTTGATCAAATCAGGATTGGTTGAGCAGGTGCAGAAAACGGCGGCATCCGGCAGTCAAAAGCTTGTTCGGGCAATGGTCAAAGAATTATCAAAAGCTGTTGGACCAATAGCGGATATTCTTATCGAAGATATTGCCGAAGAGGCCGGCTGTGATTTGCGGCATCTTAGTCTTCATCAAATGGAACGTCTTGTCCAGCACCTCGCAAAAGAAATTCGACCAAAGGAAAAAGCGGAAACATTCTACACGAACATGCGATCCCTTATTGAACAGAGCTACAGGAGCTGATCATGAGAAAAAAAATGGTGGCGGGTTCACAAGCAGCAACCGATCTAAAAATCGCCATGATACATCGGTTGCTCATCATTATTTGCTTTATCGCTATCACTTCCGTTGCGCCGGCAAAGTCATGGGGTAAAGATATTCGCATTGGCGTTATCTATCCGCTGAGCGGCGCTCATCAGGAGACGGGCGCGGCGCTCAAATCAGCCGTGGCTTTCGCAGCGAATATCATCAACGGACGCTATAACTTTGATCTCCCATTGGCAGCTTCCGAGGGACTTCCCAATCACGGCGGACGCAAGTTAAGGATTATTGTTGCGGACCACAAAGGAGACCCGGAAATCGGGAGGACGGAGACTGAAAGACTCATCACCGAGGAACAGGTGAATGCCATATTGGGGTGTTACAACAGTTCCGTTACGGCCAAGGCCAGCGAGGTGGCGGAAAGGAAAGGTGTACCGTTCCTTTCCGCCACATCCACATCCCCCGGGCTTACCGAAAGGGGGTTCGAGTGGTTTTTCCGCACGACGCCCCATGACGGTCTCTTTGCCAAGAATTTCTACCAGTTTTTGGAGGATGCGAATGCAAAGTACAATCTGGGGGCATCGCGCGTCGCCCTGTTCAACGAAAACACCATTTGGGGGAGCGGTGTGGCCGATGCCGAGCTTTACTATGCAAACCAATTTAAATATGACGTAGCCATCGCATTGCAGTATCCGCAAAATTCTAACAACTTCGATACCGAGATTACGTTGCTTAAAGGGGCTGTCCCTGACGTTGTATTTCAGGCGTCCTATCTGGCCGATGCAATTCTATCGATCCAAACTTACAAGCGTATGGGATTCAAACCCCGAGCCATTATCGGAATGAATGCCGGGTTCCTTTCTTCCAGCTTCATCGAGCGTTTGGGCAGCGATGCCGAAGGCCTTTTCAGTCGTGAAGTCTGGGCATACGATTTGCACAAGGCCAAGCCGGTCATCAAGTCAATGGCCGGCTATTACCGCATCCGTACCGGTTATACGCTTAACGGGACTTCGGCCCGGGCGATGACCGGGCTTTTCGTACTCGCCGATGCCTTCAACCGTGCCGCCCGGTTGGACAGCCGGACCATCAAGGGCGCCCTTGAAAAAACCGATCTGCCGGGTGATCGTCTGATAATGCCGTGGAAAGGAATTCGATTCGATCCGAAAACCCATCAGAATGTCCTTGGCCAGGGGATCATCGTCCAGGTTCAAAATAAAGCATATCATACGGTGTGGCCCTTTGATCTGGCTTCGCGGCCGATCGTACTGGGACGGTGACGGGTGCACGGCAATTCAATCCATATACATTACCAACAATACGGTTGAATTTATGAACCTGCTGATGCGTATCGGCAAAACCGCGAGGATCAAATGAAATTAGCCCCATCAAAAGAAGAGAAAGCTTTCAATGGGAAAGTCCCCACCCGGCAAAAGGCAAAAGCCATGTTCAGCGTCAAGTGGCGATTCGGTATTGTTTTCAGCCTTTTCTTGTCCCTCTCGTTTGCAGGTCTTTTTTTTGTGATCAACTGGATTCTGCATTCCCAGGCCACATCCGAACTGGAAAACCGCGCCGTCACCGTAGCCAAAAGCATTGCGGCCTCAGGCGCCACTCCCATCCTGGGAAACAGGCTGGATGTGTTCAATAAACTAGTACGCGAATTCATCCAGCTTGATCCGGAAGTGGCCTACATCATCACCAATCTACCGGGCAGGCAGCTGCTGCTGCATAATCTGCCTGAAGGGCTGCCCGATGAACTCCGGACAGAACAGCCTGAAGGCGGCGGCAGCGTGCCCCGCAGAAATTACCTTAAAACCGGACAACGCGGCATTCGTGAAGCCGCCATCTCGTTCCTGGGGGGAGAAGGCGTTGTGCGAGTGGGGATTTCCGATCTTAGAATGTCGGAAAACATCCGAAAGCATCAGCTGGTGCTGATTGCCGTCATGCTGACCGCAATGATCGCCGGAACGGTAGCCTCCATCTTGTTTTCAAGAAGAGTAACCCGGCCATTGATTCATCTGGCGAAGGCGGCCGATGAGATTAGTTCGGGGAACATGGATGCCGCCGTTTTGAAGGTTAAGTCCAACGATGAGATAAAAATGCTCGCCGATGCATTCGAGCGCATGCGGGTCTCCTTTTCCATTGCCATGCGCCGCATGCGTAACAAACGCTCGGAGTAACCTTAACGTGCGTTGACTTGGCAAATGGGATGAATTGAAAAACAGTTGTACGCAAAGTGGTTATGGCTTCATGGGCAAGGGAAAAGAATCAAAC
The DNA here is from genome assembly GCA_050302315.1 of Desulfobacteraceae bacterium. Classification (GTDB taxonomy): domain Bacteria; phylum Desulfobacterota; class Desulfobacteria; order Desulfobacterales; family Desulfosarcinaceae; genus JARRKU01. The sequence continues at coordinate 33,084 of JBNLAV010000180.1, forward strand.
CTTTTAGTGTAGAAAGGAAAATTACAATGAAATTCAGGATCCTATCGCTTGTGTGCGCCCTGCTGATGTGGTCATCGTATTCATGGGCCGAAACTTATCGCCTGGTGACGCTGGAATTTCCGCCCCTTGAATATTCCGGGGCCAATGGGAAAGCAGAGGGAATCGCCGTGGAAATCGTCGAGAAAATCATGGCCAACCTGGGTCACCAGACTGAGATCATGGTGTTACCATGGGCCAGAGCCCTTGAGATGACCAGGAACGGCGAGGCAGATGCCATCTTCACGGCATACAAGAATCCTGAGCGCGAGAAGTTTCTCGATTACTCAAAGGGCGTACTGGTGCCCCAGATCGTAACCCTATATGTACCCAAAGAGAGCAATATTGAGTATGACGGCGATCTGCTTCAACTGAAAGACCGGCGTATCGGGGTGGTGTCGACGATCAGCTACGGAAAAAAATTCGATAGTTTGAGAGATCGACTCAAAGTGGACCGGTCCGAATCCCTTATCTCAAACTTTAAAAAATTGATGGCTGGAAGGGTCGATATGGTCATCAGCAATATGTATGTGGCAGACGCCGAGATCAAAAAGATGGGGCTCGGAGACAGGGTCAAAAAGCTCTCTCCCCAGGTGCAGTCGGTGGATAGCTTTATCGCCTTCTCAAAAGCCAAAGGACTATCCGCACTGCGGGACCGTTTCGATCAGGAAATGCAAAAGTTGATTTCGGATGGTACCTATGCAGCCATCATGGCCAAATACGGTGTCACGGTACAGTAATCCGGCGCCGTAGCCCCCTCTGACCTCTGACAATCGATATTGACACGGTACCGTTTATCCGAAAAGATGGCTATTGTTATGATCAAAAATACCATCTTTCTCAGTGCCCTGGTTATTTGGGCTACGTTTGTGGGTGCGGCGGATGTTCGAGCGGCGGAGTATTACTTTGTCACCCTTGAATATCCGCCGCTGGAGTTCAGCAATAAAGCCGGTGCGGCCAGCGGGGCGGCTGTTGAAATTGTCACCCGGATTATGAACCGTCTCAACCATTCGGTATCCATTGAAGTGCTGCCATGGACTCGAGCGGTGAAAATGGTTCAATTCGGCAGGGCCGATGCCATCTTTACCATCTTTAAAAATCCCGAGCGCCAGCTGTTTCTGAACTATTCTACCGAGATCCTGATTCCCCAGCCGGTGGCCTTCTATGCCAAAAAGGAAAGCGCCATTTCCTATGAAGGAAATCCGTTAAATCTGAAACACTTGAAGGTCGGTGTGGTCTCCACGATCAGCTATGGTCGCAAATTTGACAGCACACGTGGGTTGATGACGGTTGAGAGAACCGCCACTTTGGAGCAGAATTTCGCAAAATTGATGCTCGGAAGGATCGACCTGGTGATCAGCAATGTCTATTCGGCCGAAATCGTGATCAACCGTATGCGGATTGCAGATGCCGTCAAACAGCTCGAACCATACGTGGAGAGCGTGCCCAGCTATATCGCATTTGCCAAGGTGAAAGATACCGGGTCGTTGCTTGCGGATTTTGATCGCGAACTTGCCAAGCTCAAAAAGAGTGGAGATTATGACCGTATCATCAAAAAATGGGGTGTGGTGATTCCTAACCCCTGATCGGTGGTAGCGCACTTGCAAAAAGAAAATTCTTCACAGCAGGCAAAAAGGGCTTCGGTGGATGGGGCTCTGAGCCAACGTTCCCTTTCCAACCAGCTGACGATGATGCTCATCATTGCCATCGGCGTGATCTGCATCGCGGTAATCGCCGTCACCCATGTTTACCGGGTCAACGTGGCCAAAGATGTTTTGTCCGCCAAAGCCAATGAGCTCTATGCTTACCTCGAAGGCATATTGGGAAAGTCCTTATGGGATATTGATGAAAACAATATCCGGGTGATCGGTGAGAACATTTCCCAAAATGAGGTGGTGGCTGCGCTGATTATCAAAGACTCATTCGGGCAGACACTTTATAAGATGATTCGGGAGAATCCCTCAAAAGTCATCAAAAGAGAGGGCAATGTTTATCACCAAGGCGCACTGGCAGGGTATGTCGAAGTGGCCCTGACCCAGCGGTATTACGATGCGAGCAGCCGTCAGCTTCTAATCGCTTCGTTGTTGACGTTGGTGATTGCCCTGACGGTTTTGATTGTTACCACCGGTTTTCTGATCCGCAGGTTTCTGAAAGGGCCTCTGGACAGCCTTAATGACATACTCGACAGTTACAGCGCCGGCATCTACGAGCCCCGCGGGGCAAGAATCCCATTCCTTGAGTTCCAGCCCTTTGCGCGGGTGCTGGCGGAAATGGGAAAGAAAATCACCCGACAATTAAAGGACGTCAGACAGGCCGAAGAGAAATATCGAAACATCTTCGAAAATGCTGTGGAAGGGATATTTCAATCAACCATCGAAGGAAGATTTATCAGCGCCAGTCCATCCATGGCCAAAATATACGGCTATGAATCCCCTGCGGAACTCATCGCCCAAGTGACCGACATCGGCATCCAGTGTTACGCCCGATCGGAAGACCGGGATGAATTCACGCGTCGCATTACCCGGGATGGATTGGTGCAACGATTTGAAGTCCAGATGGTACGGCGGGATAAAAGCCGCTTCTGGGTCTCCATATCCGCCCGCCTCGTCTCCGATGAGCATGGCAAACCCAGGTATTATGAAGGATTTTGCATTGATATCACCAAGCAGAAAAACCTGGAAACCCAACTGCGGCAAGCGCAGAAGATGGAAGCCATCGGTACCCTCGCAGGCGGCATAGCGCACGATTTCAACAATATTCTCGGTGTCATTATCGGTTGTTCGGAACTCGCCTGGGAAAAAGCGCCGCATGGCAGCGATGAGCTGATTTTACTGGAGAAAGTAATCGGCGCCGGAAGGCGGGCCAAGGAGCTGGTCAAGCAAATCCTGACCTTCAGCCGTCAGAGCAAAAGCGAAATCAAACCGCTATACCTGAGTCCGATTGTCAAAGAGACCCTGAAATTTATACGCTCGACAATACCCGCGACCATCGAAATTGAGCAGGAAATCGACGATGAGGCGGGCGCCGTCCTGGCCGATCCCACCCAAGTGCACCGTTTGCTGATGAACCTGTACACCAACGCGGTGCAAGCGATGGTGCCGAAGGGGGGCGTCCTCAGGGTCTATCTCGCAGATCGGGACCTTGGATCGGATATGGCCTCCGCCCATGCGGACATCAAAGCCGGTCCCTATGTCGAATTGCGCGTACAGGATACCGGACCCGGCATACCCCCAGACGCAATAGACCGGATTTTCGATCCTTTCTTCACAACCAAAGCGGTAGGGGAAGGGACCGGCCTGGGACTCTCTGTGGTTCACGGCATTGTCAAACAACACAACGGCGCAATCATTGTGGACAGCCGACCGGGCGAAGGGACCGACTTCAAAGTCTATTTGCCCAGACTCGACAAACGGCATATAAAAATAATGGATGAATTGGATTTCGCAGTCCCCGGCGGCAGTGAACGCATACTGCTGGTGGATGACGAACAAGAGCTGTTGGACACCCTGCAGCTGGTGCTCGTTGAGCTCGGTTATACCACCAGCGTAAAGACCAGCAGTCTTGAGGCTCTGGAACGATTCCGCAGCTCTCCCGATGAATTTGACCTGGTGATTACCGATTTCACCATGCCGAATATGACCGGGATCGAGTTGGCGAAAAATATCAATCGGATCGATCCGGATTTGCCCATCCTCATGTGCACCGGTTTCAGCGAATTGATTCCGCGGAAGCAGGCACAGCGCGCGGGGGTTCGCGATGTTCTTTTCAAGCCGGTGGCGCGCTGGCAGTTGGCGACAGCCATTCGCAAGGTATTGGACCAAACATAGGCTCGGATAACAATGGCAAACATATTGATCATCGATGACGATCGGGACATGTCGTTCACCCTGTGCAGGATGGTGGAAGATATGGGGCACGCCCCCACGGATGCCTTTACCCTGAAAGAGGGCCTCGAAAAAGCCGCAACCCGTGAATTCGATATCATTTTTCTGGATGTCCGGCTTCCGGACGGCAATGGGTTGAGTATCATCCCCGACCTTCAGGAACCCTCCCTGCCGCCCGAAATCATAATCGTTACGGCTTATGGCGACCCCGGAGGAGCGGAACTCGCCTTGAAAAGCGGCGTTTGGGACTATCTCACCAAACCGCTGGAACTGAATGATATCCGGTTATCGGTAAAGCGGGCCCTTCAATATCGGCATGAGAAGCAAAAGAGCCTTTCGCCTGTTGCGGTAAACCGCTGCGGCATTGTCGGTGAGAGCATTCAGATTCAAAAAGCGATTGACCTGCTGGCCCAGGCCGCCTCGAGCGATGCCGGTGTTCTGATCACGGGCGAGACCGGAACGGGCAAAGAGTTGTTTGCAAGGGCGGTACATGCCAATAGCCCTCGGTCCAAACACCGATTCGTCGTGGTGGATTGCGCCGCCCTGCCGGAACAGCTTGTGGAAAGTATTCTCTTCGGTCATGTCAAAGGTGCGTTTACCGGCGCCGACGGTGCCCGTGACGGCCTCATCAAGGAGGCGGACGGCGGGACCCTCTTTCTGGACGAGGTCGGAGAATTACCGCTGGACCTGCAGAAGGGATTTTTGAGGGTGTTGCAGGAGCGCCGGTTCCGGCCGGTGGGGCACAGCCGGGAGATAAAAAGTAATTTCAGATTGGTGGCGGCGACCAATCGCAACCTGGAAGAAATGGTGAAAGAGGGCGCTTTCCGCAAGGATTTGCTCTTTCGTATTCGGACGCTGGTCATCAGCCTCCCGCCATTGCGTGAGCGCCCTTCGGATATCAAGGAATTAATCGTATACCATACGGCCAATCTCTGCGAGCGATATGGTGTTTCCCCCAAGGGGTATTCGCCGGAGTGCCTTGAAATCCTGATGCGTTACGCCTGGCCCGGAAACGTCAGAGAACTGCTCAACACCCTTGAAGGCGCTTTAACGGCTGCCCTGAAGGAGCCGACGATCTATGCCAAGCACCTGCCCATGGAGATCCGCTTAAAGATGGCCTCCTTGGCTCTGGAAGAAAAATCCAGGCCCCGGGAAGAGGCGTCGAGCGCATCCCGGGACCAACACCAGCCGATGCCCACCTACCAAGAGATGATCAATGAGAACAAGCGTCGCTATTTGCAGGAGCTGATGATGCACACCCAGGGTGACACCCTCAAGGCGTGCGAAATAGCCGGACTTCCCCGCTCGACGCTATATGACCAGCTGAAAAAAATGGGCATCGACCTGTCAAAATAGAAGCAATTGCTTCGGTGGCGGTAATTCAGCCGGCCGTAAGTCAAACCTGCACCGCATTCATTCCAAAAAATCGGAATCCATCCAAACATCCGGATAGCGCTGATCCCGGTGAATTCGGCCCTGTCTCCGGGAGCATCCAAGAATTCGGACCGGGCTGCCTCCGCGGAGATGTATTCTCCAGTCATTTACGGTGCCCCAAAATTATAAATAACTGAAATAATATAACAATTAACATCGATGAGGTTTGGCATGGTAGTTGCCATTAAACCTGCTGATAAGGCCGGTATTTTCCCAAAGGTTGATACGGCATTGGCATTAACCAGAATGATCGGAGGAATAAGAAATGAAAAAGCTTACGGTACTACTGATGACAGCCCTTGTGTTTACCTTGACCGGTGCGACCGGAGCCTGGGCTAAAACCAAATGGGATATGCATCTGAACTATCCGGCCGGAAACTTTCACAGCAAAGGCGCACAGCAATTTGCCGATCGCGTCAAAGAAGCCACCAATGGAGAACTGGAGATCGTCTTGCACTTCGGCGGCGCTTTGGGTTTTAAAGGCCCTGAACTGCTGCGGGCCGTGGCTGAAGGGCAGATCTCGATTGCCGAAATTCCCACCGGTATGGTAGAGGGCGATGCGCCGATCTTGGCCCTGACTGCGCAACCGTTTATATCCACCAATGCATTCGAACAGCGATTGCTGTACCAACTTTCAAAGCAAAGCTATGACAAGCATTTGAAAAGATTTAACCAGGTGACGATTTACACATCGGTCTGGCCGTTTTCCGGAATTTACACCCAGCGCCCCGTAGCGTCGGTGGCCGATCTCAAAGGTCTGAAAATGCGGGTCTATGACGGCACCGGGCTGGATTTCGGCAAAGCCACCGGTATCGCCGCCCGCAAGATGCCCTTCAGCGAAGTCTATCCCGCCATGCAGGCCGGTCTGCTGGACTCCATGTATACTTCCTCAGTTTCCGGAGTAGATGCCAAAGCATGGGAGATTTTAAAATATTTCGTACCCATCAATATCGTCGGTCCGGTGAACATGATCAATGTCAACCGCGACGCATGGAACAAGCTGCCGGAAGATGTTCGCGCCACAGTATTGGAAGTCGCCGAGCAGATGGAGGACGAGATGTGGAATCTGGCCGGTGATATGGATCGCAAGAGCAAAAAAATGCTTCTGGAGAAAGGCATGCAGATCACTCCCGTCAACAAGGCGTTCCGGTCTGAACTCGATGGGCTCGGTGTTGAACTGCGCGCCCAGTGGGCAAAAAAAGCCGGTGCCGATGCCCAGAAGATATTAGATGAATATTACACCATCACCGGACGACAGAAATAGGACGAGCTCAAGCGCATTAAGCGTGACAAACAGAGGCTCCGGAGCGAGCAACGGCTGATGACCGATGCTCCGGAGCCAAGGTAATAAAAGGTAATGCAATGAAAACTTTTGTTTCTGGAATAGAAACCTTGAGCGAGTGGTCGGCCAGGCTATCGGCCGTGATCCTGGGTTTGATGACCCTGCTGATATTGCTTGAGATTTTTTTGTGGAATGTCTTTGAAAAAACCACACTGATAGCCGATGAATACAGCGCCTACGGATTGGCCACGATCATTTTTCTGGGTGCCGGATATTGTCTGAAAGAGAAGGGGCATATTCGTATCACCCTGGTGTTGGGATTCCTCTCCGACCGGATCTCCAAAATGATCACCGTAGCGGCCACAGCGGCGACAACGCTCTTTATGGGGTATATGTGGTGGTACCTGCTGAAGATGCTGCAGGGCGCGATGCGTTACGGCTCCACGTCGGGGACGTTGACCAATACCCCCCTGTGGATCCCGCAACTGCTCATGCTCATAGGCGCAGCCTGCTTTATGCTACAGCTGATGGCGACCACTGTAAAAGTATATCAGAACATTGGAAGCGAAGAGGAGGTGGTCTGATGGAAGAAAGTATGCTGATCACTTCCGTGATTGTTTTCGGGTTTTTGTTTCTGACCCTGAGTTCCGGTGTCTGGGTAGGGTTCTCGCTGGCGATCGTCGGATTCGCCGGCATGAGCCTGTTTAGTCCGTTACCGGCGGGCAGTAATCTGGCGTCCTCGGTCTGGGCGACAGTTGAAAAATGGGAGTATGTCGCCCTGCCCCTGTTTATTCTCATGGGGGAGATTCTCTACCGATCGGGCATTTCCGAAAAGCTGTTCAAAGCCCTGGTGCCCTGGCTGTACCGCCTGCCGGGCGGTCTGCTGCTGATGAACATCCTCTCCTGCACCCTTTTCGCCGCCGTTTCGGGCTCCAGCGCCGCTACCACCGCAACGGTGGGGCGTATTACACTGAGCGAGCTGGGAAAACTTGGGTACGACCAGCGTTTGGCAATGGGATCCCTGGCCGGCGCCGGAACGTTGGGGTTTCTCATACCGCCGTCGCTGATCATGATCGTTTACGCTATTCTGGCCGAGGTCTCCATCGGAAAGATGTTCATGGCCGGAATTATCCCCGGGCTTTTGCTGGCCCTGGTATACTCGTCGTATATCATTTATCGCGGCGTTCGAAATCCGGATATCGCGCCACGCGCTCAGGAGACGTATAGCTGGAAAGAGCGATTTGCGGGGCTCAAAGACCTGGCACCCACTTTGATCCTGATTCTGATGGTACTGGGAAGTATATATGCCGGCATCGCCACACCGACGGAAGCTGCTGCCCTGGGGGTGTTTGGCGCCACTGCTTTTGCCGTGATCAACCGCCGTATGAATTTCAAAATCATGCAAGAATGTCTTGTCGGAGCCGTGAAGACCAATGCCATGATCATGATTATCGTGGTCGGCGCCGGCTTCCTTTCAAGGGCAATGGGGTTTTTGGGTATTCCGGCCGCCCTGACGGCGGCAATTACCCAAATGCAGCTGTCTCCCTATGTTCTCATGCTGTTGCTGGGATTCGTGTACATTATATTGGGGTGTTTGCTGGATGGTTTCTCTCTAGTGGTGATGACACTGCCCATTGCGCTTCCCATGGTGACGGCCGCAGGTTTCGACCCGATATGGTTCGGTATCTACCTGATCCTTATGGTGGAAGTGAGCCAGATCACCCCACCGGTAGGATTCAATCTGTTCGTCATTCAGGGGCTAACGAGACAACCGGTTATGAGAATCGCAAAATATGCGATGCCGTTTTTCCTGCTGATGCTGTTTACCACAGCCATAATCACGGCATTTCCGGATATCGCTTTGTTCATACCCAACCTGATGGCCGGGAAGTAGTCCATTATCGGACGCACCGGCGAGGCGCAGGGTTGCTTCGCCAGGTGGTGTAGACGGCTTTTCTCGCGAAACGGGCGGTGCGCAAACAGCTTGCCGCGATGAAAAGCCGATCTCACGCCCGATGACCGAAACGATCGGAATCCGGAAAATTGTAACGGTTTCCGGGAAAATAGAAAAAGAAAGCAGAAAACACACATCACAGGCCGAACGCTCCACTAACGTAACCCCCACAGATAAAAGATAAAAGCAAGCTGCAGGCTGTCTGGCATGCAAGTTGCGATACTTCAATTAAGAAGAGAAATATGCAGGAAAACAGGCTGCAAAGGAGAGGTGACTAAATTGAAGACCATCGATTTGAATTGCGATATCGGAGAAGGTTTCGGCGCTTATACCGTTGGGATGGATTCGGAAGTGATGGCGCATATCTCTTCCGCAAATATCGCCTGCGGATGGCATGCCGGGGATCCGATGATCATGAATGAAACCGTGGCGCTGGCCGCCAAGCACCGAACCGGCTGCGGGGCCCATCCGGGCTATCCGGATCTGCTGGGATTCGGCCGGCGTGCCATGTCCGTCGACGCCCGGGAGCTGAAACACTACATAACCTACCAAATCGGCGCTTTGGATGCCTTTTGCAGAGCGAACAACACGCCCCTGCGGCACGTCAAGCCCCATGGTAGCCTCTACCATGCCATACTTGCAGACGATCGCACCGGCACTGCCGTAATCGAAGCCATATCAAAAGTGAATCCTGACTTGATTGTTGTCACCCTGGCGGGCAGCAAGGGCGACGGCGTAAACCGGATTGGCGCGCAATACGGCCTGCCGGTTGCACGGGAAGCATTTCCGGATCGAGCCTATACGGCCGAAGGCACCCTGGCGCCGAGGTCCCAGCCCGGCGCTGTCATCAAGGAAACGGAAGCAGTTGTGGAACGCGCCCTGCAAATGGCGATCGAGGGGACGGTTACGACCATTGACGGGCAGACGCTGGAGCTTGAGATCGACACCCTCTGTGTTCACGGCGACACCCCGGGGGCAGTCGAGATGGTGAAGGAGATCCGGCGATTGTTGGCTGGGTCCGGGGTCGCCGTGGCCCCGATGCTGAGCAACGGCCGTCAAGAGGAACCGATATGAGCCTTTTGTACGATGCACCCAGGTTTCGCCTGATGGGTGAGTGCGGACTGCTTGTAGAATATGGTGCCGCAATAGATCTGGAGATCAATCGCAGGGTCCAGGCCGTCCGGTACGCCCTCACCCAGGATCCGCCCACTGGTGTGGTCGAGATCGTACCGGCGTATTGTTCGGTGCTCATCGTCTACGACCCGCTGACCATTGGCTGCGAGGATTTGAAACGGGCGGTTCGCGAAATTGAAAATAAAGCGATTCACGATGAGATGCCGACACCGGAGACCGTGGAAATACCGGTATGCTACGGTGGAGAATTCGGACCGGATCTCGGGCATGTGGCTTCGCACAACGGATTGACTGAAGCGCAGGTCATCGAGCTGCATTCGGCGCCCTGCTATCCGATCTACATGTTGGGGTTTACCCCCGGGTTCCCGTTCCTCGGGGGATTGTCGGAAAAGCTGCATACCCCAAGGCTGGACAGCCCGAGGACTTCAGTTGCAGCGGGTTCGGTCGGGATTGCCAACAACCAGACGGGCATTTATCCCATTCAGAGTCCGGGGGGATGGCAGTTGATCGGCCGGACCCCGTTGCGGCTTTTCGATCCGGGCCGAAAGGAACCCTTTTTGTTGAAGGCCGGCGGGTTTCTACAATTTAAACCCGTTTCTGCGGAAGCATTTAATCAAATGGCTGGAGAAGATCAGTGAGAACATCAATGCTGAGGGTATTAGACCCAGGTCCGTATACGACGGTTCAGGACGGCGGTCGCTTCGGGTTTCGCGAATTCGGAGTGCCGCCCACCGGCTGCCTCGATCGTTTTGCCCATCGCGTTGCCAACATGCTGGTCGGCAACCGGGATGATGCCGCCGTGCTGGAATTGACCCTGATGGGCGGGGGATTCCAGATTCTGGAAGAAGCGGATATGGCGATTACCGGCGCCGATATGCCGGTGAGCCTATGCAACCGTTCCATACCGGCGTGGACCAAGTTCCGGGTCCACCCCGGGGATCAGTTGAACATCGGCATGGCCCGGAGCGGCTGCCGCGCTTATCTTGCCATTACCGGCGGGATCGATGTGCCGGAGGTGATGAACAGTCTTTCGTGTTATGCCGGCGCAGGCATCGGAGGATACAAAGGCAGAACTCTGAAAAGGGGAGATCTGATCTTTACTAATCCCTCAGAAGTACTTGACGAAGTGCGGTCTGTTCCGCCGGAGTGGATTCCATCCTACCATGGTGCCATAACCCTGAGGGCCATTGCCGGCCCCCAGGATGACTACTTCACGGAGAGCATGGCCGTTTTTTTCGAATCCGACTTCATCGTAAGCAGTCAGGCCGACCGGAAAGGATACCGGCTCGAAGGTCCGCCGGTCGCAATACAGCCTGGTTTGCCCAAAAGCATCATCTCGGAACCTTGCCTGGCCGGCTGCGTTCAGGTGCCTGAAGACGGCCAACCGATCATTCTGCTGGGAGAACAAACCGTGGGCGGGTATGCCAAGATCGCCACTGTCATATCGCCCGATCTCAATCTGGTCGCCCAGGCCATGCCAGGCGATACGATACGATTTCAGAACGTGAATATCGAGACCGCAAATGTAATCGTCCAGCAGCAGCACAATCGGCTTGAGATGATGCGGCAGAAGATCGTGACATCCCCGCCATTGCTGCGATGCGCCAAGGCGACATGGAACATGGACCCCGAGATGTTCTGCCGAAAGGTTCAAAGTCATCTGAACCAAATGCGGCCGTCGCGCAGGAAGCGGCAGGGTTCGGTCCGGACTTAGAAATGTTCGTGGACCTGAGTGGAACGTATGATGTTGAGCATATCATCAAATTTGGTGGATATAGGCATTTTATCGATTGCGGCAGACCCGCCTTCGCCCCGCCGTATAGCGGGCCCAGAATCCATTTATTCGTATGATTCCATTAAGATAGGAGGATACGGCGGTGAGCCGTGGCCTTGGCATTTATCTTGTATTGCACCTTTTTTGTACGGAAGCGACGGGCTTGAACCCGAATACTCAACAATAGATTAGGTTATTGGACTGATGAAAAAGAACATTGATGTCAAGCTGGAGATCAATACCGAGTGGTGCAAGGGTTGCGGCATCTGCGTGGCCTTTTGCCCCAAGAATGTATTGGAATTGAATCGAAAGGACAAATCCGAAGCCGTACGACTGGAAGACTGCATTGCTTGCATGATGTGCGAGCTGAGATGTCCGGATCTGGCTATCGAGGTAACGACGACCCCAAAAGAAGCAGAAAGTGAGTCATGACAACCCAAACCATTAAGTTCGTGCAAGGCAACGAAGCCTGTGTCGAAGGGGCGCTGTATGCCGGTCTGGATTTCTATGCCGGCTATCCCATTACCCCGTCCACGGAAATTGCGGAAAGTTTATCGAAACGGCTGCCCCAAAAAGGCGGAAAATTTATTCAAATGGAAGATGAAATTGCTTCCATGTGCGCCATTATCGGTGCATCGCTGACCGGCCACAAGGTGCTGACAGCCACCAGCGGTCCGGGTTTTTCCCTGAAGCAGGAGGCTTTAGGGTATGCCGTGATGGCAGAGATCCCCTGCGTGGTGGTCAATGTGCAGCGCGGCGGCCCATCCACCGGTATTCCCACGCATGTCAGCCAGGGGGATGTCAATCAGGCCCGGTGGGGCACCCATGGAGATCATTCCATCGTGGTGCTGACGGCGTCGAATCACCAGGATGTCTTTAACATGACCGTGGAGGCCTTCAATATCGCCGAAACCTATCGCACGCCTGTCATCCTGTTGTTTGATGAGGTGGTGGGGCACATGCGCGAGCAACTGTCCATCCCGGAGCCCGGCGCCATTCCCCTGGTGGAACGGCTGCGCACTTCGGTGAAAGAGGGGGTGGACTACCATCCATACCTGCCGCGGGATGACGGCCGTCTGCCCATGAGCGATTTCGGCGGCGTGCACCGTTTCAATGTCACCGGGTTGTATCACGATATGTGGGGATTTCCTTCGGACAACCCCCAAATTGTCCACGGCCTGGCCCGCCATCTCATCGACAAGATCGAAAACAACGTACATCGCATGGCCCATTACAAAGAGTACTACCTGGACGATGCGGATCTGGTGCTGATTTCATATGGATCATCGGCGCGTTCGGCATTGCATGTCACCGAAAACCTGCGGGCCAGAGGCGAGCGCATCGGCTTGCTGGAATTGCAGACGCTGTGGCCGTTCCCAAGCGACATCGTTGCGCGAAAATGCAACGGCGCCCGGCAGATTGTGGTGGTGGAGATGAATGCGGGACAGGTTTGCCAGATGGTGCGTTCGGCGGTTACGGATTCCGAAAAAGTATTTCTGGCCAACCGCATCGACGGCGTGTTGATCACACCAACGGATATCAAGGCCCAGTTGAGACTCATCAGCGGCAGGGGGATCTAACAATGAAGACAAAAGAGTATATTCGCGAACGGTTCTTTCCCCACCTGTGGTGCCCGGGCTGCGGACACGGCACGGTGCTCAATAACCTGATCCGGGCGGTGGACGATCTCGGACTGAAAAAAAAGGAAGTCGTCATGGTTTCGGGGATCGGTTGCTCCTCTCGCATTGCCGGTTACCTGGATTTTCATACCCTGCACACCATGCACGGCCGTGCGCTGGCCTGCGCGACGGGCGTAAAACTCAGCCGGCCGGAGCTCAATGTCCTCGTTCCAATGGGCGACGGCGACGCTCTGGCCATCGGCGGCAATCACTTCATCCATGCCGCACGGCGCAATATCAATATCACGGCACTGGTGATGAACAACCGCATTTACGGCATGACCGGCGGGCAGTTCTCCCCCTTGTCCGGAGAAGGCGCGATGGCGACCACCGCACCGTTCGGCAATATCGATCAAGGCTTTGATATTGCCGCGTTGGCCGAGGCGGCAGGCGCCACATTTGTTGCACGAACTTCGGTCTACCATGTGCAGGAAGTGCAAAAAATGATTGCCAAAGCCATCACCCATCCGGGGTTTGCGGTCGTGGAGGTCATGAGCCAGTGCCCCACTTACTTTGGACGCAAGAACAAAGAGGGCAGCGCAGTGGATATGATGAAACTTTTCAAAGAGCGCACCGCTCGAATCGGCTCCAAGCAGGCGAGCGAAGACAAAATATTGCGCGGCGTCTTCGTGGAAAAGCATCGGCCGGAATATTGCGCCCAATATGACGAAATCATCAAATCGGCCATGGCCGGATGAATCGGAGAACATCTGCAATGACAAGTTCCCCCCTGCTTTCCCCGGCCGTCCCATGCCTTCCCCTCGGCTTCGCTATCGAGGGACGGCCGGGGAAATTAACTAATATTGAATATAGGACTACACCATGAGCCAACGTTATCGTCTTGTGTTATCGGGATCCGGCGGCCAGGGCGTTATTACCGCCGCCATAATACTAGCGGAAGCCGCTGTTATTTATGAAAACCGCTGCGCCGTGCAGACCCAGGTCTATGGGGCGGCCGCCAGGGGCGGCGCAACGCGTTCGGATGTGATCATCTCGGATGACGTGATCAACTACCCCAAGGTAAATCAGCCCAATATTCTGGTTTGTCTGACCCAGGAGGCCTACGGGAAATTTTCGACCATCATCAGGCCGGGCGGCATACTGGTTACCGATCCGCGGTTTGTGAGCACCGCAAAAAAGGTTGACGCCATGCAGTACGAAATCGACATGTATGAAAACGTCATGGACAAGATCGGCAAGCCGATTGTCTTCAACGTCTGCATGATGGGCGCCATTGTCGGCCTGACCGGTATCGTCGCCTTGTCCTCGGTAGAGAAAGTTCTGGAGCAACGTCTTCCTGCCGCTTTTCTGGATATGAACCGTCAGGCGTTGAAGATGGGCTACGCGTTGGGTGCCGTACATCAGGCCTGAAACGTGTGATACTTTAGACCATACTGTAACCATTTTAAAACCATACCACAGCAGGAGAAAACAGCCATGCAGCAGGAGTTTGAAGCGGTGACCAGCCGCGATCCACATGAAAAAGAATTTCACCAGGCGGTGAGGGAAGTGCTGCAATCGGTCCAGCCGGTTTTGGAGCGCAACCCGGAATACCGCAGCGACAAGATCATCAACCGTATCGTGGAACCGGAACGCGTTATCATGTTCCGCGTGCCTTGGACCGACGATCAGGGAGATGTGCATGTCAACCGCGGCTTTCGAGTGGAGATGAGCAGCGCCATCGGACCTTACAAGGGCGGCCTGCGTTTTCACCCCTCCGTGACGTTGAGCATTCTCAAGTTCCTGGCATTCGAGCAGGTGTTTAAAAATGCCCTGACCACGCTTCCCATGGGCGGCGGCAAAGGCGGTTCGGATTTCGACCCCAAAGGAAAATCCGATATGGAAGTGATGCGCTTTTGCCAGAGCTTCATGAGTGAACTTTTCCGTCACATCGGCCCCCACACGGATGTACCGGCCGGCGATATCGGGGTTGGCGCCCGGGAGATCGGGTATCTGTTCGGGATGTACAAAAAACTGCGCAACGAATTTACCGGGGTGCTGACGGGCAAGAGTCTGAATTGGGGCGGCAGCCTCATCCGTCCCGAAGCCACGGGGTATGGCGCGGTTTATTTTGCGGCGGAGATGCTGGCGACCCGCGAGCAGACCCTGGAAGGCAAGACATGTCTAGTCTCCGGTTCGGGCAATGTCGCCCAGTTTGCCATGGAAAAACTGCTCGACCTGGGCGCCAAACCGGTGACCTTTTCCGATTCTTCCGGATATATCTACGATGAAGCCGGTGTGGACCGCAAAAAACTGTCCTTTATCATGGAGTTGAAAAACGTTCGCCGCGGCCGGGTGAGTCAGTATGCGGAGCAGTACCCCGACGCGGTTTTTACGCCCGTCGATGCAGCCGCCGATCACAACCCGCTATGGGGCCACAAGGCGGACTGTGCCTTTCCGTCGGCCACCCAGAACGAAATCAATGCCGTTGATGCCCGGAACCTGATCGACAATGGCGTCATGGCTGTTTCGGAAGGCGCCAACATGCCGACGACGCCGGAGGGCATCGATATCTTCCTGGATGCCGGTATTCTATATGGGTTGGGCAAAGCGGCCAACGCCGGCGGTGTCGCCGTATCGGGTCTTGAGATGACCCAGAACAGCATGCGATTGTCCTGGACCCGCGAAGAAGTGGACAACCGGCTGAAGATGATCATGAACAGTATCCATAAAACCTGTCTCGAAGCGGCTGAGCAGTACGGCACCCCGGGTAACTATGTCAACGGGGCCAATATTGCCGGCTTTGTCAAGGTGGCGGACGCCATGATCGACCAGGGCGTTGTGTAGAATCATGCATGGTGCGGTCTTTTCCATCGAGAAGTAAACACCGTGTGTGCTATCGGGGAAGGAGACCCTCCTTATGACACCCCATCCGGCTGATTCGCTCCGGCCGGATGGGGCATTCCGAGAGAAGTGGCCAGTTATGACGAAACCAGCTGATTTGATCTATCCCCATGAGAAGGAATTTCTCCAAGCCGTCGAGCAGCATCTTAAGAGCATCGCCCCTGTTATGGAGCGCAATGCGCAATATCGCAACGCAGGCGTGATCGAGCGCCTGGCAATGCCGGAACGCATGGTAACCTTTCGCGTCCCATGGGTCGACGATCAGGGAACTGTCTGTGTTAATCATGGATTTCGCGTTGAGATGAACAGCGCCATTGGGCCATACCAGGGGGGCCTGCGGTTTCATCCCAGTGTGAACCCCGGCATATTCAAATTTCTGGCATTCGAGCAGACCTTCGCCAATGCGCTGACCACCATGCCCCTCGGGGGTGCGTCGGGCGGGTCGGATTTCGACCCCAAGGGAAAATCCGATCGGGAGGTCATGCGTTTTTGCCAGAGCTTCATGGCGGAACTATACCGTCACATCGGTCCGCACACGGATATTCCTTCGGGCGATATCGGGGTGGGGACACGCGAGATTGGATATCTATTCGGGATGTACAAGAAACTGGCCAATGAATTCACAGGCGCATTGACCGGAAAAGGCCGGGGTTGGGGAGGGAGTCTGTTGCGCCCCCAGGCGGCAGGTTACGGGTGCGTCTATTTTACGGCTGCCATGTTGGCCACGCGCAACCAATCCCTTGAAGGCAAAACCTGCCTGGTTTCCGGATCCGGAAAACTGGCACTGGCCATCGCTGAAAAGCTTATCGATCATGGCGCCAAGGTGTTGACCCTATCCGATTCGGACGGCTATATCTACGATGTTGCCGGGATAGATCGCCCGAAGCTGGATTTTGTCAAAACCCTCAAATTCAGCAAGCTTGGAAGAATAAAGGCTTATGCCGATCAATTCCCTTCAGCCGAATACGTTCCGGCAGATCCCATGCAGGACGGCTCGCAGTTGTGGAACCACTGGGCCGACTGTGCTTTTCCTGCGGCAACTGAAAACGAAATTCGGCAAAGAGATGCCTACAACTTGATCAATCACCACATCAAAGTCTTCTGTGAAGGAGCCAACATGCCTTGCACCACCGCTGCCAGAGAGGTCTTGCTGTCCCGCAAGGACATCCTCTACGCACCGGCCAAGGCGGCCAATGCCGGTGGTGTGGCGCTGACCGGTCTGGAATTGGCACAAAACAGTATGCGTTTGGGATGGACCTTCGATGAGGTGGACCGGCGATTGAAAATGATTATGAGAAGTATTCATCGTACTTGCCTGGATGCAGCAGAGCAATACGGCGATTTCGGCAACTACGTTGCAGGCGCTGACATTGCCGCATTTAACAAGGTGGCCGATGCGATGATCGATCAAGGCGTGGTTTAAGCGTCCCAAAACGCATGGCTTGGATTGAATCTGTGGCGAGGGCCATGCGGGAAATCGACACCTTATGGCACTATCATTGAAGAACTTTCAGCCAGAGCTTCGGTCACGGTTTAAGACCTTCCACGAGTTAATGTCCCGAAAAGTGGATCGGATTCTACTTGTTTCCACACCTTACGATGCCTGGATCGTGGAGGAAGATTGCCGTTTGTCGGAGCGGATCGTTAACGAATATCGTGGCTTGAATTTAAGCAGTCCACCCCGCCTGACCTGGGTTGCTGATTCTGATCAAGCATTGAAAGCCCTGGCATCCGCAGACTTTGATATGGCCATTCTCATGACCGGGCACGATATCTCCGCAAGTAGTGTGCTGGGCCGCCAAGTCAAAAAACATCACCCGGATTTGCCGGTAATCCTGCTTTGCCATGAACCGCGCACGCTGCAGGCGATCCAGGAAACGCCGGGACAAATGAAGGGGCTTGACCGAACATTTTTGTGGTCCGGCAACACGGATCTTCTGGTTGCATTGATCAAAAGCGTCGAAGACCGCATGAACGCGGCCCACGATACTAAATATGCCGGCATTCGCGTAATACTGCTGGTAGAGGATTCGCCTGCCTATTTATCCTCTCTGTTGCCCATTCTCTACCGGGAACTTGTCGTACAAACCCAGGCGGTTATGGAAGATGTGCTGAATGAAGAACACCGATTGCTGGCCATGCGGGCCCGGCCCAAAATACTGATTGCACGTTCTTTCGACGATGCGCTGACGCAGTACGAAACCTATGAGCCCTATATTCTAGGTGTCATTTCCGATGTGCGTTACCCCAATCGGGGCCGGATGGATGACTTCGCCGGGGTCAAGCTGCTCAAACGCATCAAGAAAGATCGCTTCGATGTACCCCTTTTGCTAACCAGCTCGGAACCATCAAACCGAAGCAAAGCCGACAAAATACCGGCTATCTTCGTCGATAAAAATTCGCCGACCCTGCACGCTGAAGTTCACTCTTTTTTTATGAACCGGCTTGGGTTTGGAGAGTTCATATTTAAAAGCGCAGCAGGTGCGCCGATAGCAAGGGCCAACAACCTGCGTTCCCTGGAAAAGCATATTGCCGCGATTCCCGAAGACGCATTTGCCAACCATTGCAATTGCAATGATTTCTCCCGATGGCTTTTTGCCCGTTCGGAAATCGATTTGGCCAATACGGTCAGACCATTTCGTGGAACCGAATTTCCAAGTATCGAAAAACGCCGCCAGCACCTGTTGACATTGACACACAAACGCCGAATGGCACGCCAGAACGGGGTAGTGGTCAATTTCGATGCTGAACGATTTGATGTCGATACGCATTTTTTCAAGATCGGTAATGGATCGCTGGGCGGCAAAGCCAGGGGGCTGGCATTCGCATCCACTTTACTGCACGGCGACCAGACACTGGCCGAAAAATATCCGGGCGTCAGGATTTTTATACCGCGCAGCTTGGTGATTACCACCGAGGGTTTTGAGACCTTTGTCGAGACTAACGGTCTGAAATCGCTGGCCAAGTCCGATTTGCCGGATTCTGCCATCGCCGTTCGATTTCTGGAAGCTGAGTTTCCGGCCGTGCTTACCGGCCAGCTCAAAGCATATCTGGCTCAGGTCAAGTACCCGCTGGCGGTCCGATCTTCGGGCCTGTTGGAGGACGCGCAGTTTATGGCCTATGCGGGCCTGTATAAAACCTATATGTTGCCCAACAATGACCGGGATCTGATGCGCCGGGTGGCGCTATTGATTACCGCCATCAAGCTGATCTATGCGTCTACCTATTTTCAAAACCCCAAAGCTTTTGCCAAACGCGTAGGACACCGTACCGAAGAAGAGAAAATGGGGGTCATCATCCAGCAGCTGGTCGGCAGAGGATACGGCAACAACTTTTATCCGGCCATCAGTGGGGTTGCTCAATCCTATAATTACTATCCCTTCGGAAAGATGAAGCCTGAGCAAGGCATCGCTACCATCGCCTTGGGCCTTGGGAAAACCGTCATGGAGGGGGCTCAAACCTTGCGATTTTCACCCCACTATCCGCAGCTGCTGCCCCAGCGATCCAATGTAAGCGATATCCTGTCCAATTCCCAACGGTGGTTTTACGCCCTCAGACGAGACGCTGATTGTGACGGCGTCGCCATTGATGAAGACACCAATTTGGTAAAACGTGATATTGTGGATGCCGTCTCCGAACCAGCCGTCCGGGACCTGGTCGGTACCTACGTCCCCCAGGAGGACCGCATCCGGGATCGCTACATCGAACCGGGCAGTCCAGTGTTAACGTTTGCCAATATATTGAAGCACAATCTTTTTCCATTGTCCGGGATTTTAAAGGATGCTGTGGCCATGGGCCAGGCCGGAATGGGATGCCCGGTCGAAATGGAGTTCTCCGCCAATCTCGGCGAAGACAAGGAACACCCACCTGAATTTGCCATTCTGCAGCTACGCCCCATGACTGCGCGTGCCGATCTCAGTCATGTCACGATTGGTAAGCATGAGATTGAGCGTGCGTTTTGCTATTCAACCCAGGCGCTCGGTAATGCGATCAACAGGGATATGGTAGACATCGTGTTTGTCAAGCCAGATGCTTTTGATCCGGGCTGCACGAAGCAGATTGCGCATGAGATCGGCCAAATAAACAGCCGTTTGAGGGCCCATGATCGCAAATATCTGCTGATCGGTCCGGGGCGATGGGGCTCGGCGGACCATTGGCTTGGCATACCGGTCAATTGGTCGGATATCAGCAATGTGGGCGCCATTGTCGAAACCGCCGGGTCTCTGATAAAAGCGGATCCTTCCCAAGGATCACACTTTTTTCATAATATCACGACCCAGGGCATCAACTATATCACCATTTCGGAATGCGGGAACGACTTCATCGACTGGCATCAGATTACCGAAAGGCCGATTGAGACCGAGACCCGATTTGTTGCTCAAATCAGAACCCGTCGACCGTTCACCCTGAAAGTGGACGGTCGTGATTCCAAAGCGATAATCAAATTCTAAAGGAGACATGCTTGCATGAAGATTCATGAGTATCAGGCAAAACAATTGTTTCAAAAGTATGACATCCCGATACCGAACGGCGCAGTTGTTACGTCGTCCGACGATGCTCGGAAGGCGGCCGAGGAACTGGGGGCATACCCGGTGATCGTCAAAGCTCAGATTCACGCCGGTGGGAGGGGCAAAGGCGGTGGCGTTAAACCGGCCAACAACGCGGATGAAGCACAAACCCTCGCAGAGGAAATGCTCGGGATGAAGCTGGTAACCCCTCAAACGGGCCCTGAAGGGCGGGAAGTTCAGAAAGTATTGATTGAACAAGGCTTGAACATCGCCAAAGAAATTTACCTGAGCCTTGTTTTGGATCGTGAAACCGCCAAAGTGGCGATTATGGCCAGCGCATCCGGCGGTATGGACATAGAGGCCGTTGCGGAGAAGGACCCGGATCAGATCATTAAAGTATTTGCGGATCCGGTGGTTGGCCTGCAGCCGCACCACTGCCGCCAGGTCGCCTTCGGGCTGGATCTCTCCTCTGACAAACTGGCGAAGACGTTTCATCAGTTGTTGGCCGGACTCTTTGACCTGTTCGTTACCTATGACTGCTCCCTGGTCGAGATTAATCCTTTAGTGGTGACGGAAGAAGGGCGTGTTCTGGCCCTGGATGCGAAAATCAATTTCGACGACAACGCACTTTATATGCATCCTGACATCCAGGCCCTGCGGGATGTGGACGAAGAAGATCCACTGGAAGTGGAAGCTTCAAAACACCACCTCAATTATATCAACCTGGACGGCAATGTGGGCAACATGGTTAACGGAGCAGGACTGGCTATGGCCACCATGGATATCATCAAACAGGCCGGAGCCGAACCTGCGAACTTTTTGGATGTGGGTGGCGGAGCGAATGCCGAGATGGTCGAAAACGGATTTCGCATCATTCTGAGCGATCCCAATGTCAAGGGCATCCTGATCAATATATTTGGCGGTATTCTGCGATGTGACGTGCTGGCGGAGGGCGTGGTGAAGGCCGCCCGCAAGGTGGGGCTGAAAGTCCCGGTGGTGGTGCGTATGGAAGGGACCAATATGGTCGAAGGAAAGCAGATACTATCCGAATCGGGTCTTGATCTGGTGGCGGCCGTGGATCTGAACGATGCCGCTCTAAAAGTGGCCGCAATGGTGGCCGCGAACTGATATTCTCCTCTTCTGCCATGAGGCGGCCTTGGTCGCGTATGGATTCGCTATAAGTGGCCAAGGCCTGTTCCCTCCTGGTTAAACGGATATAAACAAGGAAACGACGATGAGTATATTTGTGGATAAAGAAACACGGGTTTTGGTCCAGGGGATCACCGGCCGCGAGGGCCGCTTTCACACCGAACAGTGCCTGGCATACGGCACCCGCATAGTTGCAGGCGTCACACCTGGAAAAGGCGGGCATGCCATCACCGGTATTCCGGTTTACAATACTGTCAAGGAGGCGGTGAAGACAACCGGGGCCACCTGCAGCATGATCTTCGTACCGCCGCCCTTTGCTGCCGATGCCATCCTGGAAGCTGCCGATGCAGGGATCGAATTGGTAGTGGCCATCACCGAAGGCATCCCGGTCATGCAGATGGTTAAGGTAAGAAAGGCGTTGGCCGGTACCGGAATACGGCTCATCGGCCCCAACTGTCCGGGTATCATAACACCGGGCGAGTGTAAAATCGGCATCATGCCGGGTGCAATCCACAAGCCGGGGGGACCCATCGGTGTGGTTTCCCGAAGCGGCACCCTGACCTACGAAGTCGTTCATCAGCTGACACAGCAGGGAATCGGACAGACGACCTGCATCGGAATTGGAGGCGATCCGATTAACGGCACCAGCTTCATCGATTGCCTTGAAGCATTTGAAGCAGACGAAAAGACGGAGGGCATCGTCATGGTGGGGGAGATTGGCGGAATAGCAGAAGAGCAGGCCGCCAACTACGTCAAATCACATGTCAGCAAACCTGTGGTGGGATTCATCGCAGGCATGACGGCGCCTCCGGGGCGGCGGATGGGGCATGCCGGCGCCATTATCAGCGGTGCCCAGGGTACGGCAGCAGCAAAAATTGCCGTAATGAAGTCCTCTGGAATAACGGTGTGTGAAAACTTAGGCAAAATCGGTCAAGTCTGTGCGGAGGTTTTTAATCCATTAAGAAACGCAGTCTGAAGCATCAGTATAGCCATGCAAAACATAATTCCGTTTACGGGTCGGGGGCTCTACCGTCTGGGTAAGTTCAGCCCCCATTGCACCTCGGGACCGTGTATGCGACATGAGGGCAACCTTATTTAAAGCGATATCCAAAAAAGAGGAGGCAAATAAAAAGGGCAACGTCGTTTCGATACCGGGGAGATTTATTTGGCATGTTCGTTGCTGTTTAGTGGATATAGAACCATAGCACGTCGAATCGGCCCGTGGTTTTCGCGGACCGTTTTTAAAGAACCATGGAAAAAATGATTCCGGGGCTCCACTAGTAAAGGCATCGAACAGTAACGTAACTTTTAGAAATGAATATAAAAAATAAATATATCCTGCGCGCCAAGATTTCGGAGAAAAAATTCAGGCAACTGCTGAAGCTTTTCGTCCACGACCTGGATGCCCAGACCATTGCGGATCTGGCCAATGTCAATCGAAATACGGCCAATCGTTATTTACGAATTATTAGAATACGGTTGAGTGAGATATGCCTCAGGGATCTTCCGGACAGTCATCAAGAGCTGTTTCTTCCGCCGTCTACAGGACACCAATACATTCTAAACCTTCCGAAGTACAGATTCAAGAAATCCCAGGTTTTCGGAATAGCGAAAAACGGCAATAAGATATTGACTCAAATTGCACCGCCATCCATCGTGCCGGCTCTCCAGATGCTGATCCGCGGATATGTGCCTTCCGATCGTATGGTTCGAATAGTGAAATTCTGCAATTGTCAAAGTCTTGTGGATATGGGGTGCGGTAAGCAATATCGTATTGCCGTTGGGGCAAACAAAGATAACGGTATGAACTCGATTGACATGATGGAGGCGTTCTGGAGTTTTGCAAAGCTGAGGTTGAGCAAGTTCTACGGTGTCGCCGAATCTGCTTTCAACTTGTACCTGAAGGAGTGTGAATTCAGGTTTAATCACCGCGACGAAAATTTGTACCGGATGTTACTTGCGGCGTTCAGGGAGAGACCGCTGTCCTAGTCAAGCCTTTGAGGGGCGATGATTTATGATGGCTCATCCGCTAAAGAATAATGGTTTTTATACCGATATTGAGCATGGTTCGAAACGCTACCGCTGGACGGGTACTTTGGTTACCGCCGACAGTAGTCCAAGTTTTGCACAAGTAGTTCTGCTTAATTATTTTTACGGGGAATAGCCGTCACAAATGAGAATGGTGGATGGAAGGGCAGGAATCTTTCTCTCTGCAATGAGCTGAAAGAAACGCCTTTTATAGATATCCAATAGATATCCAGAGGAGCCCGGCCTGTCGATTCACCAGATTTGAAAGATGCCGCGGAGGGAACAATGAAATCTGCATTGAAATGGAACCACTTAAATATTTCAACCAAGACATCCCTGATATGCGCTCTGGTGGTTGTTGTACTCCTGGCGGGAACTGCCGGGGTTATTTTATCGATACAGTCAAAGCTGGTCGATGGCATCATCTCGTCCACCATCTCCAAACTGGAATCGACCTTTACGCAGCAGTCCGAACGGGAGAAGGCCACATTGAAAAAAAATGTCGAGATCAATGCTCAGATCTGCGCGGACATGGCAGCCAACTATCTGTACAATTTTGACCCGGACGGACTTGCCAACGGTTTGAAAGGATTTATGGCTCTGCCGGAGATACAGGCGATCAAGATATTCGACAGCCAGGACAAACCGTTCCTTATGGCATGGCGGAAAAATGGTGAAACTCAATACAGCGCCTCCCGCCCCAAGACATTGGACATGCAACTCAATCTGTTTGCTGCATCCGACGTCAGATATAAAAATGAACGTGTCGGTAAAATCACATTGTTCTATACGGATCAGTTGATCACAAATCATTTACAAGACAAAAAGACGGCATTCAAGGCGGACATCGATCGACTCGTCGAATCCACCCGGGATCGCCTCAACCGTTCGGTTTTCATCCAAGTCGTTTCCTTCGCCGGTGTGGTGCTGGCTCTGCTCATCGCATTAACAGTCAGCCTGCGCTTGATTGTGGTTGGACCGATAAAGCGTGTCATCCACAGCATGAAGGACATCGCCGAAGGCGAAGGGGATCTGACCCAACGTATGGCTGTCAGAACCCGAGATGAGATAGGCGATTTGGGGCATTGGTTCAATGTGTTTATGGAAAAGATTCAAACCATCGTTGGGGAGGTGGTCTCTGTTGTGGGCGATCTGAAAAGCTCATCCGGGAATTTGAATGATATATCCGAGGTGCTGAACTCCAGCGCGGAACAGACCACCCAAAAGGCAGGCGCCGTATCGGTATCCTCGGATCAAATGAGTTCCAACATGCAAGCCATAGCAGCTGCAATGGAGCAGGCTTCCACCAACATCAATATCGTTACGAGTTCGACTGAAGAGATGTCAAAGACCATCAATGACATAGCGCGGCATACCGAAAAGGCCAGGGGCATTACCTCGGATGCGGTGGCTTGCACCGGTGATGCCTCGAACCAGGTCAATGATCTGGGGCATGCCGCCGAGGACATCGGAAAGGTGCTCGAAACCATAACTGAAATTTCAGAGCAGGTGAATCTTCTGGCGCTTAACGCGACCATCGAAGCAGCCCGGGCCGGGGAGTCGGGTAAAGGCTTTGCCGTGGTGGCCAATGAGATTAAGGAACTGGCGCGCCAGACGGCGGATGCTACGGGTGAAATCAGGGCGCGGGTAGAAAAAATACAGCATACCACAGATGGCACGGTCACCCAGATCGGCCGTATTTCGGAAATTGTTGCCAATGTCAATGAGATCGTTGACAGCATTGCGACAGCGATCACCGAACAGTCGGCCGTAACATCGGAAATATCCACCAATGTCGCCCAGGCATTTCATGGTATCTCCGAAATCAATCACAATGTGGCCGAAACCAGTCAGGCCTCTGAAACGGTCACGCGAGAGATAGAAATATTGTCCAATGAGTCGGGCCAGATATCCAACAGCAGCTCTCAGGTCAACCTGAGTGCGCACCAATTGGATGCGTATGCAGATCAACTGGACGGATTGGTGGGCCGTTTTCATATTTAAGCGACTCTTTGGCATCATGCTTGCGTCCGAAATTAAAGAGAAGTCGTAGCATACCATCGAGCATGGGTTTTTGCTCATACAAGAGCGGGATTGCTGCTGTCTCAACTTCAACCATTCAGGCGGCGCCCACACAAATGCCCGAATGGTGGACGTGAGGGACTTTAAAAGATGCTTCCGGTGAAACGATCCATATCGTACGATCTCGTGATCAGCCTGGTGTTGGTGGTGGCGGTGGTCTCAATGGGGGCCATTGGCTTGAATTACTACTTGACCTTTCGGCAGGCCGACCGTCAATACCTGGAAAAGGCTGAAGAATACCTTGCCTATTTTCAGCAGACCCTCGCAGGGCCCTTGTGGAACTATAACGATCACGCCATCCAACGGGTGGCCGAATCGTTCGTTCGAAGTGAAATTGTCGATAGCCTGCGCATCTTGGACACCCATGGACGCAAGATATTCGAAATGGCGGATAACGAAGCGGGATCGGCGCCCCCGGGGTTCAAAAGCGCCGTTATCCGATACACCGATAGAAATGTTGACGAGATTGTGGGGGAAGTGCAAATGACGCTTTCCCGCAAGGCGCTCACAGAGCGAAAGAAGCAGTTATTGTGGACCAGCTTGATCACGCTGGGGTTGGTGATTTCGGCCGTAGGGGGATCGACGGGGTTACTGCTCAGGGTATTTCTGCGCAAACCCATGTCCACCTTGCAGCATGCCATCGAAAGGATTGCCGCCGGGGATTACGAATACCAGCCGGACCTGCCGCTCCAGAAGGAAGTCACCGCCATTTTGGAAAAGTTCAATCTCATGGCCGAAAAAATACAGGCCAGGGAAGAGGCCTTGTCGGAGATCAACGAGAGCCTTGAACAACGGGTGGAGCAGCGCACCCGCGAGCTTAGCGAAACCAATAGCCGACTCCGGCGCGAGACGGATCAACGCAAAAAGGCAAATCAATCTTTGCGGGCCAGGGATGCGCTTCTGCATGCCATTCTGGAATCCAGCGCAGAAGGCATTATCGCCGTGGACCAGGAGCCGAGCATTACCCATGCCAATCAGCGGTTCTGGCAGATGTGGGCAACTCCGCAACACGTGGCCGCCTCCGGGAACGTCGAAATCGTCCGCAACCAGATGCTCAAATCGCTCAACCCGGCGGATGCTGAGAACTATCCCATTCGCATTAAAGAAATATACGACAGCAATGAGAATGATCTTGAAATTCTGAACTGCAAAGACGGCCGAGTTTTGGAGCGGTACTCATGCCCGTTGTTGATCGATTCGGAGAATCGGGGGCGCATCTGGGCCTTCAGGGACATCACAGACCGTGTCCGCAACGAAGAGGTGCTTGCCCAGGCAAAAGAGGCCGCCGAGGAAGCCAATAGGGCAAAAAGCGGTTTTCTGGCTGCCATGAGCCATGAGATACGTACCCCCATGAACGGTGTCATCGGGATGTCGGCACTGTTGCGGCAGACAGCATTGAACGAGGAGCAATTGTCTTTCGTCGACACCATCGACGTCAGCGCCAATGCGCTGCTGAACGTCATCAACGATATTCTGGATTACTCCAAAGTCGAGGCCGGCAAGCTTGAATTGGAGCGCATCGAGTTTGATTTGCGCAGGATCATCGAGGAGACGGCAGATATGCTGGCCGTCAAAGCCGACGAAAAGGGACTGGATTTCGGCTGCATGATCGATACGGATACCCCTGTGTCCATAGTAGGGGATCCGGGACGTCTAAGGCAGGTAATCGTGAATCTGGTGTCCAATGCCATCAAATTTACCGAACAAGGCAGTGTCGCCGTGCGTATGAATGTCGCTGAAAAATCCGGCGAAGAAGTGCTCGTCCGTTTCGTGGTCAGCGACACCGGTATCGGTATACCAAAAGATCGCCGAAACTGCCTGTTCCAATCTTTCTCACAGGTTGATGCCTCAACCACCAGAAAATACGGCGGTACAGGCCTGGGACTGGCGATTTCGAGACAACTTGTCGAAATGATGGGCGGATCAATCGGGGTCGAAAGCAAGGATGGATTGGGGGCGACTTTTTGGTTTACGGCACGGTTCAAATTGGCAGTCGATCACTTGACCAAATCCCCGGCAATACCACGGGACCTTGACGGCAAACACATTCTGGCCGTAGACGACAACACCATCAATCAGGAAATCATCCAAGCCTATCTGAAGAAATTGGGCTGCCATGTAGAGCTATCCTTCTCAGCTCCCGAAGCGCTTGCACTCCTGCACCGATCGATCAAGATCGGCAAATCAATCGATGCCGTGATCATTGATCACATGATGCCCGATATGGACGGAGAAGACCTGGCAAAGGCCATAAGGGGAGATGCGAAGTTCGACCCCATAAAGCTGATTCTGTTGACTTCCAGCACCCTTCACCGGGATTCATTGCAGGAAAAGCCCATCCAGTTTGATGGCTATTTGACCAAGCCGGTAAAGCGGGATCGACTGGTGCACGTGCTGCAATGCGCCTTGAACAGCGGTCCGGCCCTCGATGCTGCTTTGGCGTCCAACTCCAAGACAGTCCGAACCGACAACGCGGATCATGGTGACCTTTTGTGTAAGGTTCTGCTGGCCGAAGACAATGCCATCAACCAGATGGTGGCCGCCCAGATTTTGAAAAAATCCCGCTGTAGCTGTGAGATCGCCAAAAATGGAAAAGAGGCGGTCGAATTGTTTCGACATGGGCATTACGATATCATCCTCATGGATATTCAAATGCCGGTGATGGACGGCATGACGGCAACTCAGCGCATTCGCAAATTGGAATGCCAGGATTCCGGGGCCGCCGAGAAGCCAGCCATCCCCATTATCGCGCTCACCGCCAATGCGATGAAAGGCGACCGGGAGAAGTATATTCGCGCAGGAATGGATGACTATTTGGCAAAGCCCATGAATCCGGATGAACTGCTGGAAAAATTGAGATTTTGGGTTTCAAAAAGACATGGCCAAAATGATGAGAGCGTGGCTAAGGAGGACCTTTGATTGTGCTGAAATGTGGATTAACGACGTGGCCAGGCACGCCGTTAATCCATACGCTGATCCGGTCTGGTCAAGGCGGGTCAGTTACCGATGCCCCATTTATTCAGAATGGCCGCATATGCATCTGATGTGGTGAAGTTTTCCAGGGCTGTTTTGATTTTTGCAAATAGAACCGGGTCTGTGTCCGGGTTCGCCGCCAGATAGTAGCCGCCTTTGGAGATTTCCTCTAAAGGAAAGACCTTGTGCAGCACGGCTGTCGGGTCGTCACCGGCTTCTTTTGCGATATAGAAGGCCACCGCATCGGGCATGGGCCACAGATCGATTCGTTCGTGTTTGAGTTTCATGTAATTTTGTGCATTGGCGCTTTTCCCGGATATGCGGTCGAAATGATCGAGATCGAACCCCTTGCCCACCAAGTAGGCTTCGCGCGCATCTTCGATGGTCGTTCCAATCCGATATTTCTTCATATCGTCCAAAACGTTGATTTTGATCTTCGGCCGGCGCTTCAGGGAGAATACCGAATAACGGGAAGGTACGATAATGCCGGCCCATTTGAACAGTTTCTCGCGTGCAGGTCGGCGGCTGATGGAGTAGATCATGGTATTGGGCTGCTCCTGAGCCAAAGCGTATGACCTTGCCCATGGATAGCTTTTCATCTCATACGAGACCTTGGCGTTGGTCATGATGGCCTCCACGATTTCAGCCGAGGCACCGATGATTTTTCCCTTTTCAGTATACTGAAAGGGTGGAAACTCTTCCGTAAGGATGGTGACGGAATCATTTGCGCCTGCCGATCCGGTTATCATGGCGAATAGAGCGATCATCACTGTAAGGCATTTAATTTTCATAAGACCTCCGTTGTCGAGTTTAAAGCGTTGAGTCATCAGCGGCGATGGGATTGGATATTGCCGCAGCTTTTTAGCTCCCTTTTTCATTCACTCTCGCCTTTCGTCCCTTTTACGCTTGAATCTCCTTTCATTGTATGGTTGCCCGGAGCGGTGTTGGAAAGCGGGGTTTGAGCCCGTTTTCCGCCGCGTTTATTCAATTACGCGTGACGCTTTTTGAATAAAGCTGGCGGGAAAATCCAAGTTTAGATTCTTGGCGATTCTTTTATTTAACAGCAAGGTACCTTTTGAGTAGCCGATAAATGCGTAATCAGCCATCCAATCCATAACGCAGCCGGTGGGGGTGGTGGTTTGATTTTCCGCTGTCTTTTGGGCAATGGCGTGGTCCCATCCCGCTATGCCTGAATTATTACCGAGAATCAGAACATCGACCTGGGATTGCATCTGGGCGAAGGAGTCCTGCCATTCGCTGAAGCTGTTGGCATAGTGTTCTATGACTTCCTCACGCACTTGTCTACGGAACCATTCGGCGTCTTTGTGCGAAGAGGGGGTGTCACCGGCCAGAAAACCCACGCGATCGATACGCGTGAAGAACTTAAGGGCGTAAATCAATTTTTGTACGTTGGCGAATTCAACGACGCCACTGGTATCCAGTCCCCAATCTTTAAGGGTTTTCTGATAGGCATCGCTCTCTTTAAATGTCTCCAGCGCCTTGGACACCCGATTGATGACCTGTTCAGATGTATTCAGATTCGCGGCCAGGTAATACCCACCGGAGAGTTCATTGAGGGGCAACAATTTTTTCAGCACTTTCCGCGGATTCTCGTGACCTTCCTGTTTTGCCGTGTAGTAAGCCACGGCATCGGGCATGGGCCATACGTCGATCCGTCTGTTCAGCAGTTTTTTCAAGTTGAGCATATGGGCTTGATTTCCGCCGACCCGCTCAAAGTCCGACAGCTTGAAACCTTTTCCCAGAAGGTAGCTCTCCCTGGCGTCATCTATGCTGGTGCCGATGCGATATTTTTTCAGGTCAGCGAGCCTACGTACAAGGACTTCGTTCCTCGAAGCGTTTCCGAAAACTGAATAAGTGGTGGGCGTCAGGATGCCAACCCATTTAAAAAGTTTCTCACGGTTTTGCCGCCGGCTGATGGAGTAGATAAATGCGTTTTCATTTCGTTGAGCTATGTCGTAGGCTCGCGCCCATGGCTTGCTGACGATTTTGACCTTATATCCCGCGTTGGCCATCACCTGCTGGACCACCTCCGTGGATACACCGGTGATATTGCCTTGCTCAGTGAAATTATACGGTGGGAACTCTTCGGTATAGATGGTTAATGTTTGAGCAAATCCTGGAACGGCAGTGAGTGATATCACGCTCAAAAGAATCAAGATACGGAATGTTTTCATTGTCAGGTTCCTTTTCCATTAGTGGTTTGCGGGGGGAGGGCGATCCGGCGGTCTGCTATCACCGCCGGATCGGTCTATCTGCGTTTATTGCGATTCCTTGAGCCGACTAAAGGGTTCATCACTCGCCGGGGGGCAAGATTCCTGGCAAGTTCGTTTTATGCTGGTGCACCTACCGTTGCCGGTTGGCCGCTACCGCTGCGCATCTTTTGCAGCAGGTAGATGGCGCCGTAGAGTCCCAGGCCCATGGCATACCCCCAGAAACGATGCGTGTGGGGAATCCCGAGCCAGTTGGTGATCAATTCGGGCCGCATCAGAATAA
>JBNLAV010000181.1:0-22867 GCA_050302315.1 Desulfobacteraceae bacterium
ATTGAATGTAGCGCCAGTCGCCGGGGGCCGGGCTAGCCTGATTGGAAGTGAACACGATTTGATTATCATTTGTGCCTTGGGCAATTAAGGCGCCGGGGTCGCCTGAAGAGGCGCCGATATAGATGGTACGGCCGCTGTTGAGCTTAACGATGACGCCCGGTTCCACGGTCAAGGTGGTGACGCCGTCGGCGCCGTCGGCGCCCTTGACGGTAATGTTGCCGGTAATCGCGTAAGGTAGGGCCGAAGTCCAGGTGGCATCGCGGGTCATGGTGCCGCCGTTGATTTCCATAAAGCTGGCTTGATCTACATTGTTGAACGTACTGGCCGATATCTCACCGGCATTTTCCGCATAGGTCTTGATGGGCAGCGCGTTGTTCTGGTTGATGGTGTTGCCGGAAAAGTTCACTGTGCCGGTGGCCAGCAAATAGATGCCGCTGTTGAATGTGCAGCCGGTGACCGATCCGCCCGCCGTTCCGGAATAGCCCAAATCGTAGTTCTGGTTGCCGCTGAATGTGCAGCTTTCAAAAGTCGGCGCTGCATAATAAATATAGGCGCCGTATTGCTTGCTGTTTTGTACCGTCACATTGCGGAGGGTGGGCGACGTTTGCCTAAAGTAAAAGGCACCATAGTTGTAGCCGCCGTATTCCACTACGCAGTGCTCCATTATCGTGGAGGCGTCGTCTGTCGTGTTGTAGAAATAGATTTGGTTCCAGTCACCGGGAGCAGGTGTTGCCTGGTTGGAAGTAAACGTGATCGGACTGGCCGCCGTGCCCACGGCCGAAAGTGCGCCGGGGTCCCCTGAAGAGGCGCCGATATAAATCGTGCGGCCGCTGTTGAGCTTAACGATGACGCCCGGTTCCCCGGTCAAGGTGGTGACGCCGTCGGCGCCGTCAGTTCCCTTGACGGTAATGTTGGAGGTCACGATGTAGGGGCTTCCGGCGACGGTCCAGGTGGTGTCGGTGGAGATGATGCCGCCCACCGTGGTGTCCGAGAACGCCGGCGGACTGAACATCAGTCCCATCAACAGGATAACGAGAAGTAAAAGTTCAGCTCGAAGGACGGGAGTTGGTTTCATAGGCAAGCCTCTACTTATCGGGACCGCAGTTCAAGTCGGGCACCGTCGGGTCCAAACCCCATAGGTGCAGTTAAATTTATCAGTCAGGATCGGTTGTGCTTCTGGTGCGGGGATGACGAACCATCAATGAAGGAATGATCGTGGCATCGATTTCTTCGTGCCGGTCTTTTGCGCCCGCTACACCTTTCGACAACGTTCCGTTACAGCTCAATTCAGCGCCGGGTGGCGATACATCCAATTTGTGAAAAAATCATATATGACTTGGAGGTGATGATCCGACTATCACGGGATGGCGATGATGTCACTACTAAAAAAGTCGGGTATTTATACGGCATGAAAATACGTAATTACAATTAATTATATTGTTATTTCAGTGTATTGCGATATACCGATATTGGGCTTCGCTGCGCTCAGCCCAACCTACCGGTTCTGGCGGGGCTCAATAAAAAAAGGGCTTGCAGACGCTCCGGCCTGCAAACCCTTTGATTTCTGGTAGGCGCGATTGGATTTGAACCAACGACCTCTTCCGTGTCAGGGAAGCGCTCTCCCCCTGAGCTACGCGCCTGAAAAGTGGTGCTTTGTTAGCACCGGGGATCATCGGTGTCAAGGGCAAAGGCCATCCACCGGTCTTAATGCCCGCCTCATGGTTGTCCGGCGGTTGCGCCCGCTTATTCCCGCCCGTTGTGCGGATCTTGAAGAATGTTCATGCCGACGTAGATGTAATGCAGGCCCGACAGGGTGGTCAGGACCACCGTGCTCCAGAGCAGGCCGTGGTAGACCAGGCTCAGCTTGAGGTGCGCCGGGTCGTAGAGGGTGACGAGCACGGTCAGGATCTGGGCGGTGGTGGTGCATTTGCTGACCAGCGTGGGGCTGACTTCGTATTTCTTCTCGGTCAGCATGAAGATGGCCAGCCCCAGCAGGATGATCACGTCCCGGGCGATGACGATGACCGACACCCAGGGGGGAATGACGCCCAGGATGGCCAGGGTGATGAATGAAGAGATGAGCAGCAGCTTGTCCGCCGCCGGATCGAGGTAGGCCCCCAGCATGGTGCGCTGGTTCATGTAGCGGGCAATGAAACCGTCCAGTCCGTCGCTGATGCCGGCAATGGCGAACACCAGAAGCGCCATGGGATAGAGCTCCCGCAGCAACAGGATCACCAGCACAGGCGTGAGCAGTATCCTGACCAGGGTCAGGATATTGGGGATGCTGATGGTTGAGGTTGAGCGGTTCAAATCATTCACACCGGACATCGTTATTTAACCAAAAAATGCGCTGCTTTTCCGGTTCCTCTCCAGCTAAAGGTTTATCGTTCATCGGGATCGGGATCGGGATCGGGATCGGAATCGATACCGGTGCATCCGTAATGCCCTAAATCTTCCTCGACGCAATAACCTCTGCCGCCCAATCTGCTGAGCATTGCGACAATACGGTCCAGCTCAATTTTTCGTGTCCCAATCCCATATCGTTTCGATCCCGATTTCGATACCGATAGCGATTTGGATAAGACAAGCGCTGCCCCAAATATTGTCAGCGCGGCAGCAATTGCAGCCGGATGGTGTTGGCTTCCTGGCTGGTGATGTTGAGGTTGAAGGTATCGAACTTTTGCCGCATCAATGCATCGGCCAGCGCCTGGAGGTTGCCCTGATAGTCCACCAGCAGGACGGCCGTGTCGGCTTTCATCTCTTTGCGCTGTACGCTGTCCACCCCGGACATGGTGCTCAAGGCGCCCCTGAACTTGACGAAGTTGGCGATGTTGCCGCTGAGCCCTTCCACCCGGACTTCGACCTTTGATCCGCCGGCGCCGGCCGAGAACCAGGCGGCGACCATCTGGGACGCCAGCCCGTCACCGGCCAATTGGGCGGCATTCTCCATGGCCGCTTTACCGCCGGCAAGGGGATCGGCGTCGGTGGCCATGGCGGCATGCTGGATCTGCCCGATCTCCTGGCCGTCCTTGACCCTGTACGCGCGTGCGGTCATGCTGCCGCGGAAGGTGTTGACTTCGGTCCCGGATCCGGCCGATGCCTGCGCCGCTTCAGCCATGCCGAACACGACGATATCGGCGCGCAGCTCTTTTCCCAGTCCCACGATTTCAGGTACGCTGAGCTGGGGCGCATAGCCCTTGCGCGTGTGGCTGACGGTTGGATTGATCAGGGTAAAGCCTTTGGTTTCCAGCCGTTGCGTGACGGCGTCGGTGGCCGGACCGGCCTGCCACGTCTGCTGCCCGCCCCACCAGTACTGGAATCCAGCCTGATGCATCTGCTTTTCGGCGATGCAGACCAGGACACGGGGAAAGCGTTGACGGCCGGTGTAGACACCGGCTTTCTTCAACGCCGCCTTAAGCCGCTCTGCGGAAACGGTGGCCCGCACCATCACCCGCAGTTCTTTACCCCGTGTGGATTCGGCCAGCATTTTATAATCGAGGATGAATTGGTCGGTTCGGGCGATGATCGAGTCGTTGACGACTTGAAAATGGCCGGCCACCAGGTCGGGCGGTGCGATATCGGTCAGCGCCTGGGTGACGGCGGAAACCAGACTGTCGGAAATGGCCGCGTTGCGACCGGCCGACATGTCCTCACCGTGGATTACGGCGGTGCCGAAAGAGTGAACGGTGACCGCGCGCTGGTTTTGGGCGGCCCAGACCGGTCCGCCGAACATTAGCAGAAATGCCAGCACCGCTGCCATGCGGGTCAGCTGCATCACGCTTGCCGCTTTGCCCATGAGTGAACCTCCTGAAAAAAATTGGGCGCAATATAGCACCAATCATCCCAATATTACATCAAAATTTTGATACTGTCGATGATCTCAAGCCGACCGGAACAGGGCATAGTCGGCGATATCCGAGAGGATCTCGCGTTCCGTTCCGTCCGTAACGGTTTCCAGCGCCGATTTGGCTTTTTGTACGCGTTCGACGGCACATTGCCGGGTATAGGCGATCCCGCCATGCGCCGTCATCAGATGGACCAGGCGGTCGAATTGATCCGGCGTAAAGGTGCGGGCCGATATTAAATCCATGATCCACCGGCGGTCGGCGGTTCCGGCCTGCGAGAGAGTGTGGATCACCGGAAGGGTCAATTTGCCCTCCCGCAGATCGGCCCCCGCTTTTTTCCCCAGTTTCGCGCTGTCCACGGTGTAATCCAGCAGGTCGTCCGCCATCTGAAAGGCCACGCCCAGATGGTGGCCGTAGTCCCCGAAGGCCCGGACCCGGCCGTCTGTAGATCCGCTGATCAGGGCGCCGGTCCGGCAGGCGCCTTGGAACAGGACGGCGGTCTTGCAGCGAATCACCTCCAGGTAGGCCGCCTCATCCAGGGACACATCGCCTTTGCGGTTCAACTGTTCGATCTCCCCCTGGGACATCTGTTCGGTGATGGCCGCGATGGTGTGGATCACCTCGGGCAGCCCTGTATCGGCGGCAAGGCTCAGCGCGCGGGCGAGCAGGAAGTCCCCGGTCAATACCGCCGTGGGCGGATCCCAGGCGTGGTGCGCGGCCGTCCGGCCGCGGCGCAATTCACCGCCGTCCACCACGTCGTCGTGGAGCAGGGTGGCCGCGTGCAGAAATTCGAAAATCACGGCGAATTTGGGGGCCTCGCGGCCCCGGTAGCCGCAAGCTCTGGCGGCCAGCACCATGAGCAGGGGCCGCAGCCGCTTTCCGCCGGCAAACAGGATGTGGCCGGCCACCTCCTCCACCAGTTTGAAATGGGGCTGCAGATGATCGGCCAGCGCCGCTTCAATGGCCTCCAGATCCGTAGCGACCGCTGACAGAATTTTTTGTTTCAAATCGGTCATGCCACCTCCCCGACCAGGTCGTACTCCAGGGTATCCACAATCTTTACCGTGATCATGCTGCCCGGCGCAAGGAATTGATCCGATCGCACCAGCACGCCGCCATCCACTTCCGGTGCCTGGAACATGGTGCGGGCGGCATAAATGCCCGGCTCGGCCTCCGATTCGATGAGCACGGCCATCCGGGTTCCATGCAGCCGGGCCAGGCGCGTTTCGGAAATCTCTTTTTGCAGTTCCATCAACCGGTCCAGACGCGCCCGGGCGGTTCGGGGCGGCACATGGTGTTCAAGACCGTGGGAGGACAGATCCTCCGCATCCGAGTAACAGAAAACCCCCAGGTGGTCGAACTGCACCCGGGTGATCAGCCGGGCCAGTTGATCGACATCGGCTTCCGTTTCGCCGGGGAAACCCACCAGCACGGTGGTGCGCAGGGCCGCGCCGGGCATCCGTTGCCGGATATCGTCGAAAAGCCGCACAAGATCCGCCGCCCCGTAGCGGCGTCCCATGCGCTTTAGCACCGCATCGCCGGCATGCTGGATGGGAATATCGAAATAGGGGCAGACGTTGGGGTGTTTGGCCATCGCATCGATGAGTTCGGTGGTCATGCTCTGGGGATGGCCATAGAGAAATCGAATCCACACCGAGGGGTCGAGCCCGGCCAATGCACCGATCAGCCCGGCCAGGTCCGGCCCGTCCGTCAGGTCGCGGCCATAGGCGGTGGTCTCCTGGGCCACCAGGATGAGCTCTTTGACGCCTGCGGCGATCAGCCCCGAGGCTTCGGCGACGATATCGGCCGGGGGGCGGCTCTTTTGCCGGCCCCGCAGCTTGGGGATGATGCAAAAGGTGCAGCCGCGGCTGCACCCTTCGGCGATCTTCAGATAGGCGCTGTGGCCGGTGGAAGGTTTGCGCGCGGGAGCTGTGTGAATATCGATGGTATCGGGGTCGGGGAGCAGGCAGATCCCCTTCTCCAAAGATCCGCCCACCGCGGATACGATCTGATCGTAGGCGCCGGTCCCCAGGAAGTGGTCCACCTCGGGCAGCGCTGCGGCGGAATCCCTGCGGTACCTTTCCGGCAGGCAGCCGGCCACGATCAGCCGCTTGCACCGGCCGGTGGTTTTGTATCGCGCCAGCTCCAGAATGGTATCGATGGATTCGTCGGCGGCCGACTCGATGAAGCTGCACGTATTGACCACGATGGCATCGGCCTCATCCGGTTCATCGGCTACCGCCCATCCATCCGCCCTCAGGCGGGCCAGCATGGTCTCGCTGTCCACCTGGTTGCGGGCGCATCCCAGACTTTCCAGATAAACTTTCGGCATCATCCATTCTTGCCTTGCAGATACGGTCCTGTGTGATACGTCAATCCCAACCAGAAGCAATGTATATTACAAAAGGCCGCCTTGTTCAAAGGCGGCCTTTCGGGATTCAACTCACACATCCGGCGCGGTCGATGCCGGCTTACCGGTTTTTCTTAATCTCTTCGGCCAGGGCCGGCACCACCTCGAAAAGATCCCCCACGATACCGTAATCGGCTTTGGTAAAGATGGGGGCTTCCGGGTCCTTGTTGATGGCCACGATCACCTTGGAAGCGGACATGCCGGCCAGGTGCTGGATGGCGCCGGAGATGCCGCAGGCGATGTAGAGGTTGGGAGAGACCGTTTTTCCGGTCTGGCCCACCTGGTCCGATGCCGGACGCCAGCCTTCGTCCACCGCGCTGCGGGAGGCGCCCACCGCCGCCCCCAGGACGCCGGCCAGGGCTTCGATGGACGAATAGTCGTCGCCGCCCATGCCGCGACCGCCGGAGACCACCACTTCCGCTTCGGTCAAATCGATCTTGCCGGTCTCCAGTTGTTTGCTCTTGACCCGGGTGCGCACGTCCCCCACATTGGCCGCCACTTTCTCAACGGCGCCGTCGGCCGGCGCTTCCTCGGCCGAGACGATATTGGGGCGCAGACCGACCACTGCCGGCGCGCCGGACAGGGCCACATCGGCCAGGATCTTGCCGCCGTACATGGTGCGGGTGGCCACCACCTGATCGCCCTCCATTTTAACGGCGATGCAATCGCCGGCCAGGGGCGCATCCAGACGCGCGGACAGGCGCGCGCCCAACTCTTTTCCCTGGGTGGTGGCGCCGATCATGACCACGTCGGGATTGATCCCGCCGATAACATCGGCGGCCGCGTTGGTGTAGGCGTCCACGGTGTAGTCGGCCAGGGCCGCATCGTCGGCCACCAGAATTCTGGCGGCGCCGTAGGCGCCCAATTGGGCTGCGGCCGCTTCGATGCCGCTGCCCAGCACCAGGGCATTCACCTCGCCGCCGAGGCTGCGGGCAGCGGTCAGGGCTTCAAAGGTCACCTTGCGGAAGGCACCGTCCACTTGCTCTGCTATCACTAAAACTGTCATGTAACTTCTCCTTATCGGTATCGGCTTAGATGACCTTGGCCTCTTCTTTGAGCGCTTTTACCAGTTCGGCAACCTTGGCCTGAACCGAATCGCCTTCGATGATCCTGCCGCCCTGCCGTTCGGCCGGCGTGTTAAAAGCCTTGACCACAACTTTGGCCCCGAGGGCGCCGGCATCCAATCCAACGTCGGCAAGGGATTTGGTCTCCAATGGCTTCTTTTTGGCCTTCATGATGCCCGGCAGGCTGGCGTAGCGCGGTTCATTGAGCCCGCGCTGGGTGGAAATCAGCGCCGGCAGCGGTGCCTCGACCTCCTTGGTGCCGCCCTCGACGGTACAGGTGCAGGTGATTTTTCCGTCGGCGATCTCTTCCTTGATCACCATCGAGATGTTGGGCATGCCCAGCAGTTCGGCCACAGCCGGTCCAACCTGGAAGTTGTCGTCATCCACGGCCCGGTGGCCGGCCACGATGAGATCGCAAGGCATCTCTTTAATGGCGGCGGCCAGGATTTTAGCCACGGCCAGCCCGTCGCAGTAAAGATCGCCGGGATCCACGAGAACGCCCTTGTCCGCGCCCATGGCCAGGGCGGTGCGCATCGCTTCGGTGGCCTTGGCAGGCCCGACGGTGACGATGGCGACCGTTCCTCCCTGGGCCTCGCGAATCTTGAGGGCCTCTTCGACGGCGAGTTCATCATAGGGGTTGATGACGTATTTCAATCCATCGGTCTTGATGGATACGCCGTCATCGGCAATTGCGATCATTGACTCGGTGGCTGGCACCTGTTTGAGTAAAACCAAGATCTCCACTATGCACGTCCTCCTTTGTGTTGCCGGGCTCCCGGGGGAATGACGGCCGTCCACATGGCCTCCCGAGCAGTCAAACCCATACCAGTTTTGTCCGCAATGCCCGTTTTAACTAGCCGTTTTTCTCAGACTTTTGGACCTATTGGTATAAGTAGCTTATATTATTAGGTTAGAAAATTACTCAGCGGGCGTTTTACCGAACCGGTTAGTCATTGTCAACGCTTAAACATCATTCATCTTCTATGATCACCTTGACCTTCTGGAAGGTACCGGGCTCGAAGTCTTCAATCGCTTTGCCGCGCTCCATGAATCCGGCCATCTGTTTGAAGGCGCTTTCGTAGACCCCCATGGCGGCGGTCAACCGGTCGGTGAGCAGGTCTTCTTCGCCCAGTTCGGCATAGGCGGCATTGAGCAGCTTGCGCCCATCGGCAAGGTGCTTTTCGATCCTGGCGAACACGGCCTTGCGCTTGGCATAGCGCTGCCGTTCGGTGGCGATGATGGGCAACAGGCGCTGGACGGATATCTCGATGAGCACATCCCTTGGCGCGTTGAAGTTTTTTGCAATGTCTTCAAGGGATAACAGCGAGTTGCGGCTTAGCACATAGGTCTTCTGGGTCCGGTTGGCGGCTTGCAGCCGGGTATTGCGGTATTTCTGCGCAATGGTGCTCAGGGTGTCGGTGTCCTGAAACAGGTGGTCGAAAAGGGATTTCTGCTTGATGCCCATCTGGGCGGCAACGATGGAGATCGCTTCGATGCAGTCATTGGTAAGTTTGAAGGTGGCGCGCACGGATTGACGTCCGCGCAGATCGTCGAAGGTTGAACCGGAAATGCCGAATATATCCCCGTGCTTTTCACTTCCCATAGGCGCCGCCTCGCATATTACAATTAATTTGCATTATCAATATAGTATCAACTCCTCAGTAATGCAAGCCGTGCATGGCGCTGCCTGTAATTCTTACTGAACGCCTTCGTGGTGGAATCGAAATCGCTATCGAAATCAAAAAGCTAAGATTAAGGATTCGATCCCGATTTCGAATTCGATAGGGAGCAGCACCGGTATCGGACTTTCTACGGTTCCAACACGCCTAATTGGTTTCAAACAAGCCCGCGGGCGCCTCGCATGCCTCCGGCGGCTTCTGGGATTTGCGGACCTCCACGTAGTGCGCGGCCGCCAGGGCCGCCAGACAGCCGTCCCCGGCCGCCAGAACGATCTGCCGGGCGTAGCGCTCCCGCAAATCGCCGATGGCGTATACCCCCGGCGTATTGGTTTCACATTTGCTATCGGTGACCACGAAACCATCGGCGTTCATGCGGGTTCCGGCCGGGACCAGTTGATTGTTGGGCACAAAGCCGATGAAGATAAACACGCCGTCGATGGGCATGCTGCGCTGCTCCTCGGTCCGGGTGTCCTGCAGCGTCACGCCGCTGACCCCGTCATCGCCGGAGTCGATTTTAGTGACCACCGTGTTCCATAGAATCTCGATATTGCAGTCCTCCTTGACCCTTTGCTGCAATATCATGCTGGCGCGCAGGGCGTCCCGTCGGTGCACCAGATAGACCCTGGACGCCAGTTTGGCCAGATAAAGCGCCTCTTCGCAGGCGCTGTCCCCGCCGCCGACGACGATCACCTCTTTTCCCCTGAAGAAAAAACCATCGCAAACCGCGCAATAGGAGACCCCCTTGCCGTACAGCTCATCTTCACCCGGGATGTCCAGTTTGCGGGGCGAGCCGCCGGTGGCAATGATGACGGCATGCGCCTTGAGCTGGGCCCCGCTGGCCAGCTTGACGGTATGATGCGCCAATCCCGGCTCGATGGCGGTGACCTCTTCGGATTGTTCGGCAATGCCGTAGGCGCGCGCATGCGCCGCGAACTTCATGGAAAGTTCGGCGCCGCTGATATGTTCAAACCCGGGATAGTTCTCCACCTCGTCCGAAAGGTTCACCTGGCCGCCGGGTGCGCCTTTTTCCACCAGAACGGTATTCAAGGCCGCCCGCATGGCATAGATGCCGGCGGACATGCCTCCGGGACCGCCGCCTACGATAATCAGGTCATATAGTTGGTCACTGGCCATGCCGTCACTCCTTTTCAGGCTTCGCGCAAAAACAGATTCCCATTCTTATGCGAGCCCTTAGCTTTCAATTTTCCGGTGATTCCCCGCCGCCGCGGCCCGCAGGGTTTTCCCGCTAAGGCGCCAGCCGTTCAGGCGTTTGAAACATACCCGCAGCGATTACCGGTTTTTCTTCAACGCTTCAGCGAGTTTGTCACCGAGAGAGCCGAGCCCGGAATTGCTGTCGTTCTGCGATTTCTTGGAAAACCGGCGCCAATTGCTCTCGTCGTCACTCTCGCCAAGGCCCAGAGAAATCCGGCGTTCGTTGGCCTGGACATTGGCCACCACCACCTGCACGCCGTCCCCGGGTTTGAGGCTTTCGAAACGCGATGCCAGGGGAGAATCCTTGATCACCGACTTGGGTAAAAGCCCGACGATCCCCGGGGCCAGGGCGATAAAGACCCCGAATTTTTCCACCTTCTCCACCGTGCCGCCGACGGGTTGTCCAACGGTAAATTTCTGTTCCACATCCAGCCAGGGATCGCCTTCGGCTTCCCGGATGCTCAGGCTGATACGCCGCTTCACCGGGTCCACCTCTTTGACCAGCACCGAAATGGATTGGCCCGGCTGGACGATCTCTTCAGGGTTCAGCACCCGGCGGGTGTAACTCATCTCGCTGATATGCACCAGTCCCTCGATGCCGGGCACCAGCTCCACGAAAGCGCCAAAGGGCGCGCAGCGGGTGACTTTGCCGGTCATTTTTTCACCGACGGCCACCTCCTGTTCCACACGGTCCCAGGGATTGCCGGTGACCTGTTTGGCCGACAGGGCGATCTTCATCTGTTTTTCGCCGGGTTCGATGCGCAGGATCTTGACCTCGATCTTGTCGCCCGGCTGGACTACGGCTTCGGGTTTTTCGACCCGCGACCAGCTCAGCTCGGAGATATGGACCATGCCCTCCACGCCGGGCGTCAACTCCACGAAAGCGCCGTAGGGCATCAGGCGGGTGACCCGGCCGGTATACAATTGGTCCACCGCCAGCTCCTGCATGAAGGCCTTGCGCTGCTTTTGCAGCTCGGCTTCCAGCAGATCCCTGCGGGACAGCACGATATTGCGGCCGCGTTCAGCCAGCTTGGTGATGCGGAACTGATAGACCTGGCCGACATAGATTTCCGCATCTTCAACATATTGGGTGTCGATCTGGCTGATGGGGCAAAAGGCGCGGCGTTTGAGCACCTCCACCTGGAATCCGCCTTTTATGGTCTGGATAACCTTTCCCTCCACCGGGATTCCGTTGGCGTGAGCGTCCTTGAGCATGGTCAGCCCGCCGATACCGGCAATGGCCTTGGAAAGCCGGATCTCGCTCTCGTTGGCCTCCACCACAAAGAGCTCCAGCGTATCGCCCACCTCGAAAGGCAGCCGGCCGTCCTCATCCTTGAGCTCTTCCGACTCGACGATGCCGTCGGCCTTGGTTCCGGTGTCCACGAACACCGCGTTGTCGCTGATGGAGATAATTTTGCCCTGGATTTTATCCCCGACGCGGATGTCCTCGTTCATGCCGGCGGAATAGGACTCAAACAGTTCGGCAAAGCTCTCTTCGGATTCCTCCTCTGGCGGATCGTCCGGCTTGTTGGAATGGTCGTCTTCCATGGATCTTCCTTCGTTTGTGATGTTTGGATTTCCCCCGATCGGGGAAGTGCTAACTTCACCAAAAATCAGCGCGATTTGCAAGGAAGAATGGCTTGCAAATCAAAAGATCATTCCTATCTTTTTCGAGGATTGATCCGCAGCGGGGTGCAACATTTTCGGCGGCACGCCTGCGGAAACGAAATAGGAGTGAGAAATCAATGGGTAATCAGATTAGAACGGCGTTGTTGCTCACCGTTATGACCGTGCTGGTCATACTCGTCGGCCGCTTGATCGGCGGGCCGTCGGGCATGGTGTTGGCTTTTGTCCTGGCCATAGGAATGAATTTTTTCAGCTACTGGTTTTCCGACAAGATCGTGCTGCGCATGTACCGTGCCCAGGAGGTCACCCGGCAACAGGCACCCGAACTCTATGAGATGGTCGCCACCCTGGCCCAAAGGGCCGAACTGCCCATGCCCAGGGTCTATATCATCCCCAAGGAGACCCCCAACGCCTTTGCCACCGGCCGCA
The DNA here is from genome assembly GCA_050302315.1 of Desulfobacteraceae bacterium. Classification (GTDB taxonomy): domain Bacteria; phylum Desulfobacterota; class Desulfobacteria; order Desulfobacterales; family Desulfosarcinaceae; genus JARRKU01. The sequence continues at coordinate 12,266 of JBNLAV010000181.1, forward strand.
ATCCCCAGCACGCGGTGGTGGCGGTCACCCAGGGACTGCTGCGACTGATGAACCGCGACGAAATCATGGGGGTGCTGGCCCATGAAATGGCCCATGTGAACAACCGGGATATCCTCATCGGCTCCATTGCCGCCACCATGGCCGGCGCCATCATGATGCTGGCCTCCATGGCCCGCTGGGCCGCCATCTTCGGCGGCGGCCGCAGCGATGACGACGAGGGGGGTATGGGCGGCCTGGGTCTGATCGCCATGTCGATCATCGCGCCCATCGGCGCCATGATCGTGCAGATGGCGATTTCAAGGTCGCGGGAGTACCTGGCCGACGCCACCGGCGCCAGGCTGGCCGGAAGCAGCCAGGGGCTGGCAAACGCGCTTGAAAAGCTGGGGGCGTATTCCAAACAGTTGCCCATGGATGCCAACCCTTCCACCGCCCACATGTTCATCGTCAACCCGCTGTCGGGCCGCAGCCTGATGAGCCTGTTTTCCACCCATCCGCCCATGGAAGAGCGTATCGCCCGGCTGCGGGGGACCCGCCCGGTCGCCCCCACGCCGCCGGCACCTCCGCGCTCCGGCCGCAACAGGACATCGCGACGGGGAAAAAGCTTTTGGGACAGCATGTCCGAATAACCGAACCCGGCAGGTTATCGCCGACCTTTCTTACATCACCACAATTCTCTTGACGCAGGGGCGGCCTCCGCGCCGCCGTTGAATTCGTACGGACCAAGAGCGGGTGGCGTGTGGCACCGGCAACTCGTTGCCGGTGGCCGAAGGCCAAGAGGTTTTTAGGCGACAGGTGGGCAATTACCTGTCTGGTTTAAGACTGGAAGGAGGTCTACGGAGAATTGCTCACGGCCTCTCGTTGCTGCGCAACACCGGCAATCCCGCTTGCAGCGGGACCGGTGCTACCCATTACAGGCCCGGACCCGAGATCATTCGGGCATGCCATCCGGCAACGGTTTGGAACGGAGGTCGTTTTTGACAAGATCCGCCGGAGCAGGCAAAATGCCGGCAATGCATCCGGGGGTGTAACTTTTTGCTCAATTTCGGGTTTAAGGGAACAAATGCGTACTGATCCTGATGCTCAATTGATGCTGCAATTCAAGGCCGGCGACCAACGCGCCTTTCACCACCTGTTCGATGCTTACAAAAAACGGGTGGCCAACTATTGCCATCGGTATTGCGGCAATGCCGCCGTGGCCGAAGAGTTGGCCCAGGAGACCTTTTTGCGGGTGTACAAGGCCGCCCCCCGCTACCGCCCCAAAGCCCGTTTCAGTACCTGGCTCTTTAAGATCGCAGCCAATGTCTGCCTCAATGAAATTCGCAAGCCGGCCTATCGCGCCCGGATGGCGTCACTGGACGACGCCCCCGGTGAGGATTCGGCAGCCCACAGGTCCCCTGAAGGGTCGGGGCCGGAACCGCCCGACACGATTCTGGAACGCAGCGAAAAACAGGCCATGGTGCAGAACGCCATCGCCCGACTCCCGGAGCAGCAACGGGCCGCCCTGCTCCTGAGGGTCAATGAGGAGTTTTCCTACCGGGAGATCGGACGTCAGATCAACCGGTCCGAGGGCCATGTCAAAACCCTAATCTACAGAGGCCGACAGCAATTGAAAAAACTGCTGGGAGCCTATTTTGGAGAGCAGCATGAGTAATCCGTGCCGATACACAGAACAGCTTGGCGCCTACCTGGATGGGGAGCTGTCCCGGGCCCGATGCGATGATCTCAAAGCGCATCTGTCCGGCTGCCCGGAATGCCGCCGGATGCTTGAAACCCTCCGGCGCAACGACGACCTGATACGGGAGATGCCCGCCCTGGAACTTTCAGCCGACTTCGACCGCGCCTTCTGGCGGAAGGTCGACGCCCTCGAAAAGGACGGCCGGCGCCCCTCGATGATCCGCAACCTGTTCGGCGGCTGGCGGCCGGTCTGGATCGGCGCAATGGCAGGGTTGGCAGCGGCGGTGGTCATCACCCTCAATTCAGCCGATCCGTTGACGCCCGAAGAGGTGTTTATCGCCGAGCACATGGAATTGCTGGATGAACTTGACCTGATCGGCCAACTGGAGATGCTGGAGCGCCTGGACGCCATCGACGCCAAGAAAGCGCAGACATGATACTCAAACTTTTCGCACCGGTGCTCATGCTCTTGTTGGTTGCGCTGGGCCCCGCACATGCCCGGGATAATAAGGCCGCACCCCGGGCGCCGGACCTTGATCCTCAGGACCTGGAAGTGATCGCCGTCATGGAGATTCTCAGATTAATGGACCTGGCAAAAGAGATGGAACTGGTCAAAGATATGGAACACCTGGTTGAGGAAAACCAAAATGAACGTACCGAAGATTAAGCGAGTTATTCTGCTGGCTCTCGTGGCCCTTCTAATGGGGGTATCCACGGGCTTTGCCGAGACCCCCTCCCAGGATGCCATCGAGCGGTGGGAGCAGCTCAGCGATTCCGAAAAAGCCGAATTGCGCAAACGGTTTAAAACCTGGAAGTCTCTCTCCGAAGAAGAACGGCTGGCCGTGCGCAAGCGCATCGCGGACTTCAAAGCCCTGCCGCCAGAAGAACGGCAGCGCATCCGGAAGAACTTTGCCCGCTTTCAATCACTTCCACCCGAAGAAAAGGCCAAGCTGAGGAAACGCTATCAGCGCTGGCGCAATCTCTCACCGGAGAAAAAGCAGCGCATCCGGAGGATGTACCGGAACTACCAGCGGCTTGATGAAGATCAGAAGCAAAGGCTGCGTGAGCGCTATCGGCAATGGCAGCAACTCTCACCGGAAGAACGCCGGGAAATCCGCCGGCGGCTCCGTCAAAACCGGTCCGGGCGTTGATCGCGACCCGTACATCTCGTCAGCCGAGCGTCGAAGCCGGCGAGATTCACCGCGCCGGCTTCGACGACTTGGCCAGCGTCCATACCATCAGGCATCCAACCGCATAATTGTTCTCATCCCGAACCAGGGGGCTGTCGTCAAAGACCGCCCCGCTCACATTGTTCCACCTCGCATAGGCGCCGATGGATAACCGCGGGGTCAACGCCTTGAACAAACTGCTGGAGACCGAAAACCCGGAATACCCGCCGTCGGCCGAATAGGCGCTTCGGCTGGATGTTGCGTATTGTTCGGGCACGCCGTAAAAGTAATTGTGGTAGAGACTGTCGGCGATGTGAAGTCCGAGCTTGAAGTAGATGCTCAGGTTGCGGTCCTCGAAGAGGGATTTGTTTTGGTAGCTCAGATCGAACCCGCCGTTCCATCCCTGGTAATCGGCATCCACGCCACTTCCGAAGTCGAATGAAAAAGCCGTTCGCACGGCGGCCTGCAAGTATAAATGGTCCTTCCAGCCGCGACGGTAGAAGAAGTATCGCAGGGCGGGTCCAACCTCACCGACGGCATCCAGGTCCGGCATTCCCTGACGGGCTTCGTTGTCGTCGGGTACCGGCGGATTGCCCCAGAAAGAGAGATTGGTTTCAATTTTTTCGCTCCGGTAGAAGATCCCCCGGACGCCTTCGCGGTCGGCCTGCAAGAACTCACCCCGATAGATCACATACGGCAGGGGATAAAGGTAGTTCTCGTACTCATCCGATCCGATATAGTGGGGCAACCTGGCGGCCACCGCCATGACCCCCAGCTCCCACAGGGGAGGGGTTTCGTCGGCGGCGTTGACCGCCGGGCTATCGGCATAAGCGCCGCCGATACCGGTAAGTGTGACGATGATGAGCAGAACGGTCCGTTTCAATGCCTGAAGCCTTGGGTACATGGGTGATCCTTTGATAGAATTGGTGGCGCGGTTCAGATTGAAAAAAGCTATATCATAAATGCCGGGGATTGGGAAAGACATGCGGATACCCCACCCCCCCTCCGGCGGGGGGGGCGGACGCCGGGGATGGCATCTATCCGGAGTTCAGGTGGGGCTTGCCGCCTCAAGAAAGGGCGCATTCCGGACTCTCTGCGGCGGTAAAAAAGAATCCGGCCAGAAAATAAGCCGGCGCCGCCACAAAGAAACCCAACAGGGCCAAAACAGTTCCCCCCATTACGCTGAGACCAAGACCAATAAACATCAGCGCCATGCCGATCCCGAAGTGGGACACCTTTTCGAAGAAACAATCGTTCTTTTTCATTGGGGAACCTCCTTATCCAGTAAACAGTCACAGATCGCCCCGTTTTTTTCCTGTCGACATACGCGGCAGCGCTCCTGGCTGCATTTCTGGCAGTTGAAGCAATCCGCACAGGGATGCTTCTTCGCTTCGGCCGCAGCTTCGGGAACAAATACCTTCCCGGTTACACCGGGTAGGGTCTGCCAAGGCATGGGACACCGTTCCTGTTTGATCGGTTTGTGTCGATAACCTGAGGCCGTCCGCTCATGGCGGAGCCGGGCCGCAAGATGCCATTGATGGTGACAATTAATAAAGAGTTAGTCTTCCGTACCGGCTTGTCAACGCACATCGAATCCGACAGATTCCGAGTCACTGCTGCGCATCGGCCATGTTCGATACGAATTGATCGACCACGCATGGCGCTCTTGACAGGGTTTACCGTCCTATGCGACATATTGCGTTCGTAAAAACGGCGTTTTTCCCGAGACATAGCCGATTTGATCAATATTCGGCCAGCGGGCCGGGGCGGTCGACAGGTTGCCGCTCACCGGCAAAAGCCCGTCATCCGCTGCGACCGGATTGAACCTTTATAGAGGCCGGCACGGTATGAAAGAAGAATTCTACAAGAAGATGGAGGCCAAATTCCCCCTGATGGCGCACCGCTATCAAGAGGTGGGACCTGTGGAGCTGACGATCTGCCAGCTGGCCCGCGGCAACACCTTCAACATGCGGGTGGTGGGGCTGGAAGAGATCAAACGCTTTCGGCGGAAAAATTCGGAGTGCGCCATCACCTTCAAGCCCAACCATCTGAGCGAGGCGGATTTCCTCCTTCTGTCGCTGCTGTTTCGGGAAAACGACCTGCCCGTGGTGACCGAGGGCGGCGCCAATTTATTCATCGATCACATTGATATTTTTCAAGATATCCTTCCGTTGTTCGTCAACCCGGACTTTAAATCCACCTTTCCCGACCTGCAGCTGAGCCTGGCCGATTACCTCGCCACCCGGGGTGCGTTCAAGGTTTTCCGGGAGCCGGAAACCCTTCATATGCCGGACGGCACCCCGGTTGACATCGGGAAAAAGGAGATCCTCACCCTCAGCCGCGCTTACCGGCAACATTTGGTCAAGAACAAAGCGATGTATGTCACCTTTCCGGGATATTCCAGTGTCAAGTCGGGCCTGATGGACCTGATCAAGAAGGATGGCGTGAAAACAGGCCGCAGCTACACGGGAAAATTTGACGGCTTCCACCACCTTCCCTTCCAGATGGACATCGAGGCGTCGCTGGGAACGGGAGTGGATATCTACATCGTTGAGGTGAACATCGCCTACGCCCCGGTGCTTGAGGATGAAAATTTCCTGGAACTGTTGCGGCTGCAGGAGCAGGGCGCCAGCAAGAGCAAAATTTATCTCCAGGACCTGGGGTATATTGTCAAAAGTTTCTGCCGTGAAAAGCGCAAAGGCGAGCTCTCCATCAAGTTCGGCAAACCGGTAAAGCTGGATACGGCTTCGCTGAAGGACCCCTTTCTCTCGCGCAAAATCAAAAACAAAGCCCAGGAAACGGCCCGGCGCACTTTTGACAAAACCATGGCCATGCAGCCCATTTTCCCGGCCAATATCTATTTTTCAGCCTTTGACGACCAATTCAACCGGCTCTCCATCAAGGTCTTGAGAGACAAGATCGACGACATCCGCGATCATCTGCGGCATCTGGTTTGGGGTATGGAGAAACGCCGGGTGGACCTGCACTATGTGTTGGATTATCGCAACCACATCTTTTCGGCCGATGAGATCATCAATCGCACCTTCGACCTCTTCAACAACGAGAGCCGCCAGATCACGGCCAGGGACGGCGACATGTTCGTGATCTACAATCACCATGTGGCCATGCAGTACCGCAACCACACCGCCCATTTTCTGGAGGAGCTGAAAAAGCCGAAAAAGAAACGCTGAGCGCCGGCCATCGGCTTTGCCATCCAACGCGCACGCCCGGAAACGCCTTGCACCGACCAATACATCATTGACGCCGCTTGTTTACTTTACCGTCAGACACTGATAGGGTGCGCCCCCTGATAAAAGACCGTAGTCGAGGAGTTTGAATAGATTCAGCCATGACCCTTTATCACCAGAAAGAGATCGACCGCAGAAGGACGTTCGGCATCATCAGCCATCCCGACGCCGGAAAAACCACATTGACCGAAAAGCTGTTGCTCTTCGGCGGCGCCATCCAGGTGGCCGGCGCCGTGAAAGCGAAAAAGGCCCAGCGTCACGCCACCAGCGACTGGATGGCCATCGAACAGGAAAGGGGCATCTCCGTCACCACGTCGGTGATGAAATTCAAATACCAGGGCTACGAAATCAACCTGCTCGACACCCCCGGCCACCAGGATTTTTCCGAAGACACCTACCGGGTCCTCACCGCCGTGGACAGCGCCTTGATGGTCATCGACAGCGCCAAGGGCGTAGAGCCCCAGACCGAAAAGCTGATGGAGGTCTGCCGCATGCGCAACACCCCCATCATCACCTTCATCAACAAGCTCGACCGCGACGGCATGGCCCCATTCGATATCCTCGACGAGATCGAAAACAAACTGCAGGTGGAGTGCACCCCGCTTTCGTGGCCCATCGGCATGGGCAATCGTTTTCAGGGTGTTTATAGCCTTTACCGCAAACAGCTTCATCTCTTCGAACCCGGCCGCGATACCCTGGGCGGCGAGGGGATCGTGTTCGATGATCTTGCGGATCCCCGGCTGGACGAGCTGCTCGGCGGCCAGGCCGACGACCTGCGGGAGGACGTGGAGCTGATAGAAGGGGCCACCGACCCTCTGGACATGGCACACTTCCTTAACGGCAGCCAGACCCCGGTCTTCTTCGGCAGCGCCATCAACAATTTCGGTGTCAGGGAGATGCTGGACGCCTTCGTGGAAATGGCGCCTCACCCCGGGCCCCGGGCCGCCCTGACCAGGGAAGTCTCCCCTTACGAGGAGCCCTTTTCCGGCTTCACCTTCAAAATCCAGGCGAACATGAACCCGGCCCACCGGGACCGCATCGCCTTCGTGCGCATCTGCTCGGGCAAATACACCCGGGGAATGAAGGTACGCCACCACCGCATCGGCAAGGAGATCACCTTTGCCAATGCGACGGTTTTCAAAGCCCAGGACCGGGAAAATGTCTTCGAGGCCTATCCGGGCGACATCATAGGAATTTACAATCACGGCACCATTAAGATCGGCGACACCTTCACCGACAAAGAGGAGCTCAAATTCAGCGGCATCCCCAACTTTGCCCCGGAACACTTCAAGAGGGTGCGGCTCAAAAGCCCGTTGAAAGCCAAACAGCTCAACAAAGGCCTGATCCAGCTCTCCGAAGAGGGGGCCGTCCAGGTCTTCCGTCCCCTGTTGGGCAGCGACTATATCCTGGGTGCGGTAGGGGTTTTGCAGTTCGACGTCACCATGGCGCGGCTCAAAAACGAATACAGCGTGGACGCCATCTATGAACCGGTGGACTACAGCGTCGCCCGCTGGGTGGATTGCGATGACCCCAAAAAACTGGCGGAATTTGAGAAAAGCAACATCGCCAACCTGGCCAGAGACGCTGAAGGGAGCCTCTCCTATTTGACCATCAGTCAGTGGCAACTCAATTACTGCATGGAGCAGTGGCCCGATATCAACTTCCGCAAGACCAGGGAATTGCACTGATCCCTGAACCGGCGAACCACCTTTTTGCGGGCGCCGACGGAAAAATTTGGGTTATGTTTCGGGCCGCCAACCCACAATGAAGCGGCTGCAGTCGGACCGCATTCATCTTCATCAGCCGGCCCCGGAAACCGGTTTCAACGCACAATGCCTGATTACGGAAAGTCGTTCATCTGGATTATGACTCCCCGCTGCAACGTGCTGGTCTGACCATTAGTCGTTCAGGCCAGTGCCGGCGGATCAAGCCACAATTGCCCCGCTTGGCAATGCCATCTCCGCCATAGAACGATTTACAGGAAGGTGTTGAGTTCGGACTTTACCCACTGGAGATGGCTGCGCATGGCCGCACCCGCACTCGCCCGGTCTTTGTCGGCGATCGCCTGATAGATCTCGGCGTGCTGACGGTAGATGGCATCGATATTGCGCTGCAGCGTGGTGATGGTCTCCAGGGCGGTATCGATCTGGCTGCGGGCGATATCAAATGTTTCCTTGATGATGTGGACGCGAAGGAAATTGTCGGTCGCCTCGGCAATGGCCAGGTGAAACTTGAGGTCGCCCTCGATGGAGTAGGAGTGTTTGCCGCCGGAATTGTCCATGGCCGACAGACAGGAAGAAATGACCTTCAACTGCTCTTCGCTCCGATGGTCGGCCGCCGCCATGGCCGAGGCCACTTCGATGTCGATGCGGATATCGTATAGGTGGGTGAAGGCCTTCTTGTCCGCAGCGGTCAGCTGGCGGAGCGGATCGGAGATCAACGGCGCGCTGACGGTTCCGATAAAGATGCCTTTTCGCTGCCGGACCTCCACCAGCCCCATCATGGAAAGCGAGTTGATCGCCTCGCGCAGAGATGACCGTCCCACTTCCAAAATCTGGGCCAGCTTGCGCTCCGAGGGCAGTCGCTCGCCGGGTTTGAGCTGGCCGTCTCTGATCAACGCCTTGATTTGCTCGACGATGTCCTCGGAAACCTTGGATTGGCGGATTGCAGAGAAAGGATGATTCATGGCGACACCAGATTCGAGTTAAAGGTAAAAAAACGGACAATTTTGGTCAGACCAGTCCCAACACAAAATCATCATACCTGATTGCCGGGCATTGTCAATATACCCGGCAATCCCTTAGCCGCACCCATCGGAACGCCCTTAAGCGGCGGCCTGCACGGCGCCGAATAGAAAATTGGCAATTATTACATTATATGACAAAACGCAACAGCGACCGAATGGCGCCGCTGCACCTTTCCATTAAAAATCGATCCGCCATGCGAATCGGTGCTTGAAAAATAGAACGGCCCCGCCAAGCTTTCTGGTAAGACCAGGATATATTTGTACCCAAAAAGGGAGCTTCGACATGAACGCACGGCACTACCCCCTTAAAGACCAGATCAAACGCCCTCTAGAACTCCGCCCCTTTTACCAAACAGTCCATCAAACGCCGCGTTGTCTCACGCGACCATCCCGTCACGATGGCCTGCCCTACAGATCGTTGGAGTAAGGGTTGCAAAGCACTGCCATCATGGTAATTTATGTAGCATGCCAATGACACCGCATACCCGCCAGGCGCTGAAAACCCTGCGAGACGCTCTTCCCCAAGCTTCCAATGTGCTTGGCTTGGATTGGGGTGAGTCAGGCCGCCACTGGCAGCAGACCCTCGACCATAAGCTGATGCCGCGGTTGGGAGCGGGCTTTCCATTGGTGGCGGCGATATGCGGTGGAGGTTCGGCCGGCAAATCGACCCTTTTCAACACCCTGACCGGCAGCCCGACGTCACCGACCGGCGGCCGGGCCGGTTTAAACCGGCGGGTGCTGGTGTCGACGCCGAAATCCCTTGACGATCGACAAGGGGTGCTGGCCTATCTGGGCCACGCCTTTGGCGAGGTCCCCCAACGCCTCCAGAACTCCGACCACCTTCGCGAGCCCGGCGGTCCGCTCTACAGCGAATGCAGCGGCCTGCCCGGACAGGTGGTGCTGCTGGACACGCCGGATATGGACACCGGGGCCCAGGGCCGTTACACCAACCGTGACCTGGCGCAACAGAGCCTGGAAGTGGCGGATCTGTTCATCTACATATTCACCAACGCCACCTACAACAATCTGGACAATACGGATTTCATCGCCCGGATGCTGACCGGCATGGGGACGCGTCCGTGCTACCTGATTTACCGCGTGTACCCCAGCTTTACGGACGAAGAGGTGCGTGAACACGCCGCAACAGTTGCCGCCAATATCTACGGGGCTTCTGAGAACGCCAATGTGCTGGGCCTTTTCAGGGCCAATGAAGACAACGCTGTCGCAGCCGGCACCAAAGCCATGACGGTCCGTTCGGTGGACAACCCCCAACAGGATTTGACAACTGCGTTGGCCCGGTTGGACCCTTCGGAAATCCGCTCCCGGGTGCTCAACTCCATGTTGGAAGATACGGTGGCCCATGCGCGACGCATGGCCGATGAGGTCGGCAGGGCCGCATCGCGCCTGAAACGCTACCACCATGCCCTGGAAACGGCACAGGACGACTGCGTGCGTCACGCCCTCTCCCAATTCCCCCTGAGCCGCGTTTTGCAGCGGTTTGCCCAGATCTGGCGGGAGAGCGACCCCACTCACATCAAAGCAATGCGCGGCACCGGCAAGGTGATCGAGTGGCCTTTGAAAACGGTCATCAAAACATTTCGACACTTCAATGATCCCCACCGGGTCAAATCGCCCCCGGCCTCTTCTGAAAAACTCTTGCGGCAATTGGAGATGGATCTGCTTACGGCAGCCAACCGACTCTATAAGATCAGCCTGGACACGGAGATCGGCAGCGGCCCGCAGGCCGCTGCGGTCCCTGCCATCG
>JBNLAV010000182.1:0-58000 GCA_050302315.1 Desulfobacteraceae bacterium
TTTATGGCCAATGCCGCAGCAGTGGCCCACAACGAGTACTGGGCATCGGCCGGGGTCCACTCCGGGGGCGGATACAATGAAAGTGTCGGCACCTATTCCCTCTTCTGTGCCAATCCGCGGGAGTCTTCCGGACATTTCAAATCCCCGACGACCATCGCCGCCGACATGCGCAGCGAGAGGGACAGCGGTTATGCCATACCGGTGATGCTGATCCATTCCACCAACGATTGCTCAGTGGGCTACGGCGTCGAGGGCGATCCGAGTCAGTGGGGCGGCCTGACGTCCAACCGCGATGCCTGGCTGGCGGTCAACGGCGGAGCACTCTATGATACGGCAGACTGTTCCCGGGACGCAATCGCTTGCAGCCACCTGAAATTCGGGGCCGACAACCGCTCAACGGTCGAAGTGGTCCGCATTCAGGGGCTGATCCAAGGCACCGATGCCGAAAAGGGGCATTACTGGTCCGGTGGTGAACGCGACGGGCAATGGACCAGAACCCGCGGCCCCATGGCGACGCCCCTGTTGTGGGACTTCTTCCAACGGCATCCGCGCCCCGGATGCGATGGCTGCCCCGCTGCTCCCACCGGACTGAGGGCTGTGCGGATCGGCCACCAGGAGGTGACCCTGGCCTGGAATCCCAGCAACGAAACCGGCGCGGCCGGGTACCGCCTCTACCGAGATGGCCACGCCCTGCAATCCGTACCGATAACAGGCACCACCTATACGGATACCGCCCTGCAACCTGGCGGGACCTTCACCTATGTATTGAAAACGGTCAATGAAGCGGGGATTGAAAGCCCGGGGTCCGAACCGTTGACCGTCCGGACCCACACGGCACCCGGCTGCCGCTCCTATGCGGGCCCCATCGCGGAGCATGTGGCCGAGGGCCGCGCATACGCGCAAGAGCAATGTCGCAACTGGTGGTGCTGGATATGGCCATGGCCCAAAACCCTCGGCTATTATGCCAGGGGAAGCGACGAATTTTTAGGGGAAGACGACAACGTCGGCTTGACCCTCTATACCTTAGATGGTGATCGCTTCAGCACGACCGACTGCAGTGCAGTTGAATGAACAGAGGTCCACACGACCGACTGATGGCATCGGGAAAAAAGGGAAAAACGGGCGTCTTTAAATAAAGAAATAACTAGATTTTAGCACCCACATCATACTAACTGTGCAGGCATGCCACGCATCGCCAGAATAGACGCATCAGGCGTTTGGTATCAGGTGATCATTCGCGGCATTGAGCGGCGCAGGACCTTTTAACATAAGAAAAATCATCACGATCTTGTCGATCGGTTTTCGGCTTTCGTGTACCTTCCGGCGCGGAGAGGCTATCGCCAAGATGATCAAGCTGGATTTGATGTATGCTATGGAAACATTTAAAGACGTGCTTTTTGTCCAAAGACGTCCTTTATATATGTCCCGAGGCTTGCAAATAGACAAATAAATCATTATCATAGACATATTCAGCTGGACAAATGGATCATGATCATAGACATCACCAACTACGTGCCGCACCATTTCGATTTGTCCGCGGTCCATGCTCCAATCTGCGCTGTTGACCTTCCCCACTTCGGTTCTTCTTTTCGATCCTGTGAGACAAGATCGAGCTGTTCAACCCAACGGCTGTTTCGGTAGCACCCGTATCCGGTTTTGATCGGGCGCCATGAAGCGATCCTCCTGCACGTGCCCAGACCGTCCTATAGCGGTTAAGGAGGCATCCCATGCATTGGCAAGAAAAACTTGTTCCGCCGGAGCGTGTTCTCGACTTCCTCAAACCCGGCATGAGCGTCTTTTTGTCTACAGGCGCCGCGGAACCCCGGACGCTTGTCAAACAGCTCATGGAAGCGCGACGGCACAATATCCAGGATCTTGAGCTGATCCAGATTGTCAGCTTTGCGGACGCCAATTCACTTTATACCCGGCCAAGCGAAACGTTCAGACTGAAAACCTTTTATTCAGGATGGGTGGCGGACGAGGCGATCACGGCAGGACATGTGGATTTAATTCCCTGTCAACTCTCGCGCATTCCCGAACTTCTGGAGAGGGGAAAAGTGCGGGTGGACATGGTGATCGTTCAGATAACGCCGCCGGACACGAGCGGCTACAGCAGCCTGGGCGTGTCCGTGGATGTGGCCCGTTTGGCTATGGAACAGGCTTCGTGCGTTGTGGGTGAAATCAACCCCCATGTTCCGCGCACGCTTGGAGACACGTTTGTGCATATGTCCAACTTCAACTTGCTGGTGCAGTCGGACGAATTGCCGGTTTATTTCGAACGCTGGCCGGTCCTGCCCGCCATGGACCGCATCGCGGCCCACATCGAGCCGCTGATCGATGACCGCAACTGCCTGGCCTTCTCCATGGGGCCTTTGTTCGAGGCCGTGAGTGCGAGACTGAAGGACAAAACCCACCTGGGCATCCATTCGCCGTTTTTCAGCGACGCCCTCATGGACCTGGTTAAGAGTGGAGCGGTCACCAACCGCCACAAGGAATTGTTTAAACGCAAATCGTTGACCTCTTATGCCTGCGGAACGGCCGAGCTTTACAGGTGGCTGGATCAGAATCCGATTGTCGAGTTCCAGCCGGTGGACAAGGTTTTCGATCCCATCAGCATTGGCTGCAATCCCGGCTTTGTGGCGGTTATTTCGGCCCGCAAGGTGGACCTGACCGGAAGAGTCGCCCTGCATACGGGACGCGCCAATGTCGCCTCGGGTCCCGGAGAAGTATTGGCCATCGTCAACGGCGCCCAGATCTCCCAGGGCGGCTTCACTGTCTTCGGGCTGCCCAGCCGCGACAACCGGAAGGTATCCAACATCGCCCTCTCCGTTGAAGGTTTGCCCAACCGGTTGGATGTGAGAGAGGCGGTAGACTATGTCGTGACCGAGTTCGGGGTGGCCAACCTCAAGGGGCTGACGCTTCGCGAGAGGGCTCAGGCCCTGATCGAAATCGCCCACCCTGAAGATCGTCCGGCTTTGGTGGCGGCCGCCAAAAAGGACAATATTCTCTACCGGGACCAGATCTACCTGGCGGAAAGCGGACGCCACTACCCTGGTCATATCGATGAACGCGTTCAGCTCAAAGATGGGACTGAACTTCGTTTTCGCCCTATCAGGCCGTCGGATGAAGAGGCGATGCGGCGCCTGTTCTACCGGTTTTCGGACAAGGCGGTGTATGACCGATATTTTACGGCAGTCAAAGCCATGCCCCACGCGCGTATGCAAACCTACGTCAATGTGGATTGGACCAGCATTATGTCCATCGTCGGCATTGTCGGCAAACCCGGCGAAGGCCGCCTGGTGGCCGAAGCCCGGTACCTTGTGGATGCTTCCGGCGAGTGGGCTGAAGTCGCCTTTGTAGTGGATGAAGCCTATCAGAACCTGGGTATATCCACCGCGGCCTTCAACCTGCTGGTTCGACTGGCCAGGGAAAACCGCATTAAAGGGTTCTGGGCCGATGTGCTGACTTCGAACTATGCCATGCTCAAAGTCTTTGGCAAAGTAGACCGGCCGGTGGAGAAGATGCTGGGCGGGGGCGTCTATCATTTGAAAGTGGCTTTTTGACCGATGAAACTTTTAAAAAAGGAGGTGATACTATGTTTATCAGCAAATTCATGACCAAAGACGTCATTACCCTTGGACCGCAAGCGGATATCACCGAGGCCTATATGCTGATGCAGCGCCACCGCTTCCGGCACTTGCCGGTCGTCCGGGAGGACAACCGGCTCATCGGATTGGTCAGTGACAGGGATATCCGCAGCGCCATGCCTTCAAAGTACTTCCACGATGCCGAAGGCATTGATTTCGAACATGGTCAGGTGACCGGCATTCTCATTCAGGACGTCATGACCAAGGATCCGGTGACGGTTTCATCCGTCTCCACGATTCAGGATGCGCTGCTGTTGATTGAAAAAACCAGGGTGGGCGCCTTCCCGGTGGTGGATGATTCTCAGACGCTCGTGGGCATCATTTCCGACCGCGACCTGCTGAACGCTTTTATCCAGGCGCTGGGCATCAAGGAGCCCGGCGTGCTGCTGGGGATTGTGATGGACGAGCATCCCAACGAGATGGAGCAGATCGTGCAAACCATCATTTCCGAAGACATCTCCATGGGATCGATTCTGGTGGCGAGAAACTGGCGGCCAGGCAAACGGGCCGTCTTTCCCTATCTCTTCGCCAAGAACATCGCCCGCCTCAAACAGAAGTTCCTCAATCTGGGCTATGAGGTTCTTGATCCACTGGAATGGTATATCGGGCAAGCAGGCAAGTAGGAGACGTCATTAGATAAGAAAATAACTCAATTGAGCAGATCCAGCTTGTTCATTTCGGCAATGGCCTCGCCGCGTCGAACGGCATAGCCGATGCCCGCGGGTGCACTGGCAACTTGCTGCCAGTGTTGCGCAGCAACAAGAAGGCAGCCGCAATGCCTTCGGTATCCCATGTAAAAAGCCTTTTGGCCTTCGGCCACCGGCAACAAGTTGCCGGTGCCACCTGCGGCCGCATCATTTTCGGTCGTTTTGGTTTTATAGCCCCCGGTTTTGCATCAACCGGCCCGGGACATGGCGAAGATCTGGGAAAAGATCTGATCGTTGTCAAATCCTTTCAACCGGATGGCGCCGGAGCGGCAGGAGGCCACGCACAACCCGCATCCCTTGCACAGCACGGACTCGATCTGGGCCTTGCCGGCGAAGCGTTTTTCGGTCATCGGAATCAGCGAAGGCGCCGAATAGGGGCAGACCGAAGCGCAGACGCCGCACCCGCTGCACACCATGGGATCGACTTCGGCGGTGGTACCGCTGGTACGGATCTGTTTGCGGGCCAGAAGGGTGACCGCCTTGGTGGCCGCAGCCACGGCCTGGGAAATCGATTCATCGATGGGTTTGGGCGCATGGGCCAAGCCGCAAATAAAAACGCCGTCGGTGGCGCAGTCCACCGGTCTGAGTTTGGCGTGCGCTTCCATGAAAAAGCCGTCATCGTTCAGGGTGACCTTGAACTGCTGTGCCAACGGATTTTCTTTGGGCGGCACGATGGCGCTGGCCAGCACAATCATCTCCGGCATGATTTCCATTTTGCGCCGCAGCACGGTATCGGTAAAACGCACCTTCAAATCGGTGCCGTCATGGTCGACCTCAAGCCCCAGTTCCGTGTTGTAGCGGATGAACTGAATGCCGGCCTCCCTGGCCTTGCGGTAGAGATCTTCCCTCAAGCCGTAGGCGCGCAGGTCCTGGTAGAGGATGTAGACATCCATTTCGGGGTTGCGGGTTTTCAGCTGCAGCGCATTTCGGATGGAGTGGGTGCAGCACAGCTTCGAACAGTAAGGCCGCTCGGGGATTCTGGAGCCCACGCATTGGATGAAGAGCACCGATGTCGCATCGTCGATGGCGGGATCGTTTTCGATCAACCGGCGGTCCAGTTCTAACCCGGTCATAACCCGCTCATCCTCTCCATAGAGATATTGATCCGGTGCCCGCTCGCTTGCGCCGGAGGCCAGGATGGTCACGCCGTGGACGATCTCTTCGGTCTTTTCGCCCTTCTGAATGGTGGTTTTGAAATTGCCGACATAGCCGTCCACCTGGGTGATGGTGGCGCCGGTATGGATATCGATCTTGGGGTCTGACTCGACATCGGCGATCATGCGGTTCAGATTTCCGCCGACGTCTTCGCCCAGCCAGGTTTCATGGACGTTGCGCGCATTTCCGCCCAGGCCGTCCTTCTTTTCGATCACCACCGTGTGGTATCCCTGGGCGGAAAGGCTCTGGGCGGCGGTGATGCCGGCAATGCCACCGCCGATGACCAGCGCGGTCTGGTTGATCTCGAGCACGGATTCATCCAGCGGCTGCATCAGGGCCACCTTGGCCACCGACATGCGGACCAGGTCCTTGGCCTTTTCGGTGGCCAACTCCGGATTGTTCTTGTTGACCCAGGAGCACTGGTTGCGGATATTGGTCATCTCGAAGACATATTTGTTCAAGCCCGCATTGATCAGGGTCTCCTGGAAAAGCGGTTCGTGGGTTTTCGGCGTACAGGCGGAGACCACCACGCGGTTCAGATTCTTCTCCCTGATGATCTTGGCCATGTTGTCCTGGGTGTCCTGGGAACAGCTGAACAGGTTGATCTCGCTGTAGACCACATGCTCCAGGGTTTTGGCGTATTCCACCACCGCCGGGACATCGATCACACCGGCGATGTTGGTGCCGCAGCAGCAGACGAAAACACCGATCCGTGGCGGTACGCCGCGGGTGTCGGTCTCTGCCGGGGTCTCTTTCTCCTTGGTCATGCTCCAGCGGGCGGCTGCAAGCTGGCTGCCGGCGAAACCGGCCGATGCGCTGGCTTCGATGACCGAGGAGGGAATGTCTTTGGGGGCCTCCAGCACGCCGGAGACATAGATGCCCGGCCGTGATGTCTGGACCGGCTCAAAGCTGTTGGTGGTCACGAAATTATATTCGTCCAGTCCGATGTCGATGCCGCTGGCCAGCAGCGCCGCTGACGGGCTGGCGCCCAGGCCGATGGACAGAACCACCATATCGAAGGCGTCTTCCACCCGATTGCCGGACTCATCATAGTACCGGATCAACTGCTCTCCGCTTTCGGTGGGCAGGATATGGGTGATTTTGGATTTGACGAAACGAACCCCATACTGGTCTTTGGCCCGGTTGTAATAGCGCTCGAAGTCTTTGCCCGTGGTGCGCATGTCCATGTAGAAGATGGCCGCATCCAGGGGATCCTTGCTGTGCTCTTTGGCCAGCATGGCTTCTTTGACCGCGTATGTACAGCAGACCGCCGAGCAATAGCCGTTGGCGCCGATATGCACGTCCCTGGATCCGATGCACTGGAGCCAGGCGATCTTCTTGGGTTCTTTCTTGTCCGACGGCCGGACCAGATGTCCGCCGTACGGTCCGGACGACGAGAGGATGCGCTCAAATTCCAGACTGGTGACGATGTTCTTGGACGATGTGTAGCCATAGACATCGTGGGCAGCCGGATCATACGGTTTGCTTCCGCCGGACATGATGACGGCACCGACGTTGATCTTGAGCTCTTTGGCCTGGTCCTCGTAAAAGACGGCATCCGTGGGGCAGACCTCTTCACACTTTTTGCATTTGCCTTTGGTGAGGTAGATGCATTTGGTGTCGTCGATGGCGTATTTCAGCGGTACGGCCTGCGCGTAAGGCACATAGATGGCCCTTCGTTTGGCCAATCCCGCATCGTATTCACTGCCCACCCTGCGGGGGCATTTCTCCGAACACGCACCGCAGGCGATGCACTTGTCCATATCCACATAACGGGGGTGCTGGGTCAACGAGACTTCGAAATTTCCCGCTTCCCCGGTAATGTCATTGACTTCGGAAAGTGTCAGGATCTCAATGTTGTTGTGCCGGCCGACCTCGACCAGTTTCGGTGAGATCACTCACATGGCACAGTCGTTGGTCGGGAAGGTCTTGTCCAGCTGCGCCATCAGACCGCCGATGGACGGGGTCCGCTCAACCAGATAGACGTAATACCCGGAGTCGGCCGCATCGAGAGCCGCCTGCATGCCGGCAATTCCGCCGCCCACCACCATTACAGCGCCAGTTGTTTGTTGCGTCATTGTTACTCCTGCTCCTGCTCGATAAAAGATTCGATGTTGCTGATATCCAGTTCATTTTCGTCGATCCCCAATTCTTCACCGGCAATGCCCATGCCCAGCCCCAGAAGCTGGGGGTAGACGAGGCTTGCAAGACGCCGGTTTTCCTTGGGGCCGGAGGACATCATTTTCTGAACGCGGTCAAACTGCATCTGGCAGTACGGGCAGGCCACGCAGAGATAGTCCGCCCCGGCATTGAGACCGTCGTTTATTTTTCTTTCGGTCAAGTCCATGGAAAGCGTGTCCTGGACCCCCAGCATGGGGGCGCCGCAGCATTCGAGCTGCAAAGGCCATTTGACGCTCTTGGCCCCTGTGACCGAGACCAGTTCGTCGAAGATCACCGGGGCGACCGGATCGTCAAACTGCGTGACTTCGCTTGGCCGCAGGGCGTGACACCCGTAGTGGGTGGCGATGTTCAACTTTTTGAAAGGGCTGGTGACGGCGTCCTTCAGCGGCTTGATCCCGACCTCATGGTAGAGAACCGAGAGAAAGTGCTTGATTTCGACGCTGCCGGTGTAGCGCAGACCTTCCCTGGCCAGCGCCGCATTGACCTCTTCTTGCAGCGAAGGCCGATGGGCCATCACATGGGCCGCTTTTTTGAGGCTGCCGAAACAGCATTTGCACAGCACCATCATATCCATTCCCTGCTGCTCGGCCAGCGCCAGGTTGCGGGCGGCCATCAGAAGAAATGTCTGATCATCGGTGTTGCGGATCGGATTGCCGCAGCATTTGAACTCCGTATTGTCGGCCACCGCGATACCGAGCTTGTCGAGTACGGCTCTGGCTGAGCGTTCATATTGCTTGACCCGGGCTGGAATGTTGCATCCCAAAAATAATGTAAACTGCATTGTCGCTTCCCTGAATTATGAGTATCTCAAATCCAATTCTTCACACGCCACTCTTGGCCGCTTGCGGTTGGCCCGTCTCTTTGGCCGACAGGTTCTTGAGTTCAAAGAGGATGTCCGTGACCTTCACCCCTTGGGGGCAGTGCTCCTGGCACTGGTAGCAGGTCAGGCAATACCAGAGCATCCGGGACCCCATGGCCAGGTCTTTGATGCCAAACCCCATGGAACGCATAATCTGATGCGGCAGCATATCGAGTTCTTCTGCCGGATTCGGATAGTTCCCCACCACCGGGCAGACTGTGGAGCAATTTTCACAGGTAAAACAATAGGCATAGGTCGAGGCCCGCTCCGACAGGCCGGCGCTCTTTTTAAACTCCCGGTTGGCCGGTGTCAGCGGGATAACGTCGTCCGACTGATGCAGCAGTTCATATGCGGCCGTCACCTTACCAACCGCCTTGGCCACCGGTTTTTCAAACGGCTCATAATCAAACTGATCCATGTTGAGCCCGCGAAAATAGGAAAAAGGCGTCAGCACCAGGTTCACGGCATCCCCGCGCTGGATCATCTCCTCGCGCACATTGAACCACATCTGGCGAAGATTAATGCCAGCCGGGCAGGCCACCGTGCAGCGGTCGCAATTGGTGCACAGGTAGATCCCCTGTTGTATCGCCGCAAGTCCCTTGGCGCCGATGGTTTTGTCGGAGTAGTATCCCTTGAGAAATTCCATTCGCTCGGACGGCAGCACCATATTGTTGCCGGTACTGTCGCACGCCACCGCCACCGAACAGCGGTTGCTGCAGGTGCCGCATCGGGTACACGCGTCCAGTTCCATCATCTGGCGGGTTTTGAGATTGGCGGGGTTGGATTGATCGTCCATCACCGCGTTGGCCAGCAGGCTCACCGGTGTTGTGAAAATATGCAGCATCTTGGAAAAGGGCAGATAGGCCAGTCCCACCAGGCAGGCATAGACGTGGATGTTCCAGTAGGTCTGCCAATTTTCGTATGATGTGAGTTTGGTCAACTCCATGGCCAGACCCGAAATGATAATGACGGCCAGGATGATCAAGGCGTAATAATCCGGACCGGCTGTTTTCAGTCTCGCGACCTTCAGGACGAACCGACGGTACGCTGCGATGGCGACACCGGACAGCACCATCAGACCGGCCACGATGAGGTAGGGGTTCAGGTCGAGATAATAGCGGTCATACATCGACGTCACGATGACCTTATCAAGGGCGTGGGTGAAGAACAGGAACATGAAGCCGGCGAAAATGAGGATATGCATGAGCCAGCGAAGAGAATCCGCCTTGCGTATATGCATCTGCGCCAGCACATCTTTGACGAAAACCCTGGCCAGCACACCCAGTTTCGGGCCAAAGAGTGTGGCGAGTACGCCTTTGAGGGCCGTCGGGAACCTGGAGGCCGTATCCTTTGCCCCTGCCCGGCTGGGCATATCGACGCTGAAACGAAACCACCCGGAAATTTTATAGATCAGACCGACCCCGAAAATGGCCAGCGCCACATATAGTGCGGTATCATATATCATTTGCCAGAGTTCCTTTAAAAATCAAATCCATTTTATTCGTTATCTTTTCCCGACAGAAAATTCCAAAACAAGGCAATCCCGATCAGAGACGCAATGATCAGGATGTAGGTCACGGCCTCGGTATGGAGGAAAAATTCCTGGTAGGTATGAAATGTTGGCTCCATGTGACAGACGGTCTCCCTTCGACCAAATTAATGGGTATCCTCGTAGTCCGGGTGCGCATGGAAAATAGGCATGCGGGTTACGATAAACCGGAAAACGACGATGCCAACCGTGATAATGAAGATCGAAATGCCGATTTCCATCCAGTGCGGGAAATACTTTCGGCTGGCAGGCAGCTGCCAGTTGAAGGCAATCAACGAGACATTGAGACGGTTGACGACAATACCGAGGACAGCCCATGCGGCCGTCCACCTGATCATCTTGATATCCTTGTTGCGCACGCCGACGGCGTAGAAAAAGCAGGGCAGCGCAACAAATCCGATGAGCTCCACAAGAAACCAGTGCCCATAGGGCGTGCCCAGAAGATGCCAGTGATTGCCGCCGGCGATACCCATTACCTTAATAATAAAATAGCCGGCCAGCACCAGCGCTGCGGCTTTTCCGAAGCCCAGGGTCACGCCGCGGTTCTCGGCCAGATGGGTCGGGTCCATTTTGTCGGCAAAATAGCGATGGGAAAGGGTGCTTTCGAAAATCACCATGGAGAGCCCCGCCACGATACTCGAAATGAAAAAGTACACCGGCAGATAGGATGAATACCACAACGGGTGAAGTTTCGACGGCGCAATCAGAAAGAGCGCCCCCAATGAGGACTGGTGCAGCGTGGAGAGCACTACACCGAAAACGGTCAGCAGCAAGGTCAGTTTGACGATGATATGCCGGACCTTTTTCAACCCCAACCACTCCAGGGCCGCGGGCACAAACTCAAGGAACAGAACCGTCAGATAGAGGGCAACGCATGCGGCCACTTCGAAAAGCAGGGATGTGGTTCCCTGCTGGACAACAAAGGGATAGGGCAGGCGCCAGGGCCGGCCGACATCGTAATGCAGCGCGAACACCACCAGCGCATAGCCGAGGAATCCCGTCAGCACCGCCGGCCGCACGGCGGAATGATATTTTTTGAGTCCAAAGATATAAACTGCCGCGGAGGTCACGTACCCACCGGCCGCCAGGGCAACGCCCACCAGCAGGTCGAATCCGATCCACACGCCCCACGGGTTGTCGTCGCTGAGATTGGTCACCGGCCCCAGTCCGGTGGTAAACCGTAAAATGGTGATCACGGTGCCGATGACGATGATAATGCCGGCGACCACATTGAAGGGGGTCATCCAGGTCCGGGAGGGCACAGTTGCAGTATTAGACATCGGATTTCTCCTCGGCCATCTTTTTCAATTTTTCGATTTCCGCTTTGGCGTCAGCGTCTTTGCGTTTCGAGATGGAGTAGATGCCCATTAAAAGCACCGGCCAGAGCCCGACCACCATCGGCACGATGGAGAGCGCGCCGGAGGTCAGCTTGGGTGCCGGCGTGATCCCCAGGTCTTCGCGCATCCCCAATCGCGAAAAAGGCACATTGGAGATATAGAGCCAACTGGTGCCCCCCATCTCGGTTTCGCCATAAATGTGGTCGATATACCGATCCGGGTATTTGCGGATGCGATCCCGGGCCAGTTCAAGCAGATCATCGCGTTTGCCGAAGGTCAATGCCTCAACGGGGCACGCTTCGACGCACCCGGGCAGTTGGCCTTTCAGGATTCTGGGGTGGCACATGGTGCATTTGGTAACCCTGGGCGTCAGCGGATCATCGTATTCATATGCCGGGATCTCGAAGGGGCAGGCAATCATGCAATACCGGCAGCCGACGCAGACATCCGGGTCGTAGACAACCGCCCCTTCTTCCGT
Source organism: Desulfobacteraceae bacterium (assembly GCA_050302315.1). GTDB lineage: Bacteria > Desulfobacterota > Desulfobacteria > Desulfobacterales > Desulfosarcinaceae > JARRKU01. The sequence goes on from JBNLAV010000182.1 coordinate 11,914, forward strand.
TTTTTTGAACGCCTTGACAAAGCAGACCGATGCGCATGCCGGTTCGAGGCAGTGGTTGCACTGCTGTTTTTTAAACAATGGACTTTTTTGATCCGGCCCCGCGTATCGGTTGACAACCGTATAGGTGTGGGCGTGGGTCCTGCGCTCCTCAGCCAAAACGGTGAGGTCCGAGAAGGGTTTTTCCGGCGCGGGAAGTTCGTTTACCGTGTTGCAGGCGGCTTCACAGCGCCGACAGCCCACGCACAGGGAGATGTCGTGCAGGACGCCGAACCCTTCGGGATAACCTTTAAAATGTTGATTGCCGGCGGCGAAAGCGGACTTGCCCGCTACGGCCCCCACTCCGACGGCACCGCCTACCCAGCCTAGAAATTTTCTTCGCGATATGGACATGTAAAACGCTCCAACGGATATTCGCTCGAGTTAGTCAAGCTTTTTCAGCGCATGGCACTCTATGCACTCAGCCGGTTTTTCTATGTTCATCTTCTGGTGGCACCCCATGCATTGCAGGTGATAGGCGCCCAAAATGCCCGGCATCGATGGTTTCTTTTCATCCCATTGGGTGGGATGGCAGTTGGCACATTGCGGCGGTTTGGCCGATGCAGGGCTGTGATGGTGGCACCCCTGGCAGATGGTTTCCTTCTCATCATGGAAAAAACCGGAGAGCCGGTTGTCTTTGATGCGATCCGCGAGGGCGCCGATGATCTGCCGGTGCGGAAGTTTAACCGCCTCGTATTGTTTGGAGAGCCGCTGGATGGTCACCACCTCGGGAATGCTGTCATCGGACAATGTTTCAGGCGTCCCTTGTGTCGGCTGAAGCGCCACCCGGGCAATGGATGCCGCCTCCTGGGGCGTTGCGGAGATCGGCAGGTCCTCAACCGGTACCGAATGGCATTTCAGGCATGCCTCGTCCTGCACCTTGCGGTTCTGCCCCATGGGGGCGTGGCAGCCGGAGCAGTTTTTATCCTGTTTGCCGACATTGTGGCAGCCCATGCAGCTCCGGGTTGAATCGGCCTTGTGCATGGCGCTTTCCAGGTTGGGTGCCTTGCTGTCCGGAGATTCGATGGGCGATCCATCCGGGGTATGGCACTCGCTGCAGGTTTGCAGGTTGGCATGGTGGCACACCCTGCAGTTATCGTTGAATGCCTCGTGGGCTTTGTGATCGAACGGAACATAGTTCAGCCGGTTCTTTTTGCCCGAGGTCCGGGAGGACTTGGCGGCGGATTTAAGCAAAACCACATCCGGCTGATTGCGTTCCATCCGGGGAATAGCCGCCCGCTTTTTGATTTTCTGCTGCTCGATGGGGTCGTGGCATCCGGCGCAGGTCAAAGGGGGATTCACCTCTTTTTTGACCGGTGGATTGAGATGGCAGTTGATACAGCCGATGTGAGACGCCTGACGCATGGAGATGCGGTTGTCTTCTGTCTTCTGTTCATGGCAGTAGCGGCAGGTGCCCTCTTTTCCCTTGTCGTAGAAGAGTTCTTTTTTGGTTTCGTCAAACGCGTGGTGGCACTTTTCGCATTTATTATCTGCGCTTTGGGAATGTACGAAGTGCAACGACTTGTCGAAGCCCATGGGTTGGCGGGATGACGTATAATTCTCTTCGCCGGAATGGCAGTCATCACACTCGGTCGGCCCTGTTTTTTCTTTGGCAAGCCGCATTTCTCCGTGACAGGCAATACACCCCTGGTGATAGATGTTCATCACCTGCTTCCGATCCCTGTCCTCAAACCTTTTGAATTTCGGGTAAACGCGATTGTCCTTGGTCAGGTGGCAGGCAGTGCAGTCCAAGTCCTTGGGAGCCAGCGCTTTGGTATGCGCTTCGTGCAGAAACTCAACCGGTGATTTTTCAAGCCGGCCGAAAACGGTCATCGACTCAATTTTGATCACATCCGCTCGTTTCTGGTCTGACGCTCCGGCTTGTATGGCGCCTGTGATACCTGCTGCGAAAATGCAGCCAATGGAGACCGTCACCAAAACGACCAGGCGAAGCCACTTATTTCCCATCTTCATATTCTGCCAATCCTTAACATCATGATTCAATATCATATACCGGCCAACAAAATTATCAATGATACTGCATAATTGAGTAGGTGCCAAAACATAAGGGTTCGATGTTACAAAAATATGCAATTGTAAGTCAATGGCTAATCACAACTCTCAATGGAATAGATCCGCCGGAGGCATCCTGTTTATCAAAATAACCCGGTTCGCATGCCGCACAGGGGAGCCATTGGTCCGGCCTGCGAGCACATTTTTTCGCCATCGTACCATTTCGGCCCTATGACCCAAAACAAGGTTGGGGCAATTGCACCGAAAGCATATTCGTCAAGAGGTCTTTGGGGCCGGCCAACCCCAAAGACCTGTGTTAACGCACAATACCTTCCTATGCGTTATCGATCCTTACCTTTTAAATGTCGCGTATCAATCCCAAACAGGATCGGCTGTTGACACCTCGCGACCGCCGCCGTTAACATGATTTAATTAACGAATCACGTTCAACGGAAGGGGGATCCCCATGCCGATCATCACCATTTCCAGGGGCAGCTATTTTCACGGCAAGTCCATCGCCGAGAAACTGGCCGACCGAATGGGCTACCGCTGTGTATCAAGGGATGAGATCATCGAGGGACTTGAAGAATTCCACCTGCCGGAGATCAAGCTGGTCAGAAACCTCAACGATGCCTTTCGGGTACTGGAACGCTTTCCCAACGGAAAAAAACGGTTTGTCACCGCCATCAGCGTCGCGCTGCTCAGGTGCTTCCAGCAGGGAAATGTCATTTACCACGGTCTTTCGGGGCACCATTTCGTCAACGACATCTCCCACGTGCTCAAGATCAGAATCATCGCCGACACCCGACGGCGGGTCAAACGGGAGACGGAACGCGAGAGGATTTCGGCGGAAAAGGCGCGCTACATCTTAAAAAAGGATGACGAAGAGCGCCGGCGCTGGTGCATGTTCCTTTACGGCATCGACATTTTCGACCCCGCCCACTACAATCTGGTCATTCGCGTCGGGCACCTCTCTGAAGAGGATGCCGTCGACATCATTGCCAAAGCCGTTGGCCGTCCCTCGTTTCAAGAGACGGATGCATCAGCAAGCGCGCTGTCGGACGCCGTCTTGTCCGCACAAGTTTCCAACGCGTTGTTCGATTTCCCCAATGCCGCCGTGACCGCTTCGGACGGCCACGTGCAGGTAACGTTGAAGGTGCCGGAAGAACAGGGAAAGGCCGTCCATGACCGGGTGGCCGGCATCCTTCAGCTCATCAAAGGCATCGAACAGCAGACCATTGTGATCGATCCCTATTTTTAGGGTTCGCGGACAGGCGCTGGCGGATGCGGCCTGCCAGTGGTCACCAGATAGTGTTTTTGGAAGAACTGACGGAGAAACCGCCAGAAACGGTCCTCATCCGACAGTAGATCGCTGTGTCCGAAATCGCCGATCAACAGCTCGGCCTGCGGAATCGCCTTCTTCAACTGCCAGGCGTGGGCAACCGGCACCACTTTGTCCCGCTCCCCGTGGACAATCAGCACCGGACCGTCGAAGGACGACATTGCCGACGGTGTGTCGTAACGATCCGACAGCAGAAAATTCGGGGCGCCATATGCCATGGCTTTGATGGACGTGAATGTGGATTCGAGAACGACCGCCGCGGGCCGTCGATACGGCACCAGATCGGCCAATACGGCGCCGCCCAGCGATCGGCCGTGGAAGACGATTCGTCCGGGATCGACCGTCGGCTGCGCGGCGAGCATGTCATAAAAACGGATGGCATCGGCTCGAATCCCTTCCCGCGAGGGTCGGCCTTCACTGCGGCCATAACCACGATACTCCCCGAGCAACACCGTGAAACCCAATGCCTGGTATCCCTGCGCCCGGGCCAGGTCGTGATCGATCAATTCGCGGTTGCCGTGGGCGATCATCACCGCCGGACCCGGGTGGCGCCGGCTCACGCCGTGCCCCTGGAACAACCATCCTTCGATACGCCCGGCTTCGGTTTCAAGCCAGATGCGCTTCAAACCGGGTTGATGCCTTGGAAATGCCGGCAGGTGTTCAATCCTGTGGGGCTGAAAAATCATGCGCCGGACCGGATGAGTGCAGGATTGGAGTGCAAAGAGCAGCCCCAGGGCCAGGACCGGCAGCCGCCGCCAATGCCCACAAATCTGGAAGCGGTTCATTTGTCGTAAATCGATCAGTTCCATGCCTGATGCCGGCTGACTCACGGCCATCGCCCGTGCTTGCGGTAATAAATGCGGCTGCCCATAAAACCTGAAATCACCCGGACGAACAGGATCGTGATCCCCAGGACTTGAGATATCGAGAACCCATTCGTGACAGCCAGATATACAGCGAACAAGTAACAGCCCGCCACGGGAAGCAACAGGCCCCACAAACCATGGACAGGATACCATACCTCGGGGAGAAAAAAGGCACCCCATTGCCACGCCGGCCCGCCGACCGGCGGCCGGTAGTTACGCCGGCGCGTTGGAGAAAACGGGAGCACCAATCTGTTCCATAGCGTTTTTTGACCATCGCGAAGCATCCTGGGGTAGTCGATGGCCGTACCAGGCTGATTCAACCGGAAGAGATTGTTCGGCAGGTACCACCTGGATTTCATCCGCGCCTTCAAAGCGTAGTTGAGCTTTTCCAGCACGTCATCCAATTCTCTCAATTGAAATACGGCGAGCCTGGATTCCGGATAGATGCAGTTGCCCTGGTAAAGGGTCATGCAACCTTGACTTTCCTTATCCTTCCTGAGGTTTTTCTTTGCGACCGGCTTTAGAATACCGGCAAAATGGTAGAAGAGACGGTAAAGGCCGTCCAGGTCGACGGTGAAGCGGTCGCAGTGTCGGCAATACCACAGTTTCAATTTTTCAATGGTGTAGAGGCGTTCTTCACCATCTGCTCCGCAATGCATGCAGCCCGGGCCTTTTTGGGCTTCGACACCATTCGCCGCGCCTAAGGCCTGGGCAAGCGATATGCGGTGGGGGGAAACGGCAATACTGTAGATAAAAAGATCCCGGGCAAACCAGTACGTGAGAAATACCGCACAGCCGAGCGGCAATACGGAATAATGATTGAAAAGGACCAGATCATACAATCCATGAGAGAAGCTGGCCGACAAAAAGCCGGTCATCAGCAGATGGAAGGCGTTTCGGTTCTTATACCACAAGTAGAATGTGAGCCCCATCAGGGCACTGAAACAGATATGCAGCGGCGTGGCCGTCAGCAGCCGAATGAACAGCAGGTATTCGTCTGAAGGGCGGCTGGCGTACAGGATGTTCTCGATGAGCGAGAAACCCAGGGCGACGCAGGAGATATAGATAATGCCGTCGGACGGTTCGTTCAGTTCGTTGCGGATGATGCCCAGCACAACCATCAGACCGGCCAGTTTGGCCATTTCTTCCACCGGTCCGATGACCAGCAACGTCCCTGTATACGATTCGAAGTTTTGAAAACCGAGGCGTTCAATGACCTCAAAGAGACCTAACGCCAGTATCATAGCGCTACCGCCCCCCAGCAGGGTCGCCAGTGCCAATTTGACGAAAGGCTCTTTTTCATACCGGTCCAACAACCGGATCCGATGGATGCACAACAGGCCCAGCAGGAAGGAGATCAGAATCAGCGCAATGTCTCTGGCTTCCATGCAGGCGAACATAGCATGGCCGCTTCGCACGGACAAGTTATGGCTTCATCCCCGGCAGTTCCGACTGAACAGGATGCAATGTAAGAGCGGCGTCCCGCCGGGCGGGTGGCCGCCGGTCCCACTGCAAGCGGTATTGCCGATGTTGCGAAGCAACAGGAGGTCATGAGCAATTGATCGTAGAATTTCTTCCAATCTGACCCCAGGATAGTAATTGCCACCCTGTCTTGTCAAAACCTCTTGGCCTTCGGCCACCGGCGACAAGTTGCCGGAGCCACCCGCGCTGGCGGACGCCGTCTTGTCCGCACAAGTTTCCAACGCGTTGTTTGATTTCCCCAATGCCGCCGTAACCGCTTCGGACGGCCGCGCGCAGGTAACGTTGAAGGTGCTTGAAGAACAGGGGAAAGGCTGTCCATGACCGGGTGGCCGCTATCCTTCAGCCCATCGAAGGCATCGTACGGCAGACCATTGTGATCGATCCCTGTTTTTAGTCCCTGCTCGTGATGAGACGCGTCGACAACTTCAGTCGACGGCGGATGGACTGCGACAGCGTGTCGATTCCCATGTTGAGTACGGCTGTGATCAAGATCAGCAGCACGGCCTTGTCCAGGTGGTGGTCGGCGATGGCGCTGTCAATAAAAAAGCCCAGGGTGTAAATGCCCAAAATGCCCAGTATGGCCGATTCGCGCATCATGACCTCCCAGCGGTAAAACAGAAAGGCCAGGAACTGACCGTAAACGCGGGGGAGGATTTCGAAAAGATAGCGGTCCATTCTCTTTTGGGGGGCATCGATGCGCAGGTTCACCAGATCGGCGTTGCGGCTGGTGAGAAAACTCAGGATGGCGCCGTTGTGAAACGCAATGGCCACAATGGCCGGCAGCATGGAAGGCCCCCAGAGTTGCACACAAACATAGGCGAGAATATACTCCGGTGTGGTGCGCACCACGATTAACACCCAGTGACACAACCGGCGGGGTACTTTTCCCGTAAAATGCCGGCTGGCCATGGGAAAGCAGATCACGGCCAGCAGGCCTGTGAAGACCAGTACGATCTGGGTCAGAATCAGCGTCTTGCCAACCCCTTCCAGTCCTTCCTGCCGGAAGATGATCGCCGCCCATTGCATGACCTCCCCGACAGAAAATGCAACGCTGCGCGTTCCATCCAGCACCCCCTCCCTTCGCATCGGCCACGGCAGTATTTCATAAGTAAAAAAGCGCAAGACGTTTTCGATTGAGAAATAAATTTCCTTGGAGAGGAACACAAACGCCAGACCAATCAACACCCAGATCAGACGCGGCCTGGCCCAGTATTTAATTGAGGCGATCAGCAGATAGAAGGCATACAATATGGCGGCCGCCTGGCTGTAATGCGCTTCCCGGAAGGCGGTTTCCAGATGGAACCCCAGGGTGGGAAGGCCGACAAACCCCAATACGGCGCTCGATCGCAGCGCGCACTCGAACCGGTATGCGGTGTAGTGCTTCAGATCATTGTAGATGACCGGCAAAGATCCGTAAAAGAAACCGCTCAATGCGGGGCTGCCCGGCGCCACCCCCTGCAACGGCTTTTGATCGGACTCCTGGCGGATTTCGGCAAATACTTTGGCGAAAATGCCGGCGTACGGTACGGCGATGGCCAGCACGCCGCATATGGGATTCAAGCCGACAATCGGGAGGAAGATAAAGGCCCAGAAGATTTCGTGTATGGCCCGGAGGAAGGCACAAAAGAGTCGCACCGGCGTCGATTCAAGCACAAAGCTCAACCCGGCGCCGATACCGGCACCGATGACGGTGCCGCAGAGCGCGAAGACCACGGTGTTGAGCAAAGCGCGCCATATGCCGGCAAGGAAGGCAAGATCGGGCGTAGCCATCCCCCGGGCGATGCGCCCCAGCTCTGTCCAGGGATGCAGGGTGATGATCTCGATGTCGGCAGCCAGCAGCGCGCACACCGCCACACCGATGAAGATCAGGCTGACCTTCAGCATGCTGCGTAGAGAGCCTCGATATCAGGCGGGGAAACCCGATCCGCCGGCTGATCGAAGCGGATGCGACCGCCGCGCAACCCGATAACGCGGTTGAAGAAGCGGCATGCAAAATCCACAGAATGCAGCGCGACCACTACCGTTGCGCCGGCCGCAAGAATCAGGTTCAGCACGGCCTCGCCCTGCCGGGCATCGATGGATGATACCGGCTCATCCGCCAGCAGCACCCGACCGCCGCGATACATGGCACGCCCGACAGCCACGCGCTGCTGCTGACCCCCGGAGAGCGCCTCCACCCGGGTAAAGATCTTCTCCCGCATACCCAGGGTGTCCAGGATAGGGTATATCTCTTTGAGAACCTGCCTGCGGGGCTTGACGAGATTCAGCAGGTTGGCCCAGTTGGACCGGCGGTCCAACCGCCCCATAAAAATGTTGTGAAATACCGACAACTGGGGAACCAGGGCATAGTGCTGATGGACAAAAGCGCATTCCTCCGCCCGCATGGCGTAGAGTTTGTTCAGCAAAGTGGTCTTTCCCGCACCGCTGGGCCCGATCAACGCGACACGTTCCCCTTCTTCAACGGCAACCGAAACAGCTTGAAGCGCCGCCTGCCCCGCATAGGACACATTGACACCGCGCAGATCGAACAGGGTCTGCGCGTCAGTTCGCACTATCCGGGTTGAAGCGGCCATCGTTTAACACCTCACCGTTGAATGATTCCGATCTGGATTCCCACATCGCGTATCGGTTGGTACATCATATTCTCCGCCTTGATGAAGGCGGACCGTGGGAAAGCCTCGAGCAGTTGTTTATCCTTCATTTCGATGAGCGCGGTTTGCACCCTTTCTATGAAGCCCGCGCCGTGAGTCTTATCCACGTCCCCCCGGATGGTCCAATTGTAATCCGGGTACTCCGGCGTCTTCCAGATGACCGTCAGCTTCTTTGGATCGATGCGTCCCGCTTTCATCTCGTTCTCCCACACCTTGAAATTTACGGCGCCGGCCTGATAACTGCCCGCCTGGACCAAGGCGATGGTCTTGGAGTGATCGCCACTAAAGCCGACGCGTTTGAATATCTCCCGGGGCGGCTTGCCGAAGTGTTGCCGGATGTAGAATTCCGGCATCAGACGACCGGAGGTGGATCCCTTGGATCCGAAGGTGAAGGTCATTCCGGCGATCTCGTCGGGGAATGTTTCGGACGGCGCCAGACCCGCGTCCGTGTTGGCGATAAAATAGGTAACGAACCGCCGGTCTTCATCCCCCTGGGCGATAGCCCGCGATCCGGGAACAGCCTGGCGCGCCTTGACGCCGGAGAGCCCGCCGAACCAGGCCAGTTGGACCTGGTTGTTCTTGAATGCTTCCACCGAGGCAGCATAGGATTTGACCGGCAGATAGCGCACCGGCGTGCCGAGCCGTTTGGAGAGGTAGTCGGCGATCTTGTCGAAACGCGCCTTCAACCGCGTCGAGTCCTGGTCCGGTATCGCCGTAAAGTTCAGCTCGACTGCCGCCACGGGTGCGGTCGAGGCCAGAAAGATCAATAGACATAAAGCAATGGGGAATGATTTGCGCATCATCTCTTCCTTTTCATTTCTTCGGGAGCTTGGGCATTACAAGCTATCGAATATTTCAATTTAAGACATTTATATTCTATATCAAATAAACGGGTCGTTTTTATCACAGCCGGTTATGGGGACGCCAATAGGTAAAAACGATACATTTCGCCGGACGCATTGATGCGGTCAATGCGTCCAAATCGGCATGCCGGGATTTGGTTGGTGGGAGGCAAGGCCCCAAGGTGATGCGCCGGGATGCGTATCGCCGGCCATGGTTCTAATATGGCTGTTGCAGACCGCGCCTGATGCGTCTGGTTCTGTTGGGTTTCTGGGCCAGGCCGCTGCCGGAGAACAGGACGCCCAGGCGGGTCACCAGAGCGCCCAGCAGCACATAACCGATAATCACCTGAAGGGAGAGAAAAAGATACCCGAACAGCGCCCAGGTTTCGCTGCTGCGCACGGCGTGCATGTCGCCGAACCCAAGGGTTGTCATGGTGACGATGGAGAAATACATCGAACGGGCCAATACATGCCAGTCGTTCATTTTTCCGATGCGAAGGTTCTGGATGATCCCATCCAGCTTGGGATGGGTTTCAAAACCATAGTAGATCAGACCAAAGGCGACGGCCAGCAACAGGAACGTATAGATGATGCGGGGAGTCGAACTGCCGTAGTCGGTGATCCACCAAAAGGGGCGCACCGTGGTGTTTTTCAACAACCTCAGCCACCAGGCCCCGCTTTGAAACCACCGTTTCCACTGCTTGCGGCGAATATTGTTCTTCATGGCCTCCTTGAGATCGGGGCCGATCCTGGCGGCGTCCAACCCGACGCCGGTGAAATCCGTGTTCCGATCGAAATTGCATTCGGCAATGACGGTCTCGCCATCGATCCTGGCGAATCGAAAAACGGTCCCCTCCAGATCGGCCATGGTCAGATGGGCCCCTTCAAGACGCGCCCCAAAAAAATTGGCCCCTTCGAGATGGGCTTCCAGGAAGTTGGCGCCGGCAAGATTCGCCCAGCGCAAATCAGCTCCCTGAAGGTGGGCGCGTTTGAGATCGGCCCCTTCCAATAAAACCGGCACTTCCCGATGGCGCCGCCGCCAGTCGTTCCAGCGGGTCATATCCCGCATTTTGGAGCAGTGCCGCAGCAGTTGGTATTGTTCTCTGTCCAGCCTTTTATTTCCGGTGTTCTCTTCCATGCCTGTGCTCTGATCGATTTTATGGGTTTTGCCGGCCGTCCGGCCGGCCGGTGGCGCGTTTGTCCAGGTTTGGTGATATCCAAGACCACCCTATCGAGCAACGATCATGCCATACAAAACCGCCGGCGGTCTTTTATTCTGTCAAATGACTGTTTTCCATCGATTTATGCCCACAACGAACTCCCGACGGACCGTTGGAGCCATGGCTTGTGCTATCCCATGGGTTACCCTTGCGTTCACACGGGTGCAAAAATTCAGCGGATTTCGTTCTTGGTGTGTCAAAGGCCGCCGGGATGAAAAAGGAGGTGGATGGGCCCGTTAAAACCACGCAACTGCGGCAGGGTCATATCCCACCCAGACGTCGCTGCCCGGACTGAATTGGCAGGCGGACAGATCGCCCCCGGACAGGTATACGTTGAAAATCATTCCTTCCACGAGGATGGCGGCGCTGGTCAAACGCGTCGCACGTTCATAGCTGAGGCTGAGCAGGACGCCTTTTAGCAGGTGGTGCCCGGCCTCGGTCTGATCCGGCGCCAGATAAATGCGCATCTGCCGGGCCTCAACGGCGGCGACCGCGCTCTGCAGATCAGCAGGCGCTCCCCGGCAGATGAAAACCTGCCCTTCCGGAAAGGTTTTCCGGACCTTGTTGTCCGCGATCCGGGTCCAGGGGCCGAAGATCAACGTCTGTTTACCGTTGCCCAACACGCGCCCGCGAAAGAGGTGCAGAACGCCACTGGTAATATCGGCCAGCCACTCGGTATCGTGGCTTGAAATAATCAAGGTGGTGCCCCACTGCTGCCTGGCATGCGTGGCGGCCGCCTTTATCATCTGGGCGCTGGCCGCATCAACGCTGACGGTGGGCTCGTCCAGCAGCAGAACCTCAGGCTGCAGGGCCAGCCGCGCGGCAAGGGCGACCCGGCGGGCTTCACCGCCGGACAGGGCGTACCATGGGCGCCGGGTAAATGCCCCGGGCTCGAGGCCAACCATATCCATGGCGTCATGCACCCGGGCTTTCACCCCCTCCCTGCATTTGGCGATTTTGAGGCCGTAGGCGATATTGCTGAACACGGAACGCTTGAGCAAATAGGCATCCTGGGGCAGCATGGCCACTCGCCCGCGCACGTTGTCGGAAAAGGGCTCGGCAGCCCGGCCTTTGAATCGGACCCGCCCATGGGTGGGGGCGGTTACGAAACCGAGGAGGGCAAGCAGGGTGCTTTTTCCCGACCCGTTGGGCCCCACCACGCCTGAAACCATGCCTTCCGCCACAGACCAGTTGTCGATGCTCAGAACCGTCCGGCCGTCATAAGCGTGCGATATGTTATCAAGTTCATATACATTCATAGGCAGACCGAGTGTTTGGGTGTTGTCGGCGCTTTTGACGCCTTAAGCCCTCCGGGTCTATTTCTTCCGAAGCAAAGATGCCGGCAGCGTCACGCAAAAAGCGATCAGCAGCAACACAATACCCAGAGCGATCCCCGTGGCAAACATCCCCTTGCCCGTTTCCAGGGCAATGGCGGTGGTAATCGTCCGGGTGGACCATTTGATGTTCCCGCCCACCATCATGGAAATACCGACTTCGGTCATGACCCTGCCGTAAGCCGTCAGCCCCGCCGCCAGGATGCCGTGGCGCACCTCCCACAAGGTGGACAACAACAGGTGACGCCGGTTGGCGCCCAGGGTAATCAAGGAGACCCGTAAATTGGCGTCCATACTTTCGATGGCCGTGGCGGACAGGGCGATCACCACGGGAAGGGCCAACATCGCCTGGCCGATGGCGATGCCCGGTATCGAAAAAAGCAGGCCCATATGCCCAAACGGCCCTTGGCGGGAGATCATGGCATAGACCATCAAGCCGATGAAGACCGTGGGAAGCGCCAGCAGGGTGTCCACCACCAAGCGAACCTGACGCCGGCCGGGGAATTGGAAATGTCCCAATGCAAATCCGGCGGGAACACCCAGGAACAGGCTGGCTGCCATGGAAAAGCTCGAGGCTTTGACTGTGGCGGCCACTGCCGAAAACGTCTCAGGATCACCAGAAAAAAGAAGGGTAAATGCCTGAATGATGCCCTGGTAAAGATACTCCATAATCGGTCATCTATAGCGTATTATGACACCGATGCCACCCTAAAAAAACGCAGCCGGCGGTTCATCACAGTGTGCTGATCATCCGCGGCCGGGGCGATCACAAGGGCGCAACGGCTTTTTGACCATCACTTTTTGGCATTTGGGGTAAAGAGTTGTTGCCCCATCAACCGAAAATCCGCAATCATCTTCTGTGCCGGTGCGTCGCAGATCCAGTCGCAGAACTGCCTTGCCATTTTGGATTGCACGCTTTGACAACGCTCCGGGTTGACCAGAATGACGCTATACTGGTTCTTCAGAACGGCGTCACCCTCTACCAGGACGACCAGTGGCGGTTTGCCGCCATGGTTATGGGCATACTTGATAAAGGTACCGCGGTCGGTCATGATGTAGCCGTCTTTCTGGAAAGCGACGTTGATGGATGCCAGCATGCCCTGGCCCGTCTGAAGGTACCAGCTCGCTGTGTCCGGTATGGCCATACCCCCATTCTTCCACAGGCTGATCTCCTTTTTATGGGTGCCCGAATTGTCCCCGCGGCTGACGAAAAAGGCTTTCTTTTCGGCCACGGTTTTCAATGCCCGCTCCACGTCCATTCCTTTGATGGCGGCCGGATCCTTTTGAGGACCGATGATAACGAAATCGTTGAACATCACCTCCCTGCGCTCGATACCGTGCCCGGCATCCACGTACTTTTTCTCGGCGCCCGGTGCATGAACCATTACCAGGTCCACATCGCAGTTCTGCCCCAGTTTGAGTGCTTTTCCGGTTCCCACCGCGGTCCATTTCAGATTGATCCCGGTGGCTTTGGTAAAGGCCGGCGCCAGGTAGTCCAGCAATCCGGTATTGTCGGTGCTGGTGGTGGTGGCCATCAGCAATGTTTCGCCTTGGGCGGCTGCAGCAGGTTGGACCGCTATTGCGGCAACCAGAACCATTCCAGCAACTATAAAGCCTAAAATCAGTTTATTCATCATTCCCCCTATTTTTCTATTCGCCCTCTTCTTTCGAAGGATATACCATTCTTCCAGACAGGGATAAGTCGTACCCTTTTAAACCTTCCACCAACGCATGAAATGCCTTTTCATGCAGCAGACCGAGAAAACGCTGCACCGCAGGATCAAAGAACCGTTCCCTTAATATCAACAGATCATACCGTTCCCAGCGCCAGGGGATGAAATGCAGTCCCAATTGCTCTGCAACCGGTTGAATACAAGGACCGGCGTCGGCCTGCCCTGAAAGTACGGCCAGGCCGACGTCCATATGACGGCTCACCTCATGAACGTATCCCGCCAGGTTGCGGCTCTTCATACCGGCAGCTTTCAATTCCTGGTCGAACAGAAGGCGCGTGCCGGTGCCGAGTTTACGATTGACCACCCGGAACCCGGGCCGGGCCAGGTCGGCGATATGGTGGATGCCTTTGGGATTGCCTCTGGCGGTCACCAGGCCTTGCCGGCGACGACAGAAATTTACCACCACCGGCGTGGGCAGTACGTCACGGCCGACAAATTCGAAGTTATAGTCGTCACCATCGTCCTGCAACAGATGGCTGGCGGCAATCTGGCAGAGCCGCTGCTTTAAGGCCCTGATCCCGCCCATGCTGCCAAGGTTGCCGAAAACGGCCAGCCCGTTCGAAGTGCGTGCGTTGTGCAGGCCGATGGCCTGCTCCAACAGCGGATCGTTGCTGCCGGCCAGAATCAGAAGGCCGTCGACCATGGCATCGCCGGCGGCCGGCGACGGCAGATTCTGGGTATGGGCTTCCACCCATTGTTCTACGAGATATTGGGGGAATATCCATTTCCCGGTGACTTTGGAGGCGGGCAATCCCTTCTCGGAGATCAGGGTATAAACCATCTTTTCATTGACACCAAGATACTGGGCCACTTCCTTGGTCGAGAGCAGTGCCTTCATAGTGATTCTCATCGGGTTGAGTGTCGATGCATTCTCGATATTTGCCTTTTTAAACGATGGTGTCAATTTTGAAATATCGAAATAACCTTAAATAACTTATTATAACCTTAAATAACAGAATTGGTCTCAATCCTGTATCCGTTTCACAACGCGGGTCTATTGACAACTTACCCACCTCCCGGTATTCTTTGGTTAAATTACAGCGACTTGGTGGCATCCCACAATTCAATGGGCATGGGTCAGACGACATGCGATAACCCCACTTCAAGTACACACGGGTATGACGGGCAAAATTACGACCATATTGGCCAAGAGGGAGGCGGAGACCTATTGTCTCCATGGATTGCACAAAGAGGCGCTGCACATCTACCGGCGACTGCTCAACACTTCGCCGAACATCGATGACGCCTTTAAAGCCGCCATCGAAAATCAGATAAAAAAAATCAGTGGAGCGCTTGAGTCGGACGACCTCGATGAGGCCAATCGGCTGACCGCCTCGGATATCGCCCGTGTAAAAGAAGGGTGGGGAGAGACGGCCACGGAAAGCGACAGGTTGATTTGCGCGCAGGCCTTCTACCAAGTCGGGTATTACAAAGAAGCGCTCAACGAGCTCGCCGCCATGGTTGAAAATGGATGCGATGCGGAAAGGATCACCGCACTATTGGCCGACTGCCTGACGCAATTATACGATCCCTCGCAGATCGTAAAGGCCATTGAGCGGTTCACCCTTGAAAATGTGAACCAGCCGGCAGGCCGGCCCCATCTCTGCCTGGTGCTTGCGGAGGAAATGGCCGCCTCGGATCAGCCGCAGCATGCCGCCGCCATTGTGGACGATCTTCAAACGCATTCGGCGACCGGCGAGTTGGACGCCCAACGGCTGAGCGCCATCTCCGATCGAATCGGTTCCCTGTCCGCGGCGCAGACCACTACGGAAACGCGGCATCCGGCCCCCGGGTCAAAAAAGTCTTCGCCGGCCGGCCACGGCACCCGGGACGACGATCCCAATCCACCCACTGCTCCAGGCAGCAGCTCCGGATTTTTTTCTCGCCGGTTTTTCTTTTTCCGCAAAAAGTCGCAGCGCAGCGGAAGCCGCAGCTAACCGAAGGCTGTTTTGATCGCCATGGGCGATGGTCCTGTCGACACGCGGGATACCGGATCAATCGATGAAACCCTCAATATAATCGGCATAGGTCGGAACACCTTCATAGGGTGTCCGTCGTTTGGTCCGCAGGGCTTTAGGATCGCGCAGGGTCTTGAGAATCTTGATGCTGCTCTTGTACCCCCTGTTCATCCGGCACAGGTCGACGGCCAGGCCGGCGATCTGCGCCACGGCCTGCACGAAGTTGACCTCCTCCATGGAGAAGTCATATTTCTGGTCGGTGTACACCCGAAAGGCGCCAATGATACGGCTGTGAATCTGAATCGGTACGGATAAGATGGCACCGATACCCTCTTTCTGAGCGGCTTCAGGATATTGGAGGCGCGGATCGTCCAGGATATCCGAAATCGCCACGGGCCCCTCTTTAAGTGATTGGGCAATGGATTTCAGTGAACTGACCGGTCCTTTTTCCAGATAATCGCGGCTGAGACCGGTAGAGGCCGCCACTTCCAGCTCTTCGGTCCTGCGGTTGAACATGAAGATCGTACACCCTTTGACCTTCAGCGCGGTCTTGACGCTTTTCACGGTCAGCAACATGATCTCCTGCGGATCGTTGCTGGCTGAGATGCCATTGGTAATTTCCAGCAACGTCTCATAGTTGATGAGTTTCTTTTCCATGAATTCCTCCTCTTTCAAAAGTGGGTTTGCGAATCAGGCCGCACTGGCTTCCATTGGAAGAATCCGATTCAATGCAAGGCGGTTAAGCCTCGCTCAGGTGGTGGACCGATGGACGCAACCACATGTGGACGGTTCATGCCGCTGTCGGTGACGTACCGGACCGTTGTGCTGCAGCGCCAAAGCGAGCTCAGCCACATGGTCGAAAAGGGAGATTCGAGGGTGATTTTATGGGCAGTTTCAAACCGGGTGCTATGCACCCGGTTACAACCGCAACGATACAAACGCTGCGTGCTTTCGTTTTTTCGGCCTATGGCCGAAAATCCAAGCTACCCGCTTCGCGGGTGGTCATTGACTCCAGTATAGAAAGATCCCCTGAGGGGTGTCAAATTTTATCTTCGTCCGAAAATCGATCCCAGAACGCCCCTGATAATCTGGCGCCCGATCTGACTGCCGATGGCGCGCGCCGCGCTCTTCATCATGGCCTCTCCGGCGGACTGGCGCCTTCGGCCGCCCTGTGCGCCGCGCCGCTGGACGCGCTCTTCGTCCTGACGACGCCTGGCCGCTTCCAATTCGGCCGCCTGGCGCTCCTCTTCGACCCGCGCCGCTTCTGCGCGCTCTTTCAACATCTCGTAAGCCGACTGGCGATCCAGGGTCTGGTCGTAGCGCCCATGCAGGGGCGAACGCTGGATTGACGCCTGACGCTCGGTTTCCGTGAGTGGACCGATTCGGCTTTCCGGCGGTGCGATCAAGGTCTTTTCCACGGGCAACGGTCGCCCGTCCTCAGAGAGAACCGACACCAGCGCTTCGCCGGTCCCCAGCGTCGTCACGACCTCGGCGGTATTGAACGCCGGGTTGGCGACAAAGGATGCGCCCACCGACTTGATGGTTTTCTGGTCTTTGGGGGTAAACGCGCGCAGCGCATGCTGCACTTTCATCCCCAACTGGCCCAGGACGTCATCCGGAATGTCCAAAGGGTTCTGGGTGATAAAATAAACGCCCACGCCTTTGGACCGAATCAGACGCACGACTTGTTCAATCTTGTTTAACAGCGGCTTGGGGGCTTGGTCGAACAACAGGTGGGCTTCATCAAAAAACAGCACCAGTTTCGGCGCAGGCGGATCGCCGCACTCCGGGAGCTGCTCAAACAATTCCGCCAGCAACCACAACAGAAAGGCCCCGTAAACTCTCGGCGCCTGGTGAATGATGCGCCGGGCATCGAGGATGCTGACCACTCCACGGCCGGAAAAATCGGTATGCATTAAATCGTTGAGTTGCAGGGCCGGTTCACCGAAAAACAGCTCCGCCCCCTGCTCCTCCAGGACGATCAGCCGCCGTTGGATGGCGCCCAGACTGGAATTGCTGATCAGCCCGTATTCATTTCCCAGGTTTTTGGCATTCTCCCCCATCCATCCCAGCAGGGATCGAAGATCTTTCAAATCCAGCAGCATCAGTCCCTGGTCGTCGGCCAGGTCGAATCCGGCGTACATAACGCTGGTCTGGGTGTCGTTCAACTCCAGCAAATTGGAAATCAGCAGGGGCCCCATCTCCGAAATGGTGGTCCGCACCGGATGGCCGTATTGCGCGTCCATATCCCAGAACACCGTGGGACATGGTTGCTGCCGATAGTCGGTAAGGGGTATCTTCGCCAGGCGCTCGTCTATCTTCGGGTGGGACGCACCGGCCGCGGCAATCCCCGAAAGGTCTCCCTTGACATCCACGGCAAACACAGGCACCCCCATCTTCGAGAACCCCTCGGCCAGAACCTGCAGGGTTACGGTCTTGCCGGTGCCGGTGGCGCCGGCCACCAGTCCGTGACGGTTGCTCATACGGCCGAGTTGCTGAATCAGGTCTCCATTTGCGCCGCCTATAGATAAGTTAGTGGCCATTGGTGTCTCCTTCCTGGCTGCGGAACTGCCCAAGATTGATACGGATGGTGCATAGGGGTATGCGGCCGATGGGGTATCGGCCTGAGAAGAATATGGCACATGATCCCGGATCGGGCAAGACTGATGGGGCGTATTCTGCGATTCTGAACAGTATTCAGGAACAAGGTGGCAACGAAGGTGTTCCGGTCGCTACAGGCCGGACTTAATCACCATATCGGTAATGGGACCGCGGGACTTGTCACCTTTAAGCACCAGATGGGCATACCCCCGGTCTCCTTTGAATTTGTTCACGATCCAATTGAGTCCGTTATTTTCGGCGTTGAGATAGGGATGGTCGACCTGGCGCGTATCTCCCAGGCAGAAGCACTTGACGCCTTCCCCCATTCGCGACAGCAGGGCCCGGCATTCGCCCCGGGACATATTCTGGATCTCATCGATAATGACGATGGCATTTTCGATGTTCATACCGCGAATATAGGTAAGCGGGAGCAATTCGAACCGCGCCGGGTTCAATTGGAGTGGATGGCTCTCCGGGTTTAGAAAGAGGCGGTTGGCGCGTCGCAGCTTGTGCAGTTTCATGACCAGGTCCAGAATGTAGCGGGTGTAGGGTTCCATCTTTTCCTCGATCCCGCCGGGCAGAAAACCCATTTTCTGTCCGATTTCGACCATCGGTTTGACCACGTAGATTTTGCTGAACGCCTTTTTCTCCAAGGTCAGATACAAAGCCGTTGCCAGGGCAAGATAACTTTTGCCATACCCGGCTTCGCTCTGAATCGAAACCACATGAATGGCATCATCTCCCATCAGCTCCAACGCAAGATTTTGATAAACGTTGCGTGGTTTGACATTCCACACCTGGTGCTGGTAGTCGATCATCTTTTCGCCGTCGTTGCCAAAGAAAACCGGCTTGCCGGCCTCGCCCCACATGAAGCAGTTGGCAAACACGTGGTCGCGATTTTCCACGAATCCGGTCACATACTCGGCTTCGGATTTAAACGGTACCGAATCCTTGTAGTTCTCGCTGTGGATGCCCTGCAGCGACGCCTGCAATTGCAGAATTTTGTCGTTGGTGACCAGGATCGGCGCTTCCAGGTCGCTGCCCCGGATCTCATCCAAAATGTGGTGATCGACCTGCTGGGCGAACGGCGGGGCCACATCCTTGGTGGACAAAATGGTGAACTGATCGCTGTGGTCACTCAAGTGCCGGATTACTTTGGCCACGATGTGGCCCAGCCGCGGATCCTTCTTGAACTTATTCAGCTCCAGCAGCACATGATAGGGAATGAAGACATGGTTTTCGTTTCCGTTGCGCAATTTAAAGAGTGCGCCGGGGTCATCCAAAAGGACATTGGTATCGACAACATAAGTTTTGCTATGGCTCATAGACCCTTTTTCTTTTCGGCAATGGTTTTAGATGCGGTCCTTGCGGACATGAAAAGAGATGTGGGAGCCGGTCACCTGACTGCGGCCCATATAAAGGAAGATGCCGATCCATAGGATTTGACATGATATGATTATACTCGGATTCCAGATCCGGCGCAAGCCTTGTGTAATACTCGATGTGAACGGAACCTCAGGGTACAGTCCGCAAAGCAACTTATCGCAAACGGTATCGAAAATTGCTCGTTGATGTTGATCACCAAATCGCCATAGTACTTCTCATCGAATGCCTATATCCTGACTGGGGATCGCTCATCAGGCGCGTACGTTTTTGGCTGCCGAAGCTGATGTGCGTGCCGTTGTTGGCCATTTATGAGCAGCACATCTGACTTGTGCTAGAGTCCGCGTAAAAAGTGATGCGACTTTCTCGTGAGCCTTCGGTGCGGATACCGTCCGGCGTTCGCTATCCTTCGGCATAGGCGATCATTAAATTACTTCACAATCCGGGTTGTCCGGGATTGAAACCAGCGCGGAACTAATCTAGTCTGATTATGTCATAAATTCGATAAGTTAAATTTATTTTCCGGCAAACACTCCGAATCGTTAAGCGATACGTATTTCTTATATAAACTGAATATAAGGCTAACCGTTCTCTAACATGAGTACGCCAATTAAGCCTGCATGATTGCATATTTTAAGAATCTCAAATCTTTTCTAAAAAATCGCATTCCTCCCCAATTGGTGATCCAATTCACCAATCATTGCAACGCCCGCTGTCCCCAATGCGGTATGCGCGTGACCTCCAAAATTCCCAGGGTTGTCCTGCCTCGGCATACCATGAAACACATACTGGATGCGGCGGCGGAGCGAGGTGTTCAGGCCCTCTCTTTCACAGGTGGGGAGCCCTTGATATTTCTGGACGACCTCATCGAGATGATGGCCTACGCCGTCAAAATCGGTATCCCCTTTGTGCGCACCGGGACCAACGGTTTCCTTTTTCGACATAGCGACAGTCCGGATTTTGAAGATCGGACGAAACGACTGGCGCAACGATTGGCCGAGGCGGGTTTACGTAACTTTTGGATCAGCATCGATTCTGCATATGCTGACGTCCATGAGCAGATGCGCGGTCTCAGGGGGGTGGTGGCCGGCATCGAGAAAGCGCTACCGATTTTCAATGCTGCCGGACTCTATCCGTCAGCCAATCTGGGTATCAACCGACTGGTGGCCGGACCATCGGCCAGGGGAATGCGCCAAGGTGAATTTCCCGATCTGCATACCTACCTAAACGCCTTTTACGTCTGCTACTGCGATGCCTTTGATCGGTTTTACCGGTTCGTGCAGGACTTGGGATTCACCATGGTCAACACCTGCTATCCCATGAGCATCGGGGAAGATGACCTGGCGGACGGGATAGATGCCGTCTATGCCGCAACAGCGCAAGATGATGTGGTTAATTTTACGAGAGCGGAAAAGGCGATGCTGTACAAAGCGTTGCTGAACGCCGTCTCCAATCATCGACACCTCATGCGTATTTTTTCACCTCTATCATCGCTTCACATGCTCATGCACCAGCATGCCGAGCCCATGCGTAAGCCCGCTTCTTTCGGATGCCGGGGTGGGGTTGACTTCTTTTTCATCTGTGCGCAGGACGGC
The DNA here is from genome assembly GCA_050302315.1 of Desulfobacteraceae bacterium. Taxonomy (GTDB): domain Bacteria; phylum Desulfobacterota; class Desulfobacteria; order Desulfobacterales; family Desulfosarcinaceae; genus JARRKU01. The sequence goes on from JBNLAV010000182.1 coordinate 32,970, forward strand.
AGCACCTATCCATGCGGATACCGAGGATTAGAAGATATTGGTAAATTCTGGAATCTCAACTTGTCAGAATTGAAGCCCAATGGCGATTGCCATCGCTGCGACTGGGAATGCTTTCGGGATCCATCGGAGATGTGCGCGCCGCTGCTACAAATTTTGCATCAGCCAGTGCAACTGGCAAAACGACTTCACCAGGACCCAGCCTACCTGAAATATTGGACCGAAGACATTCGTTACTATTTGGCCTGTGGTATGTTTGACGGTCGCAAACCGCCGGATATGGCCAAGCTGAGCAGGTTTAAATCTTCTTCTGAAAACCATCGGGCCAACAGATATATTGCATAGATTCGCCGACGACAATCAAGCAGTATGGAATTCAACAGGCAGCTGCCCAATAAACCCATCGGATCTCTTCAACTATGCCGGTTCGCTACACGACGCTTCCCCAGCGGTATCAAAGGTATCCATCGGCACCTGTGCTTCACGATTCATGGCCCCTTCCCGGGATCAGGAAGCACAGGTGCGGCTTGCTAACCCAATTCTATTCAACCTTTAATCCAAAGTTAATGCCGGCATGGCCTTATCTACTGTTAAGATTAACCGCACAGCTACGGAGCTTATCCAATGCAGATCGATATTCATGTGCACTCGAAGCACTCTAAACGGCCGAGCCAGTGGATTTTAAAACGGATGGGGTGTCCCGAATGCTTCACCGAACCGCTGAAGATCTATCAAATTGCCAAAAACAGGGGCATGAGCCATGTCACCATTGCCGACCACAACACCATTGACGGAGCGCTTGAGATCGCGCACTTGCCCGACACCTTCGTCAGCGAAGAAATTACCACCTACTTTCCCGACAACGGCTGCAAAGTTCACGTACTGGCGTTGAATATCAACGAAGCCCAACACCGGGACATTCAGAAACTGCGCAACAATATTTACGATCTGGCCGGCTATCTCCGCGACCAGGATATTATGAACATCGTGGCCCATCCGCTCTATGCGATCAACGACCGGTTGACCATGGACCACTTTGAGCAAATGCTGCTGCTGTTCCAGAATTTCGAACTCAACGGCGCCCGCAACGACCGGGAAAACCAGTGTCTGAAAAGCGTTGTACAGACCCTTACCAAGGAGAAAATCCTGATGCTGGCCGACGTCCATGACCAGGCTCCGATCTATGATCGCCCATGTGAGAAACGCTTGTGGGGTGGCTCGGATGACCACAGTTCGTTGAACATCACGCGAACCCACACGCGCATCACCGGTGTAGAGGATCCCCGGCGGATCAAACAGTCCACGAAAGCGTCCACCGAGGTCGTCAGCGTACCGGCCACGGCATTGACCATGGGGCACAACCTGTACGGCATCGCCTATCAGTTTTACCGGTCCAAATTCAACATCGGACGGTATGCAGACAAGGATGAACTGATGCGCTTTTTGGACCACAATCTGCGAGTGGACCCCAATCGTTCGTCCGGCCTGCTGGGCAAGCTTTACTTGATGTGGCGCCACCAGAGGCGCAAACGCATGAAAACGCCGGCGTCCGATTCATTGATGGCATTGTTGCGTCACGAAACCCACCGGCTCATTCAGGATGACCCGACGTTTTTCAGGGTATCCGATGAACCGGCCGATTTTATCGCCCGGGAGGAGAAATGGTTCGAGTTTGTCGACCGGGCCGCCAACCGGGTGATGCTGCACTTCGGCAATCACCTGCTGGGCCATCTCAACGGCGCCAATGTCTTCGATATCTTCCACACAATCGGCTCCGCCGGTGGTCTGTACACCATGCTGGCGCCCTACTTTGTCGCCTATGTGCAATTTGCCAAAGACCGTATTTTCAGCGAAGCAGTGGCGCAGCGTCACCTGCCGGTCGAAAGCCGATTGGAAGGCAAAACAGGCAGGGGAGAGAACATTGCCCATTTCACCGACACCTTCTACGAAGTCAACGGCGTGGCGCTGACGCTGCAGCAGCAGGTCAAATTCGCGTTGAAAAACAACAAAAACTACACCATGGTCACCTGCCATCGGGATCAGCATCGCCGAGACGAACCGGGGGTCAAAAACTTTTGTCCCATCGGCACCTATGAGCTGCCTGAGTACCCGGAGCAGCAGATCTTCTACCCGCCCTTTCTGGAGATGCTGCAGTATTGCCATGATCAGGGCTTCACCCAGATCCATACGGCCACACCGGGGCCCATCGGGTTGGCCGCCCTGGCGATTGCCAAAATTCTCCGGATTCCCATCAGCGGCACCTATCACACATCGATCCCGCAATATGCCCAGGTTCTGACCGGCGATGCGGTCATCGAGGACCTGGCCTGGAAATATGTCCTCTGGTACTACGATCAACTGGACGTGATCTATGCCCCCTCCCAGAGCACCTGCGACGAGCTGGTGGAAAAGGGAATACGGCCTGAAAAGATCCGGGTCTACCCGCGCGGCATCGATGTGGATGCCTTCAATCCTGCAAAACGCAACGGTGCTTTAAAAAAACGGTTCGGAATTCAATCGGGGACCACCCTGATCTATGTCGGGCGCGTGTCCAAAGAAAAGAACCTTCACTTGCTGGCCGACGCCTTTACCGAAATAGCGCTGTCCCAATCCGGCGTCCACCTGGTTGTCGTGGGTGACGGCCCCTACCTGGATGAGATGAGAAAAAGAATGAAAGGGCTGCCGTGCTATTTTACCGGCTATCTATCCGGTGATGCCTTAACCGAGATTTACGCGTCGGCGGACCTGTTCGTTTTCCCCAGCGCCACCGACACCTTCGGCAATGTGGTGCTGGAAGCCCAGGCCTCCGGCCTGCCGGTCATCGTAACCGATAAGGGAGGGCCTTGTGAGAACATGGCGAACCAGGAAACCGGTCTGGTTGTACCGGCCGATGACAGCGTCGCCCTTATGAGCGCCATACAGACCCTTGTCCATCATCCCGATACACTCAAATTCATGGGATCGGCCGCACGCAAATATGTCGAGGCGCGGTCATTTGAAGCGGCCTTTTTGAAGACATGGGATATGTATAATGAGGTATCCCTTGCCAAAGCAGGATAGGATCATACCCCCGCAGTCGCTAACGCAAATCTAACATTATCTCAACAATCCCCAAACACGGGATCCATAAAGTGCGCTAATTGAAAATCGGCATTGCACGTGGACGGTTGAACGCCATGCCGTAAAGAACGATCCGGCAAGCGAGGTCCGATATCTGACATGATTACCCCGGGAACACTACTTTTTTTACTGTTATTGCTATCACTTACAGCTTATTATATGGGGTTGCGCCGCTCAGTGGCCGTTGCCGGTGGAAGGAACCGAACACACCGGCTCCATTCCCGCCCCACCTATTACGGCATGTTGACCGCCTTGTGGTGCGGTTTGCCCGCGCTCATCATTTTTGCCTGCTGGCAGGCTTTCGAGGGCGATATCATTACCCGGATCGTCGTGTCGGGATTGCCCGGGGATCTGCGTTCGCTGCCCGCCGACCGAATTAATTTAATTTTAAACGATATCAGAAATTTAGTTAGCGGCAACATCGTTTCCGGACAGGTCAGTCCGGCCATGCAGGCGGCGGCCGACCATTACCGCCGCCTTCAGGGCATCAGCAACGTCGCCCTTGCGGTCTGCGCCGTATCCGTTGCCATCATCGGACTGGTGTGGGTGCGGCAACAGATCAAACGCAAGATGCGCGCGAGAAACCACGTGGAGCGGCTGGTCCTTTGGATACTTGGCGCCTGCTCCACCGTGGCGATATTCACCACCATCGGCATCGTCCTCTCGGTCCTCTATGAAGCCATCCGGTTTTTCCAGGCCATATCGATCATCGATTTTCTGTTCGGACTTGAATGGAGCCCCCAAATGGCCATCCGGGAAGACCAAGTCGGATCATCCGGCGCATTTGGAGCAATTCCGGTATTGGTCGGCACTTTGTTGATCTCGGCCATTGCCATGGCGGTCGCCGTGCCCATTGGATTGATGTCGGCCATCTACATGTCTGAGTATGCGGGGAAAAAATTTCGTGCCGTGGCCAAACCGTTGATGGAGATTCTGGCCGGTATCCCCACGGTGGTTTACGGCTATTTCGCCGCTTTGGTTCTGGCGCCGACCATACGGAGCTTCGGCGAATCCATTGGACTGGATGTGTCATCGGAGAGTGCGCTGGCCGCCGGGCTGGTCATGGGCATCATGATCATCCCTTTTGTCTCCTCCCTGTCCGATGACATGATCAACGCCGTCCCCCAGGACCTGCGCGACGGTGCCTACGGCCTGGGCGCCACCCAATCGGAAACCATCCGCCAGGTGGTCATACCTGCCGCTCTGCCGGGTATTGTCGGCGGCGTATTGCTGGCCATCTCCCGCGCCATCGGAGAAACCATGATCGTGGTGATGGCAGCCGGATTGACGGCCAATATGACCGTCAATCCGCTGAAAACCGTTACCACGGTCACCGTTCAGATCGTCACATTGCTGGTCGGAGACCAGGAGTTCGACAGCCCCAAAACCCTGGCGGCGTTTGCCCTGGGCCTGTTGCTATTTCTGTCCACCCTCTGCCTGAACATCATCGCCTTGCAGGTGGTGCGCAAATATCGAGAGCAATATGAATAGCAAAACGACCCGAAGTACTTCGAGGAAACCCAAGGCCATCGACATCGTCCACAAAGGTCTGGCCAAACGATATCGATCGGAGCGTCAGTTTCGCCTTCTGGGCCTGGGCGCCATCATTGCCAGCCTGGTGTTTCTCTCTTTTCTATTCATCAGCATTATCGGCAATGGCTATTCGGCCCTGTTTCAAACCTTTATCCGGATCGATGTCCACTTCGACCCGATGCGTCTGCCCCAGGATGAACTGAGTACGGCCGACTACGCCGGTATCGTCAAAGCCTCAATGCGAGAGATGTTTCCCGAAGCCAAGGGGCGAAGCGATAAACGCCAGCTTTACAAACTGGTCAGCAGCGGTGCCGCTTTTCAACTGCGCAACATGGTAATGAAAGACCGTTCCCTGATCGGCACGCGCCAACAGGTCTGGGTGCCGGCGGACGACGATGTGGACATGCTGGTCAAAGGGCATCTGGAGCGTCACAGCGATGAAGGCCAGGGCCGGCTTTCCGAAAAGCAATTGGCCTGGATCGATCGGCTGACCGCCAACGAAAAGATCAGAAAGCAGTTCAACGTCTCCTTTTTTACAGCCGGCGATTCCCGCGAACCTGAACTGGCCGGGATATGGGGAGCGGTGTGCGGTAGTTTTTTTACATTGATCATTACCCTGATCCTCTCTTTCCCCATCGGCGTCGCATCCGCCATCTACCTGGAAGAGTTTGCACCCAAAAACCGCTGGACCGATCTGATCGAAGTCAACATCAACAATCTGGCAGCCGTGCCGTCCATCGTATTCGGCCTTCTGGGGCTTGCGGTATTCTTGAACGCGTTCGGGCTGCCGCGCTCGGCCCCCCTTGTGGGGGGATTGGTGCTCACCCTGATGACCCTGCCCACCATCATCATCGCAAGCCGGGCGGCGCTCCAAGCCGTTCCGCCTTCGATCCGGGATGCCGCACTGGGCGTCGGGGCTTCGAAAATGCAAATGATCTGGCACCATGTTTTTCCCCTGGCCCTGCCGGGGATGCTCACGGGCACCATTATCGGAATGGCGCGTGCGCTCGGTGAGACCGCTCCCCTGCTGATGATCGGCATGGTCGCGTTTATTGTCGATATCCCCCAAGGGTTTACCGACCCGTCCACGGCCCTTCCGGTACAGATTTATCTCTGGGCCGACAGCCCGGAACGCGCCTTTGTCGAACGGACATCGGCGGCCACGCTGGCCTTGTTGGCCTTTTTGATCGCCATGAACGGATTGGCCGTGGTGCTGAGAAAGAAATTTGAGCGTCGATGGTAGAAATATGACCCCCGGCTTTTGATCACCACCCGTTTTTGGGGCGCGTTCAAAAAGCCTTTGATAACTGAATGGATATACATTTAAACCCTTAACTGAATGCTTCACCCGCAAAGGAGAGTAGAGATGTTTAAGAAAGCAATGTTATTGGCTGGTGCCGCGGCCATGATCCTGACCGGTATGTCCGGTATCGCCGCAGCAGGTTCGGCACGGGATTACATCAGCATCGTTGGTTCTTCCACCGTTTATCCGTTCGCCACCGTCGTGGCGGAACAATTCGGAAAAACCACATCCTTTAAAACACCCAAAATCGAATCCACCGGTTCCGGCGGCGGCCTGAAACTGTTCGCTGCCGGTGTTGGCGTCGAACATCCGGACATCACCAATGCCTCCCGCCGTATTAAAAAATCGGAACTGGAGAAAAGTCTGGCCAACGGTATCAAAGACGTCGTCGAGGTCAAAATCGGCTACGACGGCATCGTCATGGCGAACTCCAATAAAGCCAAAGTCTTCAAACTGACCCGCAAGGACGTCTTCCTCGCTCTGGCGAAAAATGTTCCCGATCCCAAGGGCGGCGAAAAAACCATCCCCAATCCCTACAAGACCTGGAAGGATGTGAACCCCGATCTTCCCGCCATTAAAATCGAAGTCCTGGGACCGCCCCCGACATCCGGCACCCGTGACGCCTTCGTCGAGCTGGCCATGGAAGGCGGCGCCAAACAGTTCGCCTGGATCAAGGCCATGAAGAAAAAAGACAAAAAAGCTTACAAAACCCTTTGTCACACCGTTCGTGAAGACGGCGCTTACATCGAAGCCGGCGAAAACGACAACCTGATCGTGCAAAAGCTCGACGCCAATCCCGACGCCATCGGGATCTTCGGTTTCAGCTTCCTCGATCAGAACGCCGACAAGGTACAAGGCTCTGTCATTGACGGTGTGGCGCCTACTTTCGACGCCATTGCCGACGGCAAATATCCGGTATCCCGTCCGCTCTATTTCTATGTCAAAAAAGCCCACGTGAACACCATTCCCGGGATGAAAGAATACCTGGCCGAGTTCACCAGCGAAAAAGCCTGGGGCCCGGACGGCTACCTTGCGGAAAAGGGTATGATTCCCATGCCGGATGCCGAACGTAAAATGTTTCGCGAAAATGTCAAAAACCTGAAAACGTTATCCCTCAACGACCTTTAGTCATTGACCACGGGGTGCCGGCCGAGCGCTTGCCGGCCGGCACCGCCTGTGATATGCCCTGAAAGGTCCGGACAGTCGAGGCACCGGACATGGACATCGCAGTCAATCGAGACGCCACGATAAAAAATAAAAAACCTGCGCAGAACGATGCTCGGCAGGGCGATTATGAGGACGCTGTGGGATCGACACGCGCACCGATGAAACCACCCCCCCAACAATCCGAAATCCCGGAGACGGTTGGCGAGCCGTTCGTCGATGACGATCCGCGCATGATATGCCGCAACGTCAATGTCTACTATGGCGACAAACACGCCATTCGGGAGGTCTCCCTGGACATTGCCCGAAATGAAGTCATCTCCATGATCGGCCCGTCCGGATGCGGAAAGTCCACCTTTCTGCGTTGTCTCAATCGCATGAACGACACCATTGACAGCTGCCGTGTTACCGGTATGATCCAGTTGGATGACGTCAACATATACGATAAACATGTGGACGTGGTACCGTTGCGCGCCCAGGTCGGCATGGTCTTTCAGAAACCCAACCCGTTCCCCAAGTCTATCTATGACAACATCGCCTATGGCCCCCGAATCCACGGCCTGGTACGAGACAAGGCTGAAACCGACGAAATCGTGGAAACCAGCCTGATAAAGGCAGGGTTGTGGGATGAGGTCAAAGACCGCCTCGACCACCCGGGCACCGGGTTGTCCGGCGGCCAACAACAGCGCTTGTGCATCGCGCGCACCATTGCGGTGGGACCGGAAGTGATCTTGATGGACGAACCCTGCAGCGCATTGGACCCCATCGCCACGGGCAAGATCGAAGACCTGATCGACGAACTGCGGCAGCAATACTCCATCGTGATCGTCACCCACTCCATGCAGCAGGCGTCCCGCATTTCCCAGCGTACCGCCTACTTTCATCTCGGCGACCTAATCGAAGTCGGCGATACCACGCAGGTGTTCACGACGCCGCGCCACCAGCTAACCCAGGACTATATCACCGGTCGATTCGGATAAAAAAGAGGACGCAATGGCCAGATATCTGATCAGAGAACTGGATAAAATCAAAAAGAAGATTCTTTCCCTCGGCGCCTTGGTTGAAGAGCGGGTGCGCATGACCAGCGCTGCCGTAGACAACCGGGATGCCGCCATTGCTCAGAAAATCATCGACACCGACTGGGAAATCGACGAAATGGAAGTTGAGGTGGAAGAGGAGTGTTTGAAGATTCTCGCCCTCCATCAGCCGGTGGCCGTCGACCTGCGGTTTATCGTCACCGCCATCAAGATCAACAACGATCTCGAGCGCATCGGCGATCAGGCCGTGAACATCGCCGAACGGGTCTTGACCATCTCCAAACGCCCGGGAATGGACTTTGTCTTCGATTATCTTCCCATGGCCGAAAAGGCCGAATCCATGCTCAAAATGAGCCTGGATGCACTGGTCAATGTCGACGTCGACCTGGCCTTCAAAGTCATCACCCTGGATGACGAGGTCGATGCCATTAAAACCCTGGCTTATGATCGCATCAAGGCCGCAATCATACAGCATCCCGAGCGCGTCGGGTACTTGATCAATCTCCTGCTCATCTCCCGTCACATCGAGCGCCTGGCGGATCACGCCACCAACATCGCCGAAGAGGTTATCTACCTCATCGAAGGCGAGATCGTCCGCCACGCAAAATACTAAAGAAAAAATCCTGGTAGTTGACGACGAAGAAGATATCCTCGAATTGGTCCGGCATAATCTGAAAAGAGAAGGATTTGATATCCGGTGCGCGGAAACCGGAGAAAAAGCGTTGAAGGCTTTGAAGACCGACCCGGTGGACCTGATCGTCCTCGATCTCATGCTGCCCGGTATCGACGGGTTTGATGTGACCAGGCTGGTGAAGAGCAATCCGCGTATTCAGCATATTCCCATTGTAATGCTGACCGCCAAAGGGGCGGAAACCGATGTGATTACGGGTCTCGAACTGGGCGCCGAAGACTATATTACCAAGCCTTTCAGTCCACGGGTCTTGGTGGCCCGGATCCAGACCGTGCTGCGACGCAACGCTTCCGATCGTCCTGAGACGGCTGGAAGCCGTATTGACCGGGGGAAATTGAGAATCGATATCCGCAAGCACGAACTGCTGGTGGAAGGCCGCAAAATCGACCTGACCTATACTGAATTCGAAGTACTCACATTGCTGGCCTCGCGTCCCGGGTGGGCCTTCTCCAGATCTCAGATGGTCGACAAAGTGCGCGGCTACAACTATAGCGTCACCGACAGAAGTGTGGATGTTCAAATCGTAGGACTTCGACGCAAACTAGGGCCGTGCAGCCACTACATCGAAACGGTGCGCGGAGTGGGATATCGGTTTAAAGAAACGGTACCCGCCCAAAGCGTATCGGACTGACCCTATCACCAAAGCGAGCAGCGCTTCCCAAATCCGCCGCCCCAATTCATACTTAAATAGTATACTTTAATATGCATTAACCTACTGAAAATTCAGCCCATAATAATTTCATTTTTTTCTCATTTTTCCAGCCGACCTGCCGATACAACCTTTGGGATGCTGAACTCGCACGACACGATATTTTTCCTATGCAACTGTTATTGCTCGTGATTATTTCCTGACACGACGACGCTGACGCCACTGCGCAAACTGCGGTTTCTCCATTCACCGCCGATTCAGCATGAAATAGCGCAGTACCACCGACGTTAAAGGCGGCCGGCAATGGACTGTTTTTGCATACCGTCCACCGGCCCCATGCACTGCATGGCAGATAGAATTTGAAAGTTTCTATATCGATATGGAGGATTTAAATGAACTGGAGTAATTTAACCATTGGAAAAAAAGTCGGCATCGGTTTCGGGATTATCCTGGCCCTGCTTTGCGTTGTCGGCCTGCTGTCGTTCACCGGCGTGAGCGGCATCGTCAAAAACGCCGAACAGGTCATCGACGGCAATAAACTCGACGGTATGCTCGCTCAGAAAGAAGTGGACCACCTCAATTGGGCCAAGCAGGTGAACATGCTGTTGACTGACGACAAAACCACACAGTTGACCGTGCAGACCGATTATAAAAAATGCGGCTTCGGTCAGTGGCTCTATGGTCAGGACCGAATCGCCGCCGAGCATCTGGTCCCCAGCCTGACGCCAATGATCAAAGCCATCGAAGTGCCGCACCAGCATCTGCATGAATCCGCCATCGCCATCAAGGAGCACTTCAAACAGGCCGACACCAATTTGCCGATCCTGATCCTTCAACGCGAAATAGACCACCTCAACTGGGCTGCCAAAATTCGCGATACCTTTCTAAACGGCGATAAGCGGTTGAACGTGCAGACCGATCCCACCCGATGCGCGCTCGGCAAATGGCTTCGCAGCGATGAGGCCAACCGTGCCTACGAAACAGGAGACCGTGATTTCCGCAACACGTGGGAAGATATGATCGCTCATCATAAATCGCTCCACGAATCGGCAGTGGTCATCCAAGAGCTGATCAAACACTCTCCCGGAGAGGCAAAACTGGTTTTCACCAATACCACCATGCCGCTGTTGGCCAAAACCTTCAAGCATTTAAAAGAGCTGAGAGAAGAGGCCGTCAATCAGCTCAAAGGTATGCAGAAAGCCAAGGAGATCTACAGCGCTCGTACGTTGCCGGCATTGCACGACATTCAGGAGAAGTTGGAAAAGATCCGTCAGGAGGCGCGTAAGAACATCATGACCGATGCGGTGATGCTGTCGTCGGCCCAAAGCACCCAGCGAAACGTGACCATTGTGGGCATTCTGGCGGTCATCGCGGGCATCGGTTTCGCTTATTTCACGGCCAGAGGCATTGTGAAGATATTGTCCCGGCTTTCCACCCAGATGGAAGAAGGGGCGGACCAGGTGGCCTCGGCCTCCAGCCAGGTGGCCTCGGCCTCCCAATCCTTGGCCGAAGGGGCGTCCGAACAGGCCGCCTCCATCGAAGAGACCTCCTCTGCTCTGGAAGAAATGTCTTCCATGACCCGTCAGAACGCTGACAACGCCAACCAGGCCAACACCCTGATGAAAGAGGCCAACACGGTTGTGGAGGCGGCCAATCAATCAATGCAGAATCTGACCGGCTCCATGGAGCAGATTGCATCGGCCAGCGAGGAGACGTCCAAAATTATCAAAACCATCGATGAGATCGCATTTCAAACCAATTTGCTGGCCCTCAACGCCGCGGTGGAAGCCGCACGGGCAGGCGAAGCCGGTGCAGGCTTTGCCGTTGTAGCCGATGAGGTGCGCAATCTGGCCATGCGCGCAGCCGATGCCGCCAAGAATACATCAGAGCTGATCGAAGGCACTGTCCGCAAGGTGGAGGCCGGCTCGTCACTGGTCACCGAAACCAATGCCGCATTTGCAAGGGTCGCCACTGACGTGGGCAAGGTCAGCGAATTGGTCAGCGAAATCAGTGCGGCGTCCAACGAGCAGTCCCAGGGCATCGGTCAAGTCAACCAGGCCGTCACGGAAATGGACAAAGTGACCCAGCAAAACGCTGCAAGCGCGGAAGAATCCGCATCGGCCTCCGAAGAGATGAACGCCCAGGCCATGCAGATGAAAGGGATCGTCGACCACCTCATGGTTCTGGTTGGCGGCAACAAAGGCGACAAATCAAAAAACATCGCGCCCGAAAAGGTCTTTTCGACCGCGCTGCAGCCCGGGCAGGGCAACGGTAATGGGCACAAACCCGACAGGGCGGCCCACGCCCATGCGCTGTCCAAGGAATTTCAAATGCATGCGGTCAAGCCCGAAGAGGTCATCCCGATGGAGAACGACCACTTTGAAGACTTTTAGTGCTGGGTCCGGAAAGGGTCCCGTCAATTCATTGCGGTACAGGAGGCCGCAACCGGAGGAATACAATGGAAGAGACCAAACCAAAGCCGCAAGAGGCTAACGGACCTGCCGAAAGAGACAACCCCAAAGTCTCCTTTTCCATGGCGGATGACGAAGGGCCGGCTACGTCGCAGGAAAGAATCGGCGAACTCACCGGTAAAGAAGGAAAATACCTGACTTTTTCACTGGCGGAAGAAGAATACGGCATTGGGATTCTCAAGATCAAGGAGATCATCGGCATGATGCCGATCACGTCGGTTCCCCGCACGCCTCGATATGTGCGGGGCGTCATCAACCTTCGCGGCAAGGTGATTCCGGTGATCGACCTTCGACTGCGCTTTGACATGCCGGAGAAGGAATATACCGACCGGACCTGCATCGTCGTGGTCGAAATCGGCGGCCATTCCATGGAAATGGTCATCGGCATCGTGGTCGATTCGGTATCAGAAGTGCTCAACATCACGCAGGAAGAAATTGAAGCAACACCTGACTTCGGCACGTCGCTCGACACGGACTACATCCTCGGGATGGCCAAGGTGGACGGCGGGGTCAGGATACTGCTGGACATCGACACGGTCCTGAGCAGCGAACAGATGGCGTATCTCCAGAACGCTGCATGATGCGGAGAGTTGAACCGAATCGCAACCACGGTAGAAGAGGACACCTTATGGCGGATGTTCTGGAACGCATCCACAACCAAATAGAAACCATCGCCCTGTCGTTGGTGACCATGGAGGACGAAGATATCCCCGTTCTGGGGGAGATGCTGAATCATCTTAGCGACATCGAGTCGCTCAGCACAGACCTTGACCAGCCGACCTTCCTGGCGCTGACCCGGGCGTTGATCGCCTATCTCGAACGCATCATCTTGCGCGATACGGCCGACCTCAAACCCTTGGAAGCCGGCATCGAACACCTGCAGGCCTATTGCCGCTGCCTGACCAACACGACGGGCTACGCCACCGATCTTACCGATATATTTTCCGCTCTCGGAAGTACGGCGGACGCAACGCCTGTCCCCCCCCCTGCGAGCGGCGTTGCGAAGGAGCTGACCCAATTTTCGGCGCCGGCACCGAACCTGAGCGAGGAAGACATCGAAATTTTTTCAGGGTTTGTCGTGGAATCTCTTGAAGGGCTGGAATCTATCGAAGTCGGCCTCATCGACCTGGAGCAGAACCCGAATGATACCGAGAGCATTAACACCATCTTTCGCTCCTTTCACACCATCAAAGGCGTTTCCGGATTCCTTGGGCTGGAGCGCATCAACAAGATGTCCCATTGTGCCGAGAATCTGCTGGACAAGATCCGCAGCAACGAAATCAACATCGATGCCGACGTCACCGATGTCATCCTTGATTCCGTCGATTTGTTGAAAAAATTAGTGGAAGGCGTCCGTCAGGGCATTGACCACGGGTCACAGCTCGACATCGGCCTCGACATCGTCCCGGTCGTGACGCACATTGAACAAATTCAGGATATGGCAGAGCGGGGCGCCAATCCCTTGGGAAAGATTTTACTGGACCAGGGAACGGTCTCTGCTCAGGAGCTGGCATCGGCCCTGGCACGCCAAAAGGAGACCCCTGAGAAAAAACTGGGACAAATACTGGTGGAGGATGGTGCGGCCGAGCCGCGTCAGGTGGCCAGCGCCCTGCGGGACCAGAAACGATCCGGCTTGAGGAAACGGGAGCTGCAGGTAAAGGTCGACACCGTAAAACTGGACAACCTCGTGGACCTCGCCGGAGAGCTGGTTATCGCCCAAGCCATGCTGCGTCAACACCCTTATCTGGTGGCGGCGGGCGATCAGGCCCTGACCCACACCCTGGGACAGCTGCATCAGATCACCTCCAGCCTGCAAACCGTAACCATGACTTTGCGCATGGTGCCGATAAGGAGCACCTTCCAGAAAATGTTCCGCCTGGTTCGCGATCTGGCGCGCAATTCGGGCAAGCAGGTGCAGCTCATCATGGAAGGCGAGGAGACCGAAATCGATCGTATCGTGGTGGATGAGCTATATGAGCCCATGGTGCACATGATCCGCAACTCCGTTGATCACGGGCTGGAACCCCCCGGCGAACGGCAATCGGCCGGAAAAGCAGCCGAAGGGGTGATCAGCCTCAAAGCGTACCACCGTGGCGGTAATATCGTCGTTGAGATCTGCGACGATGGCAGGGGGCTGGATAAAGGACGCATCATCGAAAAAGCCCGATCCAATGGATTGATCTCCGGTGACACCCAATTGAGCGACGATGAAATCCACCAGCTGATTTTCCATCCGGGATTTTCTACCGCCAAGGCGGTATCGGACATATCCGGCCGAGGCGTCGGCATGGATGTCGTCAAAAAAGCCATCGAAAATCTGCGCGGGCGGATCGATATCCAGACATCACCTGGCGAAGGGTCCACCTTTGTGATCAGCCTGCCCCTTACCCTGGCGATCATCGAAGGAATGCTCGTGCGGGTGGGGGATGAACGCTATATCATTCCGGCGCAGGCCATCATTGAGTCCTTCCGTCCCGCAAAAGAACAGTACTCCACGGTGGAGGGCAAGGGAGAAATGATCCTGTCCCGAGGCCGCCTTATCCCCATGGCGAGATTGAGCAATATCTTCGCCTGTCGCACCGGGGTCGAGCACCCGTGGGAGGGACTGGTGGTGATCGTAGAACATGACGGCAAGCGGATGGGACTGCTCCTGGACGAGCTGCTCGGGAAAGAAGAAGTGGTGATAAAGAGCATGGGAGAAATGTTGAAAGAGGTCCAGGGCATCGCCGGCGGTGCAATCCTGGGAGACGGCCGCGTCGGCCTGATCATCGACATGGCCGGTATCTGGCAGTTGGCCATGTCCTGACTTCGATCAACCCGAAACGCGCAAACAGGCTGGTAAATGAAACTCATTGTAGGAGTAGCCGACATGAAGGTCAGCAATGACCCGAACAGTGAATTGATCACCTACTCCTTGGGATCATGCATCGGGGTCGCCATCTATGACGCCGCTGCCAAAGTGGGCGGCCTGCTGCACTTCATGCTGCCGGACTCAGCACTGGACAAACGCAAGGCGCAGTCCAAACCTTTCATGTTTGCCGACACCGGCATCCCCCGGCTGTTCAAGTCCGCCTACGAACTCGGGGGCAACAAAGGCCGCATGCGGGTTATCGTCACGGGCGGATCCCAGGTATTGGACCAGCAAGGTTTTTTTAACATCGGCAAACGGAATCAAATGGCGGTGCGCAAAATCTTCCATCGCAACAATGTGATCATCGACTGCTCGGATGTGGGCGGGAATGCCAACCGCACCCTGCGGCTGGCCATCCGGGACGGCCAAACCGTGCTCAAGACTTCCGGACAAGGCGAAAGAATCCTATGAGCGACCTGACCAAGATCATCAAAGGCATTGCCGGGCTCAAACCGATCCCCCAGGTGGTCCATAAGGTCCTGGCGATTCAGCAGGATCCGGAAAGCAGCATGGAAGATCTCATCCAGGTGATCGCCCACGACACGATGACCACGGCCAATCTGCTTAAAGCCGCCAATTGCGCCTACTATGCCAGGCCCAAACCGTTCGAATCGGTTCAGCAGGCGGCTGTCTTTCTGGGAATGAATGAAATCGCGGACCTCGCCTTGATGTCCAGTAGCGCAGCCAATATTAAACGGCCCCAAAAGGGATACGACCTGAAACCCGGCGACTTGTGGCGCAACGGGATTGCATCCGCCCTGATCTGCCGGGAGCTTTCTCAAGCGTTGAACCTGGAAGACAGCCACATGATCTTTACCTGCGCTCTGCTGAAAGATATCGGCAAGGTGGTCCTGGAGCAGTATGTGGAAGAATGCGCTAAAGAAATCGAAGCCCTGGTGACGCAGGGAATGCACAGCTTCGAAGAGGCGGAGAAAAGCGTTCTCGGCATCGATCATGCCGAATTGGGCGCCATGGTTGCACGGGTCTGGCAGTTCAGTCCGGAGATGGTGGATGTGATCCGACACCACCATGAGCCTGCCAGGGCCGTATTGGCGCCGAAGACGACTGCGGTTGTCCATCTGAGCGATACGGTCTGCATGATGATGGGCATCGGTACCGGTTCCGACGGTCTGGCCCATCGTTTCGACCAGGTCAGCATCACTTCCCTGGGCATCAGTGACACCGACCTGCAGATTATCATGGCCGGCATACCGGAGAAACTAGAGGAGATCGAACATCTGGTGGCCTTCCAAGGATAACGGCCGCCAGGTTACGGTTATACAGTACAGAGAGGTCTTCCAATGCCATTTAACATACTCATCGTCGACGACTCATCCCCCATGCGCGCCGTGATCAAAAAGGTGATCCAAGCTTCGGGTTTCGATGTCGGCGAAATTCATGAAGCCGATTCCGGCAAGGAAGCCTTGCAGATTCTGAATGACCAATGGCTGGACGTCGTGCTCTCAGATTACAATATGCCCGAAATGAACGGACTCGAGATGCTTCAGCATATGAAACGCGATGAGATGATGAAAGGCATCCCTGTCATCATGATCACCACCGAGGGAGGCAACGAACGTATCGACGAATTTATCAAGGAGGGTGCCTGCGCCTATATCCGGAAACCGTTCACTCCGGAAGAGATTCGTTCCCGACTACAAGAGCTTTTAGGAGTACCCAACCATGGACAAGCCGAAGATGGTCCAAGCAATGAGAGCCTCGATTTCTGAGGTGCTGGAACAGATGTTTTTTCTTCCGATTGATATCGTGGAAACCGACGATGAAGAAAACCCCATGAACTTCGGCGGTCAACGGCCCATTACCGTGAGCGTGGTTTTCGACGGTCCGTCCTCCGGTGTCTTTGTATTGCGCATCCCCTCATCGCTGGCCGAATCCATCACAGCGGACTTTTTGGGAGCCCCGCCGGACGATCTTTCTGAAGAACAGGTTACCGGGACGGTGAAAGAGATGCTCAACATGCTGGCCGGAAACAGCCTCAGCGCATACGACGCCCAGGCCATATTCAACTTGAAAATTCCGAAGCTCGTCACGGCCTCCATGGACCCTGCACCGGACGACCGGGAAAACGGCCGCATCGTTATCGGCATTGAAACCATGGACAGCCGCATGATGCTGCACATGGAAAGCTAACGCCTGCATCGCCGGGCCGACTGGATGGCAGACGACATGAACCACAATATCCGCGTCCTGATCGTTGACGACTCTGCAGTGGTGCGCAAAGTGCTCACCGAGGAACTCAACCGTGAACGCGGTATCGAAGTGATCGGAACCGCCCCCGATCCGTATGTGGCCAGGGACAAAATCGTCCATCTCAAACCCGATGTGGTGACCTTGGACATCGAAATGCCCCGGATGGACGGACTGACCTTCCTAAGAAAGCTGATGAAGCACTATCCTTTGCCGGTCGTTGTGGTCAGCTCCCTGACCGCCAAAGGCGGCACCATGGCAATGGAGGCCTTGTCGGCCGGTGCCATGGAGGTCATTTCCAAACCCACTGCGGCCTATTCCGTTGGCGATATGGGTGTCCAGCTGGCCGACAAAATCCGTGCCGTCGCCCATATCGACATTCGGCGCCAGCTTGGATCGGCCGCCAAGGTCTCCGCCCCGGTTGGGCGCATCACCGCCCTTGGCCGAACCACCAACAAAGTCATGGCCATCGGAGCATCCACGGGCGGGACCGAGGCCATTAAAACCGTGTTGACCGCCATGCCGCCCAACACGCCGGGCATGGTGATCGTGCAGCACATGCCGGCCAAATTCACCACATCTTTTGCCCAGCGCCTGGATGAGCTTTGCCGGATTCAGGTTCGCGAGGCGCAAAACGGGGACACCGTGGCCAATGGGGTGGCGCTGCTTGCGCCGGGCAACTTTCACATGCTGCTCAAACGCAGCGGCAGCCGGTATTATGTCGACGTCAAAAACGGCCCGATGGTTCACCACCAGCGCCCGGCGGTGGATGTCCTGTTCAGGTCGGTGGCGCAGACGGCAGGCGCCAACGCCGTGGGCATCATCATGACCGGCATGGGTGGTGACGGTGCAGTGGGATTGCTCGAAATGAAACGGGCCGGCGCGCGAACCATCGCCCAGGATGAGGACTCGTGCGTCGTCTTCGGGATGCCCAGAGAGGCGATTAAAAGGGGCGGCGTGGACAAGACCGTGCCTTTGGACCAGATCTCCCGTACGGCGCTGGCCATGGTCTGTGCCGATTAAAATGACAACGCGCAGAAGAAGAGACCGCATGTGGTAAAGACAATTTCCGGAAAAATATCGAACCGGCTGTTCAGAACGTATTGCGATCTCGTTTACCGCCAGTGCGGCATTAAGCTTAACGACGACAAACGCGAGCTGCTGAGCGCCAGGCTCGGTAAACGTCTGCGAAAGCTCAATGTTTCAGCCGAACAGTATCTTGGCATCATCCGGACCGACGCCGGCGAACTCGACCGGTTCGTGGATGCCATCTCGACCAATCACACTTTTTTCTTCCGCGAATCGGCCGCGTTTGACATTATCGATGCCGATTGCCGCGATATCTGGTGCGCCGCTTCCGCCAGCGGTGAAGAACCCTATTCCCTGGCCGCCTATTGCCACCACAAGGGGTTCCGCGCCACGATCCTGGCCACCGATATATCCTCCTCCTGTCTGGCCCAGGGCCGCTCCGGCCTGTACCCCATCGAGCGGAGCAAACAGATCCCCCTCCCCATCCTGAAGCAATGCTTCCAAAAAGGCACCCGCAGCTGGAACGGCATGATGCGCGTAAGGCCTGAAG
This sequence comes from Desulfobacteraceae bacterium, assembly GCA_050302315.1. GTDB lineage: Bacteria > Desulfobacterota > Desulfobacteria > Desulfobacterales > Desulfosarcinaceae > JARRKU01. The sequence goes on from JBNLAV010000182.1 coordinate 51,633, forward strand.
TCAAAAAAAGTGTGCAGTTCGAACGGTTCAACCTGCTATCGGACCCGGTCCCCGGCAAGACGTTTGATATGATCTTTTGCCGAAACGTGATGATCTATTTTGACGGCCCGACCAAAGAAGGGGTGATCCGCAAGCTCTGCAGGGCCTTGCGGAAAGGGGGACACTTTATCATCGGCGGTGCCGAGAGCCTCAATGGATTGAACCACGACCTGGACTATGTGTCTCCCAGCGTCTACCGAAAGCGTTGAGGACCAACGGGTCAGGAGGAAAGAAACACAGCATGGAGCAGAACGCAATCATTTACAGCACCGATCAATTGCTGGACAGCATTCACCGTGCCGCTCCCATCGCCATCGGGGTGGTCGTAGAACGCAAGCTTGTGATCGTCAATCCGCGGATGTGTGACATGACCGGATACACCGGGGCCGAACTCGTCGGTCAGAGCGCGCGTATGCTCTACGTCTCCAAAGAAGAGTTTGAGCGGGTAGGCCGGATCAAATACGCCATGATAGCGGAAAAAGGCACCGGCACCATCGAGACCCAGTGGATCACCAAAGACGGCCGCATCATCGACATCCTCTTGAGCTCAGCTCCCACCGACGGAACTGACGCTGCAAAGGGCACCACCTTCACCGCCACCGACATTTCGGTACAAAAAGAATCCCAGCGGGAAACCGACAAAATCATAAAATCGCTCGGGAAAGTCATCGCCGACCGGACCCAATGGCTCAACGAGAACAATCTCAGACTGGAAGAGGAAGTCAAACGGCGCATCGGCACCGAAGAGAAGCTGAGGGCCTCCAAAGCGGAATTGGAAATAACGGTGAAACAGCTCCGGACAACCCAGTCACAGATCATTCAGACGGAGAAAATGGCCTCCATAGGGCAGCTGGCCGCCGGCGTGGCCCATGAGATCAACAACCCTACGGCGTTTGTCAGCAGCAATCTGCGGACCATGGCCCGGTATCAGATCGACTTGATCCGTCTGGTGGATACCTATGAAAAGGTGCTCTCCGAGCTGGCTTCCCATTGTGACGCACCGCAACATACCGAAACCGTGACAGCGGCAATGGACCAAAGCCGGCGGATGGCCGATGAGATCGACCTCGAATTTATGAGAGACGATTTTCCGGATCTTATCGAAGAATCGCTTGAAGGTGCCGAGCGCATCAAGAAAATCGTCGCCGACCTCAAGGATTTCGCCCACCCCGGCAAAAAAGGGCGCGTGCAGACCGACATCAACCAGGGATTGGACTCCACCATCAACATCGTTTGGAACGAGATCAAATACAACTCCAGGCTGGAGAAGGATTATGACGACCTGCCGCCGGTCTTATGCTATTCGCAGCAGATCAACCAGGTCTTCATGAACCTGTTGATCAACGCCGCCCAGGCTATCGACAAAGATGGTTTAATCGTCGTTCGCACCCGGTACTCCGAAGACCAGGTGCTTGTGCAGATCAGTGACAACGGATGCGGTATTCCCGCCGCAATCCAATCCCAGATCTTCGACCCGTTTTTCACCACAAAGGAGATCGGCCAGGGAACCGGATTGGGACTGAGCATGTCCTACAGCATCATCGAAAAGCACGACGGCAGGATAGAAGTGGATAGCAAAGAGGGAGAAGGGACGACCTTTTCCATTTACCTTCCCGTAGCCCGACAGGGCAAGGCAGCGTCAGCCGGCTGCTGGTGATGCGGATTGCTTTGTCGCATCGACCGACGGAATTGGCCGGCACCCCCTGCTTAGAGAAAACGGTTAAGGGAAGGTTTTGAAGCCACTTATGGCGCTATGCGCTGATAAGCCCCAGCAGCCGCAACTCTTCTACCATTTTCCTGCGATCAATAGGTTTGACGAAATAGGAAGTGGCCGCCCCTTTGTAAAAGGCGTCGGAGACATTCTTGTTGTCATTGAGCGCCGTGGTCATGATCACCTTGGTCGCTGAATTGCTGTCGATCTCCATTTGTTGTTCGAAGGCTCGAATCTGCGCCAACGCTTCGTGGCCATTGAGGTTGGGCATCATGATATCCATGCAGATCAAATCATAAGGCTCTGACTCGCCCCAGGCGCGTTTGAAGGCATCCACGGCCTCCTGGCCATCCACGGCGATATCGCACTGGCCGTACTCCGCCAGGATATGTTGAAGTATATTGCGTGAAACAAAGTCATCTTCGACAATGAGAATTCGCATTGCATAAACCTCCGCTTGAAAATTATGCCGTTCAAGACCGTCAGTCGTCATGGCCAACAGGAGGTCGAGACATTGCGAATGTTCAACAGGCATGACCACCGCCATCATCGGGCCTTATCCTGTTATCGGCTTTTCAGCGGTACACTTTACCCCAATGCTGCACTTAACGCCTGAATATCGGTCTATTGGTCTAAGCGGAAGGCGCAATATGGATATGGCCTCTACGATAAACGGATCTTTTTCGCATACCGATACATGCCCTGCCTGCGGAACCTTGTTTAATGATGCGACAAAGACCTTCAGGTTCCTTTTTAAAAAAAAGGAGAACGCGGAGTTCTCTTTTTACAAAGACCAATCAAACCAAATCAATATAAGGCGTTCAAAAAATGTTTTTGGCGAAACGGTTGTCAAACGCTCCACCGTTCGTCATATTCATCCCCATCCTCATAATCATCAACCAATTGAAAATAGCTGACTTTAAGCCACAATTCTCCATCCTTTTCAGACAACATGCCGGACACTTCCACTTCTTCCTCAATGTGATTTTCTAATTTTCTGCCCTTCTTATCCAAAACCACGTGATAGTCGTTTTCACCGTCGAAAATGACAAGCCCGTTGTTGCCGTCCTCCAAATCCACCTCTTCCAAAAATCCTTCGATGGTGATGAGGTCTTCCTTTTGAAATCCTTTTCTGGCCATTGTTCATTCCTCATTCGTCTTGTGGTATTTTAAGTGGGTGAAACTTGGAGCACCCGACCTACATGAAATTTAGCAAAAAACATGCCTTTTCAAGGGGCTTTGGTAAAGAAGATGAATGTCCGCGCCATTATTTTAATCCGCAAGAACGCCGGGCCGGGCCGCAAGAGGCCGGTTCCGGATAGACACTTTTTAAACGCTTGCATATCTTTTCAAAACCAGCTAAAGGCCGCGGTAGTCCCACTTGAAGGTGATGGACCGGTACAGGCCTTCACCCCACCCAACCCTTTATCGTCGGAGGTACGATACCCATGAGCCAATTGACCCAACAACTATCCACTGTTTCAAAATCACTGATGCGCATTTCCGAACAATTGACAGAGCTGGCCGAGCAATTGGATCGGGGCGGATCGACGACAGCCGCCCCTAATAAAGTTCAAAAAACCGTAAATCCGAAGAAGTAAGAAAATTAGGAACACCGCAAAGAAGATTTCAAGGGACCGGGGAATCTTCTTTGCACCCCGATCAGATCACCTGACTGCAGCGCCGTACGATCCAGCAGATAGACTGTACGATCCGGCCAATTTGCAAATTGGAACGGCGGGTAAAAAAACGCCCGGCTGCAGGACCGGGCGTTGGTAGCGTTGGACGGGTGGTCCGGGCGGAGCGGATCAATACATGTCATCCATATCGGCAACGGCCCGGCCCTTTGATTTTCTCTCCGGCTTTTCGGCGATCATCGCCTCGGTCGTGAGCATCAACCCCGACACCGACGCCGCGTTCTGCAATGCAAACCGCACGACCTTGGTGGGATCGATCACCCCTGCTGCCATTAAATTTTCGTAGGTCTCGGTGGCGGCATTGAATCCGAAATCGTTCCGGCCTTCCAGCACCTTGTTGAGCACCACCGAACCCTCAAAGCCGGCGTTCACGGCGATTTGACGCAGCGGTTCCTCCAGGGCGCGTCTGAGCAGTTGAACCCCCGATCTCTCTTCGCGATCGGCATCCACCTTTTCCAAAGCATCCATGCAGCGCACCAGGGCAACACCTCCCCCGGGGACAACGCCCTCTTCCACCGCCGCCCGGGTGGCGTTGAGGGCATCTTCCACCCTGGCCTTTTTCTCTTTCATCTCGGTCTCGGTGGAGGCGCCGATATTGATCACGGCCACACCACCCACCATTTTGGCCAGTCTTTCCTGGAGTTTTTCGCGGTCATAATCAGAAGTGGTCTCCTCGATTTGGGCGCGCAGCGTCTTGATGCGCCCCTCGATGGCCTCCCGGCTGCCGTGGCCATCGATGATGGTGGTATTGTCCTTGTCCACGCGCACGGTTTTGGCCTTGCCAAGATCATTGACGGTGATGTTTTCCAGCTTGACCCCCAGTTCTTCGGATACGACCTGTCCGCCGGTGAGCACGGCGATATCCTGAAGCATGGCCTTGCGGCGGTCGCCGAATCCCGGCGCCTTTACGGCCGCAACCTTGAGGGTGCCGCGCAGCTTGTTGACAATCAAGGTGGCCAACGCTTCACCGTCCACGTCTTCGGCCACGATCAGCAAGGACCTACCCAGCTTGGCCACCTGCTCCAGCAGGGGCAGCAGGTCGTTCATGGAAGAGATCTTTTTCTCATGAATCAGAATGAAAGGCTCCTCCATGACCACTTCCATCTTTTCCGCGTTGGTGACGAAGTAGGCTGAGAGGTAGCCGCGGTCGAACTGCAGCCCCTCTACCACATCCAGGGTGGTCTCCATGCTTTTGGCCTCTTCCACGGTGATGACGCCCTCTTTACCCACCTTTTCCATGGCATCGCTGATCAGTTGGCCGATCACCATGTCGTTGTTGGCCGAAACCGCCCCCACCTGGGTGATTTCGGTTTTGTCCTTGGTGGGTTTGGAGAGCGCTTTCAACGATGCCACAACAGCCGCCACCCCTTTGTCCAATCCCCGCTTGAGGGCCATGGGGTTTGCGCCGGCCGCCACAAGCTTCTGACCTTCGTTGTAAATCGCCTGGGCCAAAATGGTGGCCGTAGTGGTGCCGTCGCCGGCCATGTCACTGGTTTTGCTGGCCACCTCCTTCACCATCTGGGCGCCCATATTCTCGAATTTGCCTTTGAGTTCAATCTCCTTGGCCACGGTAACACCGTCTTTGGTCACCAACGGCGACCCGAAGGATTTGTCCAGAACCACATTGTTGCCTTTGGGGCCAAGCGTGACTTTGACGGCATTTGCAAGGGTATTGACCCCCGTTAGCATTTTCCCCCTGGCCTGGGCGCCATAACAGATCATTTTTGAAGCCATTGTCTTTTAACCTCCTAATTCAAAAATTTCCACTTATCCTAGTATTCCCAGGACGTCATCTTCGCGCATGAAAAAATGTATCTCGCCATCGATTTTGATTTCGGTCCCGGCGAACTTCGAAAACAGTATGCGGTCACCCACCTTGACATCGGGTGGGATTCGTCGGCCGTCATCACCTGCTTTCCCGGGGCCGACCGCGATAACTTTTCCCTTCCGGGGTTTCTCTTTGGCGCTATCGGGTATGATGATGCCACCGGCGCTCTTCGCCGCCGCTTCCAATCGTTGTACCAAGAGACGGTCGCTTAAGGGTTTGATGTTCAATTCGGGTCACCTCCAACAATCGGGTTCGTTACACAGGCTGGCGATCATTGCCGTTCCCAGGGCAGCAGGATCCCGCAGGTTCAGGGAAGCACAACCGCAGCATTCCCTGCCGAAAGATCCACTGCGAACAGGGGCAGGCACCCTATTGCCAATCTGAACAATGCACTGCCTGCAATGAAAGTCCGACGTCATTATTATCACGCATATTTTGTACCAGGGGGATGGGAACTCCGGGAATAGAGCCGCCCTCATCGGGTATCATGGCGAGACTTTAATCACTGCCAAAGGGCAGTCAATATGGGCATTAAAAAAAATTACACTTGCTTGCCGCGGGTAAGATCTCATATAAATATGCATATTCGTTATATATTTTTGAGCAGCCCCTATCCGGAGCAAGTCTATGCCTGCCATGCCGCTGATCATCAGGCGGTAGAGATTCCCGAAAAGGCATGGCCTTATAGGAAGGTTTGCCGCTTGGGGGCGTATTTAAATCTCCCGCTAAAATCGGCATTTATTTTGTGTTGCATTGTTCTCATCTGGAAAGCAGAACTTCAAGTTCTTGTTTTCGCTTCCTCTAAATCGATTATCATAGAATATCAAATCATTAATAACCGGGTGCTCTTCTTGCCGACATTTGAGCCGGATCGAACGGGTCCCGTGGTTGTGTTTTTATCGGTTGTTTCCAAACCGGGCGCAATTCACCCGGTTACAACCGCAAGGAGTTGGTGTGCCGGTTGTCACAAATCGCATCGAAGGTTTCGACCTGGCCTGCTCCCTGGCCGTCATGGGCATGGTTGTGGTGAACTTTGCCTCCATGATGAAAGTAGATGAATATCCCATGAGATGGTTGGGAACCGTGGTGGATT
>JBNLAV010000183.1:0-13248 GCA_050302315.1 Desulfobacteraceae bacterium
CAGGGTGTCGCGGGCTCCCAATCCGATGGGGGCGGCCCCCTTTTCCATCAGCGTGTCCCAAAGCTTGAGGATACCGTCGTTTGGCACGAAAAGTTCGAAGCAGAGGGGTTCGCCGGTGTAGCCGGTACGGGCGATCCAAAGCAAATGCCCGTCGAAATGTGCGGTGCTCAATGCATTGCGTTGGGGCTCCGGCAGCGCGTTTTCTCCGATGATCTCGCTGAGAATGATCTTGGAGCGTGGGCCCTGGAGGCTGACCATGCCGATCTGCCGGGTATGGTCCTCCAGGCTGATGTTTTCGAAATCCGATCGCAGCCGCTGAAGATGGGCCCAATCCTTTTCCCGGTTGGCGGCGTTGACCACCAGCAGAAAGCGGTCCTCTGCGAATCGGTAGAGATACGCGTCGTCGATGGCGCAGCCCGTATCGTCGGCCAGCAGGGTATATTGGCTCTCACCAGGTTCCAGTGCGGCCGCATTGTTGGTCAGGGTTCGCTGCAAAAAGGCCAGGGCGTCGGCGCCGCCGACGAGAAAGCGGCCCATGTGGGAGACATCGAAGATGCCGGCCTTGCTGCGGGTGGCCAGATGTTCCTTGAGGATGCCCCCGGGGTACTGAACCGGCATCTCCCAGCCCCCGAAGTCCACGATTTGGGCGCCAAGATCGACGTGGCGCTGGTAAAGAGCCGTACGCAACAAGGTGGACATGGTACCCCCTTCTCAGACGGTTTCAGGTCTTCAATCTATACCCCCAGCCAAAAGCGCATCCCCCTGAACAGCATCCAGATCAAGACCAGCAGTGTCATGACCATGCAGATACCGGCCGCGATGCGATGCGGTAATCCTTCCCGCTTTTTCTCATTGTACCCGAAAAGATAGGCGCATAAACCGCCGGACACCAATCCGCCGATATGTCCCGAGTTGTTGATTTGAGGAAACAAGAACCCCAGGATGATGAAGGCGACGGCCCAGCCGCCGATCTGTTTATAGACGGCTTCTCCAAACAGCCCGCCGCGGCTTTTGCCGTAATAGATGGCGGCGCCGAAAAGACCGAAGAGTGCGGCGGATGCGCCGACCGTCAGGGGGACGCCGCTGAAATAGGACGCCAGAAAACCGCCGATGCCGCTGATGGTGAAAATGGCGAAGAACCGGTAGGGGCCGTACAATCGCGCGATCAATGGGGCGAGCTGATTCAAGGCCATCATGTTGAAAAAGATGTGAATCGCGTTCACATGCAGGTAATTGGCCGATAGCAGGGTCCACCATCCGGCGTTTTTGACCATGAAAGTGCCGGTCGCTCCCAATGCCTGAAGCCCAGCAGATGAAGGCGCGAGGATGCCCATTACGCCGTAGCCCTTGGCCATCAACCCCTTGCTGATCAGCAAGGCGTAAAGAAACATGGCCACATTGGTGTAGATGATCATCCTCGCCAATTGTTCGCCCGATCCCCAGCCGCGGGTGAGTGGATTGTTTTTCAGGTGCGATCCCGGCGCCCTGATGCCACAGTGCGGGCAGCGGGACTCATCGGTGCTGATCAGTTTGCGGCAATTGGGGCAAAGTATGGATTTCCGAGCCGGACGGTTCATCAGGAACGGCGCCTTTCGTGGAGTTTTGCATATGACTGTTTTCTAAATATAGGGCAGAACGGCTGAATATCCATCGAAAAAAAGGTTTACCATTTCCACATGACCGGGTTGTCATCGAGGTGATCGGTGACCGACCGACTGATTTGATCCATGGCTGCAAGTTCGTCGGCTGAGAGCGCAACCTCGGCGGCTGCAGCGTTTTGTCTGGCCTGCGCTGCGCTGCGTGCGCCGGCAATGGCGAGCGTATTGGGCTGGGCGATCACCCAGGCCAGAGCCAGTTGTCCGAGGGTAATTCCCTTTTTGTCTGCAATGGGGGTCAATTCGGACAGTGCCTTTTGAACCCGCTCAAAGTGTTCGGGATGAAACAGCCGGTTGGAACTGCGGTGATCGCCTTTTTTAAATTGGTGGTCGGGTCCGAACTTCCCCGTAAGCAGCCCCTGGGCCATGGGGGAATACGCCAGGATGCTCATTTCGTTTTCGCGGCAGTAGGGCGCGGTCTCTGCCACCGCATGACGCCAGAACAGGGAATAGGGCGGCTGGAGACTGACGATATCGCCACATTCGGCGGCCTCTTCCAATTGCTTCCGGTTGAAGTTGGAGACCCCTATGGCGCGAATCTTTCCCTGGGATTTGAGCTCGTTGAGGGCCTTGAAGATCTCGGCCATGGGAACGGCCACATGGCCGAAAGAGCCGGGCGGCCAATGGATTTGAAACAGGTCGATGTAGTCGGTCCTCAGATTATTGAGGGCGCGTTCACACACGCCGATGACCTGGTTGTATTTCAGGTGGTTGGAAAACACCTTTGTGGCGATGACGGTCTCGTGTCGAATGCCTTCCAGGGCTTTCCCCAGAACGCGTTCGGAGTGGCCGTTGCCATAGACTTCTGCAGTGTCGAAGGTGGTGATACCGGCGTCGAATGCGGCCCGAATGGCTTTTTCGCTCTCCTTGTCGTCAATGTCGGTCCACATGGCCTTTCCCGCTTGCCAGGTTCCCATGATAATCGGTGAGATTTGAATCTCCGAGGTCCCTAACCGACGCAATTCCATTGCCCGCTCCTTTTTTGTTAACAGATTGACAATTCAAGCAATCACCTTCACCCCTATCTTGGATTCCCAGCCTTTGCAAGGGTTTTCCGTTTAAGAATTTGACACTGTTTTCATGGCAGGAGTATATGTGGACAGGACATCCACGTTAACCATTCCGGCCACAGCGCAGGTCGCATACCATGGGAGCGTTTTGAATATGAGAATCAAGAGACTCTTACCGCTGCTTCTCCTAATTCTTTTGGGGTGCTCATACCATTGGTTCGAAGAACCCCATCCCGATATCCTCGAAGCAGAAAAGCAACAGGTCGACGGTTGTGCAATGCTGGGGGTGGTTTCGGAAACCGCCGATGCGGCCAATCCCTGGTCCATCGCTGCAAAGCAGAACATGATTTTCAGGGTGAGAGAAAGGGCTGGGCAGTTGGGGGCCACGCATATCGTCTGGCTGCACAAGACTTCGAGTATGGCGACCGCCCAAGCCTACAATTGTGATTGATTCTGCTTCAACCAAACCATCCTTTTCGATTTCCGTTCGTTCGCTGGTCGAATTTGTGCTGCGGAGCGGAGACCTGCGCCATGACTTCCTGGGGTCGGTCAGTGCCGTGGAGGGCATTCGGGCGCATCAGATGATTCAGCGGAGGCGTCCGGCCGGATATCAGGCTGAGGTACCGGTGACCCACGTGGTCGCGCATGAAGATTTCGACCTTTGCATCTCCGGGCGTATGGATGGCGTGATGGCGACCGAATCCAAGGTGGTGGTGGAAGAGATCAAAACCACACGCCGGCCGCTGGACGAGCTGGAAGAGAACCCCCAGCCCATGCATTGGGGACAGGCAAAATGCTACGCCTATCTTTGGGCATTGCAGCATCGTCAAAATGAAATGGTGGTCCGCCTCACCTATCTTCACATGGACAGCGGTGTTGTACGGGAGATAGAGCGTTCTTTCGGACTGGAAGAGTTGGAAAGTTTTTTTGACGAACTCGTGCGCGGCTATCTTTCATGGGTGACCCAGATCGCGGCATGGGGCAACTTGCGGGACAGCTCCATCGCAGCGCTGGAATTCCCATTCCGGACCTATCGTCCCGGCCAGAGAGATATGGCGGTGGCGGTTTATCGCAGTATCGTCAATGGCGGCCGTCTTTTGCTCCAGGCGGCCACCGGCATCGGAAAGACCATCGGGGCGCTCTATCCTGCCATCAAAGCCCTCGGAATGAAGGAGATTGAAAAGGTCGTCTTCCTCACGGCCCGCACCACCGGACGGCATGCGGCCGAAAAAGCCTTGACGGCATTGGCGCAAGGCGGGTTGCGGATCCGATCGATTACCATTACCGCCAAGGATAAGATCTGTTTTCATCCGGAAAGCGCCTGCGTTCCGGAAGAGTGTCCGCACGCCAAAGGGCATTTTGACCGGATCGACAGTGCGCTGGCAGCCGGTCTTCAGCATGATGCCATGACGCGCCAGGTGGTTGAAGCGATCGCGGAGGAGCATCGGGTTTGCCCGTTTGAATTGACCCTCGAACTGGTGAACTGGTGCGATTGCGTCGTTTGCGATTATAATTATGCCTTTGCCCCCGGCGTAATGCTGCAGCGGCTCTTTGGCGAGGAGGGCGGTCGCCACGGGGTGCTGGTGGATGAGGCCCACAATCTGATCGACCGCTCCAGGGAGATGTTCTCCGCCCGTTTGATGAAAAAGCCTGTTTTGGCTTTGCGTCGGGTGATCAGGGAGGCGTTGCCCGGTGTCTTCCGGAGCCTGGGGCGGATCAATGCGTGGATGGCCGCCGAGCGCCGCAGATGTAAAGAGAGCGGCGGTACCATCGTCTCAAAGGAGTTGCCTGAAGGGTTGATTGAACGTTTGAAGGATTTTTTGCGGCGATCGGAAAAGTGGCTGGCACAGAACAAGGCCACAGAATTTCGCGAACAGCTGTTGGAACTCTTCTTCGATATGATGCGTTTTGTGAAGATCGCAGAAGGTTTTGACGCCTCTTATGCCATGATTCAGGAGGCTATCGGCGATGACCTTGTGGTGAGGTTGTACTGCATCGACCCCGCCGACCAACTCCACGAGGCATGGAAGCGATGCCGGGCGGCTGTCTTGTTTTCGGCCACGTTGACCCCTGCCGGTTATTTTCAGTCGGTGCTCGGATTTGGTGATGATGCCAGGGCGCTGAACCTGGCGTCGCCATTTTCACCGGATAACCTGGCGGTGTTCGTGGCCGACAGAATATCCACCCTTTACCGCGAACGCGAGCGATCCTGCGGCGAGGTGGTGCAGGCCATCATCGATCTGGTCGACCGGCGCAAAGGACACTACCTGGTTTTCTTTCCCTCCCACCAATATCTGAGAATGGTTCAAAAACGGTTTCAAGAGGTGCGGCCGGAGACCGAAGTGGTCGTTCAATCCATGGAAATGCCGGAAGATCGAAGGGAAGCCTTTCTCGGCCGGTTTCATCAGGAGGTCAGCAGGACCCTGGTGGGTTTCGCGGTGCTGGGGGGGATCTTCGGCGAAGGCATCGATCTGAAAGGGGAGCGGCTGACAGGCGTAGTCATTGTGGGGGTGGGACTGCCGGGCATCTGCATCGAGAGGGATTTGATCCGCGACCACTATGAACGCAAAATCCGCAATGGTTTTGAATTCGCCTACCAGTACCCGGGCATCAATCGTGTGCTGCAGGCTGCCGGCCGTGTCATCCGGTCCGAAACCGATCAGGGGGTCCTGTTGCTCATCGATCATCGCTATCGTGAAACCCGATACCGGAATTTGCTCCCGGCGGCCTGGAAGGCATTCCGGATGGGCGATCAGAAATCGTTTGCCAATAGAATCGTCAGCTTCTGGGAGTCAGCGTCTAAAGGGTGACATGCCGTACGGGACAGCGCATTGTGCGTTGAGGGAAGCGGTGCGTCAGGGTTTTTTGGGTGCCTGAATTCCTTCCGCCTTTTCAGTGCAATATTGCCGCCAGGCGCAATCGGGTTGATCACAATCCGCCAGGCCCCTGCGGAAACAGTCGGCCACACCCTCTGTGCGTTGCAGGCTGCGGATCATATCGGTGATGTTCACATGATATTGGCGGGGTATGTCGTTTGGAACAGAGGAAATTCCTCTTTTGTCGGTTTTTTTTTGAAAAGATGGGTGTGGATTGGGTTGGTTCATCTTATCATCATCCGTTCTTGTGGGGCGGCCCATTTCAGATCTTCCGCGTTGAAAGAGCAAACGCGCGCATGCCGATGCTCGCTTGGAGTTCGCTTTTTCGATATAGGAATAATTCCCGAAGCCTTTGGGAGAAAATCACAAATACACGCCTGGGGGAAAAGCACTTTTCCTGAAAAGTGCAAAACCCCCCCCGAATTTTGTTTGGACCGCTATGAAGCTGTCATGCGCTCAATGCGCTGGCAAAAGGAGACGCAATTTGAAAACGGCATTCCTCTGAAAAGTCTACGGCTGTATAGACGTTGCTCTCTCTGCGGCTCAACTGCATGCCCTGGATGTTCTGGAGCATCTGACAATCCTTGAGGCATTCATCTTTGGGGGCGTTCTTTTTGGGGCAGTCTTTACAAGGGGATGAAATCATTGGCGTACCTTTCTTGTGCTTTAATAACTATTTAATAATGCTATTAAAAAGACACCTTCCAAATTGCTGATTCTAACTATACGCGGCTGGTCGGGCGAAGTAAATAAAGCGGCTGGCTCATTTTGATGGGGTGATCAGGCTATCAATAGGCCAATCTCCCGGCGGGAACAGCGCAGGGCCCCATATCCGGTGTTGCCGAGGGCTTGCAGTAGTCGGACTACGGCTGCGCCCTCGGCGCCTTGGCTATGGAGCCCTGCGCTGTTCCCGCTTGCGGGTTTTGGGCGGCCGTTGCAGAACCGGTGGCGGGGTTGAAAAATGATCCCGTAGGGCAGGGCTCGGTCCCCGTCGGAGGGTGATGTCGAGGTTTTGCAGTAGATGGACTGCGGCTGCGTGGCCGGAGGCCAAGAGGACTCGTTCATTATGGGACATGCCTCTTGTTGCCTTGCAATCCTGGCAGCGAGTTGCCAGGGCCACCCACGGTGCCAGCGAAATACAGCGCATCACTGGGCCTGGAGGCCTGCTTTGCGCGCGTTCTGGAAATTGTACAGAACAACATTGCCGAGATTGAATGCCGGGGGCTACTCTTTCCACAGGTCGACGTCGATGAGGCCAAGGCGGGCGGCGTAGCGGACCAGTTCCATGGCGCTGTGGATATCGAGCTTGCGCATGATGTTGGTGCGATGGTTTTCGACGGTTTTGATGCTGATGCAGAGCTGATCGGCGATCTCGGATTTGGGCGCCCCTTCGGCCAGCAGCCGCATGATCTCCTGTTCGCGTGGGCTGAGTTTGCCATACCCGGAGTCGCTTACCTTGGCCTCTTTGACCGGTGACTGCATCAGCTTGGCCACCACCTCCTGGGAGATGGAACTGTCCAGATAATACTCGCCTTTGGAAACGGCTTCCAGGCCGTGGCCCAACCGTTCGGCAGCGGATTCTTTTACCACATAGCCGGTGGCGCCGGCCTGAAAGGATTCGACAATATAATCGATCTTGGAGTGCATGCTGAGGATCATGATTTTGGTTTTGGGGGAATGATGCCGAATCTTGCGGGCCAGTTCCATACCGGTTGTGTCCGGCAAGGAGATATCGACCACTGCGACATCAGGTTTCAATTCAATCGCTTTATCAAGCCCCTCCCGGCCGCTGCCGGCTTCATCCACCACATCGAAGCGTCCGTCTTTGGAGATGATGGTCTTGATGCCCTCCCGAAACAGCGGGTGGTCGTCAATGATCAGAACTCTGGTCTTCACCGTCACGATATTGCTCCTTTATGGGAATGGTGATGAAAAGGGCCGTTCCTTTCAATGGTTGGGATCGGATGTCAATGGTACCGTTCAGCAGGCCGACGCGTTCGAGCATGCTTTGCAGCCCCATCCGTTTTTCTTTATGAGATTTGGTGCGCCATTTGGGGTAGTCGAATCCAACCCCGTCGTCGATGATGCGCAGCATCAGGTTGGGGGAGGACGCCACCAGGCGAATGGTCACCCCTTTGCAATTGGCGTGTTTTTTGATGTTGTAAAGCGCTTCCTGAATCAGGCGGTAGAGGTTGATCTGGACATCGTCTTCAAGTTCGAGGTCATCCAGCCCTGCCGCGATGAAGTCGATTTTAAGCCGGTTGGTCTGGGCGAAATCTTCGCAATAGGTGTACAGGGTGCGCACCAGGCCGAATTGATCCAGTCCGGGGGGGCGCAGGTCGTAAGCCAGGTTTCGCACCTCTGAGATGGAGCGCTGCAGGATCTGGATGAGCTTGTTGGTTTGCTCTTTGACGCTCTCATCGTCGGCCAGATACCCATTGAACAGTGTTTGCATCCCGATTTTCAGTGATGAAAGGTCCTGGGCGATGTGGTCGTGAAGGTCGCGGGCGATCTTATGGCGCTCGGTTTCCTGGGCCTTGATAAGCTCATGGGTAAGGGTCTGGATCATCTGACGGGCGCGTCGTCGTTCGGTCATATCCACACCCACTGAGAGGAATTCGATGATCTTGCCTTCGGCACCGCGAATGGGGCGGTTGGTCCAGGCCACCACCACCCGTTCTCCGTTGCGCAGCACATTCTCCAGCGCAATGTTTTTATACTGCTCCGGTTTGGTGAAAAAGTTCTTCAATCGCTCGGAGATGTCACGCCCGTCACTGTCGACGGCGGGCAGGATGGTTTCCGTGATTTTTCGCCCCAGAATTTCTTCCTCCGTATATCCGAAGAACTCCTGGGCATATTCATTAAAAAAGGTGACCCGGCTTTGAGTGTCGAAACGGACGATCATGCTGTTGGCGTTCTGGACCAGTTCACGGTATTTGGCTTCGCTGCGCCGAAGGGCCACCTCCGCTTCGTTGCGGGCGGTAATGTCCCGTGCGGCGGTGTGGATACAGTGAATGCCGGCCAGGGTGACTTTTTTGCTGCTGAACTCCGTGAACACCAGGCTCCCGTCTTTGCGCTTGAGGGAGGCTTCGATGGATACATTGTCCCCGCTCATGGTCCGATCGAAATACGCCTGGTAGCCCGGCAGGTCGAAATCGACGCCCAGCTCATGTATTTCTTTCAGGATCAGCTCGGACTTGCGGTACCCGGTCAACTGAGCGGCTGCGTCATTGGCATCGAGTATCCGCCCTTTGTCATCGCTGATGAAGATGGCATCCCGTGAACCTTCGAACAGACTGCGGTAGCGTTGCTGGCTTTCCCTTAGGATATTTTCAATCTCCTTGCGCTCATCGATTTCCAGGCGCAGCTGCTCGTTGATGTCGGTCAGTTCGGCGGTGCGGGCCTTGACCCGTTCCTCCAGGTGGTCGCGGTGCTTGCGCAGCTCATCTTCGTTGAGTTTGCGATCATGGATGTCCATCATCATGGCGTATTTGGAAATCGTGCCGTCGAGATGGCGAATTGGTGCGTTAACCACGTAATACCATCGACCGTCTTTGGGGCTGATGACCTCCCATGAGATGGTTTCCCCGCGCAGAACCCGGTGGTTGATGCACCAGGGGCAAGCCGTACCGCGCCCAAAAGCCTTGAAGCAGTACTCGCCGGTGGCATTGTGGCCGATATGCTCTATCATGCGGTCGTTGAGATATTCGATGCGGTAATCCATGGAGCAGATGTAGATCATGCCGTCAAAGGCATCCACCATGGCATTGAAGAGACGGTCGTTTTCTTTAAGGATGGCGACCAGATTCCGATGATCGATATCGATTCCCTCGATGGCGCCAGGCCCCTTGCTCAAAAGGGTTTTCAGACCCTTCCAGGCGCTCGGCGATGGCTTGGCGATGCTGGAACTCATAACGTCGACTTTCCGCCACCGGGGAGTCGGACTCCCCGGCTCGCTCCCGGCCGCGTAAAGCCGGGTCAATTTCAAGACATGGTTGGCTAAGTCAAAATGGCCATATAATTTGCCATGAATGGCGTTTGAATGAAAGAAAAATCTTTGCTTAAACCCCATTTTTATGCAAAGTTACCGGCTGTTGCAGGTCTGCGGACCATTAGCGTTTGATGAAGCACAACCTCATGCGCGGCGAATGCCGCAAGGAAGGCGTCATGGAAGCCAAAGAGGCGATTATATCCTTCTCCCAGGGTGAAAAAGTCAAAAGCGGTTTGATCTGGTGTTCTCAGTGCATCCAGCTGGTTCAGAATATGCAGGGCGAAGAGCGCTCCGGTGCCTTGACCCTGCTGCACAGCCTTTTGAACATGATCGCCAATGAAGTCCAGTTGGCGCGCAACACCGGCGGTGATGAGGTCTGGTTGGAAGCGGAAAAAAGCCTTCATACGGCCCGGGTGATGATCAACTCAGGTGTCAGCGAGGAGGCAACCTATCACTTCACCCAGGCATTGAGCCAGGTGAACCGCATCAGCCAGCGGGCCATGACCTATCTGATGGAAAACGGGATTTTTAAATAAGGCGGTATGATGCAAACCTATTTTATCTACATGACAACCAGCGATAAGACCGAAGCTCGCAATATCGGACGATATCTGGTGGAATCGCGACTGGCGGCCTGTGTCAACATACTGGACCAGATGAATGCGATGTATATCTGGAAGGGAGAGTTCCATGATGACGGGGAAGCGGTGATGATCGCCAAGACCAGCGAGGAAAAGGTGTCCGAACTGATCGCTGCGGTCAAGGCGCGCCACAGCTACGAGGTTCCATGTATCGTGGCCCTGCCCATCGCAGACGGGCACCCTGATTTTCTGAACTGGATTGTTGGACAAGTCAAACCGGCAAAGGCAGCCCAATAGGAGCCAAAGAAGAATGAAAGATGAACGCGGACTTTACTACTACCCCTTCCCGGGCAACAAACGGGTTCGGATGTATGTCAGGGACATTATGGGAGAGACCGAGTTCCGGATGTGGAACCAGGATGACGCGCAGATGTGGGAACAGCATGGTTGGATGCCGTACGCGGCCATTCAACAGGCCAAGGCGATGTACAAAGGCGGGCCGTTTGATCCGGACAAAGCCTACGACTTGGATGCGGCCAGGACTTTGATCGCCGAGGCGACTTGATTATTACCGGCTGCCGGATACAACGCCGGACCCTGTGGCGCATGTTTCCCATCCATTGTTGTGTTCTGGAAATCAGCTTCAAATTGAAGGAGCGGTTTTCAGCCGCGATGGACTCCGGTAAACCGCTGTCAGCAAGATTCGCAGCTAAAAGCCGCTCCCATATCTTGGACCAAAAGGATTTTAATTAGCTTCTATTATTGATGATGCTTTGCGGAAAGAGCGCCAATGATTGTCTTGCAGGGAATCTGCGGTTTGTTCGCGTTTGTCGCTTTGGCCTGGCTGATCAGCGAAAACCGTAGCAAGGTACCGTATAAACTGGTAATGACCGGTATCGGGGTGCAACTGGCCGTTGGGTTGCTCTTGCTCAAACTGCCCCTGTTCCGGCACCTCTTCCTCTGGCTCAACACCGTCGTCCTGGCCTTGGAGGAATCCACCCGGGCCGGCACCAGTTTGGTGTTCGGCTACCTGGGGGGCGGTCCGATGCCCTTCGAAGTTATTGCGCCCGGAAATGTCTTTATCCTGGGCTTTCGAGCCCTGCCCCTGGTGCTGGTCATCAGCGCTTTGTCCGCCTTGCTGTTTCATTGGGGGGTTCTGCAGCGCGTGGTCAAGGGGTTCGCCTGGTGCCTGACCCATACCTTTGGCATCGGCGGCACCGAAGGGCTCGCGGTGGCGGCCAACGTCTTCGTGGGCATGGTCGAGGCGCCTTTGCTGATTCGCCCCTATCTGGAGCGCATGACCCGAAGCGAGCTGTTCACCTTGATGACCGCCGGAATGGCCACCATCGCAGGCACGGTGATGGTTTTATATGCGTCGATTCTCGGGGATGTCATACCGGGCGTGATCGGTCATATCCTGACGGCATCCATCATCAGCATGCCGGCCGCAATTCTGATTTCAAAGGTGATGATTCCGGAAACCGATCCATTGACCAGCGGAGAACTCCACTCCTCGACCGATGCCCTGAACGGTATGGACGCGGTAACCCAAGGAACACTTCAGGGCGTGCAGTTGCTGATGAACATCCTGGCCATGCTGGTGGTGTTGGTGGCCCTGGTCCACCTGGTCAATCTCATTCTGGGATGGCTGCCCCATTGGGGCGCGGCGCCGATGACCCTTCAACGCCTTATGGGATACGCGATGGCCCCTGCGGTGTGGTTAATGGGGGTGCCGTGGGCTGAATCCATGACCGCCGGCGCTTTGATGGGCACGAAAACCGTCTTGAATGAGTTTATTGCTTATCTGGATCTGGCGCGGCTCGCCCCTGACGTCTTGAGTTCCCAGAGCAAGATCATCATGACCTATGCCATGTGCGGATTCGCAAATCCGGGAAGCCTGGGCATCATGATCGGCGGTCTGGGTACACTGGCACCGAAGCGGCGAGGAGAGATCGTATCGTTGGGGCTGCGCTCAATTGTGGCCGGCACCCTGGCCACCTCCATGACCGGAGCGGTGGTCGGTATTCTGAGTGTGGTTGCTTAGACGCTGTTCTTATGTTGCGCCCATGCGTCTCGGATGCGCCCCTCGCAGTGTGCTTGCTGATCTGCGGCCTGGCGAACTGCCGACCGGCGGCAACGGTACATGAATACCGCAGGATGAGGATCGGGTTAAAATTCGGCGAGCACCTTTTTGACCAGGCTACCGTCGGCATTACTGCCAAAGTGCTGCATGATGGGCTTCATGGCTTGCATCTTGTTATTGTATTCATCGAAATTGATGTTGGCGGTGATCCACTCGCGGATCTCTTCTTCTCCAGCCAGCTGCGGCAGGTAGCTTTCGGCAATGGTGATGAAGGGGGTCGGTTCTATTGCTCCGGATCGCTCCATCACCTCTTTTTCCGACTTGACCAGTTTCTTGACAATTTTGATTACGTCTGCGTCGTTGATCTCTTTCTGGTCCTGCCGGCCGAACTCTCCCATGATGACCCGTAACGTGTTCTTCCGATCATCATCCTTGGCCTTCATCGCATCCACCAGGTCCTTTTTAATTTTGTCCTGCAACCGCATGATGCGTTCCTTTCTTTCCGCCGCGGCGTTTTCCACCTTCCGCGGTGCTGTCTTTTTGAAGGTATTGTATTTTCAGGCACTGTCGGGTTTGTCAAGCCGGAAATCGGGACCCTGTGACAATTCGTAAGGCCGTCAGACCATCTGCGAACCGTCGGTATTCTCCGATGAGAGTACGGCAGGGAAGGCAATTGAAAAGCATGTGCCGACATTTTCTTCAGTTTTCAGATCAATGATGGCATTGTGTTTGTGCAGGATGGACTGCAGTATGGCCAATCCCAACCCGGTGCCTTTCTCTTCCGATTTGGTGGTAAAGAAGGGCTCGAAGATGGAATCCTTGACATGGTCCGGGATACCGCAGCCGTTATCTTTAATTTCGAGGAAGAGATGTTCGGACCTCGAATAGGTACGAATGTCCAGCCTGCGCTCCTCTCCTCCTTTTTCTTCCAGGGCGTCTATGGCATTCATGGAGAGGTTGAGCAAGACCTGCTGCAACCCGTTCCGATCTCCGGATATGTCGGGAACCGGCTCTTGCAGGTCGAGATGCATTTCGACTTCCTTCATTTTCAA
>JBNLAV010000184.1:0-8877 GCA_050302315.1 Desulfobacteraceae bacterium
TGGAAAAATGAGTTGAGGAAGCGGTTCACCCATATTTTCGTGGACGAATTTCAGGACGTCAACGGCACCCAGTACCGGCTTTTGAAGGCCCTTGCGCCGCCAAAAGCCAATGTCTGCGTGATCGGCGACCCGGACCAGGCCATCTATGGGTTTCGGGGAGCCGACCTGCGCTACTTCTCACAATTCAGCGAAGATTACCATCGGGTGAAAGTGATCCGGTTGAAGCGCAACTATCGATCGACCCAGACGATTCTTGATGCCGCGTACCAGGTAATCCAGGCCCAACGTGACCCCGGGGCGGAAGATCCTGCCCCCGGGCGCACCAGGTCCGGCATTGCAGGATTGCCGTATATTTCGGTGATGGAGACGCTATCCGCACGGTCCGAGGCGGTTGCCATCGGCCGCAAAATGGAACAAATGATCGGGGGTACCGGCTTCCACAGTATGGATTTCGACAAACTGGACGACGAATACGATGGACCGGAGCAAAGCTTTGGAGATTTTGCGGTGCTCTGCCGGACGGGCGATCAGGTTCAAACCATCGCCCGGCAGCTCACCGATGCCGGAATCCCGTGCCAGTGGGTCAGCCGGCGCTTCATAGAACAGCCACCCGTGGCCAAGCTGCTCGCCGCCTTCAGGGTCGTTACCCTCCAGGGCGGGTACGTCGATTTAACCCACTTGATCGATCTGGGCGCCGCCGGCATCAGTCGCGAAACCCTCGGCATGTTCAAGCAGTGGGCTTATGTGCGCCAATTGCCAATGGCCACGGCGCTGCACTCGGTTCACCGGCTGCCCATCCCCCACATGTCGACGGCACGGCAACAGCGCCTGACCGCCTGGGTTCGATTGATTGAGCGGCTGCAGCAAGGGTGCGCCGACCTCAGTGCGGCGGAGGCGCTGATCCATATCGCGGGCAATACCACGCTCTCTTCCAGGATCAATGCTGAAGATCTCGATCGGCTGGTGGAACTGGCCGAGCCCCATGAAAAAGACCTGCAGGCCTTTGGTGTTGCGATGGCCATTGGGCGTGATACGGACCTGTACGACCCGGATGTGGAAAAGGTATCGGTGATGACCCTGCATGCCGCCAAAGGGCTGGAGTTTGCGGTGGTGTTCATCGCCGGCTGTGAAGACAAATTGCTTCCCCTGCATCGCCCAGGCAAAACCACAGACGATCCGGAAGAGGAAAGGCGCCTTTTTTACGTGGGGATGACCCGCGCCCGGCAACGGCTCATTCTGACGTGGTCGAAACGGCGGACGATCTACGGCAAGACCCGAACCGTCCAGATCTCGCCCTTCGTTTCCCGGATCGACCCGGAGTTGATCCGGACCGTCGTATCTGAGAATGCGCCCGTAAAAGCGAAGCAGGAACAATTATCGTTGTTTTGAAGATTGACATTCCAAACCAATGGTGTTTTGAGGGGTAACCGTGTTGCAGTTTAGCGCTATTGCCGTCTGGGCACGAGTACCTATCTTTGTGTCGTGATGGACACCTACCAGGCTTCGAAACTGAACATTTGACCAGCGGAACCCACTGGTTCCGGTTTAAAAATGACTGCGATACCGTTACCGGTATTGGGCAACGGTTTTACGATGTGGGAATATTCATGGTTGATAACATCATCCCTTTTGATTGCGACGAGCGCCTCTTAACCAAAGCGCGCGGTTACCTTTGCGCCGTGGATGAGCTGATCCGCGACGGCGATCAAGGCATCGGTCTGCTGCTGAAAGCTTTTGAGTGCGCGGACGATGATCTTAAAATCAAGATCGTGCTGCTGCTGGGCACCATTTCATCCCGGAAGGTGGCGTGGGCGCTTTTTGACATTATGCGCAACGGCGAACTGGGTGATTCGATCCGCCAGGCGGCCGCAATCCAGATCAGTGTGGTGGGCACAGAGCTGGACCAGATTGAAGATTTGGTGGTGAAGCTGCGCAGGGATTTGAGGGATGATACGCCCTTCGTGCGCGCCAATGCTGCATTTGCGCTAGGCTGGGAGGGCAATTTAGCCGCTGCACCGGATCTCATCGACTGCCTGTCGGATGAGGATGTGGAGGTACAGCAGGCGGCCGTCAATGCGCTGTCCAATCTTCAGGATGACAGCCTTTTCACGCTGCTGGCCCAGCGGCTGCAAAAAGGGGCCAAAGAACAACAGCGCTCCATCCTCTATAACCTGGGGCACTTTCCTTCCAGACACGGGGAGGCGGCTCAAATCTGCAGAAACTATCTGCATCACAGCGATGCCGATCTGCGTTACGATGCAATGGTGGTGCTGCACAGTGTTTCCGAACCGGTTCAGGATATGGGGTTGTATGAACACTGCCTGGAAGACCAGGATCCGCGCATCAGAGAACTGGCGCTGATTCGGTTGCGCAAGATTGACCGAAGGCTTCTCCGGTCATTGGCGCCCAAGGTCCGCACCCTTGCAACGGATCCCAAACCGACCGTGCGGCAAGCGGCCACCCGGCTGGTCCACTTCATCGACTCCATTACCCTGGCCGACAAAGGAGCGAGTGGTGGCAAATTATAAAATCCATCCCATGGTGATCGGCACCAAGGTCTTCGATCAGGGCATGATGACCTACCAGCACGCCTATGGACGGCCCTACACCATTCCCATCTACAGCTGGTATCTGGAAGGCGGTGATCAAACCATTCTGGTGGATACCGGAGAGATGTCTCCCATTCAGTCCGAAGAGCGCGAAAAAGCTATTGGCGGAAAGATCCATACATTTGAAGAGGGGCTTTCCCAATGGGGGTTGACGCCGGCCGATATCGACGTGGTGATCCACACCCACCTGCACAACGATCACTGCGAGAATGACTACAAGTGCGAGAACGCGGTCATATATGCGCATGAGAGGGAATTGCGGCGCATCCATGATCCCCATCCGCTGGATTTCCGTTATCTGGAAGATTACATCGACGATGTGGAGGACAACGGGCAGGTGCGCCCCGTGACCGGTGACATGGAGATCGTTCCGGGCATCCGGGTGATCCACACACCGGTGCACACCGATGGCGGATTAAGCGTGGCCATCGACACCGCCAAAGGCAAAGCGGTCATAACGGGATTCTGCGTCATCATGGAAAATTTCGATCCGCCCAAGGAAATCCGGGCGATGGAGATGGCGGTGATCCCGCCCGGCACCCATGTCAATACCTATGAAGCCTATGATATCATGCTGAAGATCAAGCAAATGGCCGATATTTTGCTTCCGCTTCACGAGCCGGCGTTTGCGGGGATCAAGGAAATACCCTAGTCTACCGGTCCAACTCTTCACGAATTGCCATACCGATATTTTCCAACGTATAGGGTTTGCGAATATAGGCCCCGGCACCCAGTTTCTGGGTCTCCCTCACACGCTTGTTTTCAGCATATCCGCTGGCGATGATCGCTTTCTGGCCCGGATGGATTTCAATGATTTTGGCGTAGGTCTCCATTCCGTCGATACCCGGATCCATGATCATGTCGAGAACCAGGATATCCGCCTTGTTCTCTTTCAGGTAGCAGATGGCCGCTTCACCGCTCTCCACAGCAGAAACCTGGTAATTGAGCTGGGTAAGCAGTGCCGATGCGATGATGCGCTGCTCTTCGACATCATCGATGACCAGAATTTTCTCCTGATTCCCCATATAGGTCTCTACGCCGACCTTCTGGGGGCCCTTTGTGGCTTTTTCACGGGTCACCGGCAGGTAGATTTCGAACAGCGTGCCTTCGTTGATCCGGCTCTGGATGTTGATATATCCGTTATGGTCCTGGACCGTTCCCCACACCACGGCCATGCCGAGCCCCGTGCCGCTGCGCCCCATCACCTTTTTGGTGTAGAACGGTTCAAAGATGCGGTTCAAGTCTTCCGGCGCAATTCCCGTTCCCCGGTCCTTGATCCCCATCACCACATAATCGCCCTCGTTGACCTGGTCGTACCCGCTGATGGGAAGATCCACATAGGCGTTCTCGGTGGTGATGATGATATGGCCTCCATCGGGTTGGGCTTCGGCTGCATTGGAAACCAGGTTCATCAAAGCTTTCTTCAAATGCAGCGCACTGCCGCGAATGTTCATCAATCCGGCGTCCAGCCGTGTCTCCACGGTAACCCTCGAATGAAATGACTGCAGTTTTTCGAACTCGGGGGATTTGAGGTAATCGTTGATAATATCGTTGTTCAGGTCGATAATGCTGGTGTTCAGTACCCCTCTGCGGGCCAGGGTCAGCAGGTCCTGAACGATGGCGGCCGCTTTGCGTCCGGATTTTTGAATTCCCTCCACCAGGGCAAGGGACGGATGTTCATCGCCGAGATCCATCAGGATCAGATCGGGATAACTCACGATGCCCGACAGCACGTTGTTCAGGTCGTGGGCCACGCCGCCGGCCAGCAATCCCAGAGCTTCCATCTTCTGGGAACGCGCCAACTGTTCTTCCAGGGCGCGCTTGGCCTCATCGGTTCGCAGCCGTTCCTGGATTTGACTGCGCAACCGCTCGTTACTGGAGCGCAATTCCTGTGTCCGTTTTTCGACGATGCTTTCCAGATCGCTGTTGAGCCGGGCCAGTTTGCGGTTGGTCTCTTCCAGCTGCTGGGCGTACGAGTCCCGCAGTTCCATGGAGCGAAGCAGGCGTTTGCGTTGCTCTTTGAGCTGGTCGGACATGGCATTGAATGAATCGGCGACCTCTCCGATTTCGTCTTTGAGCGGCAGATCGACCTGCTCTCCCAGGCGTCCCTGCATGACCTGGTCCATGGCACCGCGAATTTGTGAGACGGGATTGATCACCATGCGGGTCAACAACAAGTGGAGCAGCAGGGAGAGGATCACCAACATGCCGGCGAAGATACCGACCAGAAACCACAACCGGTGTTTTGATGCATGTCGGGCCTCGGACAGGTTCAGGTATATGGTAAAATAGCCGAGGTGTTCACCGATGATCTCGATGGGGCTGGTGTAGATCAGGTACGGTTTGGCATCGAACCGGATTTGATCGAAGAAGGCTCCGGATACCAGTTTTTCAAGATCCGCCCTGGTCAGGTCGCTCCGCTTTCCACTTCCCACCCAATCGGTCAACCGGCCGCGGCTGTCGAAAAGGTGAACGGCGTCAATATCTTTGACGTCTTTGAGCTCAACCAGGGTTCGCAGCAGCGCCTCCTCATGATTGGCGAATATTTCATTGGCCAGCAGCTCCCGTTTCTGCTGAAACAGGGCCTGCAAAAGTACTTTGGATTGGTCGATGCGTGATGCGAGCTGTTGTTTTTCAAATCCGTTGAACAGCAGCGCCAGAAACATAATCAAAAAGGCGCACACCGTCCAGACGATGGCGTTGATACGAAAAATCAGGCGGAAGCGCTTCTTAAACATGGGTACTCGGTTGATTCATCCTTTGTGTCCAGGAGAATAAAATTCAATCGGGCTCAAAGGCTCTGTAGAATTTCCAGTTGTCTTTTCGATAAGTTAGAATACTTGCCCCTTTATTGATCGGATCTCCATTGTTGTCGAAGGTAAAGCTGCCGGTTGCGCCCTGGAAGTCCCGGGTTGCGGCCAGCGCGTCACGAATTTTATCCGGTTTGGCGCTTTCGGCGCGTCGAATGGCATCGGCCAGGAGCCAGACCGCATCATATGCCAGTGGAATGTAGGCGCTGATTTTTTGTCCTTCGTAGCTGGCGTTGTAGCGGGATAGAAAAACCCTGTTGCGGGGGTAGTGAACATTGGGATGCCAGAAGGTGGAAAAGTAACTTCCCTCCAGCGCCTGGCCGGCGTACTGTGCAACCGCCGTCTCCCAGGCGTCGCCACCCATGAAAACCGCCTCGAACCCCAGCTTGCGGGCCTGTTTCACGATCAGGCCGCTGTCCTGGGAGTACCCCGGAACAAAGACGACATCCGGTTTTTGCTCTATCATCGGAACGAGAATGTCTTCGAAATCGACAGCCGAACCTTTGTATCCACCCTTGTAGACGATGAGGCCGCCGTTGGCTTCAAAGTTTGCGCTGAAATAGCGGGAGAGGATTTTACTGTAGGCTTCACTGATGTTGGTCAACACCGCAGCCCGCCGATATTGGGTGGAATGATACGCAAAGTCGGCCATCAATTTGCCTTGGAATTTATCCGTGTAGCAGGTGCGAAAGATGTAATGACCGACCTGGGTGACCTCCGGGGCTGTCGATCCCGGGCTGATCATGGGAATGCCGCTGCTTTGCAGCACCGGTGCGACCGCCAGCGAGTGGGTGCTCCAAACCGCGCCCACCACGCCGACGACCCCGCGCAAAACAGCCTTGGTGGCCGCATTTCTCGCATGGAGCGCTGTGCTCTTGTTGTCGAAAATAACCAGTCGCAGCTCGTGGTTTCGGACGCCCCCTTTCTCGTTGATCTCATCGACGGCAAGCTGTGCGCCCCTTATGGCCGCCCTGCCGTATGCCTTGGCCTTTCCTCTCTGGGCGACGATCACGCCGATCTCCAGCGGGGGGGCGTCCGTTGAAAGAGCGGGTGTCGGCCATATCATCCCGACCATCAATACCGTCAAGCAGACGAGGATGAAGGGGGGGTGGTTTAAAGCCACTATTTGATCTCTCCTGTTGATAACCATAATATGAGCCCGGTTTATTCTCCTTTGGCGTGATTGCTTAATTTCCCGCTCAATCAACGTAGTTGGCATCGACCAATTTCAAAAGCTTGGGAACGCCCGCCTCTATTTTCATGATGACCACACGCTTGATCGGATCGCCCTTCTCATCAAATGATATTTTGCCGGTAACCCCATTGAAATCCTTTGTGCGGGATAAGGCCTCCCGCACTGCGGCCGGTTGCGTTGACCCGGCCCGCTTTATGGCGTCGGCCAGCAAGTGGACGGCATCATAGGCAAGGACTGTGGAGGTCCATATGCCGCCGGAGCGCCCATACCGTTCGACGAAGCGACGGGAGGCGGCGGTTTCCACCGCCTGGTTCCAGTGGGTGGTGTAATATCCCAACGGGATGTGTTTTCCTCCCATTTCGTAGAAACCGGGCTCATCCCATCCGTCCCCGCCGAGGGGAACGGCTGAGAGTCCTTTTTTGATGGCTTCCCCGATGATGCGTCCGCTTTCTGTGTGGCCGGCGATGAAGATGGCGTCCGGGTCCGCTGATAACGCCATGGCGATGATGTCCCTGAAGTTGGGTTGTCTCGATTTGTAAGGAATTTTGGCCAGCATCAAACCGCTGCGTTGGACAAAAGCCCTTTCGAAGGTTGTGCTGATTCCGATACTGTAATCGCTGGCCATGTTGTAAACGGTGACCACCCCCTGGTAATGGAGCTCCTCCCTGGCGAATTTCGCCATCACCCGGCCCTGGATGTCATCATTGAAGCAGACCCTGAAAACATAATCACCGATTCGGGTGACTGCAGGACTGGTCGATACATTGGTGATCATGGGGATGCGGTTCGCCTGGGCCACCTTGGCCACTGCCATGGAGTGGGAGCTGTAGGCGGCGCCGATAATGGCGGCCACATTGGACCGGACAGCCTTGTCCGCAGCCACTTTGGAGCCGATGGGCGTGCTGCGGTTGTCCAGTTCCACCAAAGACAAGGTCCGGCCTGAGATGCCGCCGGTGGCGTTGATCTCGTTGACGGCGAGGCGGACGCCCTGTACCGAGGATTGGTTCGACCCGGCGGCGGGGCCTGAAAGCGCATAGATCGAAGCGATTCTAATGGGTTCTGAAGCGCGGGATGGAATGGGTATCAGGCAAAGCGCGATAAGAAGGCACCATTTGCCGGCTGGACTCGGCAGCGAGAGGCGTAGAGTCGAACGCAGCATCGTCAATAGGGCCACAGGCAGCATCAGTAGAATATATTCCAATAGAGGTTATATTCAGATATCTTCAAGCCGGCATTCTTCAAAAGAGGATATCGGCATTTGAGGAATGAACTGTAATAGAATAAACAAAAAGCATGGTTTGCACCCTTCTGCCAGTATGGGGGATGGCAAAGCGCGGTGTCAACAGATATGAGGGCGCTGCCGGCATAGGTTCAGTCGATATGTCGTCCATAAATGTCAGGGGTCAAATGCTTTACCGGTTGGAGGTCAAAAATGGGTTCACTGGTACTGCAGGGAGGTGCGGAGTTCGGCGGCGGGATGCAGCAGGCCGATATGCGCGCCCTGGAGTTGGCCGGAGGGCTGCGGGCGCAGGTTTTCATCATTCCGGCAGCTGCGGCTCCCGACAACAATCACAAGCGGGCCGGTCAAAACGGCTGCAGTTGGTTTCGAGGACTAGGCGCCCAAAGGGTATCGGTGGCCATGGTGATCGACGACGCATCGGCCGACGATGCGGATATGGCGGCCCGGATGACCCTTGCCGAACTGGTTTATCTTCCGGGCGGCTTTCCGGCCTATCTTGCGAATGTGTTAATGGGGTCGCGGTGTTGGCAGTCGATTCGCACGGGCCTTGATGGAAAACTGGTGCTGGCCGGTTCCAGTGCCGGCGCCATGGTGCTCTGTGAGCATCTGTACGATCCCTATGAAAACAGGATCCTTGACGGCCTCGGGGTGTTGAGCGGATGCTGCGTATTGCCCCACCATGACACGTTCGGACACAAATGGGCAGCACCGCTCCAAAAAGATTTGCCCCGGGCCACCCTGATCGGTATAGATGAGCAGACCGCCATGATCGATGACGGCCCCGCAGGAGAGTGGACGGTTTATGGGCCCGGAAGGGTCACCCTTTATTGCAGTGGGCAAAAGGTTGCTTATCGTTCGGGTGAAAGGTTCACCCTGCCTCAACCCTAACGTTGCATAATAGTGGCAAAAAAATTATATGGCTCATTATACCCGGCCTTGTGCGGGCAGGCGGTCGGCGCCACACGCAACGGCGTCCAAGTGCCCGTAGGATGCGCTCCGGGCGTCCCGGAAACTCGCTTCGCT
>JBNLAV010000185.1:0-9619 GCA_050302315.1 Desulfobacteraceae bacterium
TGAGATGCGCCTAAAGTTAATGACATTGAGTTTATAGATCTAAGCGTTCCAGACAAACATATGAAGATCTTGCTACATGATACCTTCAATCCACAACCAGGCTGAGTCGGTAAAGGGTTTTCTCTCGCAGGAAGAAGGCGAACGGCTCTATGCATTGGCTTTCGAGGCTGCCCGGATGGGGCCCTGCCTTGAGATCGGCAGTTATTGCGGCAAGTCGGCCATCTACCTGGGTAACGGTTGCAAGGCAAGACAATCAACGCTTTTCTCGGTTGATCATCACCATGGGTCGGAGGAGCAGCAGCCCGGCGAACTCTACTTTGACGCACAGTTGTTTGATCCCATCCAATATCGGGTGGACACCCTGGGCCATTTCAGGCAGACCCTGCGAAAGTCCGGACTTGAGGATGCGGTGGTACCGCTGGTCGCGGCTTCCGCAGTTGTGGCCCGCAACTGGGCCACCCCTTTAAGCCTGGTCTTCATAGACGGGGGGCACGCCCATGACACGGTTCTGACCGATTATGAGAGCTGGCACCCCCATGTGATGGCCGGCGGCTATCTTCTCTTCCACGACATCTATCCCGACCCGGAAGAGGGCGGCCAGGCGCCGTATGAGGTCTATCGGCAGGCCGTGGCATCCGGCCGATTCACGGAGATTGGGATGACCGGTAGTCTGGGAGTGCTTCTAAGGAAAAAATAACTGACTCGTGCCCAACTTGAAATGGTGGATTATGGTCCGGATGGGCTCTGACTATTGAGCAGCCTTTACGGGCCAGGTCGAATCGGCTTTCAAAATCCGATCGATGACCATTATCAGCCGGGATGGGTCGCAGTCGATGTAGGAGACAAACCGCGGCCGCATCAAATGGGATTGTTCATTGATGACGGGGTCGTCTTCCGGGAGTACGAGAATGAGCTTGGCATCGCGCATTAGATCACTAATGGCGATCAGGTCGTCCAATTCACGCCGGTCTCTGGGCATCAGCACCAGGAGCTTTTCCATGTACGCCGGCTTTCGCAGGTGGGGTTCCACATCTTTCACTTCCGGCAAGTAAATGGTGTCGGGGCCATCGTACCTGTCGCGAAGGCATTTCAACACATTGCGTGCCGATCCATCAAATGGGTGTGCATAGATCACTATTTGCATGCCAACCGCCTTCTCGTTAGGATCTCAAAGATTGCACCCGTCCGCATGGGCGAACCGTGCCCTGAGACGATATCGCCACATTTGAGCGAAACTTGAACGCTTGGGTACCATTTTTAAGGCTTGCGAAAATAAAGAACGATGCTTTTTCCCATCATTGGGTTGAGGATCGATTCCAGCAGCCGGGTCAGCGGTGGTTTTTCCAGCAGGTCCCAGGTCAGAAATCGATGGTATTGCGCCACAGGGAAGCAGTTGTCGCGCTGCGGTCCCACCAGGCACTTGAGCCACCAATAGGGGGTGTGCAGGCTGTGGGCGTGGTGGGTTTTCAACAGGGTCGCCCCGGCGGACTGGATGCGTTCGATCAGGCGGCGGGCGCGGTAGATGCGCAGGTGCCCCCCTTTGGTGGTGCGGTATTGCCTGGACAGCGCCCAGCAGATGGTTTCGGGCCAGCGGCGGGGTACGCTGACCACCAGATGGCGGCCGGGCTTGAGGACCCTGATGCATTCACGGATGGCTGCCCGGTCATCGGCAATGTGCTCAAACACCTCTGAGCAGACCACCAGGTCGATGCTCCGGTTTCTGAACGGCAGGCAGGTGATATCGGCACCCGAAAGAGACCAGGAACCGGTCCCATGCGAAAAGAAATCGCTGTGCCAGTTCATTCTCTCCTGTGCTTCGGCAAGATCGGCGAGGTTGGCGTCGGCACCCACCACCGTGCAGCGGTCGAGGTCATAAAGGGCGGCCGTGTGGCGGCCAGAACCGCACCCGATGTCCAGCGCGATATCCCCGTTCCTTATGGGCAGATTCCTGAAATCAACGGTAATCATCGATCACCCGGCGATAGACGGCTACATAATTTTCCGCTGCAGTTTTCCATGTAAAATGGCGCATAACCCGATCGTATCCGGCGCGTCCCAGACGTGCTGCCAATTGGGGATTGCGGCACAGCTCGACAATGGCCTCGGCCAGGGCGTGGTGGTCCGCCGGCGGAACGGTGCGCCCGGCATCACCGACCACTTCCGGCAGGGCGCCGCCGGTGGTGCTGATAACCGGAACGCTGCACGCCATGGCTTCGCCGGCGGGCAGGCCGAACCCCTCGTAAAGCGAGGGCACCACCGCACACCAGGCGCGGGCGTATTGGCGGACAAATTCCGTATGGCTGATGGCGCCGGTAAAGCGAATATGGCCGCCCAAGTTCAAGGTTCGGATCAATCTGGTAATGGGGCTGTTCTTTTTGGGTTGCCCCACCACCACCAATTGGAGGCGTGGCCACTTGGGAACCAGCTCCGCCACGGCGCGGAGCAGGTATTTCAGGCCTTTGAGGGGCGTGTCGGCGCTGGTGGTGACGATCAGGCGCCATGGCTGCCGCTGGACGCCCTCCAGAGGATAAAACCGGTGGGTGTCGATTCCGTTGGGAACCACGCTGAATCTGGCGTCCGGTACGTCAAAAGCTTTCACCAGATCCTGCCTGGCGCAGCGGGAGACGGTAATCAGCCTTTTAAGGCGGCGCGCCACCCGTTTTTGCATGCCGATGAAGGAATACCATCGCATCTGTTTGAGCTTTTTGAACGGCGATCGCTCAGCCCGTATCGCCAACTGCCGGTCTACGGTGATGGCATGGTGGATGGTGGCTACCGTGGGGATGTGACGCGCTATCGCACCGATGGCATACGAGAGACTCTGGTTGTCGTGCAGGATGTCGTAGCGGTCGCGGCTGTCCCGCAGGAAGCGCTTGGCCCGCATGCCGAAAGTCATGGGTTCGGGGAATCCCATGGTGGACACGCCGCACCATTCCAATAGATTGATCGGATCGGTCAACTCGCCAATGGACGGCGTGCGAAAAAGATCATCCGGGTTGTACAAATCCAGGCTGGGCAAGCGGTGCAAGCGGGCGCCGTTGTCCAACTCCGGATAGGGCGGGCCTGAAATGATATCCACATGATGGCCCAGTTGGCACAGGGCGTTGGATAGATTTCGAATGTAGACACCCTGGCCGCCACAATGGGGATGGCTGCGATAGCTGAGCAACCCGATGCGAAGGGGGCGATCTACCGGTCGATGCTTCAATTTGATGCCAGCCTGTTCTCGCTTCAGTAAGGAGGTCCCGGTTCCTTCACCCTTGCCGTTGTGCAATAAGTTCCAGGGTGGATCCATTGCAGGTTCATTCAGTGAAATCCACCATTCGTCGCTGCCGGGTGCGATGATCTACGTCTCTGAATGGTGACTCAGTTAATCAACAGGACTCAGTTACCGGTCGCGGAGGGCAGCGTCAAGGCTTAAATTGCGCATATCCGCAAATTTTCGGACCGGCGTCATTTGTACGATGAAGTGTGCTGCGGTTTCCGGGACAAGGCCAACCGAAGAGAAGTATTTCGGACGTTCCTCGCAGGCAGCGGTTCGATCATTTGATCCATATTGAGCAAACACAAAGAAAGTCGATGCGTGGTGAAAATCTACTCGTCAAAGGCAACCGGCTCGGCTAGAAATTCCAGATCTGTGCTCTCGTCCTCTTCCCGGGGCGCCTCGCCAAGTATATCGGGTGCCGGGGAAGCCGGTGCATTTGGATCTGAGTAGTAGACTTTAATCTGATCGATCTGAAGCCGAAACGGATCGGACGTTCTGGTGTAGACCAGGGCATAGCTATTGGGCTGCAGGATGATTTGAAGTGCCCGCTCGGCCGGGATGGCATCCTGAATGAAAAAGCTCACGGCGGTGTCGGCCAGTGTTCTATCCAGATAGACCGTGTAGCCGGTTTCATCAGCCAGGACTTCCAGCACCTCACCCAATTTGGCTTGGTGCGCGACTGCTCTGATGCCCGCAGGACTTGCGGCAATTTCGACATCCCCGCCCCAGGCCGGCCGCTCCGGGAATAGAATAATGGATGCGATCAGGAGAATCGCGCTCATCCATTGTACGGCAGCCGAATGTTTGGAATGCCAAGCTATCCGCTCAATCTGAC
The DNA here is from genome assembly GCA_050302315.1 of Desulfobacteraceae bacterium. Classification (GTDB taxonomy): domain Bacteria; phylum Desulfobacterota; class Desulfobacteria; order Desulfobacterales; family Desulfosarcinaceae; genus JARRKU01. Next base: position 4,101 of record JBNLAV010000185.1, read on the forward strand.
CGGATCCTATAGTTGGGTTGCTCGGAAATATCTGACTGTTCATATCGACCTCCACCATTTCGCTGTTACAGTTTACTGTTGAGCAAAACGCTTGCCAAAACAGCGTCACAGTTTAAAAGTCCGAAATCACACCCAAAAAAAATAACTGGATCCCGTCGAAAACTGTACCGGTTTTCAAATTGATAGCCGCATCCATCGTCTGGCCATCATATTGATAGATTTCGGCGGCAGGACGGCATCGCCGTCCCGGTGGTAGGTCATTCCTGACATAATCGGTATAAAAATGAAGTTAAGTTATCTCGGTCCGCGCCGATAAAAATGTGGGTTGATTCAATAAGAACCGACCCGAAACATTGTGAAAACCACGACCCTAAAACACGCGGGCGATTTTGAATAGGTTTTGCGTGTGTGCGGAGGCTTGATTCAGGATACGCATGAACCCAGCAACGAAAGAAACCCTTCTCTTTGTTGACGACGAAGAGAGTATTTTGGACATCGCGCGCACTTATTTCAGGAACCGCGGCTATAAGGTTCTGACCGCGGGAAATGGTCGCGAAGCCGTAGAGGTGCTCTGGAACAATCGCATCGATTGTTGTTTTACCGACATCAACATGCCGGAGATGGACGGCATGGAATTGGCCGAATATGTCCGCAAGCACGATAACACCGTTCCGGTGGTGGTGATGACTGGTTTTCCCTCCCTGGACAACACCATCCAGACCCTTAAAAACGGTGTGGTGGATTTCCTGGTCAAACCCATCAACTTGCGGCAGATGGAATTGGCTGTCGAGCGGGTTCTGCGCGAGCGCCGGCTGTTCATTGAAAACATCATGCTCCAGAAGGAAGTCGAGGGCAAAGCCCGCATTGAAGAACTCAACAAAGAGCTGCAGGAAAAAAACGACGAGCTCAACGTGGTCAACCGCATCATGTCCGACTTTGCCGCATTGAGGGAAAGCGCGGATGTCCTCAAGCAGTTGGTGGATCTGACGCTTGCCTATGTGCATGCCGATATCGGCTGTTTCTATCTGGTCAGCGAGACCGGTGATCAACTGGTGCCCATCACCTACGCTACGGCAGACGGGGCCTCGCCGCAGATCAAAGACCGAGCGGACGGGACGGCGGACCTGTTCCCGCTGTCCGGCGATCCGAAGATTAAATCCTTGATTTTTGATGCCGTAAAGGACGATCAGCCCTTGCTGGTGTCGACAGGTAACGGTATCTGCCTGCCCGAACAGGTTCAATCCTTCATGCTCACGCCGTTGAAGATCAGGTCCAAACTGCTCGGCGTTTTGAGCACGTTCATCTGCAACGGGCATCGCCGGTTCGGGGAACGGGATCTCTACTACCTCTCCTTTATGGCCAACAAGGCGGCCTCCACCATGGAGAGCCTGGCCCTGTATGAGAACATCTACAACAACCTGTTGGCCACCCTCTATGCCTTTGTCAAAGCCATAGAAGCAAGGGATCCGTATACCAAAGAACACTCCAACCGTGTCACGCGAATATCCATGGCACTGGCCAAGGCCATGGACTGCTCGACCGAAGAGCAGGATATCATCAACGTCGCAGGCATGTTGCACGACATCGGCAAGATCGGCATACGGGACGAGATTCTGTTGAAGCCCGGCCGGCTCAACAATGAAGAATTCGACATCATCAAGCAGCACCCGGTCATCGGCGCCGAAATCATGGACAATCTCGGGCTCTGGCACCGGGAAAAGATGATCGTCAGGGGGCACCACGAACGGTTTGACGGAACCGGCTACCCGGATGGACTGAAAGGCAGGGACATCCCTTTGCTGGCGAGGATTCTCAGTGTGGCCGATGTCTACGACGCCATTGCTTCGGACCGAGCTTACCGCAAGCGTATGGGGGAGTCCTCGATTTTACAGATCATGTACGATGGCGCCGGCACCCAGTTCGATCCCGACATTATCGACATTTTCCGCAAATTATACGAATCGGGCGAACTCTCCAACATGACGGTTGAAGCCGAATAATCCCCAGCAATCGAAAATTCTTTGTTTTTTCAGACAAAACCATATGTTATGGTCAGGCATGCGTCCGCTTTCCGATGGTGTCCCTGTAACACCCTGACGGCAAGGCGGCCGTGAGCATCATATCAAAGACAATTGAAAGTTCAGGATGGATTACCGTGCCCTACAAAGAAATCGATATGAAGGATCTTCGGACCTATTCCGCAGCTGAGCGCGCTTCCAAGGTGGCGACGGAAGCGGAAGGCAAACCGCTGCATGCCGGCATGACCATGGCTGCGTTCTTCGAAAGCCTTCCAAAAATATTAAAGGCCGATGATCTCAAGGCGGTCGCCGGCGACATTGCCCGCGCCAGGCGATCAGGCAAGCCGGTGATTGTCATGCTCGGCGGGCACGTGATCAAAACCGGCTGCAGCCCCATCCTGGCGGATCTGGCAGCCAACGGCTATATCACCCACTTTGCGTCCAACGGCAGTGCTGCCGTTCACGACACAGAGCTGGCCCGCTTCGGGCATACTTCAGAGGATGTGGCCGCCCAACTGGAGGACGGCTCTTTCGGCATGGCAGCGGATACGGCGGCACTGATCAACGATGCGGCCAGGCAGGCTGCCGCAGGAACTGCGGGTTTCGGCGAGAGCGTGGGGGCCATGCTGACCCGGCAGGATACTCCCTATCTGGAGCGCGCCCTTCTGGCCGCCGCCTTTCGGATGAAAATTCCGTACACCCTTCATGTGGCCATGGGGACCGATATCGTGCACCAGCATCCCGGGGCCGACGGAGCGGCCATCGGCGAGGCCTCCATGCGGGATTTCCGTATCTTCGCCCACTCCGTGTCGGGTCTGGGCAACGGGGGCGTGGTTCTCAATCTGGGCAGCGCGGTGATCATGCCGGAGGTCTTTCTCAAAGCGCTGGCCGTGGTCCGCAACCTCGGGCACCCGGCGTTCGGATTCACCACCGCCAATTTCGACATGATTCAACACTACCGGCCCAGGGTCAATGTCATAGAGCGTCCTCCCGGAAAAGGCGGCAAGGGGTATGCGCTGACCGGCCATCATGAAATCATGATTCCCCTGTTGGCGGCGGCCGTGTATGAAATCGACCGATAGCCGTTTCCACTCGGCTTTAATGGTCCGGCGTCATCCATCAATGGCGATGGCGATAACCCGTTGGGTGCGTCGGCTTTTCGAGGAAATACCTTCGTATGTTTAAATCAGCGTTAAAAGAGCACCTTGCGTGCATGGGACAGCTTGACACTCTGGCTGCGGGGGTCGAAGCGGCAGGGGATGTGCTGGTGCGCACCCTCCAAAAAGGGCGCAAGATCCTGATCTGCGGAAACGGCGGGTCAGCCGCCGATGCCCAGCACTTTGCCGCCGAAATGATCGGACGCTTTGAGATGGAGCGGCCCGCGTGGCCGGCCGTTGCATTGAGCACCGATACCTCCATCCTGACGGCCATCGGCAATGATTACGGATACGATCAGGTTTTTTCGCGCCAGGTGGAGGGCATGGGGCAAGCCGGCGACACGCTTATCGCCATCTCCACATCGGGGAACTCCGGCAATATCCTGCAGGCGGTGGCCGTGGCAAAGGAGCGCAAGATGCGCACCATCGGCCTGCTGGGAGGGGACGGGGGATTTTTAAGAAGCCATGTCGACCGGGCCGTTGTGATACCCGCCCAAAGAACCGCACGCATTCAAGAGGCCCACATTTTTATCCTGCACTACTGGGCCGGTCATATCGAAAACCGGCTGTCTTAGATTTCCAAAGCAACTGAGGAGGCACCATCGTGGCAGTTCCCGAAAATTTCAGCCAAATCCCCATCGTCGTTGTCGGCGATATCATGCTGGACCGGTATCTGTGGGGCAGCGTTCGCCGAATATCGCCGGAAGCACCGGTGCCGGTGGTCAAAAAGGAGCGGGTCAGCGAAACCCTGGGAGGCGCTGCCAATGTGGCCAACAACCTTGGCGCGCTGGGCTGTGCGGTCACTCTGGTCGGGCTCTGCGGCCGGGATGAGAGGGGCGCCGCCCTCAAGCAGATACTGGCCAAACAAAAAATCCGCGCCCGGCTGATGGAGGACGGCTCGAGGCCGACCATCACCAAAACACGCATTATGGCCGGCAAGCAGCAAGTGCTGCGTCTCGACGAAGAGGCCAGTCAGACGATTGCTCCCGAACTGCTCGACCGGGTGAAAGCCGCGCTGGACGAAGAGATCAAAGCCTGCCGGGCCGTTATCGTATCGGATTACGGCAAGGGACTGTTGACGTCGCAGGCCTTCCTCGGTGAGATCATCGCTATGGCGCATGCCCGAAAGGTGCCGGTGCTGGTGGATCCCAAAGGGACACAGTGGCAGCGGTATCGCAGCGCTACCTGCATTACCCCTAATACTGCCGAGCTTGAAGCCGTCGCCGGTCTGCCATTGGAGCGCGACGAAGATGCCCTGGTCGAAGAGGCCCGGCGGATACGCCGGCAATACGATCTGGCATGGCTGCTGGTCACGCGCAGCGCCCTTGGCATGGCCCTCATCGGGCCCGACGATGCGGTCACCCATATTCCGGCCCGTGCGCGGGAAGTCTATGACGTCTCAGGGGCAGGGGACACCGTGATTGCCACATTGGCGGCCGCTTTGGCGGTGGGCGCGTCCTTTGCGGATGCCGCCCGCATGGCCAACACAGCGGCCGGAATCGTGGTGGGAAAACTGGGTACACAGCCGATCCTCCAGTCGGAGCTTGTCACCGCATGGCATTACGACAACCAGCCGCAACACTACCCTTATGCCGCCGCCAAAATGCCGGCCAGGGATGCGGCCGAAGAAAAGGTCGCCCAGTGGAAAAGCAGTGGAGACAAGGTGGTCTTTACCAACGGTTGTTTTGATCTCCTGCACCCCGGCCACATCAGTCTGCTCTACCAGGCCCGGGCATTAGGGGATCGGCTGGTGGTGGGGCTGAATACCGACGGCTCCGTGCGACGGTTGAAAGGTCCCCGGCGACCGATCCTCGCCGAACAGGACCGCGCCGCCATGCTCGGTGCTTTGGCCTGCGTGGACCTGGTCGTTCTTTTTGATGAAGACACCCCCATAGCGCTGATCGAAAGCCTCAAGCCGGATATCCTGGTCAAAGGATCGGATTACAAGCCGGATGAAGTGGTGGGCAAAGCCGAGGTGGAAGCTTACGGCGGCAAGGTCCAGTTGGTGGAACTGGTCAAGGGCTACAGCACCACAAACCTCACCCGGAAAGTGCTTTCGGGTTCGAAAAAAGCATAAACCGGATATCCGGAAAGCATAGGGATGAAAGACAATTGACGGATATCGCTGGCGGACCGGGGGCATGGGTTCAACTCAATTTTATACGGACCGATATCCCATAACATGACATTGCGTGTTGAAGCCGGTCAGGGGGCCGGCCGACCCGTCGCACGGGCAAGGATGGCAAGCAACCGTAAGATGCGCTGCGGGCGGGCCGGTCGGCCACCTGACCTCCCGTGGAGGATGATAGCGGTCCAGTTACAGCCACCTTGTTTTGGGTTATAA
>JBNLAV010000186.1:0-7008 GCA_050302315.1 Desulfobacteraceae bacterium
ATATCGGCAGCCTTGTCACGGTGATATTCGAGCATGAAGCGAACCCAGACAAAATCAAATTCTCCCAGATCCACCAAGGATTTTATCGCATTGCGATGTTCGAAAAAAAGACCAGGCTTACCGTACTTCTCTTTGGCGTAATTGACGCGGTGGGGGGCGATATCGATGCCCAACACCTCCCCGCCCGGCTGGACCAGCTCCAGCAGAGCCTCGGACGTTATCCCCGGACCGCAACCGATATCAGCCACCCGCATGCCCGGTTTTATGCCGGCCCAGAGCGCCTGACGGCGCACATCTTCTACTTTTGTCTTGATCTCCAGGCGAAGTATCTCTTTGTCACTCTCCATGAAGTAATCCAGATGGGATTCCATACAGCCTCATTTCCTTTAGGGTTCGCACAAAAAGCAATTTACATTTTCAGGTGTTGAGGCGCCTTGCCAGACAGGATGCATTGGCGCATAAACATGTGAAGCTATTTTTTGCGCGCGCCCTTGGTTTGGCGCTAATTGTTTCGGTTGCAAATATCATCAGGGCAATTTCAGGTCAACATACCAGCAGTTAATTCAGCAATTCTGACTGAATGTCATTCACCATACTATGCATCCAAGGACTTATTGCATTTTTTTGCGGACAACTACGACGACGAGGCCTTGTGCGGGCAGGCGGTCGGCGCCACGTGAGCAATGGCGTCTTAGTGCCCGTTGGATGCAGCGCAGGAATAGCGGCCCGGATTGTTTGAGCGAAGCGAGTTTCCGGGACGCCCGGAGCACATCCTACGGGCACTTGTCGCCGTTGCGTGTGGTGCCGACCGCCTGCCCGCACAAGGCCGGGTTTAATGAACCATGTTCAGCCGGATTGTTGCCATCAATTGTTGTCGCCATCCAGAAAACCGCCCAAAGCCCCAAGGAGCGAACCTTCTCCTTTCGCCCCACCGCGCTGCGGCGCCGCCTGGAGCATTCGGCCGGCCAGCCGGGAGAAGGGGAGCGATTGGAGCCACACCTTTCCGGGGCCTTTCAATGCGGCGAAAAAGAGACCTTCACCGCCAAACAACGCGGTTTTAATCCCGCCGGCCTGCTGGATATCGAATTGCACTCCGGCTTCCATGGCGACAATGCAGCCGGTATCGACATGCAGCACCTCTCCGGGGCCTAGCATGCGATGGGAAACCGTTCCCCCGGCATGCATGAAAGCCAACCCGTCTCCTTCAAGCTTCTGCAGTATGAAACCTTCGCCGCCAAAGAGCCCGGTCAGGATTTTACGCTGGAAATGGATACCCATGGAGACGCCTTTGGCGGCGCAAAGAAAGCTGTCCTTCTGGCAAATGAGGGTGCCGCCGACCTTGTCGAGGTGAACGGGAATGATGTTGCCGGGATAAGGAGCGCCAAAAGCCACGTGGGCCTTTCCCTGTCCGGTATGCGTAAAGACCGTCATGAAAAGACTCTCCCCGGTCAGCAACCGTTTACCGGCCCCCAACAGCTTGTCCATCAATCCGCTGCGTGAACCGGAGCCATCGCCGAAAATGGTCTCCATCTTCACGCTTTGATCCTTGTACATCATCGCCCCGGCTTCGGCCACCGCACTTTCGCCCGGGTCCAACTCCACCTCGACAAACTGCATCTCGGTCCCGAATACCCTGAAGTCGATCTCATCCGATTTTCTGGCGGCCGATGCCGGCGGCGCAGCGGGCACCGCTACCGTGCGGACCGACAATTCAGCGATCTGATCGATGGGCAGCCACTCGGCGAAACCTTCCCGCCATGCAAAGCCATCGGGATTCTTCCGCGCCTGGGCGACGGCCTGGGACGTGTCAAAAGGCCCTGTTTGATTTCCGTCATAGCTTAAATACCATTGGGTCATGGCTTTCCTCCCATGAAAAAAGTTCAAAGTTCAAAGTTCAGAGTTCAAAGTTACGGCAATTTGTGCTTCAGTGGGCCGTATTGCCCTCAACTGAACCATCATCATAAAGCACCTGGGCGCGCCATTAAACCTTAAAGATGAAACCATGAACTTTGAACCCTGAACTTTGAACTATTTCTTTATGGGGACCTTTTCAATGACTTCATACACCTTCGAACCCATCGGCCATATCCGTTCCTGCTTCAAAGAAAAGTTCGGCATCCCCCGGCAACCCGGACTGGCGGGCAGCGCCAGGGCCGTCCTGGAAATGGCGCCCGCCTTCAGCCAGGTTGAGGCATTCCGTGAATTGGATGCTTTCTCCCATATCTGGGTGGTTTTCGTATTCCATCAATCGCACCACCAGGGATGGAAACCCACCGTACGCCCGCCACGTCTGGGCGGCAACAGGCGGGTCGGGGTTTTTGCCTCGCGTTCCGGATTCCGGCCCAACGCCATCGGCCAGTCGGCCGTCGAATTGCTGTCCATCCGGACGGTAAAGGACCAGGTGCAACTGATGCTTGGGGGTGCGGACCTTCTTGATGGAACACCGGTCCTGGATGTCAAACCCTATCTGCGCTATTCTGATATGATACCGAACGCCAGGGGAGGTTATGCGCCAGAGGCGCCGCACGGAAGATGGCAGGTGGTCTTTGCTAATGAAGCTGACCGATTCTGCCGGCGATCGAGGGAACAACAATACCCGCGGCTGCGGAATCTGATTACCGAATTGCTCTCCCTCGATCCGCGCCCAGGATACCGGGACAGCGAATCGTCCAGGACTCATGGCATGCGGCTGTGGGATCTGGATATCCGATTCAGGTTCCAGGGTGAAAGGATCGAGGTCATATCCATCCAAACCGGCCCGTAGCGGGACAATTTACCGCTTATGGTGACGGAGGGGACCAGTGGATGCGATAAACAACCCCGTTTCGGTCGTCCGATACCAGCAGGCTCCCGTCCTGCATCACTTCGATGTCCACCGGCCTGCCCCAGGCGCTGTTGCCGATGCGCCACCCGCGGGCAAACGGCTCGTATCCCAGGATCTCTTCGCCCTTCATCCTGACCAGGGTTACGCGATATCCGCTCTTCTGGCGGCGATTCCATGAGCCGTGCTCGGCAATGAATATCTGGTTGCGATAGTCGCCGGGAAACATGCTGCCGGTGTAAAACCGCATTCCCAGAGCGGCCACATGGGCGCCAAGTCGGACCATCGGGGCGGTAAACTGATCGCACGACCGCACGGAGCCCAATTCCGGATCCCCCAAGGTCCCGCCGTGGCAATAGGGGAAACCGAAATGCAATCCTTTGACAGGCGCCCGGTTCAACTCATCGGGGGGTTGATCATCCCCCATCCAGTCGCGGCCGTTTTCGGTAAACCACAGCACGCCGGTCTGCGGATGCCAGTCAAACCCAACCGAATTTCTCACGCCATGGGCGAAAAATTCGAAACCGCTGCCATCCCGGTTCAAACGGGTGATGGTCGAATACACCTTTTCATCCCGAAGGCACGCGTTGCAAGGTGCCCCTACCGGCACGTAGAGCCTGCCGTCCGGGCTGAAGCGGATAAATTTCCAGCCGTGCGATCGATCTTTGGGAAACCGGTCGTACACGATTTCCGGTGCAGGCGGTGCGTCCAGCCGGGACTCGATATCCCGAAATCTAAGGATGCGGTGTACCTCCGCCACATAGAGATCCCCGTCCCACAGGGCCACGCCATTGGGCATCTCGAGCCCCTCGGCCACTGTGATGACACGATCGGCGCGCAAATCCTTGTTCTGATCCAGCACCGCGTAAACCCGCCCTTCTCTTCGCGTTCCCACAAAGAGGACACCGGAGGGGCTCAGCGCCAGAGAACGCGCTTCCGGCACGTTGTCCGCATAGACGCTGATGGCGAATCCCGGGGGCAGCTTGATCGCGGAGAGCATCATTTTCACATTGACGCCGGCAGTGACCGCTGCGGGTGACATCTGCACCACCGCGGCCATCACGATCAGAATTTTAGGCAGCATGGACAAAATGGTTCGGTTCATCGGATTCCTCCCTGTGGGAAAGGTATCGGGCCGGGTGATGGTTTGTACGATGTATCCGGCGTTGGGTGTTCAGCTTCCGGAGGCGGTCCCCCACTGAATCTCCACGTGATCCTTGACGGGACGTTAACCGCAGCATAATAACGGATGATCACAATGTCAAAGCGTGTCCGCGACACGCAAACAAAAGAGAGGCGCCATTGACTCCCGAAGATTTAGACAGCATCCGGGCCTACCGGCTCGATGGAAGGACACCGGGGAAGATCGTCCTGGCCCAAGGCAAACAAGCGATCGGGGAGCGACTATCCCTGTTTTGCGGACAGCTGCAGAAAGAGATGCCCGACGTCACGATTAAGCGGGACAGCGATATCCCTTTTGGCGATCCCGTCATGGTGATCGGCCGCCACGCCAACATTGCCTACTACACCCTTCCGACGGGAAAGTTCCTGCCCCTCTTTCTTGATGCGCTCGACACAGGGCAGGAAGCCGATCTTCCGTCAGCCGGTGAAACAGAAACGGCCGCAAGCCCTTTGGACCTACCTGCCGGCCTGAAGCTTTATGTGGCGGACCAATGCCCCCATTGCCCCGGTATGCTGGGCCAGATTCAGGCTCTGGCCAACACCACCCCCATGATACGGCTGCAGGTCATCAACGCCGCACTGTTTCCTGAGATGGCCCAAGCGGACAAGATCAAATCCGTCCCAACCCTGATTCTGGACGACCGGTTTCGATGGACCGGCCGAGTGGACGCCGCGGAAGTCCTCAATATCTGCGCCAACCGGAATCCCGCCGACCTGTCAGCCGACTCACTGAGACAGCTCATTGAAGACGGCCAGGCCGCTCAAGTGGCCGAGATGATGATGGAGAGCGGGCAGGTGTTCCCCGCTTTAATCGACCTGCTCACCCACCCGCGCTGGTCGGTTCGACTTGGCGCCATGGTGACCGCGGAATACCTGGCAGACGAATCGCCGGCCCTTGCAATCGATCTTTGTCGATCGTTGTGGCAGACCTTTTCCGATATAGCCCCACAGGCCCAGGGGGACGTGACCCATATCTTTGGACTTATTGACGACGATACGACCAGGCGCTACCTGCAGAGCATTGTTGGGGATGATTTCGAAAAAGCGGTGCGGGAAGCGGCGCAGGAGGCTCTGGCGGGGATGAGGGGGTAGAACGGCAGAATACCTTATTTCGTAATTCTGCGGTTCGATATTCTGCGGTTCTGCGGTTCGCCCCACCAGAGATTCTGCGGTTCGTCATTCCTCCCCCTCCGCATCCTCCCCTGCCGCCTCCAGCAACTGCCGGGGCAGCTCCTTTCCTGCCTTGACGCCCAGCGTCTTGAGCTCCTGGGTACGGCGGATCAGGTTACCGCGGCCGTTGACCAGACGGTCGGAGGCGGTTCGGTAGGCTTCTTTGGCTTTATCCAGTCTAAGGCCGACTTCCTCGAGCGCTTGCACGAAACCGACGAACTTATCGTATAAGAGCCCCGCCTTCTTGGCGATTTCGATGGCGTGGCGGTTCTGATACTCATGGCGCCAGATGTTCTCGATGGTGCGCAGGGTCACCAGCAAAGTGGAGGGGCTGACCACCATGATGTTTTTTTCGAAAGCCTCTGCGAACAACCCCCGGTCCTGCTCCACAGCGGCCAGAAAGGCCGCTTCAATGGGGATGAACATAAGCACGAAATCGAGGCTGCGCACCCCTTCCAGATCCTCGTAGCTCTTTCCGGCCAGCGACCGGATATGGGTGCGAATGGCTTCGATATGCGACTTGAGGGCGACCTCCTTCTGGTCGGGATCTTCGGTGGAATAGTAAATCTCATAATTGTTGAGGGAGACCTTGGCGTCCACCACGACGTCCTTGCCCTGGGGCAGCCGGACGATCACATCGGGTTGGTAGCGTCGGCCGTCGGCATCCTTCAGCGCGACCTGGGTTTCGTATTCACGGCCCTTTTGGAGGCCGGAGGCCTCCAGCACCCGCTCGAGCACCACCTCACCCCAGTTGCCGCGCGCCTTGCTGTCTCCTTTCAGGGCACGGGTAAGGTTCAAGGCCTCCCGGCTGATGCGCTGATTGAGCTCCTTGAGATGGTGGATCTCGGTCTGCAGCGATGCCCGGTCACGGGACTCCTTGTCGTACACGTCCTCCACCCGTTTTTTGAAATCTCCGATCTGGTCGCGCAGCGGGGTGATCAGGTGGTCCATGTTGATGCGGTTCTGCTCGGCGAACTTTCGGCTCTTGTCGTCGAAGATGCGTTGGGCGAGGTTCTGGAACTCACCCTTAAGCTGATCCCGGGCTTCATTGAGCAACGCGATTTTTTCGGTCGATTGTTTTTGCTCGTCCTCGAGGAGGGTGGTCAACTCCGCAATACGCGATCTGAGTCGGGATACCTCGCCTTGGAGATCGATAACCTGTTCGGCTTGTCGGGTGTTGAGACCATCGGCTTTTTCAAGTTGACCTTTTTTTTCAGACACTTGCACTTCGAGTGAAGCGCGGTCCACTTTGAGTGTCCCGGTCTCCGCCTGGAGTCTTTGAATCTGATCCTCCTTCTGGCTGAGGCTTGCCTGGAGGCCGGTCAAGTCGCGGGCATGGGTTTCCAGTTGTTGCCGGCACAAGGCATGTTCTGACCGGCTCGCCGCCAATTGCTGTGCCATTTCGGATTTATGCCGAATCGCAAAGATCAGCCAGACTGTGATGCCAACCACGATCAGGGCGACGCCAGCACCGATCAGATAGAGCGTTTGAACCGCCATGCCAACCTTTCTATATGATTTCACACCGTTATTAAATTTCCGAAGACCGGATGGTGGTGATGCGTTGTTCTCAAACCGGGTGCTGTGCGCCCGGCTGCAACGGCAACGACCAAAGCACTGGCGTACTTTTTGCTTTTACTGCCTCTTTCCGGGTGCCGAGCGGTCGTATGCGTTCAATCCTATCCACACGCTTTGCGGCTGGTCGTTGACTCCCTGAGATCAGGAAGCCCCCCCTTTTCTATCCACTCAAAAAATATAATGCAAGATGCGATTTTCCTACTTCAAAGCTATGATTTTGATCACCCCATCCGCCTCTCAATTAACAGAAACAATTG
>JBNLAV010000187.1:0-36037 GCA_050302315.1 Desulfobacteraceae bacterium
TCGTGTGGTCTCTGCCCGTCACCACCCTGGTCAGTGGTATGGAAAGCGTCCAACAGGTTTCCCAAAATGCGGCTATCGCGCGCAAGACATGGACCTGGAGCCATGCCGAGCGCCAGAAACGCATCGACGCGGTGGCCCCCACTGCCGGTCCGGATCTTGAATTCTACAAGAACTGAATTTCTTCCTCACTGATAAGAGCATTTCCCGTTATTTTAATACGACCAACCATAAGTCATATGACATCATAGTTTTTTAATGGTGGAGGCGGCGGGAGTCGAACCCGCGTCCGAAAACATTCCACTCTGGCGTCTACATGCTTGTCCTGACGATTAAATTTCGCGACTCCGAGGCTCCATCAGGCGTGAGGCTGGGAACGCTATCCTGTTAAAAGTTCGCCCGTGCTTTAACAGGCATCGAGCACGAACTATCCTGCTAGTCGACGTTCTTTCCAAATCCGCAAGAAAGAGATGGAAGAACGGAAGCTGCCTTAAGCAGCTACAGCGTATTCATAATCATCTGCGATTACGTTTAGGTCCTATCAAGGGTACGAGTCGATAGGCACTCGGCATGCAACCAGCGCTTCTTTGTCCCCGTCGAAGCCGTTTCGCCCCCATTATTGTTTGGCGTGGCTGGTGGGTGGCTGATTTATCTTAAAGAGCGTTTGGGTGTCCTAAAATAAGGGATCGGGATTCGATTGTCAATGGATGTTGGATGTTGGTTTCTGGTTTTTGGTTGGGAGGATCTCCGGTTAGAAGTTCAAAGTTCAGGGTTCAAAGTTCAAAGCTGAAGGTTCAACGTCAATGTCGTTGGCTTAAGCAAATGGATTGCTGGTAAAGATCATCGAAATCGCTATCGGAATCGGAATTTGCTGCAACACCAACCGGTTCGATCCCGATTCCGATTTCGAAAATATCAGTTCAGAAACATGCATGGCTAAGTTTATGACATTGGGTTCAAAGTTGATGGATTTCGGTCTATTTGATTCGGCTGGGTTTCGGCATTTTCCGGGATAGCGGGTTTTTTGTTGACATGTGCATCTGTGTGCATTAATGATTTGGTCATGGATTGGAAAGATGTCATATCGGGTGAGTCTTGCTTGAATGAGCTGGTGGATAATTTCGATGTTCGGTTTTTCAAGACGTTGAGCGAGCCGGTGCGGATGGATATTTTGCGGTATTTGATGCTCAATGGCCGGTCGGATATCGGGACGATTGCGGATCATATGCCGCAGGACCGGTCGGTGGTGTCGCGGCATTTAAACTTGATGCAGGAGGCAGGGATTTTGAAGTGCGCGAAGGAGACCCGACATGTGTTTTATGAGATCGATGCCCAGGCCTTTGTGGATAAGCTGGAGGAGATCACCCGGCAGGTTCGCAAGTGCGTGGCGGTGTGCTGCCCGGATGGTTGCTGCAAATAGGGCGGCAAAAAATTTTATCGCAATATGTGCAAATAGGTGCATGTGTACACAACATCTGCGGCGGGCATCATAAGATTTGATGATTTTATGGGGTATCGTCGGGGACAACAAGAATGGAGGTTATCATGGGAATCAATGAGCAGGAACGCGTTAGATCGGCGGTTCGCGGTCGCTATGCCGGTGTGGTACAGGGCCGGTCCGATGGGGATGCCGGTGGGCAGAAGGGTGCGGCGGGGTGTTGCGGGTCGTCCAGGCCTTTGGCGTCAGGAGAGAAGTCCGGGTGCGGCTGCGGTCCGGTTGGAGAGGGGGATGGGATTTCTTCGCTGGTCGGGTATTCGGCCGGGGATCTGGCCAAGGCGCCCGAGGGGGCCGATATGGGGCTGGGGTGCGGCAATCCTGTGGCGCTGGCCTCTTTGAAGGCCGGCGAGACGGTGGTGGATCTGGGCAGCGGGGGCGGGTTTGACTGCTTTCTGGCTGCTGGCCGGGTGGGAGATAAGGGGCGTGTGATCGGCGTGGACATGACGCCCGAAATGGTGAGCAAGGCGCGGCGGAATGCGGCCAAGGTGGATGCGGCCAATGTGGAGTTTCGTTTGGGGGAGATCGAGCATCTGCCGGTGGCCGATGGCTGTGCGGATATCATTATTTCCAATTGCGTGATCAATTTGTCGGTGGACAAGGCGCAGGCGTTCCGGGAGGCTTTTCGGGTGCTCAAGCCCGGCGGGCGTCTGGCGGTTTCGGATATTTTGGCCACGCAGCCGTTGCCGCCAAGGATCCGCAAGGATCTGGAGCTGGTGTCGGCGTGTGTGGGCGGTGCGGCTACGGTTGATCAAACCCGGGCGATGCTCGAGGAGGCCGGGTTTACAGAGATTCGCATCGAGGAAAATCCGGGGAGCCGGAAGGCGATCGAAGCGTGTGCGCCGGGGAGCGATGCGGCTCAATTTGTGGTCTCGGCATACATACAGGCAGTTAAGCCAGGCGGAAGTTAATTGAAATCAATGATTTGGCCCGGTCTGCCTTTTGGATACCGGGCCACAAACTCTTATTTTGGAATCAGATGACGCACAAAGGAGAAAAACGATGATCAGATCAAATGGATGTTGCCGGGCGTTTTTGGGGACTTACAAGCGAAAGCCTCTGGATGCAGTGGTGCCCCAGTCGGAGATCGGGGCCCTCTATGACGGGATTTCCCGATTTTACGATGTGTGGGGCCGGTTGACCGAGTCGAAGGCCAGGGAAAGAGCCCTGGAGCTGGCGGAGGTGAAAGACGGGTCGACAGTGCTGGAGGTGGCGGTGGGGACCGGATTGATGTTCGAGCAGATTGTGCGCCGGAATCCGGGCGGGCGCAATATTGGGGTGGATCTTTCCGATGGGATGCTGGAGAAGGCGCGCAGGCGGCTGGCCAGGTCGGGGGAGAAGAATTACGCGCTTTCGATTGGAAATGCCGCGGCCCTGGAATTGGGTTCCGGCACAGTGGATGTGCTGGTGAACAATTATATGTTCGATTTGATCTCCTTCGAGGAGATGGGCAGGGTGCTGGAGGAGTTCGGGCGGGTGCTCAAGCCGGGCGGCAAATTGGTGCTGGTGAACATGACCAAAGGTCGCGGGTTTGGCGGCGGCATGTATGACTGGTTTTACCGGCTGTTTCCAAGGGCGTTGGGCGGGTGCCGCGGCGTGGAGCTGGCCGGGCGGTTGGCGCGGCATGGGTTCCGGGTTGAGAAGCGGGAGTATGTGCGGCAGATGATGTTTCCGTCGGAGGTTCTTTTGGCTTTTAAAATAAATAGATATTAGTTCTTGGTTCTTGGTTTCTGGTTCAGCGTTGATGATTGGGAGTGAGTAAGTGGGCGGTGGGGGAGGTGGCTGCCTCTTGGCCTTCGGCCACCGGCAACGAGTTGCCGGTGTTACCCGGTACCCGGTGTCCGGGTTTGTCTGGGCTGGTGCAGGGGCTATTCCGAGGGCCAGGGCCTTTGGCCTTCGGCCTGATTCCAGGCGTTGACCCAGTCTGGGACTTCGACGCCGAAGTCGGGGTGGTTGAAGACCCGGGTGACTTCGGCGGCGTGGACCAGGCCTTGCTTTGAGGTGACGCCGGCTTTCATCAGGGCGGAGGAGCAGATCTTGTCTTTGCGGTGGGTCTCCTGGAGGAAGTAGAACCAGCGGCCGTCGTGGCAGAGAAGTCGGGTGGTGAGGGTGAATTTGGCCAGGAAGGGGATCCTTCTGCGGTAGCGGATGCTGGCGCCGCCGATGGCCAGACCCCATTTTTTCTTCTGCATCAAGCCGATAAATCCCACCCGTACGGAGTAGTCCCAACGGCCTAGTTCCATGAGGTGAAAATAGCGGGCGTTGTTCAGCTCCATGAAGACGTCGATGTCGGTCAGCCCGGCCCTGAAGCTGAGGACGCTCTGGCCTTCGAGGTCGATTTTTGGGCGGTACTTTGCCGTGATCAGGGTTTTGGCCAGTTTGAAGAATGGGTACATGGGAGCCTTTTTTTTGCGATATGCTTCCGGGCTGAAACCCGGCCCGGACGCGATCCGGGCCGGGAGACGTAAGCCGGTTTTTTGTTATTCTCCTCCGGCGGCGGCGAAGCCGCTGGGGCCGAGGCCGGTGGAGGAGGGGGTGCCGGCGATTTTGGCCAGGTAGGTGTCGCCGAGTTTCTTGATGTGGGCGTCCACGCTGTCGAAATAGTTGTAGTGGATCTGCTCTTCGTCGATGATCTGTTCGAATATCTTCATGCTGATGGCGTCGCCGTTGTCGCGGCAGACGAGCAGGAACTGGTTGTAGACGTCGATGGTGTCGTCTTCCAGGTTGGCGTCGAAGGGGTACACGCCTTCGACTTTCTGGCCTTTTTTGATGGTGCCGTTGTGACCGGTAACCGGTTCGCCGCCCAGTTCCTTGATGCGTTCGGCGAATTGTTCGGCGTGGCGCATTTCATCGATGGCGATGAGTTTCATCTTGGCGGCCAGTTCGCCGTAGTCCATATCGTCCAGGTTGTAGTGCTGGTTCATGTACTGGCCGATGGCCTGCAACTCCATGGCGCGGGCCTTGTTCAAGACGTCGATGACTTTTTTCCTGCGGGTCTGCTTTGATGCTTTGGCCATTACGGTCCTCCTGCATGTTGAAGATGGTCTGTTTATTAATTTGGGTGGTCATGTCCCGGTCCAACCCGACTCGAGCGAGGTGCGGGCGGTTCAATCGGCTGGGCGGTGGCGGTGCGGGGTCGAGCCGGGATCTGTTTTTGAAGCCTGGGAAAAATTTAGCCCATTGGGGGTTAGGAGTCAACGACTACCGGGCAATCGGGCGGCTGGAATATCGAATATCGAATATTGAACCGCAGAATGTCGAATGTCGCTATTCTGCCATTTAAACATTAGGCAAAGCGCAGCGATTCCACACTTCGACATTCGAAATTCCTTGTTCGATATTCTGCGGTTCCACAGGCTTACTTGTACTCTTTGCGCTGGCGATCGAGGTCGCGTTTCTGGTCCCGGCGGCGGATGGTTTCGCGCTTGTCGTGTTTGCGCTTGCCTTTGGCCAGTCCGAGCAGAACCTTGACTTTGCCTTCGCGGAAATAAAGGCGCAGGGGAACCAGGGCATAGCCGCGTTCGTTGATCTTGCCGATGAGTTTTTTGATTTCGTATTTGTGCAGCAGCAGCTTGCGCTCCCTCAAGGGCTCGTGGTTGTTGTAATAGGCAAAGGGGTAGGGGCTGATGTGCATCTGCTGGACCCAGGCTTCGCCTTTTTTGAATTTGACGTAGGAGTCCTTGAGGTTGGCGCGGCCCTGGCGCAGGGATTTGACTTCCGTGCCTTTGAGCACCATTCCCGCCTCGAACTTGTCTTCGATGAAGTATTCGTGCCGCGCTTTCCGGTTTTCGGCGATGGGTTTGATGTGATCCTTTGCCACGTCGGACTACTCCCAGTTGTGGTGGTTGTTGAACAGGTCGCCGTAGGTGTCGTGGACCATGGCTTCGATCTCTTCGATTGCGGTCTTTTTCAGAACCTTTTTCAAAAAGGCGCGGCACTCTTTTTCATTCAGGGCGCGGATAGCGGTTTTGACCACCGGAATGGACTGGGGGGTGGTGCTCAGCTCTTTGAGGCCCAGTCCGAGCAGGATGGGCAGGCAGAGCGGTTCGCCGGCCATCTCACCGCACATGAAGACCGGGGTCTTGTGCTTGCGGCCGGCGTCGGTAACCATTTTGAGCAAACGGATTACGGCCGGATGCAGGGGGTTGTACAATTGGGCCACCTGCGGGTTGGTGCGGTCGATGGCCATGGTGTACTGGATCAGGTCGTTGGTGCCGATGCTGAAAAAATCCACCTCTTTGGCCATGGCGTCGGCCATGATGGCGGCCGAGGGCACTTCGATCATCACACCGATCTGAACGTTTTTATCGTAGGCCAGACCGTCTTCGTCCAACGATGCGGCGGCTTCGGCCAGTATTTGTCGGGTGGCCCGGATTTCGTCCATGCGCGAGATCATGGGAAAAAGGATGCGCACCTTGCCGTGGCTGGCGGCCCGCAGGATGGCCCGCAGCTGGGTCATGAAAACATCGGGCTTTTGCAGGCAGTAGCGGATGGCGCGCAGTCCGAGCACCGGGTTGGTTTCGTCTTCCACGGGGCCGTAAGCCAGGGCTTTGTCTCCGTTGACGTCAAGGGTGCGGATGGTGACCGGCTTGTCGGGGATTACTTCCACCACGTCTTTGTAATGCTCGTAGAGCTCTTCCTCGCTGGGAAAGTCGACCCGGTTCATGTACTGGAACTCGGTGCGGTACAGGCCGATGCCGTCGCCGCCCTTTTCGCGCACGGCCACCACTTCTTCGGGCAGTTCGATGTTGCCCATCACCGACAGACGCCTGCCGTCGGTGGTTTCGGCGGGCAGGTGGCTGCTGCGGTCGTATGAGGCGCGGCGCGCTTCGTACGCTTCTTTGCGCCGTTCGGCCTCGATCAGGGTGTTTTCGCTGGGATTGATCACCACCACGCCGGCGGTGCCGTCCACGATGATGATTTCATCGTTTTCGATGGTCAGGGTGGCGTTCTCCAGGCCCAGAACGGCGGGGATCTGAAGGCTGCGGGCCATGATGCTGGTGTGGGAGGCGCGGCCGCCGCCGTCGGTGACGAACCCTTTGATGCGCTCCAGGTTGATCTGGCTGGTCTCGGCAGGGCTCAGGTCCTTGGCCACCAGGATGACCCGCTTGTTGATGTCGCCGATGTCGACGTTCTCCGCACCAATCAGGTTCTTAAAGATGCGGTCGGAGACGTGCAGGATGTCTTCGGCCCGGTCGCGCAGGTAGGCGTCGTTCATGCTCTCGAACATCGGTTTGATGAAGGAGACCACTTTTTTCAGGGCCCATTCGGCGTTGATCTGCTCCTTTTCGATGGTCTCGATGGTGCGCCCGTAGAGCATCTTGTCCTTGAGCAGCAGGGAGTGGGCCTCAAGGATCTGGACATGCTCGCGCAGCTCCTCGGGGGTGTCCTCGATGATCTGGTGCAGTTCGTCCGAGGCGTTTTTGACGGCGGCTTTAAAGCGCTTTTTTTCAGACGGGAGCATGTCTTTGGAGATGGCGTACTTGGGCACCACTTCGACGCCGCCCCTGTCCACCAGGTAGGCCTTGCCGATGCAGATGCCGGGAGATCCGCCGATTCCGCGGATAATGCGCTCTTTTTCAGTATTGTCCTTCAACTAACTACTCTCCGAAGCCCTCCTCGAAGAGGGCGACCAGGCGTTTTAAAATGTCCTTGTCGGCTGCCTGCTCGATGCGTATGGTGACCTGGTCGCCCATTGCGGCGCCCAGGGTGAGTATATCGATGATCTGCTTGGCATCGGCCGTTTCGCCGTCGAACTCCAGCCAGACGTTGTCGCGGGCCTTGTCTGCGACTTTCATCAACATTCCCGCGACGCGGGCGTGTAACCCCAGTTCGTTGATGATGGTTACCGTGCGCCAAAGGGATTCCGAGCTTGTGGGCATCAGAGTTACGCCTGACTGGTGTTTTGCGAACGCGTTAACGTAAAACACTATTGGTTACCATTCTGAATCCGGGTTGTCAACGTTGGAGCTGGGCATCGGTTGTGTCAGGTGCCCGCCTTGAATATTGCCGCCAATCGGCATCGGGGATGCGTGCCGGTATTAAGTAGGAGCGGCTTTTAGCCGCGACCCGAATGCCTGTTCAGGAGCCTTTTCGCGGCTAAAAGCCGCTCCTACACAGCGTTTCAAACCGAATTTGAGTGAAACCCGAAATTTGAGATTAAATGTTGTTGACCGGGGGCGAGGTTTTCTGCCGTATGATTTGCCGGTTGCGTACGCGCCCTGGATTGGTGCCGCGTTTTTTGCGGAGGTATAAACGGTTGCGGACATTGAGCGCTTGCTGTTATATTCAGGGTTATTTTGTCTGGTTTCAATATTTTAGACCTTATTCAAAATGCACAAGGAGAAACATGGAACGGCAATTCTTGATCGATGATTTGAAGCTGGGTGAGTCGTGGCGCCTGTTCAAGATTCTGGGCGAATTCGTGGAAGGGGTGGAGGCCTTGCATGAGATGGGGCCTGCGGTGAGCATCTTCGGGTCTGCGCGGACCAATGAGAAAGATCCGGTCTATCAGCATGCCCGGAAGATCGCCGGCGCGTTCGCCAGGGAGGGGTTTTCGGTGATCACCGGCGGCGGCGGCGGTGTGATGGAGGCGGCCAACCGGGGGGCCAGGGAGGCCGAAGGCAACTCGGTGGGGTTGAACATCAAGCTGCCTTTTGAGCAAAAACCAAATGATTATGCCAATATACAGGTGGAATTCAAATATTTTTTCATCCGCAAGGTGATGTTCATGAAATACGCTTCGGCTTACATCGGGCTGCCCGGCGGGTTCGGTACCCTGGATGAGATTTTCGAGGTGATGACGTTGATCCAGACCCAGCGGATCAAGCCTTTTCCGGTGATTCTGGCGGGCAGCGACTACTGGTCCGGGCTGCTGGACTGGATAAAGGCGCAATTGCTCGGCCGCGGCATGATCTCTCCGGGAGATACGGATATCGTGCAGGTGATCGACGATCCGGAGGAGATGGTGAAAGTGGTCAAGAAGATCGTTATAATGTAATTCAAGATAGATTCGAGGGGTGTGTTTTCGAAATCGTACTCATAGTCATTTTCATTCCGTTCAGCGTGGCGCTTCTGGGGCTGGTGTATCACTACCTGTACTTGAGGTTCCTGTGTCTCAACCATCAGGATCTGGATCAGCGTGATGGGAAGAACCGCATGATGTTCCGGGGAGGTATGGTCTTTTCTTCCGATCTGCCGGAACATGTCAAAGGTCGATATGTTGAGAACCTCCGGCGAATGTATCTTTGCCTGAAAGTGCTCGCCGGTTGTGCATTGGCCCTATTGGTCTATGGAATCGTTCGACAGCTTATGCTGAGAGGATAGTCGGCAGAGGGGGGCATGCATGTGCTTTTCAGGAGGACGGCGGTACGGAGTCCGGCCCTGCGAAGACCACGTCACAGCCGGCGAAGTCGTAGGGCCGGCCTCCGTGCCGGCCGGTGCAGGACACGACATCCCGGCGCTATCTATCCATCAGCTCAACCATGAACCGGAAACCAGAAACCAAAGAACCATCATCCATGAACGATCGTCCCACATATGAAGATTTGCTGCGGCAGGTCGATGAGCTGCGGCGGGAATCGGAGAAGCTGATGGCGGTGGAGGGGGCCGTCGGCCGCCAGAACGAGTATCTGACGGCCTTGCACGAGACCTCCATGGCGCTGCTGGACAAGCTCGATCCCCAGGAGCTGCTGCACACCATTCTGGAACGGGCGGCGGCCCTGGCCGGCACCGAACACGGGTATATATTTCTGCCGGCCGGCGATGGCGACATCATGGAAATTCAGGTGGGGATGGGGTTTTTCGAGGACCAGCTCGGCCTTACAGTGCGCAAGGGAGAGGGTCTGAGCGGCAAGGTGTGGCAGACCGGGCAGCCCATGCTGGTGGACGATTACCACCGCTGGCCCGACCGGCTCGAGGAACCCACCCTGGATCCGGTGCATTCGGTGATGGGCATCCCCCTGAAGCACGATCAGCGCGTGAGCGGCGTGATCGGTCTGGGGCAGCTCACCCCGGATGAGCAGTTCGACCAGGAGAGCATCACCATTGTCGAACGGTTCGCGGCCCTGGCCCTTCTGGCCCTGGAAAAAGCCCAGCTCTATTCCGAAGTGCACCGGGAGCTGGCTGAGCGCAAGAAGGCCGAAGCGCGCATCCGCCAGAGCGAAAAGCGCTACCGCAACTTTCTGGAATCTTCCCCCGATCCCATCGTGGTCTACGATATGGTCGGTGTGGCCACCTATGTGAACCCGGCTTTCGAGCAGACCTTCGGCATGTCCCGTTCGGAGGTGCTGGGCAAGCAGATCGATTTCGTACCGGACGAGGCGTGGCCGGATACGCGCAAGGCCCTTGATGTGATGCTCAGCGGGCAGAAGATCAGCCTGTTCGAGACCCAGCGGCTGACCAAAGACGGGCGCAAGCTGGATGTGCAGCTCAGCTCCTGTCTCTTTACCGATGACCGCGGCCGCAACATCGGCAATATCGTCACCCTGCGGGACATTACGGCCCAGAAGAAGGCGGAGCGGGCGCTGCGGGAGTACCAGGACCAGCTCGAGGAACTGGTGCAGGAACGCACCGCCGAACTGGCCACCGAGGTGGAAGAGCGCCGGCGGGCGGAGCAGGCGCTGCGCGTGCGCGAAAAGGAGCTGGAGGCCCAATCCCAGCATCTGGAGGAGGTCAATACGGCGCTGCGGGTACTGCTCAAGCAGCGCG
The DNA here is from genome assembly GCA_050302315.1 of Desulfobacteraceae bacterium. Classification (GTDB taxonomy): domain Bacteria; phylum Desulfobacterota; class Desulfobacteria; order Desulfobacterales; family Desulfosarcinaceae; genus JARRKU01. The sequence continues at coordinate 10,202 of JBNLAV010000187.1, forward strand.
AAGAGGATAAGAACGAGCTGCAGGAGAGCGTGCTGGCCAACCTTACCGAGCTGGTCTCCCCCTATGTGGCCCAGGTGAAAAAGACCGGGCTGACCACCCGCCAGAAGACCCTGCTGCGGATCGTCGAATCCAACCTCGACAGCATCGTATCACCGTTCATCAGCCGCATATCGAGCAAGTTCAACAATTTTACGCCCACCGAAATCCGGGTGGCCAACCTGGTCAAGGAGGGGCGCACCAACAAGGAGATCGCCGAACTGCTGTCGATTTCCAAGAACACCGTGCTGTACCACCGTCATAATATCCGGAAGAAACTCCGGTTGACCAATACAGCCATCAACCTGCGGTCCCATCTGCTGACGTTTGATGAATAGCGGGAATATACCGCTATTTTGCCGCTATATTATCAACTTGACATAATTAGTGAAGCGCGTTTATTTTATAAATGCAGATGGCCCGACCACAATTTGCGGCCGGGAAAAGGCTTTATACCTTCTATTTGAAACAGGATTTTGCGCCAGAACTGATCGGTTTACAAATGTATAGGCACATGGAACCGACCCCTTGGCCCGATGGCTGCAGTCGGCCTGGTCGGTTGCCGTTGTTTTTCCAATACCTCTAAAAGGGTACGCCAACTACAGCATGAAACCATTGACCGTCTCCGATATCACCCTCACCTTTGGCGGCTTGAACGCGCTTTCTGAAGTCAGCATGGAAATCGAACCGGGATTGATCACTTCCATCATCGGTCCCAACGGCGCCGGCAAAACCAGTCTGTTGAATTGCGTGTCAGGCTTTTATCACCCTTCCAGCGGCAATATCAACTACGGCGAGCATAAACTAAACCACGCGTCCCCCCATCAGGTGACCAAGCTGCGGATTGCCAGGGCGTTCCAGAACCTGGAGCTCTTCAGCGGCCTGACGGTGCTGGACAATTTGATGCTGGCGCGTCATACGCACCTGAAATACAGCATCTTCCATGCCTTGATGTTCTGGGGAAAAACGGCGCGGATCGAGGCACAGAACCGCGAATATGTGGAAGATGTGATCGATTTCATGGAATTGGAAACCTACCGCAAAAAGGCAGTGGGCAGCCTGAGTTACGGAATTCAGAAGCGGGTGGAGGTGGCACGGGCCCTGACATTGGGCCCGGAACTCCTGCTGCTCGATGAGCCCATGGCCGGCATGAATATCGAAGAGAAAGAGGACATGGTGCGCTTTATCATCGATATTCAGCAGGAGAGAAAGACGACCGTGGTGTTGGTGGAGCACGACCTGGGGGTGGTGATGGATATCTCCGACCGGATCTATGTGCTCGACTTCGGAGAGGTGATCGGGTCCGGAACGCCCAAAGAGGTGTCGAAAGATCCCAAGGTGATTGAGGCATATATAGGTGAAGACGGGTAGTTTGGGTTTCTGGTTCGCGGATTCGGGCCAGCAGGTATGGTTTGAGACGCGGCCGGTCCAGGGCACGATATTGCGGCGCTATCCCGGCACCAGCTCAACCATTAACCAGAAACAATAAACCAGAAACAATTTTTTATGACAGAACCCACCGACCATAGAGAACATCTCCTATCGTACAGCATCCCCCAACTGCTGCGCTGGCGGAATGAGAACACGCCGGGGAAGGTGGCGCTTCGGGAGAAGGATTTCGGGATCTGGCGGCGGTATACCTACAAGGACTATTACGCTTGCGTCCGCGAGGTCGCCCTGGGGCTGGACGCCATCGGATTTAAAAAAGAGGACAAGCTGGCCCTGATCGGCGACAATATTCCCGAGATGCTCTTTACGGCCATCGGCACCATGGCGGTGGGGGGCATCGCTGCGGGCATCTACCAGACCAGTCTGCCCCATGAGATCGCGGATATCCTCAACTACCTGGAAGTCCGGGCGGTCTTTTGCGACGATCAGGAGCAGGTGGACAAGCTGGTGGAGGTCCGTGACAAGATCCCCAATGTCCAGCATGTGATCTACGAGGACCCGCGGGGCATGCGCAGCTACCGCTCCGACGACTGGTTCCTGGAGTTCAAGGACCTGCTGGAACTGGGCCGCAAAGCCATGTCCGAAGGCGGCGATGAAAAGATCGAGAAACTGATCGACATGGGCAAGCCGGACGACACCTGCTTTCTCTGCCTGACATCGGGCACCACCGGACTGCCCAAGGGTTCCATGATGATGCATCGCAATTACATCAACATGGGCCTCCAGATATCAAAGGTCGACAAGCTGGCCGAAACCGACGAGTATCTCTCTTTTCTGCCCTTTGCCTGGATCGGCGAGCAGATGAACTCCTTCGGCGTGGCCATGGCGACCGGCATCACCATCAACTTTCCCGAGTCGGTGGAGACCAGTATGGAGGACCTCAAGGAGATCGGTCCGCATTTCATGTTCGGTGCGCCGCGCATCTACGAGACCATCCAGTCCCAGATCTGGCTCAAGATCGACGACTCCTACTGGCTCAACCGCAAACTTTACAACTACTTCATCAAGGTGGGCCGCGAGGCCGCTCCCTATCGCATGAGCGGCAAACCCATGCCGCCCATGCTGCGCTTCAAGGCGTGGCTCGGTTCCCAGGTGGTCTTCCGCCCGCTGATCAATCAATTGGGCCTGCTGCGGCTCAGAAGAGCATATACGGGCGGCGCGGCACTGGGGCCCGACCTGTTCACATTCTACCAGGCCATCGGTGTGAACCTGAAACAGATCTACGGGCAGACCGAGATTACCGGTATTGCGTACATGCACAACGACGGCGACATCCGCCCGGATACGGTGGGCAAACCGCTGCCGCGAACCGAATGCCGCATCAGCGACATCGGCGAGATTCTCTCCAAGTCGCCGTCGGTGTGCGCGGGCTACTACAAGCTGGCCGAAAAGACCGAAGAGCTGCTCGAAGACGGCTGGCTGCACTCCGGCGATGCGGGATTTCTGGACCAGGACGGCCACCTGGTGGTGATCGACCGCATATCGGACGTGATGCACACCAAAGAGGGCGATATGTTCAGCCCCATGTTTCTGGAGAACAAGCTCAAGTTCAGCCCTTACATCAAAGAGGCGGTGATCTTCGGCGACCAGGAAGACTACGTATCGGTGCTGATCAATATCGATCCCATCATTGTGGGCAAATGGGCCGAAGATCGCGGCATCTCCTTCACCACTTACATGGATCTCTCGCTCAAGCCCGAAGTGGCCAAATTGATTCGCGGGGAATTGGAAGAGTTCAACCGCACCGTGGAAAAACCCTATTTCAGGATTCGCCGCTACTCCATCCTCTACAAACTGCTCGATACGGACGATGGCGAATTGACCAAGACCGGCAAGATCCGCCGCAAGTTTGTGCGCGAGAAGTACAGCCTGCTCTACGATACGCTGTACGATGAGTCAGTCAGCGAAAAAGAGGTGGAGGCCGAATTTACCTATCAGGACGGCCAGACCGCCACCGTCAGAACCATGATGCCTTTCTATTCAATGGAGTTTCATGAGCAACCTGGCGAGCGTAATTGACAATGACGATTTACAGCAAAATCCGCAGCAATTTCAAACGGTGGAATTCCGAAGGGTTGCCCGCTCTTCGGCTTTTGAAACAGATAATATGACCAAGGAATAATGGACGATAAAGTATGAGTTATTTCTTTCAACTGGTTGTTTCCGGCATCGTCGTCGGTTCGATCTATGCCTTGTCGGCCTTGGGATTCGTGCTGATTTACAAGAGCAGCCGGGTGTTGAACATCGCCCACGGGCAGATCATCGCCAGCGGCGCATTTGTCGCTTATTCGCTGACGGTCTGGGTGGGGCTGCCGATTTTCGTCTCCTTTCTGGCAAGCATGGTGATCACCTTTTTTCTGGCGATGAGCGTCGAGCGCATCTTCCTGCGCCGGCTCATCGGCGAGCCGATCATTTCGGTGATCATGGTCACCATCGGTTTGATGTCGATCATCGACGGCATCATCTACCTGACCCCGTTCGGATCGGAAAACTACTCCTTTCCCGCGTTCCTGCCGCGTCAACCGGTCGCTTTCGGAGGGGTGTCGGTCTCCTGGACCCAGTTGCTGGGCGTCATCGTAACCGGCATTCTCATCATCGGGTTTTCCTTGTTCTTTAAGCGCTCCACATTGGGGGTGAGCATGCGGGCCGTATCCGATGACCAACTGGCCTCCATGTCCGTGGGCATTTCCGTGCCCAAGGTGTTCGGACTGGCATGGGCCATGGCAGGGCTCACGGCCGCGGCGTCCGGCGTGATCATCGGCAACATCACCGGGTTGAATTTCGACACCCTGCATGCCTTCGGCATCGTGGTGTTTCCGGTGGTGATTCTCGGCGGGCTGGATTCCATCATCGGCGCAGTGGTGGCCGGGATCATCATGGGATTGATTCAGCAGTTCGCCGCCGGATATCTGGACGGCCACTGGGGGTTGTTCGGGACGGCGAATCTGCTGCCCTATATCATTTTGTTGATCATCCTTCTGTTCAAGCCCCATGGACTTTTTGGTATTCACGAAATCGAGCGGGTGTAGGCTATGTCGGAAAATCGTTGGCTGGCAACGGGTAACTTCTTCACATCCTATCGTGCGGAACAGCGCGTCTTTTTTACGAGCCTGGACCGGTTGATTTTTTGCTGCTTTTTGGTGGCATTGTTTGTATGGCCCCTCATTTTTGAACTCAGCAACAAATATATGCTGGTGATCGACAGCATCCTGGTCTCCATTGTGGCCATCTACGGCCTCAACCTGCTGACCGGGTTTGCCGGCCTGATCTCCATCGGCCACGCCGCGTTTGTCGGAGTTGGGGCCTATACCCTGGCATCCGTTTCGAGGGTGCTTGGCGACAGCCATGTGCTGCTGACCCATTTCTGGCCGCTGATGATCCTCGCCGCCGGTTGTGCGGGCGCCGTCTTCGGTGCTTTCGTGGGGCTGCCGGCCCTGCGGTTGAAGCACCTGTACCTGGCCATCGCCACCTTGTCGGCCCAGATGATCTTTCAATGGACCATCAATTTCATGAAGTTCTTCAACCAGGGGCAGACCATTTTCATCGGCCGCGTCACCTGGTTCGGCGGGAAGGTGGGCCGCAGCGACCACTACATCTTCTGGTACTATGTGATTCTGACCGTGGTGGTGGTGCTCGGATTTGCGGTGCGCAACCTGCTGCGCACCCGCTACGGGCGTTGCCTGATGGCGGTGCGGGACAACGACCGGGCCGCGGACGCCATGGGCATGCATCCGGGGTTCACCAAGGTGTATGCCTTTGCCCTGGCCGGTTTTTTCGCCGGTATCGCCGGCGCCTTGCACGCCTACCTGTGGCGGGGGGTTGGATTCGAGTCGTTTACCCTGCATCATTCCATCTCCTACCTGGCCATGGCCATTGTGGGAGGATTGGGCAGCCTGGTGGGTTCGTTCTTCGGGCCGGCCGCAATTCAAATGCTGGAATTGCAGGTGGAGCACCTGGCTGAATTTGTCGGCAACTACATGACCAGTGCAGGGGATCTGGCAACGGCACTGCGGCCGCTCTCCTTCGGTCTGGTGATCGTCTTGTTTTTAATGTTTGAACCCAGGGGGATCGCCAATTGGTGGCGCATTGCACGCACCTATCTGAAGCTTTGGCCGTTCCGATACTGAAACCGGCCGACCGTTACTTCTTGCTCGGTTCTCATACCGTTGCGCACCCTTTGATTCAACGGTTGGTGGTCCATATATAGCGTCCAAAACAAGAAGGAAAGGAAGGAAAAAATGAAAAACAAAGCTACCGTACCGGTTTTAATCGCCCTGTCCGTGGTCCTCATATTTGGAATGTCGTCCCAGGTACAGGCTGAAACTTACCGGATCGCCTCGTCTCTGGCCATTACGGGCCCGACATCCGACGTGGGAAGTCCCTACGCAAAGGGTATTGAAGACTACGTTCGCTATGTGAACGACGAGAAACTGCTGGGCAAAGACAAGCTGGAAGTCTTCATCAAAGACGACGGTTACAAGACGGAAGTCACCAAACGCAACTTCGAAGAGTTTCTCGATGAAGGCATCGTCCTCTACCTGAACTACTCCACCGGAAGCACCATGGGGTTGAAGCGGGATTTCGAAGAGGAGAAGATCCCCGTGATTCCGGCTTCCTTTCACGCCGGCAACCTGGTGGACTCCAACTACATCTTTTTGCCGATTTCATCCTATTCCAGCCAAGCCATCGGCCTGGCCGAATATGTGGTGACCAACCACAAGGGCAAGGGCAAGCCCAAAGTGGCCATGTTCATCCATCCTTCCGCTTTTGGCCGTGCGGCTACCGATGATGTTAAAAAGGCGATTGCCGCCGGAATGGGCATCGATCTGGTCGAAGTGGTGGAACATGGCAAAGACCTGGACAACACGGCTATGCTGAAACGTCTGCTCAGCAAAAAGGTGCAGTACATCATCAGCCAGACGGTGCAGCCGCCGGTGGCCACCATGCTCAAAGGCGCCAAGAGCCTCGGTGTTGCCGCCAAGAGCTTTGGAGAGGCCGGCAAGATCACCTTTCTCTCCTGCCACTATGCCGGAGGTCCGGACTTGATCGCCCTGGCCGGCGCGGACGCCGAAGGCGCCTACTGGACCACATCGTATCGGCTCACCACGGCACCGGGACCGGGTACCGACGCCCAGCTGGCGCTGGCCAAACGCTATGGCCGGGATGACAAGCTGGCCAACTCGCAGAACTACACCAACGGCATCCAGGTGACCCAGATTGCCGTGGAAGCCATGCGGCGCGTCAAGGCCAAGGGCATGAAGATCTCCCGTGCAACCCTGCATGAAGAACTTCTGTCCATGAACGGTTTCAACGCCTATTATCCGCTGACCACAGTGGGGCCGGTCTCTTTTTCAAAAAATGACCGCGAAGGTGTCGATACACTGCAGTTGTACCGTGCCGAAGGAGGAATATTCAGGGAAGTGGGGGCGCCTTTTTCCTCTGAATTCGTGAAAAAGATCAAATAATTCGCAGCACATCACAGGCAGATGATCTGACTGCGAACCGGGTTTCCCGTCACGGCGACGGGGAACACCGATGGGGGGAGAAGTGGGGCGCCCTGGTCTCGGGCCCCCTCTTCATCCCCGCCGCCGGGAAGTGAAAACTAAAAAATCAAAAGAACACCGGCCTTTGTGGCGGCAGCGAAAAGTGCGGGCGAGCATATGACGGCAGAAACAAACAACCTGTTGGCGGAAGTAAACAACATCGAAGTGGTGTACAACGATATTATCCAGGTCCTTCGCGGCGTCAGCCTGAAGGTTCCCAAGGGAGCGATCGTTGCGCTGCTCGGCACCAACGGCGCCGGAAAGACCACCACCCTTCGGGCGATCAGCGGACTGTTGAAGCCTGAAAACGGCTTTATCAAAGAGGGGTATATCAAATTCGACAACCATGACCTCACCAATGTTCTGGGTACCGAGGTGGTGCGCCTCGGGGCGGTGATGGTTCCCGAAGGCCGCCGTGTGTTCAAACACCTGACGGTGGACGAGAATATCCGGGCCGGTTCGATTACCCGAAAAGATGGTTACCAGGCGGTGCGAAACGATCATAGAAAGATGTACGAGCACTTTCCGCGCCTGGCCAAAATCACCCACCGCCTGGCCGGCTACTGCTCAGGCGGAGAACAACAGATGATCGCTATCGCCAGGGCCCTGATGGCGGCCCCGAAGATGCTCATGCTGGACGAGCCGTCCCTGGGGCTTGCGCCGCTGCTGGTAAAAGAGATCTTCGAAAACATAGAAAGCATCAACAAAGAGTTGGACACGACCATCCTGGTCGTTGAGCAGAACGCCAAAATCGCTTTGCAGGTCTCCACATACGCCTACATTATGGAGTCGGGGAAGATTGTCCTCGAAGGTCCCTCCAATGAGTTGAGGAACAATCCCGACGTCAAAGAGTTTTACATGGGCATTACCCAGGGGGGGCGCCGCAAGTCGTTTAAAGAGGTCAAGTCCTACAAGCGCCGCAAGCGGTGGATGTGATTTATTTGCAAGAGGACGGCTTGCAGGGTGCCGGTGGGAAGCATCTAAGTACATCGCTGCAATCATGCATGTGCATCGTTTAAAGTTAAGGTATCCTGTCTTATAGTATCTTGTGCTGAATTTCTGCTTTTCTGAATCGGGTGTGTTTTATCGTTCTGAGGGTCGTTTGGGTTAAACTTTAGATTTTGACAAAACAGGAGAATACCATGAAATACCTTGTCGGATACAATGGAGGGACGGCGTCGAAGCGCGCCCTGGAACTGGCCTGCGAGCAGGCCAAGAAGACCAACGGGCTGATTTATGTGGTCGCTTCCATGGAGGGCGGTCGCAAAGAAGAGCCGAAAGATATTGTGGCCGTCGAAGAGTTTCTGCAATGGGCCAAGGATTATTTGCTCAAGGAAAAGGTGCAGTGCGAGACCATCCAGCTGGCCCGCGGCCTGTCGCCGGGCGAGGATCTGGTTAAATTTGCCGAGGAAAACGCGATCAACCGGATCTATCTGGGCATCGAAAAGACTTCCCGTACCCGTAAAATTTTGCTGGGCTCGACGGCCCAGTACGTTATCTTAAAAGGGCCATGCCCGGTAGTAACCACCAAATAGGTTGCAAATGCCGGAGGACTCCAGATCCGGCGTTGCCAAGGGCTTGCAGTAGATGGACTACGGCAGCGCCCTCGGCGCCTTGGCTCTGGAGCCCTCCGGCATTTGCAACATGATGGAGGATACCGGATACGGTACCCCCAAGGGCTTGCAGTAGTCGGGCTACGGCAGCGCCCCTGGCGCCTTGGCTCTGGAGCCTTCCGGCATTTGCTTCATATTGATACGAGATTGGAGATCGCTTATGGGTCTATATGACTTCACCCTCTATGATGTCATTGTTCGTAATGCCCTGGTGCATGCCGACGATCCTGCCTGGATCGAAGGCGATGGCGGCGCGCCGATGACCTTCGGCCAGGTGAAGACGGCCGTGGATCGGCTGGCCGGCGCCCTGCGGGGAGCTGACTGCGGGAGGGGAGACCGCATCGGTGTCCTGGGCCAGAACTGCCTGGAGTACTTGCTGATCTATGGTGCGGCAGCGGCATTGGGCGCCATCGTGGTGCCGGTGAATTGGCGGCTCTCCGCCGAAGAGGCGGCCTTCATTCTCAACGACAGCTCCCCCCGATGGGTGTTCGCCGACAACAGCAATCCCGATTGGGCCGATGCGGTGCGGTCTAAGCTGAACGGAAATCCGGCTTTTTTCAACCTTCAACCGGGCAAAGGCGCTTACGGCGACCTTGCCGGCGGGGACGACCCGTCCGGATTCGTTCCGGATGAGGTGGACGGGGACGACGGCTTTGTGATGATTCACACGGCCGCAGTGGCCGGTCAGCCGCGTGGTGCGCTGCTGAGCCAGAACAATCTGCTGTGCGCCAATATGCACCTGGCCCATGCTTTGGGCCTCACTTGCGAGGATGTCCACCTCAATGCCCTGCCGCTCTTTCATGTGGCAGGCCTTTTCATGGTTTTTTTCGCTTTCCATGGCGGCTGCCTGAACATCAACCTGGCCAAGTTCGACGCCCCGCGAATGGTGGCGCTGATCAGCAAACACAAGGCCTCGTTTACCTTTACCTTCGCGCCCATGCTCAAATCGTTGCTGGACGCGCAAGTCGAAGCCAAGGCGGACATCCGCTCCCTGCGGGCAGTGATGGGCCTCGATGCGCCGGAGGTGATCGACCGGTATCAAAAGACATCGGGCGGCACCTTTTACTGCATGTACGGCCAGACCGAAACGTCCATGCTTGCCAGCCTGGGCCGGTATGACGACGCCCCCGGATCGGCCGGTCGGCCCATCATGCTGGGTATGGTCCAATTGATGGATGACGACGGCCGGCCCGTGGCTGCCGGTGAGGTGGGAGAGATCGCCTTGCGCGGCCCCATGGTATTTAAAGGATACTGGGGCCTGGAAGAAGACAACCGCTATACCTTTCGCAACGACTGGCATCATACCGGCGACCTGGGGCGCATGGATGCGGCGGGTTTTCTGTGGTACGCCGGTCGCAAGGCTGACAAGGAACTGATCAAGCCGGGCGGCGAGAATGTTTATCCGGCCGAAGTTGAAAAAGCGGTTCTGGAGCATCCGCATGTCGAGGACGTGGTGGTGTTCGGTGTGCCGGACCCCAAATGGAAGGAGGGCATCAAGGCGGTCTGTGTGCTTTCCAAGGGGGCCAATCTTGGCGCTCAGGATCTGATCGCCTTTGTCGGGGAACGTATCGCCCGATATAAGAAACCGCAGTATGTTGAATTTGTCGAAGCCCTGCCCCTCAAGGGGGACGGCGCCGTGGATCGGGAGAAGGTGAAACAGATGTACGGCGGCTGATCGTGGCGGACATATCGGTATGATGGGCGCCGAATTCCTCTTGCCGCGCCGGCTCCCTGGTATTATCTTCTCGTATACCACCTGGCCGCGACCGGCCCCGACACCGATATGCCGACAAAGGATGCCTGCATGATTATCTATAATCCGAACGTACCCGCCAGCCTGTTTGAGTTCGGTGTCCTGATCCCCATCCATGACAGCCGCACCACTGCGACCTTTGCCGCCTTGAAAGCGCATCCGGAGCTGCTTCCCATTCTCAACCGAAGGCATCAGGACCGCATCGATATCCGTTTGACCAGAGACGACCTGCTCCGCGTGCACACGCCGGCGTATGTGGAGGCGCTCTATTCGGACCGCCTGGAAGAGATCATCACCACCACTTATGAATTGATCGATGCCGGCGGCAACTTCCACCGGTACGATCCCTCCCGGGCCACGCGACCGCTGATCGATTTGTTTGAACGCACCTTGACCAAGGCTGCCGGCACATCTCAATGCGCCCGGCAAGCCCTCGAACAGGGGTTCTGTTACTACTTTTCGGGCGGCATGCACCACGCCCACGCCGACCATGGTTCCGGTTTCTGCATCATCAACGACATCGTTATCGCCGCGCGAAAGATGCAGGCGGAATACGGGGCGAAGAAGGTGTGGATCATCGATACCGACGCCCACAAGGGCGATGGTACGGCCGGCGCCACCCGGGGGGACGACACCATTGTCACCTTGAGCATCCACATGGCCACCGGGTGGCCCATGGACGGGCCGCCGATTCTCCCTGACGGCAGGCCCAACCCCGCCCACACCCCCAGCGACATCGACATCCCCATCGAATCGGGGGAAGAACCGACCTATCTTGACCGGCTCAAGCAAGGGCTCGATGAACTCGGCGCCACCGGCTCCGCCGATCTGGCGATCGTGGTCAGCGGCGCAGACCCCTTTGAAAAGGACGAACTGCCGTCCACCTCCAAATTAAGACTCACCCTGGAGCAGCTGCTGGCAAGAGACAAGATGGTCTACCGCTTCCTGAAGGAACGCAGCATCCCGATCGCCTTTCTCATGGCCGGCGGCTACGGCGATGAAGTATGGAAAGTCTTCTCCCAATTCCTGATCTGGGTGCTGCCAATGGAGGACGCGGCGGCCGGCGACGTATGACGCTTGTTGTCGTTTTTCGGCCATAGGGGTGCGTGTGTGCCGGTACCGTTTTCAGTGAGACGGGCGGGATCTATCTTTGGTCCTGATCTGGAGATCCATCCAGCAGGCTGCGAACCGTTTCGCCCAGACGGCGTTTGGTGATCGGTTTTTCGAGATAGGCGTTGATGCCGATGGCCATGGCGTGATCTTCACTGACGCTATCGCTGTATCCCGTACAAAGAATAATCGGAATATCGCCACGGATGGCACGAATTATTTCGGCCAACCGGTCACCCCCCATCACGGGCATGGCCATGTCGGTGATGACCAGATCAAAGCTGTCCGGCGCCTCCTTAAACAGTTGGAGGGCGTGCTCCGGTTCATTGGTGGAGACAACGCGATACCCGAGACGCTCGAGCATCATCCCGGTAATTTTCAGCACGGAGCTTTCATCATCGATCAATAGAATTGATTCGTGTCCGCTGCCGGCCGCCTCCGCAGATTCCGCTTCAGGGCCGGCATCGTATTCAACCGCAGGGAAATAGACGTCGATTCGCGTCCCCTGTCCAACGGCGCTTTCGACGATAATGCCCCCGCCGTGATTTTCCAGAATCCCGTGAACGACCGCCAGTCCTATCCCGGTGCCCTTATCGACATCCTTGGTTGTAAAATATGGCTCAAATATCCTTTGGATGGCCATCTGGTCTATCCCGGTGCCGGTGTCGCTTACGCTGATTCTGAGGTATTGGCCGGGGGGAAGCGCCGTGAATTGAGTTTGCAGGTCGGCGCGCAAGTGGACGTTTTGTACTTCGATCCGCAATTTCCCCTCAGTCCCTTTGGACCGCATGGCGTCGGCCGCATTGGCGCCAAGATTGATCAGTATTTGATTGATCTGCGCAGGATTTGCCATGATGGCGGATGCGTCTTCGTCAACTGCCGCCTGTATGTCAATGCCCGCCGGTATGGAGGCCCGCAACAGTTTCACCGCACTGGTAACAATCGGTTCCACATACATCGGGTTTTTCTCGGACTCGGTTCTGCGAGCGAAACTGAGAATTTGATATATGACATCTTTGGCGCGCAGCGAGGCGTGTAAAATCTCTTCCAGGTTATGCTTTGTCGGGTGCCCTTCCGGTAAATCCTCCAGGCCGATTTCCGTATTGCCGAGTATGATGGCCAGCATATTGTTAAAATCGTGTGCAATGCCGCCGGCCAGCGTCCCGATCGCCTCCATTTTCTGGGATTGACGCAAACGTTCGGCATATTCCTCTTTCTCATTCTCGATTTTCGTTCTTTCCAGTTCAGCGGACGCCCGGGCCGCAATGATATCGAAGACATTCCGGGTACGTTCGCGGATGATGCCCTTCTTGCGCCCCATCGCGCAAATGATGCCGATGGGTTGCCCAGTTCGATCCTTCAGGGTTGTCCCCACATAGCTGGTGACGCCCAATGCCTCGAGCATTTTGTCCTGCGGGAAGCTTTTGGCGACATTATCAGGGAAAACGCTGAAGCCATCGGTGGCCACCTTTTCACAAGGTGTACCGGTGCAATTATACACCATGGGTTCTTTGCGGTGTTCGCCATCCACCACCAACGACACGGATGTGACCTGCGATCCGCCTTCAATTCTGCCGATCATGGCGATTTCAAACCCCAGCCAATCGCAAATGTTTTCGACCACTTTGTTGAAAAAATACTGGCCGGTGACCCCTGAAGCGCTTTCGACCAGCGCTTGAAAGTCGATCTCCGCATTTTTACGCTCGGTGATATCCTGTGCGATGCCTGTCAACCGTTGAGGGCCGTCTGTTTCGCTTCTCAGCGGGAAGGCGCGCGCATGAATCCAGCATATTGATCCATCCGGCCTGCGGATACGATATTCGGGAAAACTGATGCCGGAAAAAGGAATCTTGCCGTATTTTTGGATGCAGGCAACGACGGATGGCCGATCCTGTTCCACGATGGACTCAAACCACCCGCTCGGCGTTTCGTAGATGGCCGTCCTGGGGCATTGCCAGATTTTTTCGAATGCGGGGCTGATATAGTCAAACTCATCCATCCTGGGCGAACTGATCCAAAATACTTCGCTGATGTTCTCAGCCAGATTACGAAACCGTTTTTCACTTTCGCGGATGTCTTTTGTCCGGGATTTGACCTTCTCCTCCAATGTGGCGTTGAGGCGCTCCAGTTCTTCTTCCCGTTGCCGCATACTGTCGCTGTACCATGAGATGGTTTTGTCAATACGCCTCTGAAAAAGCAAATGGATGCCAAGCGCCAAAAGCACAAAAATAGCCCCGGTCAGCACGGCGCGCTTGATCTGCCCTCTGAGCAGCACCTCTATGTTTTCCGTTCGAAACAGGATCTCTTCCTCCACATCGTCCAGATAGACGCCGGTGGCAATGATCCAATCGTATCGTTTATAGAGTTTGGCAAATGTGAGTTTATGCTCGATCTTGGGACTGTTGAGCTTTTTGAACCAGTACTCGAAAAAAATTTCACCGTTTTGCTTCACCCCCTCCAATTCGGTTTTGTAAGGGAAATTCCCCTTGACATCCTTCATGTCCGTCGATAGCAGCATGCCTTCCGTGTGTTGCAGGTTGGGGTGGACCAATCGAATCGCATATCCGGTTCCGCCATCGTAATTCAAAACCTGATTGATCCAGATATAGCCATCTTCTTTCAAGCGCAGTTCACGAATGCGATTTTTGGCCATTTCCTTAAAAAAGTTTTCATCGCACCCGGCCGTATTGGGTTTCGGCGGCAACGGCGCCGCCGGTTGTGATTTCCTGCCGTCAACTTCACAGAAGCGACGGTCGCTCTCGATGGTTTGGATGATACTTTCAATGACTGATCGGATATAGGCCTTCTTGGAGTCGACCATGTTCTTCTCGATCATGGCGGTCTGCTGCGTATATTTCAGATGAAAATTCGATATCAGCAGATAGCTGATCACACTGGCCATAAGGAGAATGATAATCGACGAAGCCAGAAGGTTGAGTCTTCTAATGGCGAGTTGTTGTTTCATCCAGGCGCACGCTTTTCCTTAATTAGCAGATGTACAACTGTTTTACGCCGCACAAGATTTGGGAAGTCGTCCCGGAAACAACTCAGATGAGTGGTTGCACCTGCTGGTAATCACTGGATCAGGTGATCAGCATGCGTTTAATATACGAGACCGCAATAAGGCTGTCAACGCTTGCGACGGTTAGAAAACCGGTCCTGCAATGGCGTTGAAATGATAGCCGTCCAGGGCCCCCAAATTGACATGCATGACAACAATGGTTTGATGCCCCAGACCTTCGCCCGCCGCACTCAACAAACGACCGGGCGAAAGTCAACCACGCAAAAATTTCCCGGTACGCCGAAAAATAAAAGAGATCGTTCAAAAAGCCTACGGATCCACGGAGGTATTGACCTTGCGGGAATTGGCCAGGCCGAAGCCAAAGGAAAAGAGGGGTTGGTCGAAGTATACGCCGCCGGTCTGCACGGCGGCGATTATTTGAACATGAAAGGGGCGCCCTGTCTGGTGAGCCTGCTCGCCGGGTGGCCCAAGGTCAGGCACTTTGTTCCCGAGTTCGATGCGGCCGGCAGGGCCGAGGCCATTGGCAATGGGGTGACCAGATTTCAGGTTGGGGATGGGTTCAGGATTGCACCGGGCACCCCATCTTTGATTTTACTGCGCGATCGGACAGAATTATCTCGATATCCTGCATCGCCTTAATCAAGATCCTTCTATTTGAACCGTTGAGCAGTTTCAATACGCTTCCGATATGACGGTTGGCATCGCGATCGATACTGTTCAAAACATGCCTGCCATCTTTTTTCAGTTTAATGGTACGGACACGTTTGTCACGAGTATCGGTAACCCGCTCTATCAATTCGAGGCGTTCCATACGCTTTAAAACGCGGCTCATATACCCACGGTCGAGGTTGAGAATCTCAATCAATTCTTTTGCGCGGCACGCCGCCAAATTGTCGATTTCAAACAGGATCCGCCCCTCGGTCAAAGTAAGCGGGCTGTCCAGCAGCGTTTCATTCAACAATCCCAGAAAATTGGTATAAAACCGATTAAATCTGCGAATGGCATCTACCTGTTCATTCATAAAAGACCTCCGGAATAGCGCTTTGTCGCCAGCATGCTGAATAATGTTGCTTTTGTCAACTAATAAGTTGACCAAGGCAACTAATTGTGATACGCCTTCGAAAATGAGCGACCCTACGGCAAGCAACGATCTAGCCTCCGTCACGATTCGGACAGAGATCCGTCCTGGAGATATCGGCGCAATTATTCATCTGCACGGCACGCTTTATGCCGAGGAGTATGGATTCGACCATACTTTCGAACCTTACGTGGCCATCCCCTTGTCCCAATTCGTCAATGACCGGGCTGCCGGGGATGCGATATGGATCGTGGAGAAGGAAGGGAAAGTCATGGGGTCCGTCGCCGTTGTCCACTGCCCCGGCAATACCGCTCAATTGCGTTGGCTTATCTTGCATCCGGACCTTCGCGGGCAGGGGATCGGCAGAAAGCTGATATCGGAAGTCATACGTTTCTGCAAAGAGCAACGATTCGAGGCCATTTTTCTTTGGACCATCGATTTTTTGAAAGCGGCCCTTGATCTTTACGTTTCAGCGGGGTTCAAGCGGACAGAAAGAAAAACGCACCGCATTTGGGGCCGGTCTCTCACTGAAGAGCGCTATGAGCTCAAATTAATATAGTCATATGAAAGCACGGCGCTCCATCTGGCTTGGTCTTCCCTGACAGATAGCGGCCCGCAGATCTCCCACCGTGCATCGGTAGGCCTGTCTACAACCCCGACGATTTCAACACCATCAACTTTTCCACCTGCATATCCCGGAAGGTATAGGGAATGCCCCCGATACCGTAGCCGGACTGTTTGAGGCCGGCGAAGGGCATCCAATCCACCCTGAAAGCGGTGTGTTCGTTGATCATGACGGCTGCGGCATCGAGCCGGTTGTAGCAATGCATGGCCGTATCGATATCCTTGCTGTAGACGGCCGCTTGAAAGGCATAGGGCAGGGCGTTGGCCCGGGAAATGGCATCGCCAATTTCTTCGAAGGGATAGACACAGATCACCGGGCCAAATACCTCAAGGGCACTGACCTTGGCGTCGGCCGGCGGGTCGTAGAGAACGGTGCACGGGTAGCAGGTGTCCGAGATGCGCTTGCCGCCGGCCAGCAGTTCGGCGCCCGCGTCGACCGCCTCCTGCACCCACTGTTCCACGCGATCCACCTCTGTATGACGGATGAGCGGTCCGATATCGGTATCCGGAAGGGTGGGATCGCCGATCTTCTGGCTGCGGGCCGCATCGGCCAGTCTTTCAGCCAGATCCCTCGCAATGGTGCGATGGGCGTAGATGCGCTGCACCGACACACACACCTGCCCGGCGTGGTAGAATCCGCCTTTGGCCAGGGCCGGCACGGCATCATCCAAATCGGCATCGGCGGCCACGACCACCGGGGCGGCGCCGCCATGCTCCAGGGCAAAACGGGTTCCGGGCGCCAGCTTGGAACGCAGCATCCACCCGACCTTGGCGCTGCCGATAAAGGTGAGGAAGCCGACGCGCTTATCCGACACCAGCTCCTGGGCCACGGCCAGATCGTTGACCACCAGGGCCTGGCACCACGCCTCCGGCAAACCGGCCTGGCGCAACATCTCCACGAACCGCATGCACGACAGCGGCGTGGCTTCGGCCGGTTTGACGATCACCGGACAGCCGGCGGCCACCGCGGGTCCCACCTGATGGACGATCAGGTTCAGGGGGTGGTTGAACGCGCTCAATGCCACCACCACGCCGATCGGTTCACGGCGGGTCATGGCGATTTTTCCGGCGGAGGCGGCGTTGAGGTTCATGGGAATCTCCCTTCCGCCTTCGGTGCGCAGTGCTTCGATGCAGCTTTTGACGCTGTCGATGGCCCGCGCCACCTCGATCCTGGAGTCCACCAGGGGTTTGCCCCCCTCCCGCGCCGCCTCCACGGCCAGTTCATCGGCGCGTCCGGCCATGATGGCGGCGGTGTTCTCCAGAATCTCTATGCGCCTGGAGGGCGGCAGCCAGCCGTCGCGGTTGCGATACAAGGCGTAAGCGGTCTCCAGGGCCTTCTCCACAGCGGCGCTGTCCGCCGCAGTCAGCTCTCCGATCAGCGCGTTGTCCCAGGGCGCAAATACTTTCAGCACGCCATCATTTGTTGTGGCGCCGGGAATGAGCAAGGCATACTTTTCGGTCATGGGTCACCTTACTGGATAGGTTAAGCTTGGGTGGGGGGCGGGCGAGGACGCTATCCCCGGTTTCAAATCAGGCGACTTCTTTCTTTTATTTCTTTATTCAGAATCCGGTCATTGTCCGAATAGTCCACCGGGCAGTCGATCAGATGCACGCCGCTGCTGGAGTGGCACTCCTCCATGATGGGCAGCAGATCTTCCGCCTTTTCAACCCGAACGCCGTGTGCGCCGTAGCTTTCGGCATAGCGCACGAAGTCGGGGTTGCCGAAGTCCAGGCCGAAGTTCTCGAATCCCATGCCGGTCTGCTTCCACTTGATCATGCCGTAGGCATCATCCCGCAGGATCAGGACCACCATGTTCATTTTCAGCCGCACGGCCGTCTCCAGTTCCTGGGAGTTCATCATGAACCCGCCGTCGCCGCACACCGCCATCACCCGGCGGTCCGGGTAGACTAGGCGTGCCGCCATGGCGGACGGCAGGCCGGCCCCCATGGAAGCCAGGGCGTTGTCCAGAAGCACGGTGTTGGGGGCATGTGCCTTGTAATTGCGGGCGAACCAGATTTTGTAGACGCCGTTGTCCAGGGCAATAATTCCGTCCGAAGGCATCACCTTGCGCACATCGCCCACCAGCCGGGAGGGACAGATGGGAAAATCCGTGGAATCGATGCACAGTTTGAGATGGTCTTCTACATGTTCCTTGATCTGCATGAAGCGGGAAAAATCCCAGGCCGGCTGGATGGTCAGCCGTTCCATGATCTGCCAGATGCTGTTGGCAATATCTCCCACCACTTCTAACTGGGGGAAATAAACCGGGTCCACTGCTGCCGATGAGAAATTGATGTGGATCACCTTGAACCCGCCATGGGTCATGAAAAAAGGCGGTTTTTCCACCACGTCGTGACCGGCGTTGATGATCAGGTCGGCGCTGTCGATGGCGCGGTGCAGAAAGTCATCGGCCGAAAGTGCGGCATTGCCCAGAAAGAGCGGATGGCGCTCATCCACCACACCTTTGCCCATCTGGGTGCTGAAAAACGGAATGCCGGTTTGCTCGATGAACTTGCCGAGAACGTTGGACGTGGACTTGCGATTGGCCCCCGCGCCGATGAGCAGCAGGGGGCGCCTGGCCGCTTCGATCATCCTCACCGCCCGTCTGACGGCTTTCTCCTCCGCCGTGGCGCGCCGCGTGGCGCTTTTGGGGATGACGGCCGAAGCCGTCTCCTCCACCGCGATATCTTCCGGAAATTCCAGGTGGGCCGCTCCGGGCCGCTCCTCTTCAATAAGCCGGAAGGCCTCCCGGACACGGGAGGGAATGTTGTCTCCGGAGGCGATCTGATGGGTATACTTGGTCAGCGGCTGCATCATCTGCACCACGTCCACGATCTGGAAGCGTCCCTGCTTGCTGCTTTTGATCGGTTTCTGGCCGGTCACCATCAGCAGCGGCATGGCCCCCAGTTGGGCATAGGCGGCCGCGGTCACCAGATTGGTGGCGCCGGGTCCCAGGGTCGCCAGACACACGCCGGCCTTTCCGGTCAACCGGCCATAGGTGGCCGCCATAAATCCTGCCGCCTGTTCATGGCGGGTCAAAATCAGTTTGATGCTCGATTTGCGCAACGACTCCATCAGGTCCAGGTTTTCCTCTCCCGGGACGCCGAAGATGTATGCCACACCTTCGGCCTCCAGGGCGCGCACAAAAAGGTCGGAAGCTTTCATAAGCAGATCCTTTTGGGAAAGGGTCAAAATGCAGGTGCTCGATAAAAGTTAGTGCCGATCCTTACATTTGCAATGCGGCGGCCGGGACCGCCCGTGCGTCGCACGTTGGACGCAACTGCGCAAAGGCCGGGTCGTTATACCGATATGGTATCGTCTGTCAGGAGGGAGCCTGGAAGATCTTGGCCGCCTGCTCCACATCTTCCGGGCAGAAGACAAACAGGCACTTGCCGCCGGAAGGGGCGACGGACCCGTAAACGTAGTTGAGGTTGATGCCCTCTTGTCCCATCTTGTTGGCGATCTTGGAGAGCTCCCCGGGCTGGTTGTCCAGTTCCAGCACCACCACCGGCATCATGTCGAAAAGATAATCGTTCTGGGAGAGCAGGTCGATGGCCTTGTTGATGGTGCCATCGGCCGGCAGGACGCGGATCAGCGCAAAGTCGGCCGAGTCTTTGCTCATGGAGTTGTAGCTGGCCGCCGAAGCGATGCGTTTGAGCGACTTGCCGCGGGCCTTGAAAAGCTCCTTGACGTAACCGGATGCATCCTGGATGGTGATCGCATCGATGTTGATCCCTGCGTCGGCAAACATGGCGGAAAGCTTGCCCAGCTCTCCCGGTGCGTTTTTCAGAAACAGGGATATTTCGGTTCTGACCATGTTTTCCCCCCTTGGTTGAATCGGAATGTCGAAACAGTATATCAGAACGTGGATGAAGTTTAAAGCATCGCCGCCGTTCCAAAAACCCGATTTTTATTCATTATGATATTTTTTATATTTTTTTCTTGACTGTTTGGTCAAATAAACTTACTATTTGACCAAACAGTCAAGAAAAGGTGCTCAAATGGTCAGAGGAAAACCCCTATCTTTCAATCGCGACGAGGTGCTGCAAAAGGCGATGGAACTCTTTTGGCAGAAAGGCTTCCAGAATACCGGCATGTCGGAGCTGTTGGACCATATGGGGATCCAGCGCCAGAGCTTCTACAATACCTTCGGCAGCAAGGAGAAGATCTTCCTTGAGGCCCTGGCCCTCTATACCCGCACCATTACCAGTGATCTTGCTGCGGTGCTCGACCAGCCGGGGAATCCCCTGGAAAACGTGCGCCAGGTGCTGCACATGATGCGGGAGATGGTTGAAGGCGCGGATGCCTGCGGCTGCCTGCTGGGCAACTCCATCGCCGAATTCGGTATTTCCCATCCGAAGATCGGCGCGCTGCTCAAAGAAAAGATCAGCCGCATGGAAGGGGCCTTCAAGCGGGCATTTTCAAAGGCCATCGAGCAAGGTCTGCTGCCTGAATCCAAAGACCCGACCGCCATGGCACAAAGCCTGATCGTGATGGCCCAGGGCATAGCCCTGCTGTCCAAGCTGGGATGTGCAGATGAGATGTTGCCCGGCGTTATGAAAACGGCTGAAGAGATTATAACAGCCTAATTTTTTTTGCCTTTTATTTGACTGATCAGTCAATTTTTCATTGACTCCGTGGATCAATCGCAATTGCGAAAGTTCGACCATCTCCAATGGCGCGGCATTGATCCATCGCTCTATTACCATGGGACGCTTGACCGCGTGCCGACTACTTCATTGGAAACCCTAACAGAAACAGGATGGGCGTCATGATTAAACAAATCGATGCAGCGGCATCCCGTTTGGCGGAGCGTCTAATCCGCCATCGTTGGTGGGTCATAGCAGCGACTCTGGTGGTGGTGGCACTTGCCGCTTCAGGTGGTCGTTTTTTGGATTTTTCCAACAACTACAGGGTGTTTTTCGGAAAGGAGAACCCCGAACTGCTGGCCTTCGAAAAGTTCCAGGCCACCTACACCAAAAACGACAACATTCTGATCGTGATCCAGCCGGCAGATGGACAGGTGTTCAAGTCCCGGGTCACCGAGGCCGTCGAGACCGTTACCCGTAAGGCGTGGAGCATTCCCTATGCCATCCGGGTGGATTCGATCTCCAATTTCCAGCACAGCTGGGCCAATGGCGACGACCTGACCGTGGAGGACCTGATCCGTGGCAGCGAAGGGCTCAGCCCGGGGCAGCTCGATCAAAAGAAAGCCGTCGCGATGGCCGAACCGCTGCTGCGTAACAACCTGATCTCCGACGATGCCGACACCACCGGCATCAACGTGACCCTCCAGTATCCGGAAAAGAACATTACGGAAGTGCCCGAGGCAGTCGGTATGGCCCGGAAGATCGTTGCCGATCTCGAGGCGGCGTATCCGGATCTGAAGGTGGTGCTCACCGGCGTCTCCATGTTGAACAACACCTTTGCCGAGTCGGGGCTGAGAGATCTTCAGACCCTGGTGCCCCTCATGTATCTGATGCTGATCCTCGTCATGGCCGTCACGCTCCGAAGCGTCAGCGGCACCGTGGCCACCTTGCTGGTCATCGGATTTTCGTCGGCCTCGGCCATGGGCGTGGCCGGATATATGGGGGTCAAACTCACCCCCATTTCCGTGATGGCGCCCACCATCATACTCACCCTGGCCATTGCGGACAGCATCCACATCCTGGTGACCTTGCGCAAACAGATGTTGCAGGGGCTGGACAAGCGTTCGGCGCTGATCGAAAGCATGCGCATCAACGCCATACCGGTGACCGTGACCAGCCTGACCACCATCGTGGGATTTCTGGGGCTCAACTTCACCGATACGCCGCCTTTTCACGATTTGGGCAATATCACCGCCATTGGGATCGCTGCGGCCTGGCTCTACTCCATGACCTTTCTGCCGGCCATGGTCAGCCTGCTGCCGTACCGTGTGCGTCAGCCCAAAGCGGTTGATGAAGCCGGCCGTTCCGGTCTGATCAATCGCTTTGCCGACTGGGTGATCCGTTTTTACAAGCCCATCGGGCTGACCGTCGGCGCAACGGCCATTGCCGCTGCGATGATTGTACCGCGTATCGAGCTTAATGATGAGTGGGTGAAGTACTTCGACCACCGGATCGAGTTTCGCAACGATGCCGAATTTGCCATGGAGAACCTGACGGGAATCTACCAGATCGAATACTCCATCCCTTCCGGGGGAGAAGGCAATATCAGCAATCCGGAGTATCTCCGGCACCTCGAGGCGTTCACCGGATGGTTGCGGCGGCAACAGGAGGTGGCGCATGTCTACAGTTATGCCGATGTTATCAAGCGGCTCAACAAAAATATGCACGGGGACGATCAAGCCTGGTACCGGATCCCGGAAGACCGGGAACTGGCGGCGCAGTACCTGTTGCTATACGAACTCTCTCTGCCCTTCGGACTCGATCTGAACGACCGCATCAGCGTGGATAAATCCGCCACCCGGGTGACGGTTTCACTGCCTGAAATCTCCACCAAGCGGGTGCGCGAGTTCATCGAGCGGTCCAAGACATGGCTGGCCTTCAAAGCCCCCGGTTACATGGCCACCGAACCCACCGGCGCCACCGTCATGTTCTCCTACATTTCGGAGCGCAACATCAAGAGCATGTTAAAAGGCAATGCCCTCGCATTGGGGCTCATCGCCTTGGTGATCATCTTCAGCCTGAGAAGTTTCCGCCTGGGCATGTTGAGCCTGATTCCCAACACGCTGCCGATCCTCATCACCTTCGGTCTCTGGGCGCTGCTGGTGGGCCGTGTGGGCATGGCGGCGGCAACGGTCACCTCTACCTCACTGGGGATCATCGTGGATGACACGGTCCATTTCCTGGCCAAGTACCTGCGCGCCCGCAGGGAACTGGACCTGGAACCGCCCGAGGCGGTGAAGTACGCCTTCAATACGGTGGGGCAGGCGATCATTGCGACCACCCTCATCCTGGGCATCGGGTTTACCATTTTGGCCACCTCGACCTTTTTAATCAATGCACACATGGGCCTGCTGACCGCCATGGCCATTGTGGTGGCATTCATCTTTGACTTTACCCTGCTGCCGGTGCTTCTGCTCATCGGCCAGAAAAGAAAAGGAGCGGCTTATGAAACTGTCTGCTTACCCCAAGAAAGTTGTTAGGGCCTTCGGCCTGGTTGCGGGAATCTTTTTAATCTTCACCTCCGGGGTCGGTGCGTCGACACCGGCGGAAAAAGGCTATGCGATTTCAGCTCGCAGCGACCGCAGCGACCGTGGTTTCACCGACAGCGAAGTGCAGTTGAAAATGGTGCTGCGCAACAAGGCCGGCGATGCGTCCCAGCGGACGCTGGTATTGAAAACCCTTGAGATACCGGATGAGAATATGGGCGACAAGAGCCTGATCATCTTCGACAGCCCGGCTGACATCGACGGCACGGCCTTATTGTCGCATGCCAAAATTCTGGACCCGGATGATCAATGGCTCTACCTGCCGGCCCTGAAACGCACCAAGCGGATCTCTTCGGTGAACAAATCAGGCCCCTTCGTGGGCAGCGAGTTCGCTTTCGAGGACTTCACCGCCCTGGAACTCAACAAGTATGACTACAAATATCTGCGCAGCGAAGTGATCAACGGCATGCCGTGCGATGTGGTGGAACGCTATCCGCGCTATGAACACTCCGGATACACCAAACAGGTTTCCTGGATCGACCAGGAGGTCTATCAGGTGAGAAAGGTGGAATTCTACGACCGACGGGGGGACCTGCTCAAGACCCTGACCCTGGACGATTACAAGGCGTATGACGCCGACTACTGGCGTGCCCACAAACTGACCATGATCAACCACCAGACGGGAAAAAGTACCGATCTGCTCTACAGTGATTATGCTTTCAAAAAAGGGCTGTCGGAGCGGGACTTCAATAAAGGGGTGCTGCGTAGAATACGATAAGGCTCTAAACCTGAGCACAAACGTCAGAAGGATAATATTCCGCCCTCCCTCCTCCCTCCCTCCCCGTCATCCCGGCTTCGGCCGGGATGACAAGAGAGGGCGCGTATTCCGGCATGACGCAATGGCATTGCGCCATATTTCAACCTACTGCAGTTTATCCGGTGAGGCCGGGGGTGGCGACATGAAAAAAACGCATCCATATGTTTTCGTCCTATCTTTTCTAATCTGCTTCTCGGTTCCGGTCATGGCCGGGGCCGATGACGTCGACTTCTCCGGCTATGTGGCGGCCGAGGGGCGGTTCTTTTTCGAGGACGCGGCCCTTGCCGGCCAGGAGGATGGGCCGCAGTGGTCCTTTGTCGCCCAGCCCGAGATGCGACTGGCACCATCGGGCAGCTCCCATCAGTTCAAAGTGACCCCCTTTTACCGCCTGGACGGCATCGACGCGGAGCGCACCCACTTCGACCTGCGGGAAGCTTACTGGCGCTACAACAAGGGAGATTGGGAGCTGCTGGCCGGAATCAACAAGGTCTTCTGGGGGGTCACCGAATCCCAGCACCTGGTGGACATCATCAACCAGACCGATAACCTGGAAGATGTGGACCAGGAGGACAAGTTGGGGCAGCCCATGCTCATGGTGGGGCGTCAGCACGACTTGGGGGAACTGCAGCTCTATTTGATGCCCTATTTTCGGGAACGCGGGTTTCCGGGGGAAGACGGCCGCCTGCGAACGCCGTTGGTGGTGGAAGATGACGGCGTGTTTGAATCCGGCGCCGAAGAATACCACCTCGACGCGGCCTTGCGCTACGCCCACTATTTCGGCGACTGGGATGTCGGCGCCTATTACTTCAACGGTACAAGCCGGGAGCCCCGGCTCCTGCCGAATGCAGCAGGAGACCGCCTGGTGGCCTATTACGATCTGATCCAACAGGCGGGCGTGGACCTGCAGTACACCAGGGAAGCTTGGCTTTGGAAATTTGAGGGCATCGTCCGGGAAGGGCAGGGGGACCGCTTTGGCGCCGCGGTGGGCGGATTCGAATACACCTATTACCAGATCGCCGGATCGGCCGCCGACCTGGGGTTGATTCTGGAGTACAATTGGGACGGCCGCCAGGAAGGCAAAGCGCCATCCACCATCTTCGACAACGATCTCTTCACCGGCGTGCGTTTGGCCTTCAATGATCCCCAGGATACCAGTATTCTGTTGGGCGCCCTGGTGGATGCGGACACCGGCACCACACTGGCAAGCCTGGAGGCCGAGCGGCGCCTGGGCAGCTCATTTGTCCTGGAGGTCCAGGCGCGATTCTTCATCAACGTCGATGACGAAGACCCCGTAAAATCAATTGAAGATGATGACTTCATCAACGTCAGCCTTCAGTATCACTTTTGATGCGCCTTGTCGCATCTGCCTGCCGCTGTAGGACATCAACCGCTCCGACACGTCCTTTTGACACATCGCATCGAAGTCTTATTTTTAGGCAAAGCGATCACCCAATAATGCTTCAAAGGTGACAGCAAACTGAAAGCGAGGTGCTCTATGACTCGCAGATCTAAACAGTCTTTGGCCTCCCCCGGCGTCAAACTCTGCATCTGGACCATTCGAAACCAGTCCTGGCTGGCCGGCCAGGTCCGCATCTATATTTATGCGGGAACCGCCTTGATTGCTTTTCTGGCCCTGGCCGGTGTCATCTCCATTG
>JBNLAV010000188.1:0-59311 GCA_050302315.1 Desulfobacteraceae bacterium
GCACGCGGCCTTGCCAACGTTTGCGTATGGTTCCGGTCTCCGCATCGAGCCTCGCTCTCCTTGCCTTGTCTTGTGTTGACGCCATCACCTCTCCGTCACGCTGGTCGCGCCGCCGCAATGCCCCGGGGCGCTCCGGGTCGATGGCTTAAAGTAAACCCGATCAAGGGGCCGGGCAACCAGCCCCGGCAGGATATCCTGCCGATTGGCATCAGGCTGTGCCCTACGGCCCGCGCCGCATCAATCGGCCTTGCGGCGCAGAAACGTGGGCACATCGAGATCGTTGTGGTCGATGACCATATCCTTGTAGCCTTTATAAATTGAACCGGACGATTCGTTTGCGGCTTTCTGGCGCTCGACCCGCCTGAAAGTGGGCTCATCCAGATCATCGCCAATGGCCACATCCGCCGGCGTGATATCGCGGACTTTACCGCCATAGGTAGGGTCCACGACATCGGTCGGTTCCTTGTCTTCCCGTTTGGCGCCGATGCCGGTGGCGATGACCGTCACCCGCATTTCGTCGCCCATGTCATCGTCAATGACCGCACCCCAGATAATGTCGGCCTCGTCACCCACCTCATTGTAAATCCGCTCGGAGGCTTCGGTCATCTCTTCCATGGTGATGTCGCTGCTGCTGGTGATGTTCATCAGCACGCCCTTGGCACCATCGATGTTGATGTCCTCGAGCAGCGGATGGGAAATGGCCCGTTCGGCGGCATCCACGGCACGATTTTCGCCTTCGGCCACACCAATGCCCATGATGGCCATGCCCGCTTTGGACATGGTGGTCTTGACATCGGCGAAATCCAGGTTGACCAGTCCGGGCCGCATGATCAAATCCGTGATGCCCTTGACCGAATGGAGCAGGATCTCATCGGCCCGTCTGAACATATCCACCATTTTGGCGTTCTTTGAAGCCAGACCCCGCAGCCGGTCGTTGGGGATGGTGATGACCGTATCCGCCACTTCTTTGAGTTGGGCGATGCCCTCTTCGGCCATTTTGGCGCGCTTCTTCCCTTCGAAAGAGAACGGCCGGGTGACCACCGCCACGGTCAGGATGCCCAGCTCCTTGCACAAACCGGCAATCACGGGAGCGGCGCCGGTTCCGGTACCGCCGCCGAAGCCGGCGGTGATGAACACCATGTGGCTTTCGGCCAGAGAGGCCTTGATCACTTCGCCGCTTTCGATGGCCGCATCACGACCCACTTGCGGGTTCGCGCCGGCGCCCAACCCTTCGGTGAGCTGCTCGCCGATTTGAATTTTGACTTCCGCCTTGGAGACGTCCAAGGCCTGCATGTCGGTGTTGGCGGCGATGAACTTCACACCCTGCAAATTGCTGGTGATCATGTTGTTGATGGCATTGCCACCAGCGCCGCCGACCCCGATCACTTTAATCTTGGCCGACTTTTCTGCTTCTGCGTAGCTAAACATGTTCTCCCCCTTTTACCTGAGTTAAGTGTTATCCCTGATCAAACTTTTTTGTATTTGTTTAAGGAATCCAGGATTCGGATTCAATGCCCTATAGCATGCGGAACGATGGGCGCATGTCGAACATTGAACGCTGAACCCTGAACTTTGAACTCTTTTTAAATGACTTCCTTGAACCATTTTTTCATCCGCTGAATCAGGCTGTTAAATATATTCTTGTCCCGAATCCTGAATTTCTTCTCCGGCGTTTTGCGCGCACCGTAGAGCACCAGTCCGACCCCCGTAGCGTACATGGGATTGTTGACCACATCGGTCAGGCCGATGATGTTGCGCGGCTTGCCCAGACGGGTCGGCAATCCCAATACCGCCTCGGCGATATCCGTCACCCCTTCGAGAAGAGAGGTGCCGCCGGTCACCACCACGCCGGATGAGACATTGTTCTCCATCTCCGCCCGATAAATTTCCCGCTTGATCAATGTGAAGATCTCTTCCATGCGCGGCTCCAGGATTTCACCCAGGATCTGGCGGGACAACTTTCTGGATTGTCGCCCGCCCATTCCCGGCACTTCGATGGTCTCGTTCCCCTTGATGCTGGAGGCGATGCAACTGCCGTACTTCTTCTTTATTTTCTCGGCCTCCGCCAGCGGCGCACGCAGACCCACGGCGATATCATTGGTCAGGTTGTCCCCGCCAAGGGCCAGCACGAAGGTGTGCTTGATATTTTGGCCCGAAAAGATGGCCAGATCGGTGGTGCCGCCGCCAAGGTCCAGCAAGCCGGTCCCCAATTGTTTCTCCTCCTCGGTCAGCACCGCCTCGCCCGAAGCAAGAGACTCCAGCACGATATCACAGACATCCAGCCCGGCCCGGTTGGCGCATTTGACGATATTGTGGGCCGACGTAACGGCGCCGGTGACAATATGGATCTTGGCCTCGAGTCGAACCGCCGCCATACCCACCGGGTTTTGGATACCGGCCTGGTCGTCTACTATATACTCCTGCGGCAAAACGTGAATGACCTCACGGTCCATGGGGATCGCCACCGCCCTTGCCGCGTCAATCACCCGCTCCACATCGCCGGGTGTGATTTCCGGTCCTTTGATGGCCACGATGCCGCGGCTGTTCAAACCGTTGATATGCCCTCCGGCGATGCCCGCATAGACCGAAGATATTTCGCAACCGGCCATCAATTCCGCTTCTTCCACCGCTTTTTTGATGGATTCCACCGTGGCTTCGATATTCACCACCACCCCCTTGCGCAGCCCGACGCTTGGGTGGGTACCGATACCGATGATGTTGACCTCGTGTCCCGACACTTCGCCCACGACACAGCAGATTTTGGTGGTGCCGATATCCAGTCCAACGATGATATTATCCTGAGCCTGTGCCATACGCCTCCTTAAGCCCCGCTCGGGGCAGCCGTTATAATCGCACCACGATGCGGTCCGGGTTCGTCACATCGATCGATTGAAACCCTTTCCACTTCGGGTTGTACTTCAAATGGGGCAGCAATTTTTCAAGCTGCCCGTATTTATAGTCAAACCGCGTAAGCCCCAATTTGATCTTGCGATCATCCTTCCACATGCCGAGGGTTACGCCCATCTCCGCATCCATATTCAGCGTCCGGATCTGGTCATACGGCAATATGCTTTTCTCGGTTTTGCTCAGCGCCAACACCTCCATCAGCACTTTCATGGCGGGCGTCAGGTGATCGTCCCCCAAGCTGATATCGGCGTAGACGATTCCCGTCACCAGCGGCAGGTCCTGGGGATCGCTTTCGCCGTGCTCCTTGAATATCCGGCCCTGGTGGTTGACGATGAATTTCCTTCCAAGGTCGAGGACGGCCAGCGCCCGGTGCTCGGAAATGGAGATCCTCAGCGTACCCGGGATCTCTCTTGCCACCGACGCGCTGGATATCCACGGATGGGCCAGCAGCCGCTTTCTGACCAGCTTTAGATTGATGGCCAGAAGATTTTCACCGCTTTTGATACCGGACTGTTTCAATACCTCGGCCTGCGACAGCCGGGCTTCGCCCAGCACATGGATCGCCCGGGTGCTGAAGTATACGCTTTGGGTTACGGCCGCATAGCCCACCATAAAGACCGCGCTGGCGGCCAGCAGTATGGCCACCAGAGAGAACAATTTGGCCCCCACCAGCAGACGGCCCCATAACCGTCGCCGATCCTTTTTAACGCGCTTTTTATAGCGGTTTTTACGCACCGGTTTTTTCTTCCCCAACAATTTGAACCTCCGGTTCCAGATCGATCTTAAACCGATCCCGGACCATTTGCTGAACTCTGGCGGCAACCGCCAGCACATCCGCCGCACTGGCGTTGCCGAGGTTAATGATAAAATTGGCATGTCTCGGCGACACCTGGGCATCACCGATCGTCATGCCCTTGAGCCCCGCCGCATCAATCAACCGACCCGCCGGCTGGTCTTGCGAAGGGTTCTTAAAAAAACACCCGGCACTCGGCCGCCATGAAGGCTGCTTTTTGGCGCGGCTTTGCATCCATCGACGCGCCTGGTCGCGAATCTGTTCGCGATCCCCGGAAGCAAGCAGCAAACGCGCTGACACCAGCACCGGGAATGCGGTCCCGCTGCCGCCAATTTCCTTTGGCAGCCGCAACCGGCGATAGCGACAATCCAGTGATTGGCGTTGCAGTTCCACTGTTTCTCCCGTTGCCGTCATCACGGTCACCGTTTCAATCACATCGGCCATGCAGCCGTGCGCCGTTCCGGCGTTCATTACAATGGCGCCACCAAGGGTGCCGGGGATTCCCAACGCAAAATTCATCCCCTGCCATCCATGCTTCAACGCCAGGGCACAGATGCGTCTGGTTTGAATCCCTGCGCCTGCTGAAACGAATACCTTTCCGCCTTCTCGGCCCCACTCCACTGCGGTCTCCATTCGTCCCAGATGGATCACGAGGCCGCGGATGCCGCCGTCCCGGACCAGCAGGTTGGTCCCCCCGCCGATCATCAGGAGGGGTATGTTTTGCTTCCGGGCCCATTGCAAGACCTCTTTCAGTTGCGGCGCCGTGCCCGGCTCCACCCAGGCATCGGCCGGACCGCCGATGCGGAAATATGTTCTCCGGTGCATGGGTTCTTCGAAGCGAACGCCGTCGCCGAGCACCCGGCGCAGCCAGCGCTTATCCGCTTCTTCAAGCATTGACCTTTGCCAGCAAGGCTTCGCCCGCCTGGTAGACATTGCCTGCCCCCAGGGTGAGCACCACATCCTGATCCGTAACCATTTCCGCCAGGCGATCGACGACCGTGTCGATATCCTCCACGAAATGCACCTCTTTGTGGCCGTGCGCCTTGATGCTGTCGCACAGCTTGTCGCTGCTCACCCCTTCGATGGGTTGCTCGCTGGCCGCATAGATCGGCAGCACGAACAAAACATCGGCCTGATAAAAGCTGCGGGCAAAATCATCGAACAATGCCTGGGTGCGCGTATACCGGTGGGGCTGGAAGACCACCACTTTGCGCTTGCCCGGCCACCCGTGGGTCAGAGCCGTCAGCGTGGTTTTGATCTCCGTGGGATGATGACCGTAATCGTCCAGCACCAGGCCCCCATTGGCCTGCCCCTTGATTTCCAGGCGTCGCTGCACGCCTTCTACTTTTTCCAGAGCCGCCTTGATCTTCTTGAAATCGATGCCCAGTTCCAGTCCCACGGCAATACTGGCCAAAGCGTTGTAGACATTGTGCTCGCCCGGCAGATTGAGCATGATCCTGCCAAGGGACTTGCCATGGTGAACGACAGTGAATTGGCTCGCCAGCCCTTTGCTGACCACATCAACCGCCTGGAGATCCGCCTGCGAACTGATGCCGTATGTCATGAACCGCTTTCGCAGATGCGGAATCAGGTCCTGCACGGCTTCGTTGTCCAGGCAGAGTACGGCCAACCCGTAAAATGGGATCCGGTCAATGAAATTCAGAAAGACCTCTTTGATCTCGTCCAGGTCCTTATAGAAGTCGAGATGTTCGCGGTCGATATTGGTCACCACGGCGATGGCCGGAGAATACTTCAAGAACGAACCGTCGCTCTCATCAGCTTCCGCCACGATGTAATCCCCCTGGCCGAGCACGGCGTTGGAACCGATGCTTTTCAGTTTCCCGCCGATCACCACCGTCGGGTCCAACTCGCCGGCACCCAGCACCGACGCCACAAGGGAGGTGGTAGAGGTCTTTCCGTGGGCGCCTGCAATGGCGATGCTGTACTTCAAGCGCATCAATTCGGCAAGCATTTCCGCCCGCGGAATCACCGGAACGGCTTGCTGCAGGGCGGCGCGAACTTCCGGATTGGAATCGTCGATGGCCGAAGAGACCACCACGACATCGGCACCGCGAATCTGATCGGCAGCGTGTCCTTCAAACACGGTTCCGCCCAAACGCTTCAATCGATCCGTGATATCGGTCCGTTTCAAATCCGATCCGGATACCTTGTAGTCCAGATTGAGCAGCAATTCGGCGATCCCGCTCATGCCGATGCCGCCGATGCCGACAAAATGAATATGGTATTTCTTCTGGTACATGGGTACTCTTTTCAGTTGATCTGTTCTATCCCATCGCCCGGCCCGATAAAGGGGAACGCCTGCGCTCCCGGCCCGACGACATCACTCTTTAAATCCACTTCTGTCCTAAATACAGAACACCAGCAGCCAAAGGCCGAACACCAATAAGGGATAAATAAAAACGATGCGACCAGGCTCCAATTGAATCGACGGTATGCGTTTCATCCCGCTCCTTCGCTTGTTAACAGTTCGAAGATATCATCAACAACGTCACCAGCGGCCTTTGGACGTCCCAAGGCGCGCGCTTTCGCCGCCATTTCCGTCAACAGCACCGGGTTCTCCTTGTAGCCTCGTATCACTCCGGCCAGCAGGCTGCCGTTCAAATTCTCCTGCCGAATCATCTCGGCCGCTCCGGCATCCACCAAAGCCTGCGCATTGCGGGTCTGATGGTCATCGGCGGCAAATGGAAACGGCACGAACACGGCCGCCTTGCCGATAATGGTCAGCTCCGCCACGGTGGTGGCCCCGGCCCGGCAGATAACCATGTTCGCCTGCCGGTAGATTTCGGCCATGTCGCTGAAAAAGGCCTGGACCGTGGCGTCGGACCCCGATCGACTGTAAGCCGCCCGCACTTGCTCTTCATCCTCCGGACCGGTTTGGTGAATCCATTTTAGGTCCGGCAATCCTGCCAGATCGGGCAGCGCCTCCACCACCGCCTGGTTGATGGCCCGGGCGCCTTGGCTGCCGCCGACGACCAGAATCGTAAATGCGCCCGTCTCCCCGACGGCATTGGGATCGGCGGCCAGGGAGAGAATTTCATCCCGTACCGGATTGCCGCAGACTTTCACCTTTCCCGCGTCAAAATGTTCAACGCTCTCTTCGAAGGTGAGATAGACGCGATCCACCAGGCGTCCCAGGATTCGGTTGGTCACCCCCGGCAGCCGATTCTGCTCGTGGAGCACCGCCGGTATGCCGCACAGGGTCGCCACAGCCGCCACCGGACCGGCGGAGTAGCCGCCCACGCTCAGCACCACATCCGCATCGAAGGCCCGCAGAATCCGCCATGCCTTCCACATGGCCCCGGGAACCTTCATGGCGGCCTGGATTTGGTCCCAGCGTCCGCGCCCTTTAATCCCTTCGATGGAGATGGCCTGCTGTCGCCAGCCCAGTTCCGAAAGCACCTTTTTCTCCAGCGGCCGGCCGGCATTGACGAACAGGACCTGGTTGTCAGGGTGCCGGCGGCTAAAGGCCTGGGCGATGGCGATCCCGGGAAAGAGATGGCCGCCGGTGCCGCCGCCGGCGACGACCATGCGATATCCGAACTCACCTTTTCTTGCTTCAGTGCTTTTCGGCATAACCGGTCCCAATGTTCATTAAGATGCCAATACAGGCCATGTTCAGCAAAAGGGAGGTGCCGCCGTAACTGAGAAACGGCAGGGTCAGCCCCTTGGTGGGCAAGAGCCCCAATGCGACCCCCATGTTGATCGATACTTGCAGGCCAAGGGCCATGGTGATGCCGGTGGCCATCAACATACCGAAATTGTCCTGCGAGCGGCACGCAATTCGAATGCCGCGCCAGATCACAATGGCGTATAGTCCCAGGATGAACAAAACCCCCCAGAAACCCAGTTCTTCCCCGATCACCGCAAAGATGAAATCCGTATGCGGTTCCGGAAGATAGAAGAGCTTCTGATAACCCTTGCCGATACCGGCGCCCCATATACCGCCGGTTCCAAACGCCATCAGCGAGTGAATAATCTGGTACCCTTCGTCGGCAGGATACTGCCAGGGGTCCAGAAAGCTGATCCACCGCCGGATGCGATAGGTCTCGTTGATCATCAATAAATAGGCCGGCGGCAGCAGCACGATAAACGCCGACAGCAGGTAGCGTATGGGCACACCGGCCACGAACATCATCATCCACATCAGGGCACCGAAAATCACAACCGAACCGAAGTCGGGCTGAAGCAGCAGCAGGACGGCGAAGACCAACAGCAGAATTACATGGGGTAAGAAGCCGATACCGAAAAATCGCAGCGCATCCTGCTTCTTGTTCAGCGAGTACGCCATGAAGGCGATCAATGCCAGCCGCGCGACTTCTACCGGCTGAAAGGTCACCGGTCCCAGCCGCAGCCACCGCAGGGATCCTCCTGCGGATTGCCCCAGACCGGAGAACTGGACCGCGATCAACATCCCCAATGCAGCGAAAAGCAGCGGATATGTCAAAGAGCGATAAATGCGAAAGGGAATATGGCTGAAAATGACCAGCGCAACGATACCCAGAAGAGAAAACAGCGCCTGCTTCTTGAGAAAGTAAAAATCACTGCCATATATCTTCAATGCCAGGGCGGAACTGGCGCTGTAAACCATCACAATCCCAATGCCCACCAGAAACAGCACGGCAAACAGCAGCTTGATATCGTATCGTTGCGTCGATGCCATGGCATTGGCCGCTTGGGTCACGAAAGCCCTCCCACCGATTCCCTGAATTTCTCCCCTCGTTCGGCATAACTGCCGAACATATCAAAACTGGCGCACGCCGGTGACAGAAGTACGGTTTCCCCCGGCTCGGCAATCGCAAAGGCCATTTTCACTGCGTCATCCATATCTATAGCTTTAACGGATCCCTGCAAGGCCGCCTGGCCGAGAGCCGCGATGATTTCATCGCCGGATTCACCAATGACCACCAGCTTTTTCACATGCTTGCGCACCTGGCTGTAAAGCTGGCCGAAATCATAACCTTTGTTGCGTCCTCCCATGATAAGGACGACCGGCCGGTCGAAACACTCCAATGCCCGCATGACGGCATCCACATTGGTGGCTTTGGAGTCATTTACAAAGGCCACATCATTCACTGTACCCACCATCTCAAGCCGGTGGGAAAGGGACTGGAATTCATCCAACGCCTTTTGCACACCATCGATGGATGCACCGGCCGCCATAGCGGCCAGCGCCGCCGCTGCTATATTTTCGCGGTTGTGCGGTCCGATCAACGTTGTGTTCTGTAGATCGATGCGCCAGGTATCGAACTCCGGCACACAGATCGCCACCTGTTTAGGGGTGATAATGGCGCCCTGCACGGACTTTCCGTTTTCCGGCGGACGCGAAAAAAAGTTCAGTACTTTTCCGCGGATCAATTTGCAGATCTGCTGCACCAGAGGATCATTGCCGTTGCACACAGCGAAATCCGACGCCAGCTGGTTTTCAAACAGGCGGTTTTTAGATGCCGCGTATGCTGTTATATCCGCATAGCGATCCAGGTGATCCGGTGAAATGTTCAGCAGCACCGCCACATGCGGCCTGAACGTATCGATGGTATCCAATTGAAAGCTGCTGATCTCCGCGACAATCACATCCAGGTCCGCGCTTCGCCCGGCGATCTCGATCAGGGGGTTACCGATGTTGCCGCCCACAAATACTTTGAGCCCTGATGCCGCCAATGCGCGACCGATCAATTCGGTGGTGGTCGTCTTTCCGTTGGTGCCGGATACCGCCACAATCGGCGTTTCGATAAATCGCGCCGCAAGTTCGATCTCGCCGATCACCTGAACCCCTCTGGCCCGGGCCTCTTCCAACGGTGCGATGGTATGCGGCACTCCCGGACTGATCACGATCAGGTCCGCGGAATTGAAGGTGGAAGGTGCGTGACGCCCCAATTCAAGCTCCACCTCCAGCTGCTGCGCCTCGACGGCGAACGCACCCAGGATTTCTTCGGTGGCTTGATCGGTCAAGGTGACGCGTGCGCCTCTGGCCTTCAGAAAACGCGCCACGGCGATGCCCGATCGGGCCAGCCCGACAACAACGACATGTTTGCCTTCTACATTCATCATTCAATCAATCCGATATGCATCAGTGCCGGTTCCAAACCATATGCGAATACCCATCATCTCCACAGACCGATCACGCTTTCTCCCGCTCCGGCGATCCGGCGATCAAGAAACCGGAAGACATTTCTACCTCAATTTCAGCGTGCTCATGGAGATCAGCGCCAAAGCGATGGCGATAATCCAGAACCGGACAATCACCTTGGGTTCGGGCCATCCCTTGAGCTCGAAATGGTGGTGCAGGGGCGCCATTCTGAAAATGCGTTTACCTTTGGTCATCTTGAAATACCCGACCTGAAAGATGACCGATAACGCTTCCATGACAAACAACCCGCCCACCAGCGCCAGCAGGATTTCCTGTTTGGTAATGACGGCCACCGTCCCCAGACTCCCCCCCAGTGACAGGGAGCCCACGTCCCCCATGAACACCTGGGCCGGATATGCGTTGAACCACAGGAACCCCAGGCCTGCACCCGCCAGCGCACCGCAAAACACCGATATTTCACCGCTGCCTGAGACGTAATTGATCTGCAGATATTCTGCGATTTTCACATGGCCGGAAACATAAGCGAAAATCATGTAGGTAACCGCAGCGATGATGACCGGACCGATGGCCAGGCCGTCCAGTCCATCGGTGAGATTGACGGCATTGGAGGCGCCGACGATGACCAGGGCGGCGAATAAAATATACCACCCACCCAGGTCCGGAGCGATCTGCTTGAAGAACGGCACGCTGACCTCGGTGGTAAAGTTGGGACTCAGAATCACCAGATACCCGGTCACCAGGGCCAGCAGGGTCTGCAACACCATCTTTCCTTTGGCGGTAAGGCCTTTGCTGCGTTTTTTCACCTGCATCAGATAGTCATCCGCAAAACCGATGGCGCCGAAACCGAGCAAAACCAGCAGGACGATCCACACGAACGAATTGGACAGGTCGGCCCAGAGAAAAGTGGACAGCGCCACAGAGAAGATGATCAGCGTTCCCCCCATGGTGGGGGTTCCGGCTTTTTGGTGATGGGTCTGGGGGCCGTCTTCGCGTATATATTGTCCAACCTGCATGTATTGCAGTTTCCGAATGAACCAGGGACCGAAAATGAAACAAACCAGAAAAGCGGTCAAGCTGGCATAGATCGTACGAAAGGTGATGTATCGAAATACATTGAAGGCCGAGATAGTGGTGTGCATCGGGTAGAGCAGAAGGTAAATCATGAGCGTCTCGCTTTAGCAGCCGTATATTTCTTGTGGCACGGTCCGGTGAACGCCACCGTGCCGCCTATCGCATCGGTTTCGGTAAGATCAATTGATCCTGTGTTTCTCTTCCAAAAACGGGAAGTCGAACTTGTAGGCATCATGCAACCGCTGGTTGATATAACGGTCGCCATCATGGATATTGGCCAATGTCAAATAGTAGTTCGTCCCCTGGTAGCGTTTGAATACGACCCACGCGTCCGAACATTTTCGACTCCCCGGTCCGGTATGATTGATCTGGCAATGGCCGTTGTACCGATTCTCCAGATAAGTGATTTCGTCCACCATTTCGTCCGCCGCGGCCTCGTCGCTCAAAATCATCTGCAGCAGCTGTGACAGGAACAAGGTGCTCATGCGCCGCAATGCCCCACGCTTGATTCCCAATCCCTTTACGGCAAACTCTTCCAATTCTTTGCGCGTCATCGTGAATTTTTTCATGGCACCCAACTCCTCAATGGATCATGGTCTTAAACCGCCGCCGATTCGCTTGACCATCGGAGAACAGCCTTGACCACCGTCTCCATGGCCATTCCCCGAGAGCCTTTGACCAGCAGCCAGTCCTCCGGCTGAAGTCGATTCAACAGGTCGGCAGTAATTTCTTCCTTGGTCCCGGTCATAAGCGTTTCGTCTTTCATGCCGGCCTCCCTTGCACCGCTCAGCAATGCTGCGGCAAACTCTCCATGGGCATAGATTTTATGGGCCTTTGCTTCGCCCGCGGCCATCCCTACCCGGCGGTGCAGCGCTTGTGCTTTATCTCCCAGCTCCAACATGTCACCCAACACCATATACCCGCGGCCTGACCTTCGCACCGTCGTAAAGGTCTCAATGGCGGCAATCATGGATTGGGGATTGGCGTTATAAGTATCGTCAAGGATGTTCACCCCATTTTCCGTTTCAACCACATGCAGGCGCCCGGCGCTTGGCCGGAAGGCAGCCAGCCCCTGTCCAATCTGTGCGGCGTCGATGCCGGCCGCATACCCGGCGGCGGCGGCGGCCAGCGCATTGAGCACCATGAAACGGCCCGGCGTCCTGAGGCGGACGAGAACCCGGTCATCCGGCAGAACCAGATCAAACCGGACGCCGTCACCGCTCTCTTCGATGGACTCGGCCCGCACATCCGCCCGGGATGACGTGCCGAAGAACATCACCGGGCACGGTGATTTTTCAGCCAGTGCCGAAACATATTCATCGTCTTTGTTGAGGACCACCATCCCCTTGGGCAGGATATGGGCCAACAGTTCTCCTTTGGCACGGCAAACGCCCTCCAGGCTTCCCAAAAACTCCAGATGGGCGGGCCCCACATTGGTGATCATGCCGATGGTGGGCTCGCAGATGGCGGCCAGCCTGTCCATCTCGCCAAAATGGTTGATGCCCAGTTCCACCACGGCAGCCTCATGCTCTGGCTGCAGCCCCAGGAGGGTCAGGGGCAGTCCGATCTCGTTGTTCAGATTCCCCTTGGTAGCCAGCGTGTTGAACCGGGTCTCCATCACCGCGGCAGTCATCTGGCGTGTGGTGGTCTTGCCGTTGGAGCCGGTGACCGCCACCACCGGAATATCCATCTGCCGCCTTCGAAAGCGTGCCATGGCGCCCAGCGCCAGGGTGGTGTCGTCCACCACCACACATGCAACATCCCGGGCTTTCCAGCGCTCATGGGGCAGGGCCACATCCGTATCCGCAGCCACCACAACGGCCCTGACCCCTTTTTCGATCACTTCCGGCAGAAAATCGTGGGCATCGAAACGGTCGCCTCGAATGGGAACGAACAGATCGGCAGCTGCAACGGTGCGCGAGTCGGTCCCCACGCCTTCAACGCGGCGATCCGTAGCGCCGTACAGCAATCGCCCGCCTGTGGCGGCGATGATATTGTCTACCGTCCAATCCATTTCAATCCTGCCAGTGCGGTTTCCGCCTCTGCGCGATCGTCAAAGGCCAGTTTACGGCGGCCAATTACCTGATAGGGTTCATGCCCCTTTCCGGCGATCAAAATGGTATCCCCCGGTCGTGAGGCCCTGATCGCCGCACCGATGGCGGCTCGCCGGTCCGATATGACCGCATACCCTTTCCCTTTGAACCCCGCGGCCAGCTCCTCTAAGGAGTATTGCAGATCGCAC
This sequence comes from Desulfobacteraceae bacterium, assembly GCA_050302315.1. Classification (GTDB taxonomy): domain Bacteria; phylum Desulfobacterota; class Desulfobacteria; order Desulfobacterales; family Desulfosarcinaceae; genus JARRKU01. The sequence goes on from JBNLAV010000188.1 coordinate 13,123, forward strand.
TGGGGCGTTACCCCGCCTACGATCTCTTTGATAATCTGTTCGGGCGGTTCCGTACGGGGGTTGTCCGAAGTCACCACGGCCAGATCGCTGAGCCGTGCCGCGATGGCTCCCATCTTAGGCCGTTTGGCACGGTCGCGGTCACCGCCGCATCCAAAGACACAGATAATGCGGTCCGGGGTCAACGCCCTCAAGGCGAGCAGAGAGCTTTCCAGGGCGTCGGGGGTATGGGCATAATCAACGTAGACAAATCTCTGGTGACCGTTGGTGACCCGCTCCAAACGACCGGGCACGTTTTCCAGGCGCTGGATGCCGTTGACGATGGTCGCCAGAGGAATATCGAGGGCCACCCCCACTCCAACGGCATTGAGTATGTTCTCGAGATTGTGCCGCCCCACCAGGGGAGAAAAGACGTTCGCTTCTCCCACCGGCGTCTGGATGCGGGCGCTGGTGCCTGTCAGGTCATATTGGGTCGCCAAGGCACGCAGGTCACTGTGCATCGCATCACCGGTGGACAGAAACGGCAGCGTCATCTCGCCTGCAAGCTCCCGCCCTTTGGGGGCGGCGACATTGAGCACAGCCCGCTGCCGGGCTTTTCCCTCACACGCCGGCAGAAATTCCATGAACAGCCGCCGCTTGCAAGCCCAGTAATGCTCCATATCCTTGTGATAGTCGAGGTGGTCCTGGGTAAAATTGGTAAACACCGCCAGATCGAACCGGCACTGGTGAACGCGGTAAAGATCCAGGGCGTGTGAAGAAACCTCCATCACCACATGGGTCACGCCCCCTTTGCGCATCTGACGCATGATGCGCTGTAAATCCACCGACTCGGGCGTTGTGACCGGGTTGTCGTACAGCCGGCCGCCATAGCGGTAGTTGATGGTGCCGATCACCCCCACCGAGAAGCCGGCGGCCTGCAGAATGCCCTCGATCAGATAAGAGGTGGTGGTCTTGCCATTGGTCCCGGTAATTCCAATGACCACCATCTCTTTGGAAGGATGGCCGTAAAAGGTCGCAGCCAGTTCAGCCAGCGCCTTACGGGAGTTTCCCACGGTCACCGTCGCAATATCCACGTCGGCCGGCCGTTCACACACCACGGCCGACGCTCCCAACTCCACGGCCTGCCCGATAAAATCATGACCGTCGGCGGCAAACCCTTTCACCGCCACAAACAGCCCGCCCGGCGTGATATCCTGGGCACGACAGGTGATGGCGCTAATCTCCGGATTGCATCCCGGGCCGCCGTTGGATGCCCCGCATCCTTCGGGCAGACAGCCTATATCGTTGATCAGTTCCGCCAGTTTCATCCGCTGACCTTGATCTCCCTGGACACCCTGAGTTTGTGGATGCTCTTGCCGGGTGCAATGTTCAAGTAGCCCAGAGATTCTTTGATGATTCTCTTAAAGGCCGGTGCGGCGACCAGCCCGCCGTAGTAAACGTCTTTGGGCTCATCGATGACCACCAGCACCGCCAGCGCCGGTTGCTTGGCCGGCGCAAATCCGACAAAAGAAGCCATATATTTGTCGGATGCGTACCGGCCGTTCTGGTCTATTTTCTGGGCCGTACCGGTTTTGCCGCACACCTCATATCCGTCCAGGTCCGCCTCGACACCGGTGCCTCCCGGCGTGATCACCGTCCGCATGATACGCCGCACCGTGCGCGCCGTTTCGGCTGTCACCACCTGGCGTACCGCCTGAGGTTCGATGTTGCGCAACAACCGGCCGTTGGGGTCGGTCACCGCCTGCACAATATAAGGCTTCATCATCAGACCGTCATTGGCCAGGGCCGACACCGCGGTGATCAGCTGCAGGGCGGTCACCGACACGCCCTGTCCGAAGGCAATGGCACCCGTGTCCACGGCCGTCCAGCGTTTGTAGTGAGACAGGGAACCCGGTGATTCGCCGGGGCTGTCGATATGGGTCCGCTGTCCGAATCCGAACTCATTCAATCCGTCGAAAAGGGTGCGGCCACCTATTTTTTCGATCATCTTGACGGCGCCGATGTTGCTGGAATACTTTATAATTTGCTGAACGGACAGCCACCCGTGGGATTTGGTGTCATGCACGGCATGATCACCGACGGTATAGGTGCCGTTTTCACAAAAAAATATCGTCCCGGGCCCCATTTTGCCGCTCTGCAGCGCTGCGGCCACACTGAAAATTTTCATCGTGGACCCCGGCTCGAAGGGATCGGTGATCGCCCGGTTGCGCCATGTTGAACGATGATGTTTCCGAAACGTGTTCGGGTTGAAGACCGGATTGTGCGCGACCGCCAGCAGGGCGCCGGTCCGGGGATCCATCACCAAAGCCATGCCCGACACCGCCTTGAAGTTCTTGACCGCTTCAGACAATGCCTGCTCGGCAATATATTGAATGTTGCGGTCCAGGGTCAGGACCAGGTTGTTCCCGGCCTGTCGAAGACTGGCCGCCTCATCGGCATCGAATCCTCTGCCCAACCGATCTTTTAAAATCGTGACCGTCTGTTCTCCGCCCTTGAGCTCACGGTCATAGAAAAATTCCACGCCCTCCAACCCGTGGCCGTCGATGCCGGTGAATCCCAGCACCTGTGCCGCCAGAGTTGTGTTGGGGTAGAACCGGTTGTGCTCCGGGATAAAGTCCACCCCCTGAATTCGGAGCGCCCGGACAGCGTCCGTCATTTTGGGCGTGGCCTGTCGCTTCAACCAGACAAAATGCCGCCCGCTGCCCAACTTGCGCCGGACATCGCTTCGCCTGAGCCCCAGCACCTTTGCCAGGCGTGCGGCGGCTTTGGCCTTGTGCTCGATCCGATTGGGGTATGCCGCCACCGAGAGGGTCTCGATGCTCACCGCCATGGGCTGATGCTGGGCGTCGTATATGGTGCCGCGCTTGCCCTGTATGGTCAGCTTCGCCTTGACCTGGCTTTCGGCCTGATCCTGCAGCCACTCGCCGCGGGAGATCTGCCAATATCCTGCGCGTACGCCGATGACCGCCAGCCACAGCAGGAAAAACCCGCCAAGCACGGCTGCCCTCCGGACACTGCGTTTGGGGGGCTTCATGGCTACGGCACCATTATGGTTTTTGAGGGTTCCGGCATATCCAATCCCAATTTCTTGCGCGCAATGTATGAGATGCGCTCCGGCGCCTTCAAACGCGCCAGCTCTATTTTCAAACTGTTTCGCAAGGTATTGAGTTCTTCCGCTTTTCGTCGCTCCGCCAGAACGGCGATGCCAACCTGAACGCATTGCACGCGGCACCAGGTATAAAAAAACAGTTCACCCATGAACAGCGCCAGAAGCAATACCCAGGTACCGGTCATCTTTTTTACCGGACGTTTTTTTTTGGTGTTGCGTCTGGCGGCCATTGCTCAATTCCCCGTAACACCAGCCTTCATGTAACGGCTGGATATTCCTAAATCTTCTCCACAGCCCGCATTCGCGTACTGCGCGCCATGGGATTGCGATCAATCTCCTGCTGGGTCGGACGCACCACCTTGCGTGTCAAAAGTCGCACGCGGGGCTTCTTTCCGCACACGCACATCGGCAGGTCCGGCGGACAGTCACACCCGGTGGCCAAGGCCTTGAACTTGCGCTTGACGATGCGATCTTCCAGCGAATGGAACGACAGCACGCACAACCGGCCCTTTGGCGCCAGAAGATCCATCGCCGACTCCAGAAAAGCGGCCAGTCGCTCCAACTCCTGGTTGACGGCGATCCGCAGGGCCTGAAAGATCCGGGTGGCCGGGTGTATTTTCTGACTGGCGGCTGCACGGCCGGGAACTGCCGATACAATCAAATCCGCCAGCTGCCGGGATGTCCGGATCGTCTCTTTTTCACGCCCGCGGACGATGGCGTTGGCAATCCGCTTGGACCAGCGCTCCTCGCCGTATTCCTTGAAAATCCGCACCAGCGCCCCCTCGTCGAGTTGATTCACCAGATCGGCGGCACGGGTTTCGCTCCTGATGTCCATCCGCATATCCAAAGGCTCGTCTTTTTGAAAGCTGAAACCCCGGCCGCTCATCTCCAACTGGTATTGAGACAAGCCGATGTCCAGCAAAATGCCGTCTACGGTTTCGATGCCGAGTTGAGCCAAATAGTCGGGAAGGTCAACGAAGTTGCCATGAAAGAGGCGGATGTGGTCCGCGTAAGGTTCCAAGATGTGTCGGGCATTGGCAATGGCATCCGCATCTTGATCGACGCCAATCAAAAGCCCGCCAGGCATGATCTCTTGGCAAATGGCCCTGGCATGACCGGCACCACCCAATGTGCCGTCAATGTAGGTTCCCCCGGGCCGGCAGGATAGGCACGCGACAGCCTCTTTCAACATGGCGCTCACGTGCCGATACGTCATGACATCACAGCCCTAATCTGGAAATCTCGTTGCGCACCTCTTCTTTCAACATGTCATTTTCCATGGCCTCATTTTCCTTCTCCCAATTTTCCTTGGACCAAACCTCAAAATGATCCAGAACGCCGACCAGGACGATCTCTTTGGCCAGTTCCGCATAATCCCGCAACGTGGGCGGTATCAGTACCCGATTCTGCTTGTCGCAATTGCACTCGAAGGCCCCGCCCACGAACACACGCCGAAATCGCCGCATATGGTCGCTTTTTTCGGCCAGATCGACGATGCGGTCCAGAATTTTGTTCCACTCATTCACCGAATAGGCGTACAGACAGCGGTCCATGCGGGTGATCATCACGGTATCACCTCCGCCGGCACGGATCACATCCCGAAACCGCGATGGAATGATGATGCGTCCTTTGGCATCCAGCGTATGAGCAGAGCTTCCTCGGAACATAGAACTCCCCAATAATCCACTTTGCACCACCATAATTACATTATGAGAATTATGTCAAGAAAAAAGTAGTGGAAATATCACAATTTTTATAATGATTATTTTTAGTTAACCCAAAATCTAAAAAGTGGCGAAAAGTGGATGGTTTTTTTAGCCGACCGGATCGAAGGTTGCTGAAATCGGTGGCGGAAGGGCTTTACATATTTAAGTTGAGACCATAGTGTGATACTGTTGCCAGGTTGTCGCCATCGGCGCCTCAGCCGAAAACTCACGTTAAACCTAAACCGCCGATATTTTGTGACTTTCGGAGATTCAGGCATGCAAATCATAAAGCCGGTCCCCAAACTGCCTTCACATAGAAAGAAACCATCCCTGCGCGTCGGCGAATTGCTGATCAAAGAGGGGTTCATTCGGTCCTCAGAGCTGGAGGGCGCGCTGGAGGTTCAAAAATGTGGTGCCCTTGAGGCGGAATTGCCGCTTGGCAGCATCATGGTTCAAAAGAAAATGATCAGCGACCAGGACCTGGAAACCCTGTTGAACCATCCGGACCTGCGGAAGAGCCTCGGTACGCTGCTTCTGGAAAAGAAGCTCATCAGCGAAAAAGACCTGCAAAAAGCGCTGCGCCTCAAGGGCCCCAACGAAAAACTGGGCCAGGTGCTCATCCGGCAGCGCATGATCAACCGCACCCAATTGGACGCCCTGCTGGAACAGCAATACAACAGCATCAAAATCGGTGAACTGGCCAGCAACCTTGGCTTGGTGAAGGAGGCGGATCTGGACCGCGCCGTGCGCATCAAGAGCGGCCACCGCACCATCGGCGAAATATTGTGCGATCTGAAACTGATCACCATCGAAGATCTCAACTATATTCTTTCCAAGTACGGCAAGCAGCTGAAACTCGGTGACATTCTCATAAAACAGGGCCTGATCACCGAGGAGGAGTACCAGAAGGCCGTTCAGGACCAGAACCATACGCGCAAAAAACTGGGAGAGACCCTGCTGGACCGCAAAAATATCTCGGTGGACCAGCTCTACACCGCCCTTTCCAGACAATTCAACATCCCGTACCGAACCCTGGACGGCTTCGAGTTTGATTCCCGCCAGCGCAGCAACCTGACAGGCGTGGTGGGCAAACGATATGCCAAAAAGCACAACATCCTGCCCCTTTCACTGAGGGACGACCACCTTCAGATCGGCATCGCCAACCCTGAAGACAAGGCCAGCATCACCGGCCTGAATCCGCTTTATCCCGACTTGAAGGTGGAACCGGTCCTGATCAGCCAAAACCGCTACGACAGCCTCTTTGAAGCCTTGTATGGCGCCCCGTCCACCGGCCGATCACAAAAAGCGGTGGCCGGTGTTCAGGACATGGAACTCATCGAACTCAATCTCAAAGAGGCCAAACTTGAAGAAGAGGCCGCCAAAGCCAATGAGATGATGGCAGAAGAGGTGGTGGACTACATCATCCGTCTGGGCATCAGCAAAGGGGCCAGCGACATCCACATCGAGCAGGACCGCCAGGGTGCCCGGTTAAGGTATCGCACCGACGGCCTCTGCCGGGAGGTGGAGGTCGGCTGGCTCAACGAAAAGCTGCAGGAAATGCCCAATGCCGTCATCTCCCGGATAAAAGTGCTCTCAAGTCTGGACATCGCCGAAAGGCGGCTGCCCCAGGACGGTGTGTTCCGTGTCAACTATTATGACACCGCGCAGGACCGCCGCTACGACCTGGATTTCCGCGTGGCCACCTGCCCGGCCATCGTAGGGGAAAATGTCACCATCCGTATTCTCGATTCGCGCAACGCCAAAGTGGGGCTGGAAAATCTCAACCACCCCGCCCACGTCATCGGCCCTCTTAAAAGATTATTCAAGAGTTCCGCCGGCATGGTGCTGGTCACCGGCCCCACCGGCAGCGGAAAATCCTCCACGCTTTATGCGGCCCTGCGCTATATCTATCACCCCGGCATAAAGATCATCACCGCTGAAGACCCCATCGAGTACAGCTTCCCGGGCATCATGCAGACCCAGATCAAACCCAAGATCGGTCTCAACTTCGTCCGCCTGCTGCGCTCCTTCCTGCGGCTCGACCCGGATGTCATCCTGGTGGGTGAAATCCGCGATGAAGAAACCGCGAGCATCGCGTTTGACGCCGCCCAGACCGGGCACCTGATGCTCAGCACGCTCCACACCAACGACGCCATCAGTGCGGTATCCCGTCTGTTGGACCTCAATATCGACTACGGGCAAATCGCCTCCAGCCTCATCGGCGTGCTGGCCCAGCGGCTGGTTCGAAAAACCTGCGATAAATGCAAACTGGTCTACGAACCACCGGAAGAGGAGTGGTGTCTCTTCTTCAGCCGTTACCCCGAGAACCTGACCTTCTACAAAGGCATGGGCTGCCGAAGCTGCGGTTATAGCGGCTACAAGGGACGCACACTGATCTCGGAGCTGTTCGAAATCAACCGTGAGATTGCGCTGGCACTGAGCCGCGGCATCAGCGAAACCGAACTCAAGCGCATGGCTTTGGCCGGCGGCATGAAAACCATGATCGACGATGGTTTGCTCAAGCTGGACCAGATCACGCTCACGGAAATCATCCGAGTGGTGCCCATCGAGATGATCAAGGAATTTGCTTCCCGCGATGCAGACGCGGCACAAAGCCCCACCGATCCGTCGGAGATGATGCCGCCCTCGTATCGGGAAAGCATTCGGATAGAACTGAACGACCCGACCCAAGAGGCCGCTACCATCGATTACCTGTATGAACGCTACCAGGCCATGCGCAAGATCGTCGGACAATCGAATGGGCGATTTGAGCTTGACCAGTTCCGGCAGTTTATGACCCGGTCCTTCGACAAAGTGGTCGAAAAGCACAATTGCAGCCGGGTGCATTTCGAGTTCACCACCCAAAACAATAACATAAAGATCACGGCGACCCCGGCAAAGGGAGCCCGGTGACCAGGGCCATCCCCATCAACGGCGGCACGTCCGTGCGCAATTGAGAGTGATATTGAAACCCCACAACCCGAATCCAGAAGCGGCGACCGCAACACATGGCAATAGAGCTACCGCCTATGCGCCGGAGACAACCTGATGCGCGCTCTGAACACCGGCCAGCCCGAACCGAAAGCACCGCAGGAGAAGAACGCCCTCGACACACTGGCAGCGATACGCCGGTGGACCGAAGGCCATTTCTTGTCGGCGCCGGGGAGCCATGATTGGGAGCACACCCTAAGGGTCCGCCGGCTCTGTCTGAAAATCGGCCCCAAGGAAGGGTCGGACATGGCTGTCCTCGAAGCGGCGGCCCTGCTCCACGACATCGGCCGCATAGACCAGGACCGAAGCAACGGTTCTGTCTGCCACGCCGAAAAAGGCGCCGCCATGGCGGCTGAACTGCTTTCCGGGCTGGACATCGATGCCGCCCGCAAAGGCAACATTGTGCACTGCATCCAGTCCCACCGCTTCCGCGGCGGCCACCGTCCGGAGACCAAAGAGGCCCGCGTGTTGTTCGATGCGGATAAGCTGGACGCCATCGGGGCGGTCGGCGTGGCGCGCGCATATCTCTTTGCCGGAGAATTGGGTGCCTGCCTGCACAACCCCCACCTTCCCGTCGAGCAGGCGCGGCCCTACTCCCGCAACGACACGGGCTACCGGGAGTATGTGGTTAAATTGTCGAAGATCAGACAGCGCATGTTGACGGATGAGGGACGGCGGCTTGCCGAGAGGCGGCACGCTTTCATGGCGCATTTTTTTGAGCGCTTTTTGGATGAATATGACGGGCGACGATGAATACAGTATAAAATTTTAAATCAACTTTCGGGCTTCACTCAAATTCAGTTTGAACCGCTGTGTAGGAGCGGCTTTTAGCCGCGAAATGGGTCCTAAGCAGGCATTCGGGTCACGGCTAAAAGCCGCTCCTACATGAAAACCGACTGTTGCGGTTTTTAAGTTTGAGACAGATAGAGAACCGTACCATACAACGAAGTGAGAGGAAGACCATGACACTTAACATCGTAGAAAAAATCGACGACCCGGTCAGGGTACGCCATGTATTGATCAGTGTCTCCGACAAAAGCGGGTTGGAGGGACTGGTGCCCCGCCTGAGAGAGATCAACCCCGACGTTCGATTCTTCTCAACCGGCGGCACCTACAAACGGCTGCAGGAACTTCTTGGAGCATCCGCCGGCCGGTGCCTCACTCAGGTTTCCGATTACACCGGCCAGCCCGAGACCCAAGGGGGCCTGGTCAAAACCCTGGACTTCAAAATCTACCTGGGGCTGCTCACCGAGACCTACAACGACGCCCATCAATCCGACTTGAAGCGGACCGACGCCGTTCCCATCGACATGGTGGTGGTCAACCTCTACCCCTTCAAGGCAACCATCGCCCAGGAAGGCGTGACCGTCGAAAAGGCCCGCGGCAACATCGATATCGGCGGCCCCTGCATGATCCGCGCGTCCGCGAAGAATTTTATCCGTGTGGCCAGTGTGGTGGACCCTGGGGACTACAAAGCGATCGCCGAAGAGCTGGCGGCCAGCGACGGCTGTACATCGCTGAAGATGCGTTACCGTCTCGCGTGCAAGGCGTTTGACCACACGGCATCCTATGACAGCGCCATTGCCGCCTATCTCGCGGGCAAGAGCGATGAACAGGTGAGTTCCTGCTATACTGCCGGATAGGGCGGGCACACTCCGGTAACCATATCGACCAACTTATTACACCCAGATGTATGACATCGGAAGGGAGAAGTTCATGGCCGAAGACCTAAAAAAGATGTACCGCACCATTGTAGAAGATCATTTCCCTCCGGGGATGGAACTCAGCTTCGTCGACGGCGATCAGCGTCAGACACTCTTCTATGAAAAAGTGTTGTGGACCATAGACCAAGTCCAAAAAGGACTGCGCTACGGCGAAAACCCCGGGCAGGAGGCGGCTCTTTACAGGTTGATCAACGGCAATCTCATATTGGGAGAAACCGAGACCATTCAGCCGGGGCACTATCTGGTATCGGATATCGAATTGCTCCAATCGGGCAAGCATCCCGGAAAAACCAACCTGACCGATGCGGACAACGCTCTGAACATCCTGCGCTACTTCACCGAACAGCCCACGGCGGTGATCGTCAAGCACAACAACCCGTGCGGAGTGGCACAGGCCGAATCATTAGAGCAGGCCTACACCAGGGCCAACCTGGCCGACCGCGTAGCGGCGTTCGGCGGATGCATCGCACTGAATCAGGCAGTGGACAAGGCCACCGCTGAAGCCATCGTACAACAATATGCCGAAGTGGTGGTGGCCCCCGAATTCGAAGCCGGCACCCTGGATATCTTCGCCAGGAAACCCAATCTGCGGATCATCGCCATCGGCAACATGAACCGCCTGCAACAATTCGTCGGCCAGCGCTGCGTCGAATTCAAAAGCCTGGTCGACGGCGGCATCATCGCCCAGTGGTCCTTCGTCCCAACAGCCAGAACAGCGGCCGATCTGAAACTTGCGGAAACCGAATACAAGGGCGAAACGTTCAAGGTGGATCGCACGCCCACACCGGCTGAATACCAGGACATGCTGTTCGGCTGGCTGGTTGAGTCCGGCATCACCTCCAACTCGGTGATCTATGTCAAAGATGGGGTCACGGTGGGGATCGGCACCGGTGAACAGGACCGCGTCGGGGTCGCGCAGATTGCGCGTGACAAGGCATATCGCAAGTTGGCCGACCGCTATTGCTTCGATGCCCACAATGTGCCGTACAACGACCTGGCGGATGATGACAAACGCGCGGCCATCGATGAACGGGTCGCAGGGGAAAAGGGCGGGCTCATTGGATCCGCCATGGTCAGCGACGCATTTTTTCCCTTCCGGGACGGCATCGACGTCGGCCTGAGGGAAGGCGTTACTGCCGTCATACAACCCGGCGGTTCGAACAATGACTACCAATCGATACAGGCCTGCAACGAAAACGGCGCCACCATGGTGTACACCGGCCAAAGAAGCTTTAAGCATTAATATCCGGATAGCACCAAGGGGATCTGCAGATTCCGCTCCCCTTGGTGCCCCAACCTCTGGAGGGGCTCGCTCACAGGGCGTTTATCCCTTGCCAACCATCGTATCATTGCATCATTATGGGAGCTGTGGTAGAAATGATGCACACCCATCCTCCGTGCAGACCAATTGGACGGTATTCCATATCTGCCGGGCCGCCCCAGCTGCGCACCGGCGCCCATGGACGCCCCCTGAATCGCTGCGACAGATCCGGTACGGCCATGCGCCACGTTCATAACCATGCACATTGAAAAGGATCGCCTCGTGCCAGTCCATCCCGCTTTTGAAGAGCTCAAAGATCGGATTCAGACCCATGTCAACCGCTCGGAGAATGACCGTAAAATTGACATCGCCCTGCAAGAGTGTGAAGAGCGCTATGGGAGGTTGAGCAAAAATCTCCAGGTCGTGCTTTACGCGGCCTTTCCCGACAAGTTGACGGCGAAATTTTTCGCTTCCAACCAGGTAGAGGCCATAACCGGATACCCGGCGCTCTATTTCCAAGAGGAGCCCGGTCTTTTTTCCCGCCTTATCCACCCCGAAGACCAGGTGCGAGTGGCCAGGGAAACATTGTCGGCCATCGAAGGCCAAAACCGTTTAGACCTGGAATACCGCATCGTTAGCCGGGACGAACAGGTTAGATGGATTCGCGACAAAGCATCCCCGATATCCGACGGAGAGAACATCACCCATTTTGAGGGGTTTATGGAGGACACCACCGATTCGAGGCATTCGGCGTCCGCCATCAAGGCCGCCTCCAGGATGTGGCAGGATACCTTCAATGCCATGAGCGAAGCGCTGGCCATCCTGGACAAGGAATGCCGTATCGTGCAGTCCAACCAAGCGCTGCGCACCCTGGTCGGCAGAACTGAAGAAGAGATGGTCGGTCGCCATTGCTGGCAAATCATCCATGGCACGGACAGCCGGATCGAAAGCTGCCCATGCAATCTGGTCCACGGCAGCCGCCAGCGCCAGACAGCGCTTATCGATTACGGCAACAGAAGATTTGAAGTCGCCATTGACCCGCGGTTCGACGAATCCGGAGAGATTTCCGGTTATATCCACATCATGTCGGACATCACGGAACGTGAAAAAACCGATACCGCACTGCGGGAGGCCCGGCAGACATTCATCACCATCCTCGACAGCATCGATGCCACCATCTATGTGTCTGACATGGAAAATCATGAAGTGCTCTTCATGAATCGCCACATGAAAGAATCCTTTGGTGGAGACTTCACCGGTCAAGCCTGCTGGCGTGCCTTCCGGCACAAGGAAAACCCCTGCGCGGATTGTACCAATGAAAAATTGCTTGACGACAGGGGAGAACCCACCGGCGTATGCGTCTGGGAGGGACGCAATGAAATTACCGGTCGCTGGTACCTCCACCACGACCGCGCCATTCGGTGGATCGACGGCCGATACGTCCGCTTGCAGGTGGCGACCGATATCACCCAACTCAAAACATTGGAGCATGAGCGCCATCGCACCGAAGCGCAGTTGCGTCAGGCCCAAAAGATGGAAGCCATCGGTACCCTTGCCGGCGGCATCGCACACGATTTCAACAACATCCTTTCCGCCATCCTGGGCTACTCGGAGCTCGCTTTGGATGACGCCCTGAACGAAAGAGCGTCCGCTCCCTACATCCGGCAGATCATCAAGGCCGGCGGCCGGGCGCGGGATCTGGTGCAGCAGATCCTGACCTTCAGCCGGCAGACTGAAACCGAAGCCAAACCCATTCAGGTCAAACCCATCATCAAAGAGGCCCTCAAACTGCTGCGCGCCTCCCTGCCCTCCACCATCGAGATCCAACCCAACATTCAAAGCGAAGCCATCGTGGAGGCCGATCCGATTCAGATTCACCAGGTCATCATGAACCTGTGCACCAACGCCGGGCACGCCATGCGCGAGAGCGGCGGCACCCTGAAGGTGACGCTGGCGGACGAGACCCTGGACCAGGAGTTTACAGACCGCCACCGAGAATTATCTCCCGGAGAACATCTGAGAATAGAGGTGCGCGATACCGGCCCTGGAATCTCCCTCCATCTCATGGACAAAATTTTCGATCCCTACTTCACCACCAAGGAGAAGGGAGAGGGGACCGGCATGGGGTTGGCGGTGGTACAGGGCATCGTCAAAAGTTGCAACGGAACGGTATCGGTCGAATCTCCCGAAGACGGGGGGGTCAGCTTCAATATCTACCTGCCCGCCATCCATACGGATGAACCATCCGAGGCCAAACTCGACGTGGTGGTCCCCGGCGGAACCGAACGCATCCTGTTTGTCGACGATGAACCGCCGCTGGCCGAGCTCACCAAACAGTTACTGGAACGCTTCGGCTACCAGGTCACCATCCGCACCAGCAGTATCGAAGCCCTTGAGCTGTTCAAAAGCCAGCCCGATGACTTCGACCTGGTGATCACCGACATGACCATGCCGCACATGACCGGCGATCAGTTGGCATTGGAAATGATGGCCATCCGCCCGGAGAAACCGGTGATGATCTGCACAGGCTACAGCGAAAAAATCACCAAAGAGCTGCTGGAGCGCCTGAACGTCAAAGCCATGATCCTCAAACCCATCATCCGAAACGAATTGTTGATATCCGTCCGCAGCATACTGGATGCAGCCAAGCCCGAGAAGCCCGAGAAGGCGTGAGGGCTCCAGATCCCGTGTTGTCGGGGGCTTGCAGTAGATGGACTACGGCTGCGTGGGTGGCACCGGCAACTTGTTGCCGGTGGCCGGAGGCCAGGAGGGTTTGACGCATTGGCACATACCTCTTGTTGGCTCGCAACCCTGGCAACGAGTTGCCAGGGCCGCCCAAGGTGCCAGCGAACCGCAGCACATCGATGGGCATTTTGAAATTTGATGGTGGACAGTCCCTATTCTACTCCTAAAAGGGGCGTGAGTTAAATCTTGGGTGAACATCGAAAGTCCAATTATTTTCCGTGGGCGGCGTTCAAGGCCCCATATGCGATCACATCCGGAGGTAGAAATGAAAAAGCGAATCATCATAAAGGTTCAGGATATGGAACTCACCGCCGAACTCGACAACAGCGTAACGGCTGATGCCATTGCACAGGCACTGCCCCTCGAAGGTCGCGTCCACGTATGGGGAGATGAAATTTATTTTGAAATTCCCGTGGCCATTCCATTGGCGCAAGACGCCGTAGAAGAGGTTGACGTCGGTGCGCTGGCCTATTGGCCCGCCGGCAACGCATTTTGTATCTTCTTCGGTCCTACGCCCGTCAGTACCGGTGAATCCCCGCGTGCCTACAGTCCGGTAAACGTTTTTGGCCGTATTGTGGAAGAGACGACCGCCTTGAAAAGCGTTGCCGAAGGAAGCACCATCACGGTATCCGGATTTCAGGCGGCTCCTTGATCGCGTCTTAGCTTTTTGCCGCTGCAATGCCAGCCAGTGCACAATCCAAAAAGCATGTGCCAAGCCCCGGAATGACATAGAAATCAAAGATGACCGGCCCGGATCCCAAAAATCGGCCGGAAAATTAAAAAAGGCGGCGAACCGGTTCCGCTGTCCATCAAATGTAATTCCTCCCTGCCTGTGCGCTTCCCGGGAGCGTATAACCTTCATCACCAATACGGAAAAGAGAATTACCAGTTCCGCTATTCTCCCACAGAATCTATAAACCATTTATTTTTATGCACTTAAAATATGGCTCGGCAATTGCAGGAGCAAAGCGGCGCCATATGAAAGGGCAGCCCGTGGATTCACCATCTGACACGGGGTCCCGGAAGATAAAGATGCGCTGGTTTGAAACAGAAACGGTGCAAACGCTGCCTTTAGGGCATAAAAAATATGATTACAGTATGTTAAATGATAATCAAGCGGGATTTGAATAGAAAAGCATCGGTCGAAAAAAACGCTTGCACTTTTCGACTTCATAGATTAAATCCCGTCAGTTTTTTCAAAGTACTCAGGCCGCTCTGGCGGCGTATTTTTTCAATTGCCATACGTTGAAAGGGGGGCCCGATGGATGAAAAGAGAGACCTCTGCTGCACATGATATCGTCCACTCGCTTCAACCGACTGTCTGCGCCAAGCCATGGCCGGAGCACCATGACGTGGCATCTGCGGATACGACAGCCGATCACTTCGTCGAAAGAGACGGTCTCAAATTTGCCGGCACCCATCTGATTCTGGATTTCTGGGGCGCCAACAAACTTGATGATCTTTGCCTGATGGAGCGGGCCCTGCGCGAGTGCGTGACCCAATGCGGCGCCACCCTGCTCCACATTCATCTCCACCATTTTACACCCAACGGCGGCATTTCCGGCGTGGCGGTCCTGGCCGAATCCCACATCAGCGTCCACACGTGGCCGGAGCGGGACTTTGCCGCATTCGACATTTTCATGTGCGGTACGGCTCGACCGGAAGAGGCGATCTCCATTTTAAAGCGCGCCTTCTCTCCCAAAATCATGAATATCACAGAGAATCTGAGAGGGGTCGCAGGCCATGCCTGAATTCACCGAAACATTGTACGATGCCTATGGGCAGTCGTTCAGGATCGATGAACTTCTCTATGAAGTCAAAACCGACCACCAGCACCTGGTTATCTTCCATAACGCGGCTTTCGGACGCGTCCTGGTGCTGGACGGCGTGGTGCAGACCACCGAAAAGGACGAATTCATCTACCACGAAATGCTGACCCACGTGCCGGTCCTGGCCCACGGATCGGTCAGACGGGTGCTGATCATCGGCGGCGGAGACGGTGGCATGCTGCGGGAGGCGACCCGCCACAAAACCATCGAGCAGATCACCCAGGTGGAGATTGACCGCCAGGTCATCGAAATGTGTCGCACCTACCTGCCGAACCATTCCCAGGGCGCTTTTGAAGACCCGCGGGTCAACATCGTCATAGACGATGGGCGCCGGTTCGTGGAAACAACCCGGGAGCGTTTCGATGTAATCATCTCCGACAGTACCGATCCCATTGGTCCGGGGGAGGCCCTGTTCGAAGAAGATTTCTACACCCAGTGCAAACGCTGCCTGGCCCCTGAAGGCATTCTGGTGACCCAGAATGGCGTTCCCTTTATGCAGTTGGAGGAGGCCCAAACCACCGCCCTCCGGCTGCGGCGTCAATTTGACGACTGGCACTTCTACACCGCGGCCGTTCCCACCTATGTGGGCGGCATCATGGCCTTTGCATGGGCTACGGACAACCGGTCCCTGCGCAAAGTCGACCCGGCGGTACTGACATCCAGATATGCGGCCAGCGGTATCGAAACGCGTTATTACACTCCCGACATTCATCAGGCCGCATTTGCCCTGCCCCGATACCTGCTGGACGCCTTAGGAAAGTAAAGGCCATGACCAACATCCTTCACCATGCATCCTGGAAAGAGGGCGCATTCTACCGCGACATGGTCCGGGAGTACGGCTCGCCCTTATTGCTTCTCGATGCCGATGCGGTGCGGGCGCAATACCGCGACCTGTTACACGCCATTCCGGGAGTCAAAATCTATTACGCGGTCAAATCTCTCCCCCACCCGGCCATCCTGCGCATCCTGTCGGACCTGGGGGCCGGTTTTGACCTTGCATCTTCAGGCGAAATCGAGCTCATTCGCGACCTGAAGATATCGGGCCGTCGAACCATCCACTCCCACCCCATCAAACGCGACAGCGATATTCGGGACGGCCTGCGCTACGGTTGCACCACCTTTGTGGTGGACAATTCCGATGAACTGCTCAAATTCGTGCCCTACAGACACCGTGTGGGGCTATTCATCCGCATCAGTTTCCGCAGTGCGTCCGCCGTGGTGGATCTTTCCAAAAAGTTCGGCTGCGCACTGGAGGAGGTCGACGACATGCTGGCCCTGGCCGCGCGGATGGGCATCCACATCAAGGGACTCTGCTTCCACGTCGGCTCCCAATGTACGGATGCACGTGAACAGGTCGAAGCGATTCACGCCTGCAACACAATGATCAGACGGCACCACGACACCGGTGCGGCCCCCATCAGCACGCTGGATATCGGGGGCGGTTTTCCCATCGCCTATGACGGCGGCGAGGTGGACATCCACGCGTACTGCGCCCCGATCCGCCAGGCGCTGTCGGCACTGCCGTCCTACGTCAATGTGATCGCCGAGCCGG
This sequence comes from Desulfobacteraceae bacterium, assembly GCA_050302315.1. Taxonomy (GTDB): domain Bacteria; phylum Desulfobacterota; class Desulfobacteria; order Desulfobacterales; family Desulfosarcinaceae; genus JARRKU01. The sequence continues at coordinate 30,037 of JBNLAV010000188.1, forward strand.
GGCGTTTCATTTCAGGGCCGTCCATGACCTGTGTCACCACTATCATCGGCAAAGCGATTCGCAGCGGTCTGCGCTGGTATTATCTTGACGACGGCGTCTATGGTTCCTTCAGCGGACAAATCTACGATCACATGCGCTACCCCTTGGAGTGCTTTTCCGATAAACCGGGCCGACACCCCAGCGTTTTGGCCGGCCCCACTTGCGACAGCATCGATGTGATCGCCGAAGACGTCGCGCTGCCGGAACTGGAAATGGAAGATCTTGTGGTGGGCCACATGATGGGCGCCTACACTGTCGCGTCGGCCACCCACTTCAATCTATTGAAAAATGCCAAAGTGGTGCTTATTAATGGACGGAACCCGTCAACGGCGCGGGTAGCCCGGGAGCAGACGGATCCGGTGGCGGCACCGGACAAACCCGTCGGACAACTCAATTGAACGACCAGAGGAAGAAACATCGATTCCTATTGGCACAAAAAAGAAGAACCCCCGGTTCTCTTTTAGCAACTGCAAAGGCGCCAGGCTCTGCCAGCGCCACGGCCATACCGGCAAACTGCATTAACCTCAATTTATAGGAGAAAGACCCATGACCAAAGCTGAGATCGTTGAACAAATCGCCCTTGACGCTGGAATCACCAAAGCCGCAGCCGGCGCAGCGATGGAATCGCTTATTGGCGGTATCACCACAGCCCTCAAAAAGAAAGACGGCAAGGTTACCCTGACCGGCTTCGGCACCTTTTCCAAGAGCCGCCGCAAAGCACGCACCGGCCGGAATCCCCAAACCGGCGAGGCCATCAAAATCAAGGCCACCAACGTGGTGAAGTTCAAAGCCGGCAAAAAACTCAAGGAAGCCGTTTAAGGCGATCCTGTTCGGATTGCCTGCAATCTCCTGCAAAGCGCCCGTCGATGCATGCACGGGCGCTTTGCATGCACACGCAAGCAGCATGACCGGATTGCCGCCTTGCCTTAAAGAGCACCGCTGTCGCCATCATACCGATTTTGCTGTTTTTTTATGCGTCATGGGGATCAGGCATTCCAGTAGTCGTCCAACTCACCGAAATCCAGGTCCTCGTCGTCATAGTAATCCAGCGGTTCAAACCGGGACACCTTCAACACAAGATCCCCGTCTTTGCGCGTAACCGTGCCGTATGCTTCGACCTCTTCATCGACATAATCGAGCAAGCGCCTCCCGATTCTGTCCATCAGCACGACATATTCGTCGTCCCCATCATCGATGATGATGCCCGACCGGCCTTTGCCTAAATCAATCTCCTCGACATAACCGCTCAGGATGGTCTCTTTTTCCATGGGTATTACTTTTTTGGCCATTGCTTTGTCCCCCTTTGATCAACTGATGGCGATCACGGCGCGCTGCGCCCCAAAACCTTGATTATGAGACCAACGGAGCAATAATTGTGCCTTGCCGCACCCATTAACGGTAGAAAATTTCGCCTTTAATCCAGAACCACTGGATTTAGATCGCCTATGGAGGGAAGACCGCATGACCGCGCTGCCCATTCGAACTGCACAGGGGGCCATCATCGGTTGTCTCTCGAGCCGTTCAGCGGCTTGGACAGGTCGATCCACATGTATCGATACCCCCCGAGCTCCAGATCCATTCCACATCTTACTGTGCCGCCCGTTATAAGTTCCCCTGCATCTTCAACCATGCCGGCTTCGGCTAATTTGGATGCCTCCAGCACCTGACGCGATTCCGAGAAGTTATTGATGATCAACAACCGTTGTTCCCGACTGCCCCTTATGTAGGCGAAAAGATGAGGATTGCCGGCGGGCATCAGTTCCATGCCCCCATTTCTCAGGGCAGGTGAGCTTTTGCGCAATTTGAACAATTTGACCATTTCGTGAAAAAATCGCCATTCCAGCGTATCCGTATCCGTCAGATCTTCTGCAGCCTCCCACCGCCTTTTTGAACGATGGACCCAACGACTGTCATTGGCCCGGGAGGGGTCGGAAAGGAAAGTATAATCGTTTAAATTTCCGTATTCATCGCCGGCGTACAACAACGGAATCCCGCCGATGCTCACTTGAATGTTGCGCAGCATATTGATGCGGCGCACCGCCATTTCGATCATGTGGTTGTCCTGCTTCTCCAGAGCCTCTTCAAGGCCGGCAAGGGATGAGAAAGTACCTGATATTCGCAGGTCACCGTTGTCTGGATTGAATTGAAAGGGCATACCCCGTGAAAACGACCCTGGATGCTTTCCGGTGTAGAATTCATTTAAAAACCGGCGGTGTCCTTTAGGGTCGATCCCCACACGTGCGGCATCGGCATCGTCAAAGGTCCAACCGATATCGTCATGGCAGCGAAGATAGTTTACCCAGGAACATCCATAGGGCAGCCGCTCCCGATGCTGCATACAATGCTCCAGCAATTTTGTCTCCCGCGTAGCAAGAGATTCCCAGAGCAGCGCCATGAGCAGAGGATTGTAGGACAGTCGGCACTCATCCGGATGGACATACTTGACAACCTCGTCCGGGTGAACAATGGCTTCTGATTTAAAGAGCATGGCCGGCGCAACGATCCTGGCCATGGCGTTAAAGGCCCGGATAATGGTGTGCGTTTCGGGCTGATTTTCACAATCGGTGCCCAAACGTTTCCAGATAAACGCCACCGCGTCCAGTCGCAGAACTTCAACACCCCGGTTGGCCAGAAAGAACATCTCTTCCGCCATGGCCATGAATACGGCCGGATTGCTGTAGTTCAGGTCCCACTGATAGCTGTTGAAAGTGGTCCACACCCAACGCTGAAGATCGTCGCACCAGGTGAAACTGCCCCTGCGCACGGTCGGGAATATATCCCTCAGATACTCCTGAAAACGGTCCACCAAGGCTCGGTCGGAAAAAGTAAAGTAGTAATTCATAAAATCCGGATCGCCGGTTTTGGCTCTCTGAGCCCAACCATGTTCGTCCGAAGTGTGATTGAACACAAAATCCAATACCAGACTGATGCCCCGCGCACGCAAGGCATCCGCAAGGCTGGAAAGCTCTTCCATAGTTCCCAGATCCGGGTTGACGGCCCGGTAGTCGCTCACCGCATATCCGCCGTCGTTCTCACCGTGGGGTACGGAAAACAAAGGCATCAGGTGCAGATAAGTTACGCCAAGTTTTTCAAAGTAGGGAATGTGGTTATGCAGACCGGCCAGGTTGTCACTGAACAGATCCACATACAATACGATGCCCACCACGTCTTCTGAAAGGTACCAGAGGGGATCTCTCTCCCGTTTCTCATCCAGTGCCAGCAGTTTCTGAGGTCTATCCAGCCAATTTTTGATGAGCATGTCGAGAATCAGCTCCAGGGTATAGTAGAAATCGTATTGCCACCCGTACAGCTGATGCAGACAGACGAATAGACGCTCCCACTCTCCATTGAGCCGGTTCTTGAAATGATTCCACGGCATCGGTATAATAGTAATTTCTCCTTCATAGCTTTTCTCAAGACGCGGCAGCAGTCGCCCGAGCGAGCTGCGTGCAGCATCCGCCTGCCATTGATACGAATCCATAGGATCTCCTTGATGTACCGGATCTGCCGTGATGCCATTGCAGTCACGTCGATTCTGAAACCGGCTATCGGATCACCGGTCGCCCGCAAGAATCGTGATAATTCTATTTAGGTCATCGGGTTTAGTCAACATGCCCATCGGCCTTCCTTGCCCGGATAGCAGCATCGCCAATCGTTTCATGTCCCCTGCGCCATATCAGGCGATGCAAAAGGAAAATAGAAAATCCGGCGGCGGCCTCCCAGCCGATTTGCAGGCGACGGTTCTCTCCGCGCGGAATTGATATTGCCGTCTGGTTTTCCCGATGGTATGGTGGTCGTGCCTTTGCGGGCCACAGCGCTTCTAACCGATGACCTCATGGACGGCGAGCGCCGAAACCGCCGCCGCTGGTTCAGGAACATACCCATGCAAATAAAAACGCCCCGCCCTGTCGCCTGGTTTGCAATCTTCTTATTTCTATTGTCAGCGCAGATGCCGGCGTCTCCGATGCCGGCCGACGCATCTGAAACAGCATCCCAGGAGGACCGGTTGAGTGAGGAGACCGTTCGCCGGCGCGCTGATGAGACGGAGACTGCCATCGAACGGGCGCGCCGGGACATATCGGCCGAGAACGCTGTCGCTTTGGGCATTGACAAGACCGACCTGGAGGACCGCGTGCGCCAATGGGCGGAATTGGAAACCGCCTACGACGGTCTGCTTACAGAGATTCAAAAAAAAGCCGAACTGGAAGCCGAAGCCGCCGCCGAACAGCGGGGGCTTGAATCCGGACAGGACAATGGATTGCCCGGTCCGCCCTACCCGTTGAGCACCTACGACGACCTGCTGGTCGATTCTGAAACGCTGCGGCAGAATATTGAAATCACCGACATGTCCCTCAACGCCGCCAGGCGCAGCATGGCGGAGTCCGGTACACAACTGAGCAACGCACAAGACCAACTGGAGCGGTTCATTCGGGAAAAGGAACCCCGACAAACCCCGGCGGACCGATGGGTCATGGAAGGGCTCCAACTGCGTGTTCAATTGGCCGATACCTTGCGCCGTCTCCATCTCAGACGAACGGAGAACATCCAGCGGCAGAAGCAGCACGCCACCGCCCGTGCTGAACGGTTGAGCGAACGCGTCGAGCAGGTTCGTCGCGGTCTGGCGTACAACGACAAAGATCTCGAACAACAGCTGGCCGCCCTGGCCCAGAAAAAAGAAGAAGTCGAAAAGTCGCTGGAATTGCTTCGCCGGAAGAAAAAACAGGCCGACCAACTATGGCTCAAAGCCCAGCCGCGGAAGCAGAAAACCGTTTCATCTTCCGATCCGGCATTGATCGAAAAACGGCTGAAAGCCCTCTCTCAGTGGCGCAAAACATACCAGGCCGCCATTGATCAACACCAGGAGATACTCAGGCTCAATGACCGGCAGCAGGAGGTCTGGAAAAAAAGATATGCCCTGCTGAAGCAGGCCCCTGACCGAACCGGGCTGAACGAGTGGTCCGAGCAAAGCCAGCAATCCCTGAGCCACTTCGACCGGATGCTGACGGTGGCGCAGCAGCGCCAGAACAGCCTGTGGCGCCAGACCGGTCTGATGGAGTCTCCGACCAATACGACGTCCCAGGAGCCCACCCCGAACGGCAACGGCGAACTGGCCAAGGCGCTGCGTCAATTGGCGCTCTACCGGACCGACTATATCAATGCCCTCGAAGCGGGCCGCTGGGTTGAAAAACAATTGAGCCGGGAGATCGACGCCCTTCTCGAACGTCGTCCCATCACGTACCAGGTTGAAAAACTCTGGTCGGGACTCCGCAGCATCTGGACTTACCAGGTCTGGGTCATCGACGATCGCCCGCTCACTGTCCAGAAGATCGTGGTGGCGCTGGCCATCCTGCTGATGGGCATCATGGGGGTCAAGCTGGTGATCCGCCGCATCGCCAATCGCATCCTGACACGGCCCCAGATCAGGGCTACAACAGCCGCCACCATCGAAAAGCTGCTGCTCTACCTTGGATACGTCATGGTGGCGCTCTTCGCATTGAGAATGGTCAACATCCCGTTGGCGGCCTTCGCCTTTCTTGGCGGTGCCATTGCCATCGGGCTCGGCTTCGGCGCCCAGAACCTGATCAACAATTTCATCAGCGGCTTTATCATCATGGGGGAGCAGCCGATCAATATCGGCGACCTTATCGAAGTGGAAGGCGTGTTGGGCCAAGTGGAAGACATCGGTGCCCGTTGCACCCGCATCCGAACCGGCGACAACATCCAGATCCTGGTCCCCAACAGCAGTTTTCTGGAGAAAAACATCACCAACTGGACGCTGTCCGACCGGCTGATCCGGGCCAATGTGGATGTCGGCGTCGCCTACGGATCACCGGTAGAGACCGTCGAGCGGCTGCTGCTGCAGGCCTGCCGCGAAATGGAAAAAATTCGCAACACGCCGGAACCGTTCGTGCTCTTCACAGAGTTCGGCGACAACGCCCTGCTGTTCAAGGTGCTGTTCTGGATCCATGTGGAACGTATCGTAGAGCGCCGCATCATCGAAAGCCGCTTGCGGTTTAAGATCGACGCGCTTTTTCGACAGTCCGGCATTGTCATCGCCTTTCCGCAACGCGACGTTCATCTCGACACCCTGTCGCCGCTCAAGGTCGAAGTGCTTGGGCGCTCCGAAGAAGAACCCCACAAAGGCAGCGGGAACTGATGCTGGCCGCGAGGCAGGCACGGGCGGACAAACCCGCAGCGCAGGGAGGTTTTTAAAGCATGTCGAAGTTCATCAAATCAAGCGCTAAATCAGCCGGCAGCCCCCCGGGAACGCTGATGCACATCGGGGATACCAAGACCGATGAAGTCCGCATCCACACCATCCGCTATACTGCAGACAAAATGGAGGAGGGCCTGGTCACACGCATCGAGGAGCTCGGCCCGCCTGAGGATGCGGCCGCCTGCGCCTGGATCGACGTGGTCGGCATCCACGACATTGCCAAAGTGGAATCCATCGGCGACCGCCTCGGCCTGCACCCCCTCACCCTGGAAGACATTCTCAATACCGGTCATCGGCCCAAAGCGGAAGAACTGCAGGACCACGTCTTCATCGTCTTTAAAATGCTCCAATATGACGACGCCACACATGAAGTGCTCTCAGAACAGGTGAGCCTGGTCCTGGGTGCCGGATTCGTGCTCACCTTTCAGGAGGCGCCGGGGGACGTCTTCACACCGGTAAGGGAACGGATCGCAAGGGGCAAGGGCCGCATCCGCAAACGGACAGCCGATTACCTGGCATACGCCCTGATCGACGCGGTGGTCGACCAGTACTTCTATATCATGGAAAAAATGGGCGAGCGGATCGAAGATATCGAGGAGTCGCTGACCGACCACCCGGAAGCCGATCTGATCCAGCAGATTCACAACCTGAAGCGGGAAGCCATCTATTTGAGAAAGCAGATCTGGCCCATGCGGGACATGCTCAGCCGATTGACCAAAGGAGAATTCGACCTGATTCGGGAAGAAAACCTTATCTTTTTCGGGGATGTGTATGACCATATCACCCAGTTGATCGACACCAACGAATCCTACCGGGATGTGCTCTCCGGTATGCTGGATCTCTACCTCTCCACCGTCTCCAACCGGATGAACCAGGTGATGAAGGTCCTGACCATCGTGGCGACCATCTTCATACCCATTACTTTCATCGCCGGTGTATACGGCATGAACTTCAAAAACATGCCGGAGCTGGAATGGCAGTGGGGATATGGAGCCGTCTGGGGCGTCATAATCGCTGTCGCGGTCATCATGATTGTTGTTTTCAAAAAAAACAAGTGGCTCTGAGCGATCACATTTCACAGGAACGATCCATACCGGCGCCGGCACCGCCGGCAACCGCCGGATGGTCCCTACGAAAGACGGTCCATACGGAGTGCGGCATTGAAAATTTCACCCTGTCGTCCCGCGGTTCGGCTTCGGGCCAGCAGCCAAACGCATTGCGCGGCCGCATTATCGCCTGCATGCCGGCAGCGATTGAACTGTTGCGACGCCCTTGGCGGTCAGGGAGATCTTGCGGTCGCCCTCGATAAAAGTCAGGAAACCATGATTGGAAAGTCCCCGCAACTCCGTTTCCACCTCGCCTTCCGGCAGATCTGAAAAGGCGGTGTAGATCGTTTCCAGGTCCAATGGACCGGGGTTGCCCCGGCGACAGCAATCCTTTCCCACCAGGTATAAGATGTTGCGATCCAGATTTTTGAATTTCATGGCGGCACCCCCGCGTTACAAGGGAACAAGCGACTTTTTTGTGTCACCGGTTGATGGTTTTGGAGAGGAGCTGTTCGCTGGCGTGCAGCTGAGGAAATAGCGCAGAAAGTCAGAAATGTTATTTTATTTCATGCGATTAGTTGATACCTGTAATGCTGGCATCGAAAAGGCCGACGCCTCCTTCGAGTTCGTTTCCGGTATAATCTGGTTTTATGTACCGGATAGTAATGCACGTTGGGAAGCGACGCAACGTGCATCGTGTTGAACCCCAAACATAATCTGCAAAAGGCAGGAGCGGCTTTCGGCTGCGAAAAAGCCGATGCGCCGGCGTCATCTCGTTTCGCGGCAGAAAGCCGCGCCTACATTTTTCAGGCCTCATTTGTTGGACACAACAATGGGATCTATTCACCCATTTGTTCACTTATGAGGCAGAGCGCACAGCGCTCGCCATCCAAATCGAGGCGCTTTGTCTTGAAGGTGGAGAAATTCAAACTTAATATAGGCAATCACTAACCCAAACCGTGGAACGCCATGTCAGATCCGACCGCACAACTCAGCCAGAGCCCTTTGCCCGGTGAATCCGGGCTTCATTTTCGCGGCGACCGAATCGTCTTCCGACTGACCGTCGACCCGCCGGCCAAGGGCCGCGCCTATGTTCGCACGGACATCGGTCATGCCGATATCCTGCGCCGGGAAATTATCGACCAGGTGGAGCAAGGCCTGCCCCGCCTGGGGCGGGAGTGGTTCGACATCGCCATGAAGGAAACGGACCCTGGACGGTTCGAGGCAGTCGTCGGCCTGCACGAGGTGGGACACTTCTCGGCCAAATGCCTTTTTCTGCCCGAGGACCGGGATGAGCCGCTCTGGCCCGACGGTCCAAATACGGCCGTCAATGTCGAACCGGCCTTTACCTGCGCCGGCAATATCGTCTACAACGCCTTCGTACGTCAGTTCGGTCCCAACAAGCAAAGCAACAAGGTTCATGGCAAGGAAAACGCAACGGCCATCGGTTACCTCGATAAGGCGGGCTACACCGTAATCCCGCCATCCGGCACCTTCAGAGACCTGATCGAAGAGCTGGATTTCATCATGGGCCGGCTGGGATGCCGCTATCTGCAGTTGCTGCCCATCCACCCCACACCGACCACCTACGGCCGCATGGGCCGTTTCGGCAGCCCCTACGCCGCCCTCAGTTTCACCGAAGTGGATCCGGCGCTGGCGGTTTTCGACCCCAAAGCCACCCCGCTGGAACAGTTCAAAGAACTCGTTGATGGGGTGCACGCCCGCAGCGGCAAACTGCTCCTCGATCTTGCCATCAACCACACCGGCTGGGCCGCCCGGCTGCACGCCACCCATCCTCAGTGGCTGGCCCGCAAGGAGAACGGTGAGATCCGGAACCCGAGCGCCTGGGGGGTGGTGTGGGAGGATCTCACCCACCTCGACTACCGCCACAAGGCACTGTGGCAGTACATGGCCGATGTCCTGCTCACCTGGTGCCGCCGCGGGGTGGACGGCTTCCGCTGCGATGCCGGCTACATGATCCCGGCCCCGGCCTGGCAGTACATGATCGCCAAGGTGCGCGATCAATTCCCCGATACCATCTTCTTTCTGGAAGGGCTGGGCGGAAAAATCTCGGTGACCCGGGACCTGCTGAACCGCGCCAATTTCAACTGGGCCTACTCCGAGCTGTTCCAGAACTACGACCGGTCGCAGGTGGAGCACTATCTTCCCGAGGCCATCGATATCTCCTCCACCGAGGGCATCGCGGTACACTTCGCCGAAACCCACGACAACAACCGGCTGGCCGCAACCTCGGAACCCTATGCCCGGATGCGCACGGCCCTGTGCGCCCTGCTCTCGCCGTTCGGCGCCTTCGCCTTTGCCAACGGGGTGGAGTGGCTGGCCACCGAAAAGATATCCGTGCACGACGCCAGCAGCCTCAACTGGGGGGCGGAGCCCAACCAGGCGGCGGCCATCGGCCGCATGGCCCACATCATGAAACACCATCCCGCCTTCGGGCCCTGCGTGGAACTGTCCATCATCAGCCGGGGGAAGGGCAATTTCATCGCCCTGCTCAGGCGTCACACCATAACGGACCGACGCCTGGTGATTGTCGCCAACCTGGACTGGGAGCACCCGGTGACAGGGGGGTGGGACCGCACGCAGGCGTCCTGGACGCAGGAGGCGCCGGTGGACCTTCTCACGGGCAAAACCGTTGAACTTCAAACCGGTTCGGACCGCCAGCAGCTGTCCATGTTCCCCGGTCAGGTGCTCTGTCTGGCCGATGCCGAAGATCTCGATGCACTGGACGATAGCGCCGCAGCCGCGGCGCCTCCCGTGGTCCTGCAGCAGCAGTTGCGGGCCAAGGTGCTGGAGGTGGCGGCCCACTTTGGCGGGGAGGCAGCGGCCGATTTTCACGCAGCAGCGGCAGCGCTGCAACACGATCCGGAAGCCTTTTGCCGCAAGCTCAATCCCCACGGAGACGCGTCACGGGTCGTGCCGTGGGTATACCCCGCCGATCTGCGACGCCAGGTGATGGTGCCGCCGAACCAATTCGTGCTGGTGCGCGCCGATCACCCCTTCCGGGTCCGCATACTGGACGCTGAGAAGGTCTGGGCGGTGGAAGAGAGCCTTGCGGACCGGGCACGGAGCCATTTCACCCTGATCCCTCCCCTGCCCGCCGGTGACCGGCATCGGTTTACCGACATCGATATCAGCATCTACCATCCGGAGGGCACCCGCCACGAAAAGGGCCGCCTGCTCCTGCTGAACGACGGCAAAACGGCTTCCGCAAGACTGGGGTTCTCCCGCAAGGCATGCAGCGGCACCCCCCTGCTGGCCCTGGGCACCAACGGCCGCGGCGCCATGATGCGGGCCCATGTCGACTGGGCAAGACTCGACAGCCGGTATGACGCCTTGCTGGCCGCCAACCTGAGCGACACTTATCCAGAGGACCGGCACATCATGCTCACCCGCTGCCGCGCCTGGATGGTCTTCCAGGGACACTACCAGGAGATCCGCCTCGAATGTCTGCACCGGTTTGCCTTTGATCATCGACGGGGCGGCACATGGGACTTTCAGCTCCCCACCGGCCAGGGGGAACACGTACACCTGCGGTTTGCCATCCAGATGCCGGCATCCCCGGCCAACACCGTGGGCATTCTGATCCGGCGAGTGATCGGCCGACCGCACCGGTCCGAGCTGGTTGACGAGCGACCGGTGCAGGTGATCCTGCGCCCCGACATCGAAGACCGCAATTTCCACCAGACCACCAAGGCTTACACCGGCCCGGAACACCGGTGGCCCGCCGCCACGACCCACCGGGAGCGAGGCTTCAGCTTTGCCCCCTCGCCGCAGCGCAGGCTGGAGGTGGAGATTGACGAGGGACGGTTCGTCCCCGAACCGGAGTGGACCTACATGGTGCACCGGCCCCAGGAGGCCCTACGAGGCCTCGATCCGGACTCGGACCTCTTCAGCCCCGGTTATTTTTCGGCCCATCTGTCGGGCGGGGAGCAGGTCCTGGTCACGGCCCGAATCGCCACCGGTCCGGCTGCGGCGAAACCGCCGGAAAATCCAGCCTTCGATTTCGAAACGCCGGAGGGCTTCTCCAAGAAGAGAACCGCGTACGGCTTCGAAACGGTCCTTAAGGCGGCCCTCGACCAGTTCGTGGTCCGCAGGGGAGCCCTTCGCTCGGTGATCGCCGGCTTTCCCTGGTTCCTCGACTGGGGACGGGATACCTTGATCACCGCCCGCGGACTGGCGGCCGCCGGCCGCTGGAATGCCGTGAAGGCGATCCTTCGACAGTTTGCAGGGTTCGAATCCCATGGGACCCTGCCCAACATGATCCACGGCGACAATGCCGGCAACCGTGACACATCGGACGCACCCTTGTGGCTCTTTACGGTTTGCGCCGACCTGGCGGCGGCCTGCGGCCGCGACGATTTCCTGGAAAGCGACTGCAACGGCCGCCCGCTTCGCCGGGTGCTGACCGACCTGGCCGGAAGCATCATCGCCGGAACGCCCAACGGCGTGGGGATGGACGACACCTCGGGCCTGATTTACAGCCCCGCGCATTTCACCTGGATGGACACCAACCACCCGGCCGGGACGCCGCGCCAGGGTTTTGCCATCGAAATCCAGGCCCTCTGGTTTGCCGCACTGCGCTTTCTCTCCCGCATCGACGACGCACAGCGCACCCGTTGGGCCCGGTTGTCCGAAAAGGTGCGCGCCGGCATCCTCGATCTCTTCTGGGACGACACGTTGGGGCACCTCGTCGACTGCCGCCACGGTGCGCCGGGACAGTCCGCCGCAGACGCGGTGCCCGACGATGCGCTGCGTCCCAACCAACTGCTGGCCGTCACCCTCGGAGCGGTCACCGATACCACCGTCCGCCGGCGGGTGGTCGGCGCCTGCCGGTCCCTGCTGGTCCCGGGCGCCATCCGGAGCCTGGCGGACCGCCCGGTCAAAATCCCGATGAAGATCGTTCACGACGGACGCCCGCTGAACGATCCCTATCATCCCTACTGGGGCGCTTACAGCGGAGACGAAGACACCCGGCGCAAACCGGCCTACCACAACGGCACCGCCTGGACCTGGCTCTTTCCCTCCTTCTGCGAGGCATGGGTCGCGGCTTACGGCTCCCAGGAGCTTCCGGCCGCCCGTGCCTGGCTGTCGAGCGCCGCCGAGCTGATCGACCGCCACTGCATCGGTCAGATGCCGGAGATTGTGGACGGAGATGCACCTCACCACCAGCGCGGGTGCGATGCCCAGGCCTGGGGTGTCAGTGAACTGCTGCGGGTATGGCTGAAATTGAAACGGATTGAGTCCGGGTAAGGAAGATCATCCGGACGCCGATGCGACAGCATAGAACGGTGCATGCACGGCGAGTGTGGCCGAGAGCATGGTGCCCCCTTCTCAGGATCCATCCATCTCGCCTTCAGCTGGGAATCATGCCCCGCACGTGCTCCGGAATACGGCGCGCACTTAGATTGGTATCTTCAACCCAGCAATGATTTGGCGACAATGGTCTTTTCGATCTCCTTGGTGCCCTCGTAGATCTCCAGAATCTTGGCGTCCCGGTAGAGCCGCTGAACCCTGTATTCATCGATGTAACCATAGCCGCCGTGCATTTGCAGGGCCTCGTCGGCACACTGGACGGCCACTTTGGCGGAATACCATTTGGCCATGGCCACCAGGGAGTGGTCGGACTGCCCCTGATCGGCTTTCCAGGCCGCCTCCCAGTAAAGGTTCCGGGCGGCCCGGATTCGGGTGGCCATTTCGGCCAGCTTGAACTGGGTCACCTGGAAAGAAGCCAGGGGGGCGCCAAACTGACTGCGCTGCTTGGTATGCCGGATGGATTCTTCCAGAGCGGCACGGGCCAGCCCCACGGCCTGGGCGCAGATGTGCAGGCGGGTGTGATTAAAAAAGAACATCAGCTCGTAAAACCCTTCGCCGGCCTTGCCCACCAGGTTGGCTGCGGGAACGCGCACATTGTTCAACGCCAGCTCCGCCGTATCCGAAGCGCGGATACCCATCTTACCGTGAATTTTGGAAGCGGTGAATCCGGGGGTGCGCGTCGGCACCAGAAAAAAGCTGAACCGCCGGTGGCGGTCTGGATTTTCCGGATCCGTCCGGCAGAATACCAGCATAAAGTCCGCCAGCGTGCCGTTGGTGGCGAACATCTTGGTACCGTTGAGCACCCAGTGGTCGCCATCCTGAACGGCGGTGGTAACCGCACCGGTGACATCACAGCCGGCATCCGCTTCGGTAATGGCGGTGCCCATGATGGCCTGCCCGTTGACCAGCCGCGGCAGGGTATCGCTTTTCTGCGCCTCGGTGCCAAATCGGCCGATCAGTTCGGCACCGAAGGTGGTTGAAAGCACGGCCGAACCGATGCCCGGATCCACGGACCAGAACTCTTCATTGATCAGGCAGTGCTCGAAAAATCCGTACCCGGCGCCGTCATAGGCCGGGTCGATGAAAACGCCGACAAAGCCAAGCTCACAGGCTTTGCGCCAGATGTCCAGGTCGAACTTTTCTTCGCGGTCGAACTCCATGGCCCGCTGGGGGAACTCGGCCATGGCAAATTCACGGGCGGCTTTGCAGATCTGCTTTTGTTCTTTAGACAGCGTAAAATCCATACGTCCCTCTCGTCTTCTTCACTGTTATTCCTGGATGGAAGCGGCTTTAAATCATCAAACGGTCCCAAAGTCCGCAGTTCAGCGCAGGGTGTTGGGTCCGGGGGAGTTTGACACCACGTCTAGGCTTCCACCCGCCGCTTTTCTTCATCCCGTATCTCCCTGCGCAGCAATTTGCCCACCTTTGATTTGGGCAGCATGTCCCGAAACTCGATGTACTGGGGAATTTTATAGGCGGCTAACGTCTTGCGGCACCATTTGATCAGGTCGGTGCCGGTGATTCCCTTGACGTCCTGTTTGAGCACAATATAGGCTTTGATGCGCTCTCCGACTTTCTCATCCGGCACGCCCACCACACAGGTGCCGACCACCGCTGGGTGCTCCTGCAGCACGGCTTCAATTTCCGAGGCCGATACCCGGTAGCCTTTGTGCTTGATCGTGTCAACGGTGCGGTCCACAAAGTACAGATTTCCTTCATCGTCCATGCGCATGACATCGGCGGTACGGTACCAAAGCTTGCCGTCCAGCTCGATAAAAGTGGAAGACGTCTCCTCGGGTTTGTTCAAATAAGCGCTCACCATGTGGGGCGATGAGACGATCAGTTCTCCTGTCTCCCCCGGCGGCACAGCCTCCAGGGTCGCCGGATCGATGATACGAACGGATTTTGAGGCCAGTACACGCCCCACGCTTTTGGGCGGATTGACGATGCTGGTGGGACACATGCTCACACCGCCGCAGGTTTCAGTTGCGCCGTAACCCTGATAGATGGTCTTGTTGAACCTTCTCTGCCAGCGCCGGCCCACCTCTTCGGGCAGTACATCTCCGGCGCTGAGCCAGAAATTCACCGAGCTCAGGTCATACTGATCCAGGCGGACATGGTCTAAAATCATGCGGTACAAAGTCGGTACGCCGACCATGGTCCGAACTCCAAATCGCTGGATGGTCTCGAAAGTGGCATCCAGATTGATGCGCGGCTGAACCACCAGGCTGCCGCCCACCAGCAAGACGGCGAGACTGCAGGTTTGCCCCAAAACATGAAACAGCGGCGCGTTGCCCAGAATCACATTTTCCCGGATGGGTATGAGCGGTTCACTGATGCGAATCTGCTCCTGCGCCGACACCAGAAAAAGGTCGTGGCTCAGGGGCACGCCTTTGGGAAATTTTGTGGTGCCGCCGGTATACAGGATCTCTGCGGTCTTCTGGCCGTCAGGAGTGATATCGGGCGGCCTGCGGCCCCGGTATTGTTTCAGAAGCGGTCTTAGACGCCGGATATGCGACCCTTTGGCGATTTTTCCAGTGGGAACGACATCGTACAGATGCCCGAACCATCGCTTCCACCAGGGCAGCAGATCAGTCATTTGAGAGATGACCACCTGTTTCAAGCCGGTATCCGGCAAAACTTGCTGGACATATCCGAAATTGGTATCCGCACAGACAATAGCCGCGGCCCCGCTGTCATTGGCGATATACGTCAGATCGTGGGGGGTATAGATCGGTGTAATGGGCACACAGACACCGCCGGCAGCCTGGATGCCCAGCCAGGTCACGATCCATTGAACCGAGTTGGGAAGATAGATCATGACCCGGTCGCCCTCTGCGATGCCATTATCTCCCAATGCCGTGGCAAACGCCCGGGCGGTATCTCTGATCCAGCCATAGCTGTAGCGGGTTCCCAGGAAGATGACGGCAGTGTGATCGGGGTACGCGTCGGCAGTGGCGCAAAAAGCATCGAAGATATTGTGATCGTCTTGTGGCATCATGTATCAGACTCCAAAATAGGCCGCTTTGATTTCAGGGTTGTCCATCAGTTCAGCACCGGTACCGGTGAGCGTGAGCATGCCGTTTTCCACAACGTAACCTCTGTCGATGACCGGCAGGACGGGCCGGGCGAACTGTTCACTCAACACCACCGTGATGTCCCGGGTTTTGTTCAGATCGATGATGGCGTCCATGACCGCCTGCTGCATCATGGGGCTCAAACCCAAAAGCGGTTCGTCCAACAAAAGCAATTTCGGTTTCACCGTAAGGGCCATTCCGATGGCCAGCATCTGCTGCTCACCACCGCTGAGAAAGCCGGCTTTTCGATTCTGTAAATTCTCAAGGTTGGGAAAAAGCGCAAACGCATAGGTCATCGCTTCGCGGATTTCCGACTTGCTGCGCAGATATCCGGCGATCTTGAAGTTCTCGATGACACTGCTCTCGGGAAAAATGGGATGCCGTTCCCGGGAAAGCACAATTCCCCGTTCCACCCGCTCACGCGGAGGGGAATCCGTGATCTCTTCCCCGTTGAACATCACCCGGCCGTATGTGCTGATGCGCTGGCCGCCTTTTCGTTTTTCTTTGATGCGCATATCGATGATCAAACCGGAGAGGGCGTTCATCAACGTGGTTTTACCGGCGCTGTTGGACCCGATCACGCCGACGATCTCGCCTTTGTCGGCGTGCATGCTCAATCCATTGAGGGCCAGGGCGTTCTCAAAAAACACCATCAGGTTATCCACTTCCAGCATATCAAGCTCCATCTTCCCCTTCGTTGCCCAGGTATGCCGATTTAACGGCTTCGTTCTGCATGACTGCTTCGGGAGAACCTTCAGCGATCTTTTCGCCAAAGTTCATGACCATCACCCGGTCTGCGATTCTGAACAACTCTTTGAGACGGTGTTCGATCATGATGATGGTTTTGCCTTGATGCCGCATTTTTTCGATGATCGGTATGATACCGGCCACCTCGGCCAGACTTAAGCCGGAGAACAGTTCATCGAGGAGCACCAGCTCCGGCTCCAAGGCGATGGCTTTGGCCAGTTCGAGCCGTTTCAAATAGCCCTGAGGCAGAGCGCCGGCGAGCTTGTAGGCCACAAACGCATCCCGCTCGAAACCGACCTCCTCCAGCAGATCCAGGGCTTTTGCATCGCGGTCGCCGTAACGGCCGCCGGGCAGATCCCTGAGCCTGGGAGAGAAGAGCGGGATGATCATATTTTTGAATGCCGGCAACTGGTAAAAAGGCCGTACCATCTGAAATGTCCTGGCGATACCGAGCCGCACAATCTTATACGGCGGCAGATGCTGGATAGGGCGGCCCTTGAACAACACCTTGCCCGAACTGGGTCGGATAAAACATGTGATGGCGTTGACCAGGGTGGTTTTACCCGATCCATTGGGGCCGATGACACCCAGAAGTTCTCCTTGGGCCAGCTTGAAGCTGACTTTGGACAGCGCCTTGACCCCGCCGAAGCGTTTGCTCAGATCCACCGTCTCCAGCAATGCCGACGCGCTCATGCCTCAACCTCCACCCAGCGTTCGAATTGGTGATATTTTCTTTTGATGTAATGAAAAATACCCTCGGGCAAGGCCACGATGAACACCACCAGAAAGAGCCCGTATAAGACGATCCGCAGTCCGCCGACCCCCCTGAGCAGTTCGGACAGCGGCACCAGGATAACCGCCCCTGTAAAGGCCCCGGCCAGGGTTCCCGGCCCTCCCACCACCGCTGCTGCGATGGGCAGGATGGAGTAATCCAGGGCAAAAACGGGCATGCCCACGAACATATACACGTGGGTCATGAAGGCACCGGCGAAGGCGGCGATAGCGGCGCCGATGAACAAGGCCTGCGCCTTGAACCAATAGATGTTGATACCGGCGTTGATCACCGCACGGTCATTATCGTTGATCCCCTTGAGCACCAAACCGTAATCCGAATCCATGAGGCGTCGCAAGCCGAACAAGGCCGCCAGCATGAGCGCAACGATCAAGTAGAGCTCAAACCAGACCGAAGGCAGCGGCTGCATACCGCTGAGCCCCTCGGTACCGCCGAAAATCTTCGTGGCTTCGATGATGCGCACAAGCATCAACGGCAGGATCAGCGTCACCATGGAAAAGTAAATGCCCCGCAGGCGCAGAACCGGCAGCAGCAGGAGCGTGCCGATAGCGCCGCCGAAAACGGCGGCCAGGGGTATGGTCAGCAACGGCGAAAGCCCCCAGTAGTGGTTCATGGTGCCGGAGCAGTAGGCACCGCAGCCGAAAAACAGGGCCTGGCCCAGGGAGATCATTCCGCTTTGGGCCAGGATGTCCCAGGAGATGGCCAACAGCGCGAACACCGCCACAGAGAGCAGTACTTTCTGCCAATAGGCATCGAGCATCAGCGGCAGAAGCAGGCAGACGGCAATGGGGATTAATCTGGGGCCCGCCAGGTAAAGCATTTCACGCCATGAACACAGTACGAAGATGTCCTCCGACCTGGCACGGATGCCCCTGTCGATCCTTTCTTTGCGTTTGTTCACCGATATTAAATCCTTTCTTCAAGTTCTTTTTGATTGCCGAAAAGACCGGATGGTTTAAACACCAGAACCACCAGCAGGGCGGCCAGGCTCACGATCATGGTCCAGTGGGATCCGATATAGGAATCGGTGAAGCGCTCGGCAAATCCGATGACAAAACTGGCCAGGATTACACCGCCGGTACTGCCCAGGCCGCCGATGATGCATACGGCCAGGGCTTTGATCAATACGTCGTAGCCTTCTTCCGGTGCGATGCTGCCCAGGGGAACGATGATCACGGCAGCAACCGCGGCCAGCGCAGCGCCCATGCATACCGCCAGGGTGGCGATGCGGTCCGGGTCCATGCCAAAAGTCAGGGCGGTGCGTTCATCCTGGGCGATACCCCTGAATGCCAGGCCCAGTGAGGTATGATGGGTAAAGAGCCACAGGCCCGCTATCAGGGCGGCGGTCAAGGCGACAATCAAGATACGCTGCATATCCACGTAGGTGCCGGCAATGATGAGGCTCTTGTCGCTGAAGACCGGCAAGGTATACTCGAAGCCCACGAATCCCAGGTAACGAAAGAGTTCCAGAATGACCAGGCCGATGCCGAATGTGGCAATGACCTCGGACAAGGCCTGACCTTTGACCCGCAGCAGTACCAACCGGTACATGAGCGCGCCGATCAATGTGGTCAACCCGATGGAGATCAGCACAGCCACGGGATAGGGCAATCCGGCCAGGTGGATCAGGATCCAGACACTGTAGGCCGCCAACACGTAGAAGGCGCCATAGGCAAAATTGGCCACTCCGCTGATGCCGAACGTCAGGTTGAACCCCATGGCGATCATGGCCAGGATGGCGCTGTTGATAATAGCGTATATAATGGTTCCAGCGAGCATCGCATGTCTCCGCAGGATGATGGGTTTCCGATAGTTCCGAACGATCGGGATCTGCCCCGATCGTGTGCCGCTGAGGCCCGCGGGCCGTATCTGAATCGACTATTGGTCCAGTAAACACGGGACTGACAATGCCCGGCGCCGAGCCCTTGGTTCAAATTCCCGGCCTGCAAATGATCGTCGCGCCGACAGGATGATTGGAAACCCGCTCCCGCCTTGATCTCGAACCGACGTCCTGATTCAGAAACGGCTCCTAATTTGCCGGTTTTAACCCTTTGGGCAGCATGATCTCGCCTTCGGCCAGGGATGTGGGGAACACAATCTTGCGCCCGCCGTCCGCAGTCCATTGGAATACCGCGGCCACGGCCGACTCCTCTGGGTTCATGCCGTATACCACCTGGTGTCCGTCATCGAATTTGATGCGTCCCATGACCCCCTGGCGGTCGGTTTTTTTCAGTTCGGCAACGACGCTATCCGCATCCAGGCTTCCGGTGCGCTCAATGGCCTCAGCCAGAATGTAGACCGATTCATAAGTGGGGCCGGGTCCATGACCGGCTTCCAGGGGTTTTCCCCAGCGCTTGGCATAGGCTTGTTCAAAGGCAATGGATGGCGCCACCTTAGGCGAAGATATGGCGCTGCCCACTTCAAAAATGCAGTTCATGGCGCCGGCGATCTTGCCGTCAAACGTCTTCCAGGCGCCGGGTCCGGCAAGCGGAGAGATAAAGCCGGCCATCAGACTGGGAACCTGCATGGCATTCCACTGCTTGACCAGGATGCCGCTCTGGGGCATGTCGAAAATCGGCATAATCACCTGGGCTTTCTTGGCCCGGACCTTCAATAGAGAAGATGAAAAATCGGTTGTCCCGGTGGGGTAGCTTTCCTGACCCACCACGGTCCAGCCGGCCTTTTCAAAATATACCTTGGTAATGATCTCCGCCGTCTTACGCGCCCAGGCCACATCCTGGTTCATGATGTAGACTTTATCAAAACCGTATTGTTTTTTGATATGGCCCATGGTGCCGGCCAGGTATTGAACCAGATATTTGGCGTTAAGACAGGGCCGGAAGATATATTTGTATTTTTGCGGGTCCTCTTTAATCTTGGCTTCGGTGGCCGGGGTCATGGCGATGGTGCCCAGCAGCGGAATCTTATGCTTGGCGATAAGATCCATGCTGGCCAGCAAGGCCTCGGAGCGGAAGGGACCGACGACCAGAGCGGCGGGTTTTTTGGATAGGATCAGCTTTTCAATGCCCAGCAGGGCTTCAGGCACCGGCACCCCGGGGGCTGCATCGCGGATATCGATGGTTTCGATCTTAAAAGGCCTTTTTTGATTTCCCACGGTCACCCCGCCTTTGGCATTGATCTCCTCTACGGCCAGTTGGGCTGCATTGACGCACTCCTTGCCTTCCAGGAACCCGGTGGAAGTGGGTACGCCGATGACGATAGGCTCGGCGGCCATAAGGCATGGTGTGAAGATAAACGCGCACAACAAAACCAGGAAAAAATAAAATACGGGCTGTTTGGCACTTTTCATGATGCAACCTCCACAGGCATTGAGGATAACGTTTGACGAGTGCATCCTCCGGTTGATGGATTGGCCATTTGTCCCTTAAGATCCGAACAAATGAATGATATTCGCTTTTTGAATTTTCGCCTTTTTTTGAATTGCAATGTATGTGCCGTAATCATAAGCCATTGGAATAGTAATGCATCTTAAAACAGGGGGCGAATCGCCCTTGTCAAAATGTTACGTTTAGAAACAGTTTTGTGGTTCCAATCTCCGACGGCCGGAGGGTATTACCAAGATATTTTGCTTAGTATCAGTATCTTATTAGATTGTTTCGAAAAGTAACACACCAATTGGCAGGTTATGGAACAGCGACAGGCAGTTCAATCTCACCTTCGGCGATGGCGGGCGGATAAACGATACGGCGCTGGCCGTTCCGGGTCCATTGGACCAGGCAGGCCACTGACGCCTGGGCCGGGTCTTTGCCGAAAAGCGCCTGGTGACTGGGGTGAAACCGCAAACGCCCCATCACACCAAGGCGATCCGTAGACTTGAGGGCGGTTACGATTTTCTCAGCATCCAGGCTGCCGGCCGCTTCAATGGCCGCCGCCAGCACATGGACCGATTCATAGGACGGCGCCGGACCGTGGCCGGATTCGATGGGACGGCCGTATCGGGCGGCATATGCTTGATAAAACTCAGCCGCCTGCGGGTAGCGGTCCGACGGTACGTTGCCAAGCTCGAAAATCACATTCAATGCGCCGGCAATTTGACCGTTAAACCTTTTCCACGCCCCCGGCCCCGCCATTGGAGAGATGAAGCCGCACAACATCGCCGGGGATCTCATCTTCTTCCACTGTTGTGCCAATTCACCGCTGTGGGGCATATCGAAAATCGGAACAATCACCTGTGCGCCCTTGGATGCAGCCCTTTTGAGAGCGGCCCTGAAGTCCGTGGTGCCATAGGCAAAGTGCTCAAAGCCGACGACCTGCCAGCCTTTGCGGTTGAAATAGAGCTTGATCATCAGCGAGGCCGTTGACCGCGCCCAGGCCACATCCTGATTGATGATATAGACGCGGGTGTAGCCCAGTCGCTGGTTCAGAAAAGTCATGGTATTAATAAGGATATCCACCAGATACTTGGTGTTCAAACCGGTGCGAAACACGTAGCGATACCGCGAATCCGCTAAAACCTTGGCCTCCATGGCAGGTGTCATGGCAATGGTTCCCAACAAAGGGACCTTGTGCCTGTAAATGATATCCATTGCCGGCAGGAACACTTCCGAACGAAAAGGACCCACCACAAGGCCATGGATCTGCCGGCTGCTGATGAACTGCTCCAGACGCGCCAGCACATCGGGCACGCTGAGGGGGTTCTGGTTATCCTTGAGATCGATGCTGACCAGATTCACAGCAAGGGTTCGACCGCCGACCCGAATCCCGCCGCGCGCGTTGATCTCCTCAACAGCCAATTCGGCAGCGCGCAGGCTTTCACGTCCCTCGACAGATGTCAGCCCGGTGGCCACCCCCAAAAGAACGTGGTCCTGGGCAAATCCCGTTGCTGCCAATACATGGATGCAGCTCAGTATGCAGAAGATCACCAAGCGGATCTCTGTCTTTGGTTTTCTCTGCGCAGGTGGCGTGTCAATCCATTTGATAATTGAGACCATCCTTACCATATTGACAGCTTGGGGTGTGCTCTTTTATTGTTCGTAAGGTTAATGCCGCTCACAGTCTGTTGTTTTTGTCAATCGGTATCACGGCCAAATGAACTTCGTATTCTCCATATATTTGAAATTGTTAGTATTTATCCTTCCACTGGTATGCCTCCCCATCGCTATCGTGGGATATTTCTCCATCCAGGCGTCCGAAGACAGGGTCAATCGGCTGGTGCGCCACGAGCAAATGGTTAAAGTCAGGGCGGCGGCCGAAAGAATCAAAGACATCTTTTCCGGCTGTCGTCTGGACCTGGAAACCATCTCCGGCCTTCCGGTCATGGAAGACTACCAAATCGCACGCTCCTTCAGGCTGGAGGCCGAGACCCAGTTCAACCGTGAGAAGATCAGCCATTTGTTGAAAGATTTTGTCACGCGCACCTCTTTTTACTACCAGATTCGCATTCTGGATACCCAGGGTTGGGAATTGATCAAAGTAAGGGCGGATGGACGGCCAACCTTTGAGCTGGGCCGCGCCGGGACGCATCTGACCGACAACCTGAACCGGACCCAACCCGACAACTTGTATGTTTCGGACATTCTTTCATCGGAGCTGCGAAACGGATACATCATGCATTGGGCGATTCCCATATATTCCAGCTGGCATGAATATCTTGGCGCGGTGGTTATTGACCTGGACTATGAAAACATCCTTCAAATGATCAAAGAAATACGAGTGGGAGATCAAGGCTATGCATTTGTCATCGATGGCAGCGGGCGTATTACCGGCCATCCCATTTACGCGCCTTACGAGCGTACGCTGGAGACCTATCCCGAACCCAGCCTCAAGGAATTGATCCAGGAGATGATGACCGGCACCAGCGGATGGAAAACCTACGTGCACCAGAAGGTCGATAAGGTGGCTGCCTTTGCCCCAGTGGCTTTCATGGGCTGGTCCATAGGGGTAACCATCCCTCTGGATGAATTCGGCAAGGAGGCTCGCGCCATCAGCGTTCGCGTGATCCAGGTGGGGGCCATTGTGCTGATTTGCGCTGTTCTGGGGGGCAGCTTGCTGGCTTATTACTTATTGCAGCCGGTACGCCGACTGGTGGCGGCCACCAACAAGATCGCTCAGGGCGATCTGAATCACACCATTCCCGTACAGACCAGGGATGAATTGGGCGACCTGACCCGCAGCTTCAACCATATGGTCAGGAACCTGTCGCGCATTCAACAGGAACTGGTTCGCTCCGAGAAGCTGATCTCCCTGGGAAGACTCTCCGCCGGTGTGGCCCACGAAATCAGGAATCCGCTCAACGCGATCAAGGGCGCCATCGTCCATCTCCAGCGGCGACGGTGTCAGGATGCCTTGGTGAGCGAATACACCCAACTCGTCTCCGAAGAGATTGACCGGCTTAACAAGTTTGTGACCGAGTTTCTCTATTTTGCGCGCCAATCCGAGCCCAAAGCCGAGCCCACCCACCTGAACCTGCTGATCGTTGCAACCCAGAAATTGTTCCAAAAGCAGGCCGCCCAACTCAATATCCGCTTTCACAACCGATTGGATCCTCATCTTCCGGAACTGCTTGTGGACCCCCATCAGATCGAGCGGGTGATTGTCAACGTGCTGATCAATGCCATGGACGCTCTCCCCGAGGGCGGGGAGATTACCTTCTCCACATTTGTCCTCATCGGCCAGGAACCGCGAAATGCTCCTGGAAGTGTGCGTATTGAAATCCGCGATAACGGGATGGGCATTGCCGAGGAACACCTGGATGCCATTTTCGATCCATTTTTCAGCACCAAAGAAGATGGTACCGGTATCGGTCTGCCGCTGAGTCTGAGCATAATCGAAAGCCATAATGGCCGCATGACGGTTGAACCCCATCTCGCGGGCGGGGTCAAGGTTACCATCGAGCTTCCCATATCTCCGGATGAATTCGCTTCAAGCCACAGATCGGCAAAGGAACCAGCGCATGACGTCTGAAAAGACCATTCTCATTGTAGATGACCGTAAAAGCACGCTGAAGGTCATCAGCGCAATTCTAAATGATGAAGGCTATTATGTTCTGCAGGCCGGCAGCGGGGTTGAAGCCCTGGACATCTTTTCCCGCCGCAAAGAGATCGATGCGGTGCTGTCCGACCTGAAAATGCCCGGAATGGACGGGCTCGATCTGTATCGGCAGATGAAAAAACTCCGCACACCGCCGCCATTTATCATCATGACAGCGCACGGAACCGTGCAGTCCGCCGTTCAGGCGCTGAAAGAGGGGGCCGCCAACTACTTGATCAAGCCCTTGAACTACGATGAACTTTCCGTTGTTTTGGAAAAGGCAATACGCGAGTACGCGGTTTCCATGGAGCTCAAGGCCTTAAAAAAAGAGATGGTACGGGAGCAGGCCTTCCATGGGATGATCGGCTCCGACCCCAAAATAACGGATCTCTTCGACCGGGTGCGCACGGTGGGCCCCACCGATGCGTCGGTGCTGATTTATGGAGAAACCGGCACCGGCAAAGAACTGCTGGCCCGGGCACTGCACATGGAGAGCGCCCGCCGAAAAAGGGAAATGGTATGTATCAACTCGGCTGCACTGTCCGAAACGCTTCTCGAAGCCGAGCTGTTCGGCTATGTCAAAGGGTCCTTCACCGGCGCTCAGTTCGACCGCAAAGGGCGGCTGGAAATGGCCCACAAAGGCACGCTGTTCCTGGATGAAATCGGCCACATGAGCCTGGGCCTGCAGACCAAGCTGCTGCGCTTTTTGCAGGAGATGGCCTTCGAGCCGGTGGGCGGCAGCACCACGCGCAGCGTTGACGTGAGGATCATCGCCGCCACCAACCTCGATCTGCAGGCCGAAATCCGCGCCGGCCGTTTCCTTAACGATCTCCTCTACCGCATCGAAGTCGTTCCGCTGCGACTGCCGCCGCTGCGCGAGCGCAGGGATGACATCTACCTGCTGGTGGACCACTTCATGAGACAGTTTGCCCGCCAGTACAATAAACCGATAACCGACATCCATCCTCAGGCCCTTCAGGTGATCAGTGATTACCACTGGCCGGGGAATATTCGTGAATTGAAGAATTGCATCGCCAGATCGGTCATTCTTTCAAAGCGATCTACGCTGACGGTGGAGGACCTGCCGGAAAAAATCACCACCGCATCAGGACCCGAGACACGAAGACCTGAAGACACTTTTATCCAAAGACTTCCCGAGCAGGGCGTCACATTGCGCCGCATGGAAAGTGAACTGATCCGCAGAACGCTGACAAAGAACAAGGGCAATAAAAGCATGACCGCCAAAAGCCTCGGGATTTCGAGAAAAACCCTGTATGAAAAAATCGAACGTTATGGCATTGAAATTAAATGAGGGTCGGAAAGTTTTCTCCCTGCAGCCGTCGCCGTCATGCCCCAATGCATGAATGTTCGCGGAAATGCCTGCCACTGTGAACCCTGACATATAGATCGATGCCGTCAATGGGCCTGATTGGTGTGTTTCGTGCGCCGGACCTGCCAGGCCGGACGGCTGCTTTTCGGTGATCACGTAATTTACCATTATTCCATTGCCAACCATCAAAAAATGGCTACAATTGACGTTATTGTTGCGGAGCTGCCGGACCAGGCATCTTATCGGAACGGTTCTCGACCATTACCGGACAATGTAAAGGATCAGCCCCTTGCCCACAATGAACGAAACTGGTGCCGAAAACCGTCCAGCTGCCGCAATCGAAAAAACAATGATCCTTATATGTCATGGGAACCCGTCCCACAGAGCGAGGAGGCAACATGTCAGTCAAAGTCGTCTGTTTCAAGACCAAACCCTATTGCAAAGTCACCTTCCGGCTGGATAAGGAAAAGGCGGATGGCGCCAATCAAGTCGCCGTTGCAGGGGATTTCAACGCATGGAAGACCACCCGGACGCCGATGCGGCAGCTAAAAAGCGGGGCCTTCACGGCGAGCGTCAACCTGCCCAAAGGCCGGGAGTACCAGTACCGCTTCGTCATCGACGGCCAGCGGTGGATGACCGATGACGGCGCCGAAAAACAGATCTATTGCGACTACGCCAACGGACAAAACGCCGTGGTGGTCGTATGATGCTACACAACAACGCATGCGGTGCAGATGGTCTTTGCCGTCCGGGTCATCGACCAAACGCAAGGCCGGCGGCTTAGGCTGAGTATTCAGACATCGCTTTGCGCCGGACATTAGGCCGAAAAAGCAAAAAAACACATCCGTGATTTGGTCGCTGCGGCTGTAGCCGGGCGCATAACCACCTGTTTTGGAAACAACTCATCGAAGAAGCGGACGTCCCACGCAACGAGGAGATCTGCATGAAGCACATTCAAGCTTATCAAGTGGCCCCCAAACTGCCTGATGCACTGAGTTTTCTGGGCGTATTGATCCGCAACATGTGGTGGGTCTGGAAATCGGACGCCATCGAACTTTTCCGGCGCATCGACCCGCGGTTGTGGGAGGAATCGGGGCGCAACCCCATCACCTTCTCTACAAAGGTTCCCCAGGACCGTCTCCAGAAACTGGCCCAGGACGACAGCTACCTGGCCCACCTGGACCGGGTTAAAGAAAAGTTCGAAGAGTGCGTGTTGTCGAAGAACGGATACGAAGATCTCGGTCTCGATGAGAATAGCCGCATATGCTACTTCTCCATGGAGTTCGGTATCCATGAAAGTCTTCCCATCTTTGCGGGCGGATTGGGCGTCCTGGCCGGTGATCATCTCAAATCGGCCTCTCACCTCGATCTACCGCTCACGGCAGTCGGTCTGCTCTACCGCCAGGGCTACTTTCAGCAGTACCTGGACCAGGACGGCTGGCAGCAGGAGTCCTACCCGGACACCAATATCTACACCTTGCCCATGGTGCGCGTTAAGAACAATGATCAGAGCGATCTGCGCATCAAATTGTCGGGCCCGGCCGGGGATATCATCGCCGATGTCTGGAAGATCATGATCGGACGCATCCCGTTGCTGCTGCTCGACACCAATCTGGCAGACAACCCGCCGGAGATCCGGGAGATTACGTCGCGCCTCTATAATGCGGAACCGGGCATCCGCCTGGCCCAGGAGATGCTGCTGGGCATCGGCGGCATGCGCGCCCTCAAAGCCATGGGCATCACCCCGATGGTCTGCCACATGAACGAAGGACACAGCGCCTTTGCCAACATAGAGCGACTGGCCCAGATGATGGAGGACCATAACCTGGACCTGTCCTCCGCCATGCAGGTGATCGCCCGCACTTCGGTCTTCACCACCCACACGCCGGTGGCGGCCGGCCACGACGAATTTCCGGTGGATGCGGTCCGGCCCTACCTTGAACCGATGGCCCAACGGCTCGGCCTGCCCATCGACGAACTGCTGGCCTGGGGGCAGGCCAACGGCAACCAGCCCCACGGCCCTTTTTCCATGTTCATTCTGGGGCTTCACCTGTCACAGTATTGCAACGGCGTCAGCCGCCTCCACGGGCAGGTGGCCCGGCAAATGTGGTCTCATGTCTGGCCCCGGCGTGACGACGAGGACACCCCCATCACCCATGTGACCAACGGCATCCACATCTCCAGTTTCCTGGCGCCGGAGATCGAATCGCTCTTCGAACGCTACCTGGGCCCGCAATGGCACCACACCAGCCGAAGGCCGGAGAACATCGAACGCATCGACGAGATCTACGACGAAGAGCTCTGGCAGGCCCACGAAATGATCCGCGCCCGGCTGGTCAGCAAAGCCCGGGACTGGATGGTTCATCAGTACGGACGGCGCAACGCGCCCACCCGCATTATACGCGAGGCGGAGAGCGCCCTGAACCCGAATGTCCTCACCATCGGATTTGCCCGGCGGTTCGCCACTTACAAGCGGGCCGACCTGATACTGAAAGATCCGCAACGCCTCCTGGCCCTTCTCTCCAATGAGGAGCGGCCGGTTCAGATCGTCTTCTCCGGAAAAGCGCACCCGGCGGACAACGAGGGCAAGGAGCTGATTAAAAGCATCGTCCAGTTCGCCCGCCAGCACAATTTGCGCAACCAGATCATCTTCCTGGAGAACTACAGTATGCACATCGCCCGCTACCTGGTCCAGGGAGTGGACGTTTGGCTCAACACCCCCCGCCGTCCCCATGAGGCCTGCGGCACTTCCGGGATGAAAGCCGCCATCAACGGCGTATTGAACCTGAGCATCCTGGACGGCTGGTGGTGCGAAGGCTACACCGCAGACCGCGGATGGCGCATCGGCGACGGCGAAGAATACGACGATGCCGGGTACCAGGACACCGTGGAGAGCCAGGCCCTTTACAACCTGCTGGAGGACGACGTGATTCCGGCCTTTTATGACCGTGGCGCCGATAACATTCCCACCAACTGGATCGCCAAAATGAAGGCCTCCATGAAGATGGCCATGCAGGATTTCTGCAGCCACCGAATGGTTCAGGAGTACAGCGACCGGTTCTACGCCCCGGCCGTCCGCCGCCGCAAGGAGTTGCTGGCCGACCAGGCGGTACGGGCAAAGAAGCTCAGCCGCCTGTATGACAAACTGAATCGCTCCTGGGAAGAGATCCGGGTCGGTATTCCCAAACGGGATCTGGACGGCCCTTTCCAGGTGGGAGACACCTTCACGGTCACCGTGCCGGTCGAACTGGGCGGGATAGAACCCGACATGGTGGATGTGGAGTTGTACTACGGTGTCTTGCAGAAACTGGGCGAAATCGAAGACGGCCGTACCCAATCCATGGAAATCGCCAAAAACAACGACAATGGCAGCTATCTCTATCGCTGCGCTGTGTCCTGCGAGGAGTCCGGTCGATACGGTTTTACGGCCCGGGTGGTACCGCGGGCCGACGATTGGATCAAATACACACCGGGTCTGCTCACCTGGGCATAGGGAGGGGGCGAACCGCAGAATATCGATCAAGGAATCTCGAATGTCGAATTTTGGAATCGCTGCGCTCTATCCATTTATAATGGAATAAAAATATGTCACCCAAGACTAAAAATCCCCGCGTTCTGGTCGTCACCCCGGAGGTGACCTACCTGCCGGACCGCATGGGCAATCTGGCCAGTTTCCTGACGGCCAAGGCCGGCGGTCTGGCC
>JBNLAV010000189.1:0-23711 GCA_050302315.1 Desulfobacteraceae bacterium
CTCCCTCGGCATACTGCTTGGCCACCTTTATAAAGGTGTCGTCTTTTACGCCGTCATCGGAAATGAAGATGGTTTTCATTTTCTTTTTGCGCATCAGGGTGACAATCTTGGAGGCTTCCGGATGGTAGCCGCCGAAGATAACCGCCTCGGCTTTATTGCGCTTGATTTTCTGAACCACTGCGGAGTAATCGACGGCCCCAGGGGTGATACCTTCATAGAGGACGACTTCGGCGCGCGGGTCTGCTTCCAAAAAGGTCTTGGCGAACTCGGCCAACCCTTTTCCGTAATCGCCTTTGTCATGCAGCACGGCGATTTTTTTCACCTTGAGAACGTCCAGGGCAAAATCCACTTCCAGGCGGGCCTGGGCGTCGTCCGAAGCGATGGTCCGGAAAAAGTTGGGGTAATCGCCGCTCTGGGTCAGTCCGGGGTTGGTGGCGGACGGAGACATGACGACTTTTTTGGAGTCTTTGTAGATACCCAGGGCTGCCTTGGTGGCGCCGCTGCAGATGTGTCCGACAACCACGGCGACATCTTCGCCCACAAGCTTGGTGGCGGTGCTGGTGGCCACCTCAGGTTTGCAGACATCGTCTTCGATGACCAGTTCGATCTGTTTTCCCAAAACACCACCATTGGCGTTCCAGTCAGCGACGACCAGTTTGGCTGCGTTGACGGTGGGGATGCCATAAGATGCCAGGTCACCGCTATGCGGGCCGGCCACGCCAACTTTAATTGTATCGGCCGCTGAAACCGGACCGCAGAGCGCTACGGACAGGACCAGTGCCGCTGCAACGAAAACCAGCCGTTTTACAGTACGATACTTCATCATAACTCCCCCTTCTCTATCGCTGTTAATGTTAATGCGTGAAACCATTCTTTCCATCGGCCAGCCCGTCCAACGGGCGTGGCGATTGTCCTTATGGACGATACACATATACCTGCGATTTCAGTACAGAGTCAAGATGCAGGGCCGTGTTGTTGTTCCCATGTTTCGTTACGGCCGCACCTTGCGCTGCCATCACTCGTTCGGTGTATATATAACCGCAATAGCGGATGCCGGTGTGTCTCCGAGGCTGCTCACCATATGGGGGATGCCGGATTTGAAATAGAGACTGTCACCGGGCGATAACACGATCCGTTCTCCTTCCGATTTGAATTCCAATCGGCCTTCGTTGACGTACAGGAACTCCTCGCCCGCATGCTGATAGAACGTCCCGCCGCCGCCGCTCTCTTCGAACCGGACCCAAAACGGTTCCATGTGCTGATTGATGATGGGATTGGCCAGCGAAAAATAACGGTATCCCGACTGTCGGGGTCTGTTGTGCGGCAGCTTGATGGTCTCCGGCCGGGCGTCCTTGCGCATCACGGAAACCTGCTGACGATGGTCCGTGTCCTGGAAAAAGTGACCGATGGTAACGCCGAGGGATTTGGCGATTCTCACCAGTGTGGGAATGGGCGGGGCGCTGGTCTCATTCTCAATTTGGGACAGCAGGGACTTCGAAAGGCCGCTCAAATCGGAAACATCCTGAAGGGTCAAACCGCGTCTTTGTCGCAGCTTGCGGATTTTCGCCCCCAGGCACAAGGCGTCCACATCACGTTGGATCTCAGTCTCGGAAACTGTATTAGGTCGCTGTGTTTTCAACTTTTGTCCGGATCCGCTTGTGTTCCCCTTCAATTCGAGCCTGGGGTTTCTTAAAAGCTATTTTCAGTCATGTCAAATAAAATTTGATGAGATTGAAAAATGGGGTGGGGCAGGCCGGGCAGCGGCATTTCCATCCGGCTGTCGGATCTGATGCATGCCGCTGCCCGGGTCTCTTTACAGCACCTGGCTGAGGAACAGCTTGGTACGCTCTTCCCTTGGCGCCGTAAAAAAATGTTCCGGCGTCCCTTCCTCAACCATCTTGCCTTCGTCCATGAAGAGCACCCTTTCGGCCACCTCCCGGGCGAATCCCATTTCGTGGGTGACCACGCACATGGTCATGCCCTCCCGCGCCAGTTGCTTCATGACGTCCAGCACCTCGCCTACCATTTCCGGATCCAGCGCCGAAGTGGGTTCGTCGAAGAGCATGATTTTGGGGTCCATGGCAAGGGCCCTGGCAATGGCCACGCGCTGCTGCTGGCCGCCGGAGAGGCGGGACGGGTATTCGCTCTCTTTTTCGGAGATGCCCACCTTGGCCAACAGGGCCCGGGCCTTGGAGACGGCCTCCTTGCGCGGGCGCCGGCGCACCACCTGCTGTGCCAGGGTCACATTATCCAGAACGGTTTTGTGGGGAAAGAGGTTGAATTGCTGAAAGACCATGCCCACTTCGGCACGCACTTTATTCATGTCGGTCTTGCGATGGGCCAGGTCCACGCCGTCGATATAGATGTGTCCCTGATCGAAGTTTTCCAGGCCGTTGATGCAGCGCAGGAATGTGGACTTGCCGGAGCCGGAAGGCCCGATAATGACCACCACCTCGCCTTTGGCCACTTCGGTGGAGACGCCGTCCACGGCGCGGACCAGAACGCCTCGGCCGGTGAACGTTTTGACGACATTGTCTGCTTTAATCATGTCAGTAGCCTCATCAATCGCTTACGGCGAACCTGCGTTCCATGTAAAAAACCAGTTGGGACAGCACAGAGGTGACGATCAGGTACATGGCCGCCACCGTGAGCCACACTTCAAAGGTGGCGAAGGTGCTGGTGATGATCTCGCGGCCCGACTTGGTCAGATCGGTGATGGCGATCACCGAGACCAGGGAGGAATCCTTGATCAGGCTGATGAACTGTCCCGCCAGCGGGGGCAGGATACGCTTGAGGGCCTGGGGCAGAATAATGTAGACCATGGCCTGGAACACATTCATGCCCAGCGACCGGGCCGCCTCCATCTGTCCCTTGGGAATGGACTGGATGCCGGCGCGGACGATTTCCGCTACATACGCCCCCGCGAATATGGCCAGTGCGCCCACACCGGCCACATTGCGGTTGAGATTGAATACCGTTCCGATGAAGAAATAGGCGATGAAGATCTGCACCAGCAGCGGCGTACCGCGGATGAACTCCACGTAAATCGCCGCCATCCCGCGCAGGGCGGGGTTTTTGGAGATGCGGCACAGGCCGGTGATCAGGCCCAGCAAGAGGGCCATCACACTGGCCACGGCGGAGAGCCACAGGGTGGTCCACAACCCCACCATCAGCGGCCCCATCCGCCACTCGTTGACAAAACCGACGGTATCGCCCTGAAAAAGGTCTTCCCCTTCAGAGACGTTGACGAAGCCTTTGTCCACCTGGACGGTGACGCGCTCATCGGCCTCGGACAGCAATTCGACCGCCATTTTCCGGCCTTTGGCCGTTATGGCGGCCACCCTGCCGTCAAAGGGGATTTTGACGGCTTCTTCCCCCTTGTAGGCAAAGTACTGCGGTACCCGGTTCCATCGCCAGGTATAGTCGATTTTTTGGACGGCGCCCCAGATACCGGCGGCCAATCCAATCAGGATGGCCGCCAACAAGAGCATCCACGGAAGTCTGTGCGAAGGTGGTTTCCGTGCGCCAGCCAT
This sequence comes from Desulfobacteraceae bacterium, assembly GCA_050302315.1. Taxonomy (GTDB): domain Bacteria; phylum Desulfobacterota; class Desulfobacteria; order Desulfobacterales; family Desulfosarcinaceae; genus JARRKU01. Next base: position 3,534 of record JBNLAV010000189.1, read on the forward strand.
CTACTGCAGCTCTTTCATCCAGGCGTCGCTGATAAACCACTTCTGGTAGATCTTTTCATAGGTTCCGTCGTTCTTGGCCTGGTTGAGGAAGTTGTTCAGCCAATTGACAAAATCGAAATCCCCCTTGCGCACGGCCCATGCCAGAGGCTCATAGGTGAACGGTTTGTCCAAGTGGACCAGCTTGCCCTGGCCGCGCTGGGCGATGGCGGCTGCGTTGTACGGCATGTCATATATGAAGGCGTCGATTTTACCGTTGACGGCTTCCAACACCCCCTCCTGTTCGGTTTCGTAGGAGATGTACTTGGCCCTTGGAATCATCCGCTTGGTGGCTTGCTCGCCGGTGGTCCCCAGCTTGGAGCCGACGGTGAATTTGGGGTTGTTGAGGTCTTTGTAGGATTTCACCTCGCCGGTCAGTTTTTTGCTCACCAGAATGGTCTGGCCGATGACAATGTACGGCTGGGCGAAGTTGATTTTCATGTTGCGTTCCTGCGTCAGGGTCATGCCGGACATAATGATGTCGAACTTTTTGGTCAGCAGTGCGGGAATGATGCCGTCCCATGCCGTGGAGACCAGTTCAAGCTTCACTCCCATGGCTTTGGCCATGCGTTTGGCCATGTCCACATCGAAGCCGATGATTTCCCCCTTCTGGTTGGTTAACTCGAAGGGCATGTAGCCGGGTTCCATTCCCACTCGAAGCGTGCCGCGCTTTTGGATGTCGTCGAGGGCGCCGGCCGTCGCCGGGCCAACAGCCAGACAAATCAGTACAACGGTTGCCACACTTAACCAAAACAGTCTTTTCATAGTCCCCCTCCTGTTGAACATAAAAAAAAGGACCGGAAATTCCGGTCCGTAGGTTGCTTTCTTCAGTAGGATTTGCCCTCGTCCAGCAGCTCTTCAATGACCATGCGCCGCCCTTTGCACTCCGGATTGGGGCAGACCGGCAGGTTCTCCACCGGCAGCGATACAATCGCCCGCTCACCGCACAGCGTGCATTTGACTTGCACAGGTTCGTTTTGGCCGCGCTTCATTCTTGACACGCCTAACTTGAAGATGCATGGTACTGCCTTGTGGCCGAGACCTCTTATATCACAGGTCGAAGACTAGCTCAATTGGATTGAATTCAATCCGCATGTTGATGTGGACAGCACATTGAAGGCAGCCGCCATGGCTCTTGCGCAAAACCAACGCCGCCAGTACCTGGCAGAGTTTGTACTGGTGACGGTCACCGTTTTCTGGGGCGGAACCTTTCCGCTGGTCAAAGATGCCATCAAAGAGATCCCCGTGATGGCCTTTCTCTGGATCCGCTTCGCTCTGGCGGCATTACTGCTGCTGGTGTGGGCCGGTGTTCCCGAGATCTGGCGTCTGGGAAAAGCAGGGTGGGGGCGCGGTATCGGATTGGGTGCGCTCCTGTTTTGCTCCTATGCATTCCAGACCTTCGGGCTGGCGCTGACATCTTCCGCCAATGCGGCGTTTGTCACCGGCCTCAATGTGGTGTGGGTCCCCCTGCTGGCGGGGCCGCTGCTGGGAAAGCCGGCCGCCTCCGGCTCGCGCATCGGTGTCGTATGCGCACTGATCGGCCTGTTCATGCTCACCTACCACGAACCGTGGCTGCTCAATCCCGGAGACGCCCTGGTCCTGTTGTGTTCCCTCTTTGTGGCGCTGCACATTCTTGGTCTGGACGCCTGGACCCACGGCTTTGACGGCAGGGCGCTGGCCTTTGTTCAGATCGCCACCATGGCCGTACTCTCTCTGGCGGGCAGTTTGATGTTCGAGCCGATATCCTGGCCGCGCGTCTGGACACCCACCATTTACTGGGCCGTGATCATCTGCAGCGTCTTTGCTACGGTCTACGCCTTCTGGGCCATGACGGTCTTTCAAAAAATGACCACGCCCACCCGGGCGGCCTTGATCTATACTCTGGAGCCGGTGTTCGGCGCCCTCATGGCGGTCTTCTACGCCGGGGAGCGATTGTCGGCCATAGCCTGGGGCGGGGGTGTCCTGATTGTCGCCGGGATGGTCATTGCCGAGACCTGGCCGCTGCTGGTCAACCGGCAGGCGGCGTTGTCGGCAAGGGCGGATTGACGGCGCTTCATCGGTCCGATTTTTCCAAGATGACATCTGTTGTGGACTCGAAATCGCTATCGAAATCGAAATCGAAATCGGAAAGCCAAGATGATGGATTCGATCCCGATATCGATCCCGATTTCGATTTCGATAGCGGGTGGCACCGGTACAGGTGTTAGTCTCCGCGAAAAATAGTGCTCAAAAAATCAGTAGCCCGCGTCTGCCGATATGAAGGAAATTCAGCTGGAACTGCTGCAGCGCCTTGCGGGTTCGTCGGGACCGGCGTCCCTTTGGGCGTCGATGGACCTGCAGCTTGCGTGATCCGGCAGCGCCCTTATCTTGATGACACCAAACGGCTGTGGACGAGGCATCCAGCTTCGCTATTGCCATCTTCCTGAACCCGGGCTCCGAGGGGCAATCCAATGACCACCTTCGGCCATAGTTTAACCGGTCTGGCGGCCCTTGCGTTCGCCATGCCGCCCCATGCGCCATGGCGGCGCCGTCTGGCCTGGGGCATGGTTTTTATCGCCCTGGCCAGTATTCCCGACTGGCCTTTGCCCGGTTGGGGGCATCAGAGCCTTGGCTTGAGCCATAGCCTCTGGGTCAATCTGGTATTGTGCATTGGCGTGGCCGTTATCCTGAGAAGGGGATTCGCGGATCGATTCGGCAAGACGCCCCTCCTGCCGGCCGGTATTTTGACCTGGATGGGCCACATCCTGCTCGACACCCTTTACGGTGACCTGCCGGGCGTGGCCATCTTCCGGCCCTTTAGCGACGCCATGGTCTCCCTGCCGGTTCCATGGCTGAAAACCCTGCCCCATACCCCGCCGCCTTTTGATGCGGCGGTGGTCAGGATCCTCTTCTGGGAAGGTGTGACCTTCGCCCCGCTGGTTTTGGCTGCATGGTATCTGAGGTGGAAGCGGATGCCGGCCGCCGGGAGGTAGGCTGCCGGGCGGAATGCGGCACGCCGGACGCAAATGCCGGCAGCCGGTCCAGGTCCCTGGCTTTCGACCGCCGTCGGCGGTTGACGCTGATTGCCCGGATCGTTTACACTTTTTAAAGGGACCAATCCAAAATCAAGGCCGGTATCGCGGTGGCCGGCCGCTGGACCAGGAGGCTTTTCCCATGAATCTCATTAAGGCCAAACTATTCAGTTACTGTACGACGGATATCAATCCGCCCAACGAGTTGCAGATCAACACATGGCTGGCGGACCATCCGGACATCCACATCATCCAGATGCTGCAGTCGGAGTCCATGTCAACACTGGAAGACAACTCAGTCGAACGCAACCTCAGCATTACGCTGCTCTACCGGGAATCGGGCGACTGATCGTCCGCTTCATCAACCGGCCGCCAGTGGGACAGGAGGACTTTTTTCTTGTTATCGTCAGGACAAATTGATTAAAAATGTCTATGCACTCCCATCGCGATGGCGGGCACAGCCATCCTCTGAAGGCAACATTGTATTGCAGGGCTAAACAAAAATAATCTTGATCAGGAGGGAATATGGATCTTTCAACACAATATTTAGGGTTGGAGCTGAAAAATCCCATCATCGCCGGCGCTTCGGGTCTCACCAGCTCGGTGGAAAAAGTCAAAACCGCGGAGAAAAACGGCGCCGGCGCCGTGGTGCTGAAATCCATATTTGAAGAAGAGGTGGCCCTGGAGTTCATCGAATTTAAAAAATCCAGCGCGAGCTTGTCCGCGGACGGTAAAACTTTTGAATACGAAGGGCGCGTCACCCCGATCGAATACTACCCTTATGTCGTTCGGGAAGAAAACCTGAAGAAATACGTCGCCCTGATCGAAGGGTGCAAGAAGGCCGTATCCATTCCGGTGATCGCCAGCATCAACTGTTTTTTGCAGTCCATCGAGTGGATCGCCTATGCCAAGCAACTGCAGGCGGCAGGGGCCGACGCCCTCGAGCTCAACATGTTCTTCCCGCCCACCGATTTCAGAGAAAACCGGGCGGACAAAGAGAGTATTTACTTCAAAGTAACCGAAGAGGTGGCCCAGAAACTCACCATCCCGGTGGCATTGAAAATCAGCCACTATTTTACGGACCTGGGGCCCCTGATTCTGAAGCTGTCCCAGTCCGGCATTGGCGGTCTGGTTCTCTTCAACCGTTTTTTCAGCCCCGATTTCGATATCGAAAAATTAAAGGTTTCCAACACCTTTGTTTTCAGCTCGCCGTCCGACCTGGCCATCTCCCTGCGCTGGATCGCCATCATGTCGGCGAAAGCGGAGTGCGATCTGGCGGCCTCCACCGGCGTTCACGACGGCGATGCCGTGATCAAGCAACTGCTGGCCGGCGCCAAGGCCGTGCAGGTGGCCTCATGCCTGTACAAAAACGGCATGAAGCATATCGGCGCCATGCTCGAGCGGCTGGAAGGGTGGATGACCCATCACCGCTTCAATAACATCGATCACTTCAGGGGCAAGCTCAGCCAGGACCAGAGCGTCGATCCCGCGGTTTACGAGCGGATGCAGTTCCTGCGCTACTACGGGGGCAAAAAATCAGGGGCACAATAGGCGCGCGGACGCATAGGGCTTGATATTGCTTCGGCCGGCAATCAACATCGCCTTTCTTTACGCCGTGTCACACTGAACCGGGCTACATTTGCACCTTATCCCGCCCTTTCAATTTCAAAACTTTGCGGGTCTCGTCCGGCGTATAGGGCTCGTAGCCCAGTTCGGCGGCGATGCGCACCATCTTTTCCACCAGTTCGGCATTGGATTTGGCCATCTCGCCCTGGGAGAGCCACAGATTGTCCTCGAGGCCTACCCGGGCGCCGCCGCCCAGCAGGATGGAGGTGGTGGCCAGGGGCAGTTCGTGCTTGCCGGCGCCGATGGTGGAGAAGAAATAGCCTTTGCCGAACAGGGATTGACCGGTCTGTACCATGTGGACCAGGTGGGGAATGGTGGCGGCGATGCCGCCCAATATGCCGGTGACGAACTGCACATAGAAGGGCGCCTGGATGCGCCCCTGGCTGTGGTAGAGGTGGGCGTTGTGCAGGTGGCCGATGTCATACGCCTCGAACTCGGGTTTGGTGCCGGTATCCGCAAAGACCGCCATGATGCGCTCGAGGTCTGCAAAGGTGTTGCGGAAGATAAAATCCCGGGACATCTCCAGATACTGGGGCTCCCAGTCATGCTTCCACTGGTCGAATTTGTCGAGTACCGGGAAAAGCCCGAAGTTCATGGAACCCAGATTGCACGATGCCAGCTCGGGTTTGTAGCGCGGCACCGCGGCAATGCGGTCTTCTACAGACATGTTCATGCCCCCGCCCGTGCTGATGCAGATGACCGCATCGCATTTGGCGTGGATGGTGGAGACGATTTCACCCATCACATCCAGGTCGCCGGTGGGCATGCCGGTCTGCGGGTCCCGCGCGTGAACATGGATGGTGGATGCGCCTGCATTGGCCGCCTCGATGGCCTGGGCGGCGATCTCTTCCGGCTTGATGGGCAGGTAGGGCGCCATGGTCGGGGTGTGGATGGCGCCGGTCACGGCACAATTGAGGATAAATTTGGGCATGGGACTCCCTTCGGTCAGTCGTCGATGATGGCCACCGGCCGGGTCCATCCGGCCGATGCGCCTTTGATCTTGATGGGAAAGCAGGCCACCTTGAAGCCGTGCGGAGCGGGAATCCGGTCCAGATCGGCCAATTTCTCCATATGGCAATAGCCGTGTTCGATTCCGGCAAAGTGTGCCTCCCAGATGATGGACGCATCGCCCGTCTGCTGGAACTCCCTGGCCTGAAAAGGCAGGGGCCGGTCCCACGACCAGGCGTCGATGCCCACCACCTTGATGCCCTGCTCCAGCAGATAGAGCGTTGATTCCCGTGTCATGCCGGCGCCTTTGACCAGGTATTCGGGTTCGCCCCAGAAAGCGTCCGCGCCGGTGCGCACCAGCACGATGTCCAGAGGCTTGAGCCGGTAGTCGATGCGGGTCAGCTCTTCACGCACATCATCCGCCGTGATGCGTTGGCCATCGTCCATCCGGCTGAAATCGAGCACCACCCCGTCCTGCAGGCACCACTCCAGCGGCACTTCGTCGATGGTGAGCGCCGCCGCCCCCTTGTCCATGGTCGGATGGTAATGAAAGGGTGCATCCAGGTGGGTGCCCGAGTGGGTTGTCAGGTGGACGAACTCCACCGCCCAGCCAAGGGATTCGGGAAGCTGTTCCTTCTTCAGGCCCGGAAAGAACATCTCCATCTGGTCCGCACCCTGGACATGGTCGATATAATCGATCTTGGGGATCATCATCTCCGGGTCGCTGGGCAGCCCCGGTTCGATGGATATGGACAGGTCTATCATTCTTCTACCCATTGAGGTCTCCTTTGGTCTTGGAAGGAAGGATGAGGAAAACCATGTGACCTTTAAAGTTCAAACAGGTGATGGTTTCTTACCTAATGGATGAATTCCCAAACGTGCAAGCAAAAATTTCATCGACCGCCGATCCGGACCCATCGAAGCGCGATGCCCATGGATGTGGCGGCCTGTTGGTATTGCCATTATCGGTTTGCAAGGGCGTGCTGGACAGGCATCGAATGTACCTCCAATGGACATCCTATGCCTGTTGTCTCGGCGTTTTTAGATGCTCGATTGCCGTAACCCGCTGAAATAACTATCTCCGAATTGTTGGCATGCTTCTTGGTTTATCCTCAGGAAAACTCATCTCAACAAGGGGGCCCTATGGAAGCATGCAAGCAGACCGACCCGAAGCACATCGATGTATCCCGGCTTTACCGGATGCCGTGGAACAGTTCGGACAATGCCTTTTCCTGGCTCGAGATCACACGCCGCTGCGATTTGAACTGCGGCTATTGCTATCAGTCCAACGATCCCGACAGCGATAAGGATCCGGCAGAAATCGGGGCCGAACTGGACACCCTTATGAGGCTGCGCAAATGCGATACCATGTTCATCTCCGGAGGCGAGCCGCTGTTGCATCCGGATCTTGAAGCCATGGTGCGGCGGGTCAGGTCCCGTGGCGTCAAACCCGTGCTGGTGACCAATGGGCACCGCCTGACCCGGGAAAAGGTCCGGCAATTGAAAGTCGCAGGCCTGTTCGGTTTTATCCTGCATGTGGACCGGGGCCAGGCCCGTCCGGGATGGGCCGGTAAAAGCGAATCGGCCTTGAACCAACTGCGTCAGCACTATGCGGATATGATCCATGACGAAAAGGGACTCATTTGCGGGTTCAATACCACCATCTTGCCGGAAACCCTGCATGAAGTGCCGGATGTCGTGAAATGGACCATTGGCAACATCCACAAGGTGTGCACCAACAGTCTGATACCCGTGCGGGTTCCCAGAAAGGAGGACCCCTGGGAGTATTCTGTCCACGGAAGGTCGATCTCGTTTGAAGATACGGTATTTGCGGAAAAGCGGTATAAAAATCCCTCCAATACCTTGTTGAGCGCCGGGGATATTCACGACCAGATCCTGAAAGTGCTGCCCGGGTTTGCCGGAAATGCTTATCTTGGCGGGACCCGGATCGCCGATGCGCCCAAATGGTTTTTCAGCAACTTGATCGGCACGCAGGAGCGCGTCTTCGGCAGCCTCGGTCCCAAATCCATGGAAGTGCTGCAAAACGGTTTTCATCTGGTGCGGAACAGGTTTCTCTCATTTTTGAGTCCGTCATTCTACGGGCGGGCCAAATGGCTCTTCCCTCTGGCGGCCGTGGACAAAGACCTGCGCAGATCGTTCCGTTCATTGGCGGGCGCCATCCTCAAAAACCCGATCTCTCTTTTTAAGAAGGTATCGATACAGAGCCTTCTGATATTGCAGCCCCAGGATGTGTTGCCCAATGGCGATCAGGACCTGTGCGATGGTTGTCCGAACCGAACCGTTCACAATGGCCGCCTGGTGCCCATGTGCCGCAAAGAGGAGTACTTGCGCTTCGGCGATACGGTGACCTTGAAAAAAAAAGACGCATCCATTCAACAGGATGCGAATGAAGCGCCTGTGCGGGTTGCCGTTTGACGCGCCTGCCGTTTGGAGGATGCCATGTATCGTCTGTTCAGGACATTGGCTGTAGAGAAGTTCGCGGTCTTCACCCTGCTGGTTGTCACATTGTCGGCCACCGCCGGCTATGCCGAAGACCAGGATGCCGGCCGATTACTGCTGGACGCCATTGAGCGGTATGCGTCAGTTCAAACCTACACCTGCCTGTTGGACAAGCAGGTGTCCAAGAACGGTAAACTCTACGAGGACCTGTCCATCCGGGTCAAATTCAAGAAACCGGCGAATTACTATTTCCGGTGGGAAAAGGGGGTGCGAAAGGGCCGGGAGGTAATCTTCGCCGCAGGCCGGCACGATGCAAAAATTATCGCCCATCCGGGCGGTCCGCTGCGCTTTATGACCTTTCACCTCGATCCGGAGGGCCGGTTGGCCATGAAAGAGAACCGTCACTCCCTCAGCAACAGCGGGCTTGGCAAAATCATGCAACTCATCGAAGCGGATCACCATCTCGCGCAGGAGAACGGGCTGCAGGTCGTACGCTATGTCGGCCAGGCGCGCATCGACGACCGCAGCACGTGGGTCATCGAGGGACGGTTTCCTGAAAACCGGGGATTTTATGCGCCGAAGGTGGTTCTGTTTATCGATCAAACCCTCGGGCTGCCGATAAAGGTCGGCATTTATGATGCGTCGGGGGCCCTGTTGGAAGCGTATCTGTTTCACCAACTGGCCGTCAATGTCCCATTGACCGAGCGTGATTTTGACCCCGCCAATCCCGCATACGACTTTTTCTAAAGGACAGCGCATGAACGCCATTGTGAAAGCCGCCGTTTTGTCCTGGGCGACAGCGCAGGCCGTCAAAGTGCTGGTTGGCCTGCTGCGATACGGCCGGGCGGACAGCGCCCGCATGGCTTGGCGAGTGGTCTGGGCCGGTGGCATGCCCAGTGCGCACAGCGCCTTGATTGCTTCCACCGTGTTCACCATCTTCGCCACCATGGGCGGCCAGAGCCCCGTATTCGGATTGTCGCTGATCATGGCAGGCATCGTAATTTATGATCGCAGCAGGGCTTTTGCCATATACCGTACCTTTCAGAACCGATATCCGGAGCTCAGACGTGCGGTTCAAAGCGATCCGGTCCTGTCCGATCTGGTGGGGCACCGCCTCAGCGAAATCCTCATTGGCGTGCTCATCGGGGCGAGCTGCGGATATGCGGCCCTCCTATGGGCATAATTTTCACCCGGCGGCGGAAGAATTCTCCCTCATGGACGATTGGCCGGGCTGCTCTTATTGTTATCATACCATTCGAAGTAGGTTGTCGTGCCTTTCTTGCCCGATGCTTCGAGGTTTTTTTTCTTCGCATCGGAGAGGCCGAATTCCGTGGTTTTGACCCCGATGGTATCGATGTAGATGGTGCGATGCCAGTCGTCGCTATGCAGGTGCAGGTTGGCCTGGCTTTCCATCATGGTGCCGACCAGCGCCTTGATGTAATCCCCGAAATTATCGATTTCATGGTGCACCGGTTCGGCGCCGTAGCGGAAAACACCAATCTCCTGCTTTGAGTCCAGCCGGAACCCGAGGGTTTCCTTGTTGTAGATATAAGGGCTGCCGGCGGGGTGCTTCTTCAGGAAGCGCTGGTTCTCTTTTTTGTAGTAATCTGTCTCAACGGCCATTGCGGAGGCATCGGCCGGATCAATATACTTCTGGCGATCAAACAATTTGACCGGGTAGTTGTTGAGCATTCCGCCGTCCACATACACATCGTCCCTCGCGTTGCGCACGGCCGCAAAGAACAATGGAATGGACATGGATATCCTTACGGCATCCGCGATGCGCATCCTGGGGTTATGTTCGATGGAAAAGACCTCTCCGAACCGGGTGCTCAGATTGGTCCCGTAGACATAGAGATCCGGTTGTTTGGCGGCCTTGAGATCTTCGAAGGTGGCATTGGCATCGCCCAATTTTTTCTTGATGTGCTTTCCGATCCATTTATGGAAAAAAGCGCCTTTGTGCCAGCCGAATTTGTGCAGCAGGCGGTCGGTGTCCCGAAAAACACCCAGATCGTCGTCCATGAATTTATTGAAATCGAGATTGTTCAGAATCGTTCTCTGCTCGGCAATTGTGAAGCCCAATGCGTACAGGGCCGCATTGATGGCGCCCGCCGATGTGCCGCCCACGCGTTGGATATTCTTCAGAATGCCCTTGGCTTCCAGAACCTGCATGGCGCCGATATAGGCAATCCCCTTTACGCCCCCGCCTTCGAACACAAGATTTTTAAAATGGTAAGCCATCATCGCCTCCTTGTCCTGTCCTTAATTAAGGTTAGGGTGAACCCGCAGCAGCAATGAGATCGGATTGGCAATCGTAAAGTCCGGTGCGGCTGCCCGGCTTCTTTTCATTGGTTCGCTTTTAGAACTGGTTCGTGTTGTTAGCTGGAAATGCGGATTGATTTACTATAGCGCATTTGCATCAATGTTTCCATCGGATCTGGATAAAGCGGCAGGCGCCCCGCACAACACAGAAGCGGGCCGGCCCAGGTGCGGCAGGCGCCATCAAGGCGAACCGGTATCGGGAACAAGGGCGCGCAGCATCGGGCTGTCGGGATTCCAGATGCGCTGCCAGAGCCATGCGAGCCGATGCCATCCCCTATTGACCGCATAGCGCTCGTTGGGGGCGGGCAGGGTGCGGCCGCCGGCCAATGTCCCCACCTTGAATTGGAAGACATAATCCGGCTCCAGACCCATGCGAAGATCGGCGATGATAATATCCTTATCCACTGCTTTCACCGCGTAGAGCCCGTGGGTGAACCATTCCAGGCGCTTGACCGGCCAGTGGTGTTCCACCCCCGTGAGCAACTCCCTGTTCAAAGGATAGCGCGTCATGGCGATCCTGCGGGTGGGGTCGAGAAGTGAATAGAAGCCTTCGTAGTAGGCGCTGCCATCGGTCACCAGCACCCTCCACAACACGGTGTTGAACGGCGTCGGAACGGTCAGCACGTTTCGGTGGGAGATCTGCCGTTCGGCAATGTTCTCCATAACCACACGGTCGACGTGCGTCTTGGCGCCGATGCTCCAGCAGATATAGAGCAGGCTCAAACCGAGACAGACCGCATTGATGCGCATGCCCCCTTTCCGGCGGGAAAGGATCAGGGCCGAAACCACACCCACCAGCAATGGCAGGCTATAGGCCGGATCGATAATGAACAGCGTCGACCACATGACCGGCGGCGTCGGCAGCGGCCACAGGATCTGGGTGCCGTAGACGGTCAACCCATCCAGCAGGATGTGGGTAATAAAGGCCAGCCACACCAGCATGTGCCACTTCAGGCGATGCTCCCCCCGCCTGGCGGCGTGCAATCGCATGATCGCCGCAGCAAACAAAGGGGTCAGGGCCGTGAGGAAGAACACCGAATGGCTGAACCCCCTGTGATAGGTGAAATCCCGTACCGCATCGCCAAAGGGGATGAGGACGTCCAGATCCGGAAACAAGCCGCAAAATCCGCCCCAGAACACGGCACGCCATCCGGTTTCACGGTGCAGTACCGCCGTCCCCACGGAAGCTCCCAGGAGGATTTGAGTTACAGAATCCATTGCACGACCTCACGGTGCCGTAAAAAGTTCCTTATACTGTGGTTCCGCCACCCGCGTTGTCAATGTTCGCAAGGACAATGCCGCGCCGTCCCGGAGCGGCTGTCTGCACCGCCGGGCCGGTCATTGCGGCAACCGCAGGCTGAAGGAGGCGAGGCCCCCGTAGGGGCCACGTCAATGAGAAGGTAAGGATGATGATGTGTTTCTCGGTCCCCTGATTCCCCTTCGTGCGGGTTTCGGGAAGAACCGTTGGGCACTTATGAGCAGAGCAATGCCCATGCCAAGATCGACAAGTTCATGAATATCGAAGAATTAAAGAATGTTAGCACAGATTTGAAATATCGTCGCATGTCGCGCCTGACGTTTCTCGGCCGGCAAAGTGACGCGGAGCGGCATAATGTCCTGCCCCCCCGTGAATGAAATTGCCCCTCCGGCAAAGGCGGCGTTGGGAGCTGGGCACACGGCTTGAGCAGGGTGATGTCCGCGCCTGGCGGCGTCAGGCGCATGGAGGCCGCCAACAAGCAGCCGCAGCGAAAATCGTTGCCTTTTGATCTTCGGGATGACAATTTATACCTCTCTGGTGTGAATATGGAAGACGAACAGAAAAAAACGAATCCGCTCTCATTGGCCGTTGTCGTCGTTGCCATCATCGGCAGCATGGCGCTGCTGGGCTATCTCAGCATCCGGTTTTTACCGTCCCGAGGAACGGCGGTCTACACCAACACGGCCCGCGCCAGCCAAACCGCGGCCCGTCCGGCGGAACAATCGGCGCCGGATTGGGCGGATGACACAGGCGCCCTCGGCCATCACCCGCAGAAAACCAAATACATCCTCCACAAGGACGTGCAGAAGCAGATCGGCCGGTCGCTTTTGACCTATCGCGGCAAAGCCGATGGCTCAAAAATCAAACTCGACGTCGTCATACTGGACCTGGATCCGGATGCCACTTACAAGAACACCATCGACATCGACCGCGCCAAACAAAGTTTCCGCGCGGGCGATGAGCGACTCGAACTGATATCAGCCGGCAGCCTGCGGCTGCGCGTCTGGCATCGCCATCAGTGAACACCGGTCCGCCGGTCTTTCAAGCCGTTCGAAAAGCCGCGCATTGACAGGCATCCGCCGTGCTGGCATATTAAAGTTTGACTTCCCCCGGTGTCCGGTCTCACCGGATTTCGCATCGATGCTTCAGCGGACCTCCTGGCGGAACCGTCATTGCCGCACCTGGCCCCATCATCGCCTGACCCGACCGGCCGCTGGATATGGACAGAAAAACGCCCCTTCGCGATCCCGCACAACAGGTCTCAACAATCATTTGGCGCAGGAGAACGGGGGCGCATCTGGGGATGAAAGCCGGGCTTCAAATCGAAATCTAATCCTTTGCAGATATTTTAGGGGCAAATGTTGACATATATTCCAAGGTAATTATCGTTCCTACATAGGAATGGATTCCCATTTAGGATTTGTATGTGAAAGTATCGAATAAAGATATCCAGGAGCGCATGACCCGTTTCGAGGAGGTGTGCAGGGATTCGGGAGCCAAATTAACCCACCAGCGCATGGAAATTTTCCGGGAAGTCGCACAGACCGGCGACCACCCCGATGCCGAAACGGTCTTTCGGCGGGTGCGCAGGAGAATGCCGACGATCTCGATCGACACGGTTTACCGCACCCTCTGGTGGCTCAGGGATTTGGGTCTTATCACCATACTCGGGTCCCAGCGGGAGCGTGCCCGATTCGATGCGAACCTCAGCCGCCACCATCATTTTGTCTGTACGCGGTGTGGACTGACCCAGGATTTCTACAGTGATGACCTCGACCGCATAGAACTGCCCGATGCCTTGCGATCCATCGGCCACGCCGAAAAAACCCATGTAGAAGTAAGAGGACTCTGTCGTAATTGCGCCGACGACGAAATGCCGGGCGCGACAGGATAACGAGAGGAGGAAACGATATGAACGAAGAAAGCAAGTGCCCGGTCACGGGCAGGTCCGGCAAACCCATTGCCGGCGGTGGAACCTCGAACCGGGACTGGTGGCCGAACCAGTTGAACCTCAAGATTCTGCACCAGAACTCCCCCATGAGCGATCCGATGGGCCAGGGGTTCAACTACGCCGAGGAATTCAAGAACCTCGACCTCAAAGCCGTGAAGCAGGACCTCTATGCGCTGATGACCGACACGCAGGATTGGTGGCCGGCGGATTACGGCCACTACGGGGGGCTCTTCATTCGGATGGCGTGGCACAGCGCGGGCACCTATCGCATGGGCGACGGTCGAGGCGGCGGCGGAACCGGCAACCAGCGCTTTGCGCCCGTCAACAGCTGGCCGGACAATGCGAACCTGGACAAGGCGCGCCGGTTGCTCTGGCCGATCAAGCAAAAGTACGGGAAGAAAATCTCCTGGGCCGATCTGATGATCCTCGCCGGCAACTGCGCGCTGGAGTCAATGGGATTCAAGACCTTCGGCTTCGGCGGCGGGCGCGAAGACATCTGGGAACCCGAAGAGGACATTTACTGGGGGACCGAGACCGAGTGGCTTGGCGACAAGCGATATTCCGGAGACCGCGATCTCGAAAATCCCCTCGCCGCCGTGCAGATGGGCCTGATCTACGTGAACCCGGAAGGCCCCAACGGCAACCCGGACCCGGTTGCTTCCGGCCGCGACGTTCGCGAGACTTTCGCACGCATGGCCATGAACGACGAGGAGACCGTCGCGTTGGTCGCCGGCGGGCACACCTTCGGCAAATGTCATGGTGCGGGTGATGCGGCGCAGGTGGGCCCCGAGCCCGAAGGCGCCCCGATGGAGGCACAGGGTCTGGGCTGGATCAGCAGCTACGGCAGCGGCAAAGGCGGCGATACGATCACCAGCGGCATCGAAGGCGCCTGGAAGCCCAACCCCACCAAATGGGACATGGGCTATCTGACGGTGCTTTTCAAATATGACTGGGAGCTGGTCAAGAGCCCGGCCGGCGCCAACCAGTGGCTGGCCAAAGACGTGGCCGAAGAGGACATGGTGGTGGACGCCCACGACCCGACCAAAAAGCACCGGCCGATGATGACCACCGCTGACCTCTCGCTGAAGATGGACCCGATCTATGAACCCATCGCGCGCCGTTTCCTCGAGAATCCGGAAGCGTTCGCGGATGCCTTTGCCCGGGCGTGGTTTAAATTGACCCATCGCGACATGGGCCCGCGGGCCCGCTACCTCGGACCGGAGGTACCGGCGGAAGAGTTGATATGGCAGGACCCGGTGCCCGCCGTCGATCATGCGCTGATCGACGCCCAGGACATCGCCGACTTGAAAGGCAAGATTCTCGACTCGGGCCTCTCCGTCTCCGAGCTGGTTTCCACAGCATGGGCGTCGGCGTCTACGTTCCGTGGTTCCGACAAGCGCGGCGGCGCCAACGGGGCGCGCATCAGGCTTGCGCCGCAAAAGGATTGGAAGATCAACCAGCCGGCCCGGCTGGATAAAGTACTGCAGACCCTTGCGGGCATCCAGGAGACCTTCAACGGCGCGCAGTCCGGCGGTAAAAAGGTGTCTCTGGCCGACCTGATTGTGCTGGGCGGATGTGCAGCCGTCGAACAAGCCGCCAAGAAGGCCGGTCACGATCTAACCGTTCCCTTTGCGCCGGGGCGCATGGACGCTTCCCAGGAGCAGACCGACGCAGTCTCCTTTGCCGTACTCGAACCGGAGGCAGACGGGTTCCGCAACTACCTCAAAACCAAATACACCGTATCGGAAGAGGAACTGCTGATTGATCGCGCCCAGTTGCTGACGCTGACCGCCCCTGAGATGACGGTGCTTATCGGCGGCATGCGCGTGTTGAATGCGAACTTCGACCAGTCCGGCAACGGCGTGTTCACCCGTCGGCCCGAAACCCTCACCAACGACTTCTTCGTAAACCTGCTCGACATGCACACCGAGTGGAAGGCCGCCTCACCGGACGAAGACCTGTTCGAAGGGCGGGACCGCTCCACGGGAGAACTCAAGTGGACCGCCTCCCGTGTCGACCTGGTCTTCGGATCGAACTCCCAGCTCAGGGCCCTGGCGGAAGTCTACGGCAGCGAGGATGGACAGGAGAAGTTCCTGCACGACTTTGCAGCGGCGTGGAACAAGGTCATGAACCTGGATCGCTTCGACCTGACCTGACCGCCATAGAAGACCACTGACATCGAATGAGAGGGGCGGCGTTTCACGCCGCCCCTCTTTTGTCTGTTTCAAGGGTGGTTGAAACAGTTCAACGAAACACCCTTTTTATCGGGGTTTGTGGTGAATGACGGTGCTCGTCTCTTTATATCCATAATCCCTACGCCTTAAGTAGGGTATTCTTTTGTTTTATGTTTCTTAACAAGAGGTTAAAGATTGCCCTTCCACCTGCCGATATAGCGTTATCACGATGTGAAGGGGTTTTTGGGTAGAAGCGCGATCTGCACTTTAAGATCTGTTGACCCATAAGATGTGAACCGTATGATTTTTAAGGGCGATTTAAGCAAATACCATCCAGCGGACGCCATGACCTTTCTCTCCCAGGTGGGGTCGGACGGCGTTCTCTCCATTGCCGACGAGGACGGCATCATCGCGCTGACGTTCAGGGCCGGCCGGCTTCTGGATGCCCAGTCGGGCAGGAAGGATCAAAAACTCATCCGATGCCTGCTCCACCAGGGCCGTATCAACGACTCCCAGGCACGCCAGATTCAGCAAATATTGCGGGAGACCGGGCTGTCGGTTCGCCAGATTTTGGGCAAGCTGGATTTTTTCCCGCTGGCGGACATCAAGACCCTGTTGAGCGAAAGCATGTTGGAGGTATTGCTGCAGTTGTTCCTCCTCGACCAGGGCGGGTTCAATTTTACCGAAGCGCCCGTGGAAGACGACGGGGCCGGGATTCAGATGGATCCGGGCAAGGCCGCTCTCAAGGTATTGCCGGCCTCCGATGAATATCGGGATTTTATCAAAACCATCCAGACGGCCGACCGGGTGATCCAGGTCAATAGCGGCGTTGATCCGCTACCTGACGCATCCAACTCCGACGGGCTGGTGCTCCGGCTGGCCGCAAAACATCAGACCGTGCAGGACCTGGTGGACAAGGCGCCCATTTTCAGCCATGACGTATTGCAGCAGATCCAGCAACTCATGGAGAAGGGGGCCATATCTCTGCTGCCCCCCCAGAAACAGCCGGCCCCTGAGGCAAAGCCGGTGCTGGACCCCACGTTTTCCGCTTACAAACGTGCCCTTAAAGCGTTGCTCTCCAATTCAGAAGTCTTGCCCAGGCTGGGCGCCATCGTTTCCTTTTGCAAAAGCTATTATGACGACATGCTCATTCTGACAGCCAGGCAAGGCGCGTTTGTCCATTGCAAGACCATCCGTGTGGGATCGGGTGACAGCCTGGTTCAAAAATCCGTGAAAGGCGATCTGGGCCGCGTCGACGATGCCCCGGTCTTCTCCACCGTATACCGGTCGGGCACAGCCTTTTTCGGTAAATCCTTTCCCTGCCGTCTGCTGGACCGCTTTATGGCCCCGCTTCCCAACAGCGAGTGCGCTTTGATCCCCATTCTGGTCGGTCCGGCCATTTCCATCTTCTTTTATGCCCGTACTTCCAAAAGCTTTTCCGGGGTGACTTGCCACCACTATCTGGAACTGCTGTCCTGGGTGGTCGATGCCTCGCGGTCCACGGCCCTCCCTGTCATGCCGGACAAAGATCGTGATCCCCACCCCGATGCGTCCCGAAATGGGGCAAGGCAGGTCGAGCCGCAACAATCCCGGGACGACGCCATCCAGAAGCGAATCACCAAAATGGTGGGCCGCATAAAAGATTTGCCGCCATTGCCCAATATCGTCTCTTCGGCCATGGGGATGCTGTCCGATATTGAAACGCCCGTCGAAGAAATCGAGGCGGTCATCAGCCAGGATCAGGCCCTGGTGGCCAACCTCATCAAGGTCGGCAATTCCGCCCTGTACGGTGGTCTGCAAAAGGTCACCACCCTGCGCCAGATCCTGGCGCGGCTGGGGCTCAAGACCACGCGGAATCTGATCCTGACCGCATCCGCCCGCGGCTATTTCTTGAACAACCAGAAGGGAATGCGGGTTTGGGGGCAGAACCTGTGGCAGCATTCGGTGGAGTCGGGCCTGGCCGCGCGCCGCATAGCCGATGCCATCCATTATGCCGATCCGGATGAAGCCTTTATCGGCGGCCTGGTGCATGACATCGGAAAACTTATCCTCCTGATGCTTTTCCCCGACCCCTTTAAAGAGATATTGAGATTGAAGAAGGTCGATCAAATGAACAGCAAGGCGGCCGAAAAGCGGATCATCGGCCTCGACCACGAACAGGTCGGAAGATTGCTCATGGATCGCTGGAACATGCCGGACAGCGCCAAAGCCTGCGCCGAATACCACCACCGCTTTAACGAGTCCGACACCTATGCCGAGCTGACCGCCGTCGTGGCCTATGCAGACTACCTGAGCCGACAATACGGGACCAAGCCCGAGGGGCTGCTGGATGAGGACCACGCCTACGCACAGGAAGCGGCCGACACCCTCAACCTCTCCGAACCGGTAAAGGCCGCCCTTGCCGAAGCCGTGATCGACGATTTTCAGAATGCGGAATTGATGGTGGAGTGACGCGTCCCCGTTGCCGCGACCAGGCTGTCTTTTACCATCCCGGTCAGCCGATGCCTTTGGAACGACATCCTGCGCAGGAAGTAGACGCACTCATCGCAGAAGTTCAATCCACGCCCGTCGATGATGGCCCTTACGTATCCATGGTGTCCGAATTTGTTGCTCTCTCCCCTGCTCATGGGGCACAGGCGGCCGTCTGAAGCGGTCTGGTACGAGGCGTGATCGGTGAGCCCCAGGTTGTGCCCCACCTCGTGAAGGGAGACCTTCACGGTGCGGTCGAGACACACCTCATAGGCTTCCTCCGGGTCCGCCGAATCGGTGCAGAGTTTCTTGGTGGAGACCACGGCTACGTCGTTGTGAGGATTTTTGCCGCCGAAGATGGAATTGTAAAAGGCATCCTCGTCAGCGGTTTTCAAGTCCGCATCCGTGATACCCAGGATATGGCCCCCGTATTCCTGATGGAGGATGCTGGTCAGGAAATAGGCATCGACGCTGTCCACCACGGGGGCTTTATGCCGATCCAGCTTGAACTCCCGGATGGTGCCGCGAAATGAGTCCAGAATGCGGTTGCCAATCACTTTAAGGCTGCTGAAGGTGATGTCGCTGCCTGCCCGAACAATTTGCAATACTGACATATTTCCAATCATACAGCCTCCTGTCTTTGGTCTCCTGGCGCTGCCCGGTGCGTGGCCCCATAGGATGATCCCCGAAACATATTGACGATTTTACCCCGTTTTCATACTACGCCTTCAACATGACCAGCCTGAACCCCAGGCCGGGACCTGAGAAATCCGCCCTGAAATTAAAGCGTCGGGCGCACCGGGCGCTCCAGGCATCAAGGTTCCAACTGCCGCCGCGGATCACTCGATCATCGCCATTCGATGCCACAACCGGATTCCTGCTGCCGTGGCGTCCGTAAGCATCGGGTCGGTAGGTGTCCCGGCACCACTCCCAGACATTGCCGCTCATATCGTAGAGTCCAAGGGCGTTGGCTTTTTTTTGCCCCACCGGGTGGGTTGCGCCGCTGCTGTTCTCTTCATACCAGGCAACGGCCTCGATATCATCCCCGCCGGCGTAAAGATCGTCCGCCCCGCCAGAGCGGGCCGCATACTCCCACTGGGCTTCGCTCGGCAGCGTGAAGCGCATATCCGTTTGCGCCGCTTCGGAGAGCTTGTCGGTGAAATCGCAGGCATCCGGCCATGTCACCTGTTCCACCGGATGATCGGCGCGTTGAAATTCGGAAGGATTGGCTTGCATCAACACCGACCATTGCGCCTGCGTGACCGGACAGCGAGACATATAGAAGCCATCGAGGGCCACCTGATGAACCGGCTTTTCGTTTTCGATCCCCTGGACCAGCGTATCGCCCATGTCGAAACTGCCGGATTGAATCCAAACGAATTCAATGCCGCAAACCGGCTCCTTTACTTCCGGACGGCGTTCACGCGTCTTCGATTGGTCCGGCGCACAGCGGGGGCACGCGGCCTGCCCCTGCGGGAGTCGCAGGCCGCACTGCCGGCAAACCAGAAGCGCTTCGCATTCGGGGCAGCGCCCCCACTTTTCCCGGACTTCGCTGCCGCATTGAGGGCAGATCAATGCCTGAAGCCGGGTTTCGCACATTGGGCAGATGCGCCAGGAAGGCTTGGTGGGTTCCCCGCACTGCGGGCAGGTAGATATGAAGTCAGTATCCATTTACGTGATCTATCCTTATGTGCAAGCCAATGAAAGCCATTGCTACAAGTATTATACCAGGGATCGCCGGCGAACAGCATTAAAATCTACGGACGCGGCGAACGGGTGTCAAGATCGCCGCCTGAACCGGAATCGCATGCATCAACGCATCCCTGTTTTCGTGCGTCGCCTCGAACCGATGAACTTCCGGCCTTAAATCCGGGTGGCAGCATCCACCAGTTGTTGCGGGCCAAGGCGGATGCACCCCAGATA
>JBNLAV010000190.1:0-9568 GCA_050302315.1 Desulfobacteraceae bacterium
TCCCCCGACTCGTAGTCGATGAGGCTGTTGAAACGATTGATTGCTTTTTTCATCAGGCCCTGCTTTTTTTGCAGGTTGTCCTTTAACGGCTTAACCAGTTTGACCGCCACAAACGTTTCATATGTGTTTTCAGCCAGCACCAGGGCCGCATTTCCAGCCAGATAGCGTGTCCTTGGGGTACGGGCGCTGCCTGCGGCGGCGTCGATGGCCACGATATTGCCAAGTTCCTCAAGATAGGCCGGGCGGTCGTTCTGGGCTTTGAGAATATCGGCGATTTTGTTGCGCGTTTCCAGGTTGAGCTCGACCGGTTGCGGGAAATAGCCAACATAACGCCGGTAAACCGCCAGCGCACTGACGGAGTTGCCGTCTTTGACGTATAAATCCGCGGCCATCTGCAAAGCATCCATCCGGATGGCTTCGTCCGTGGTTTCGGTTTCGATGCGCTCGTACTCCTTGGCTGCAAGGGAGAGCTGGCCGTTTTCCTTGAACACATAGGCGATCTTCTTGGTCACCTCGGGTTGCAGCTCATGGTTGGGGAAGCTGTTGCGGAATCTCTTCAGAACGTTGGCTGCCTGCGCCCATTCCTTGAGTTCCATCAAGGCCGCAGCGCCGTCGTATTCGGCGTTGGCCCTGATGGCCATGGTCGCGGTCGGCGCCACGCGACTCACCCTTAAAAAGTGATCGGCGGCCGCCCGATAATCCTTGGCTGCATTGGCCTGTTCACCCTGCTTGTATACGGATGCCGCCAGGTTATCCACCAGGCCGGCGCGGGTTTTGTCCCCGGCCGGCAGCAAGGCCAGAACCTCGGTGTATGCGGCTTCGGCATCTTTGTATTGCCGGAGTTCATAAGAGGAGTGGGCCCTGACCAGTCAGGCGGTGCGCACAACCTCGACATCGGCGGAAGGATAATCTTTTATGAGTCTGGTCCCTGCGGCCAGGGCCCGTTCATAGGCTTTCATGGCGTAAAGATCTTCAGCAGCAGCCCCCAGAACAATAGCCGCCTTTTCATGCCGGGGGAAGGCATCTACAAATTTCATGGAGCTGCGCACCACGTCCCGTTTGACTACATCCTTGCCGTTCGGGGCGGTTGCTTCGAGCTGCTTGCGAAGGGCATAGACCGCTGCATAGCCGGCTTCGGATGATTTTTCATGCGACGGGTAATCATAGGCGGTCTTTTCGTATTCCAGAGCCGCCTGGCCGAAGGCCCGATTTTGCAAAAGCAGTTCGGCCAGCTGGTAATTGATGACCGGCGATTCGCTCTCCGCCGGGAATGAGGCCAGAAACTCACGATACCAGTGCAGGGCTTCATTGAAATGCGCCGGCTTATCCTCCTTCTTACGCGGTTTCTGGTAGGCGGAATGGTAGTGATGGGCCAGGTCGGTCAGATTGGTTTTAAGACTGTCCAAAACATCCTGACGGTCTTTGGGATTGAAATACTTCCAGTATTCGGCCTGTAAACCGTAAGTCCTGGCAAATTCCTTTTTAGCATCCAATACCAGGGTGGGAAATCCACCGGCCGTATGAATTTCAATCACCCGCATTTGAAAGTTGGGCGCCTGCTTGTGGAAGGGGTTGCGGCTCACAAAGGCGTTGTAGGCGGCGCTGGCATCGGCGTAACGGCGCTTGTCATAGTAAAATTCAGCCAGGTTGCTGTAAACGCTGTCCTCGTAACTGCGCTTTCCGTGCTTTGAAAAATATTCCACAACGGAATCGGCACCGCCCAGGTTGGAAAAACCCAGACTGATGACCCGGAAGGTATCATTCATGCGTTTGCGTTCGGTCTCATCCTCGGTCTGATAAAAGTCGTAGCCAACCGACACCTTGTGGTCCAGCAGGGCGATGAATCGATGCTGGGCATCTTCGTAAAGCTCCTGTTTGTAAAATGTCCATCCAAGCTTATAGAGGGCCAGCTCGTAATAGTACGATCCCACACCCAAATCCACGATGGTCTTATAGGCGTCTTCGGCGTCCAGGTATTTGCGATGGGAGAAAAAGAATTCGGCGCGCCGGAACTGCACTTCATCGATATAGCGCGACCGGGGGTATTCATGCACCAGCCGCTCCATCACCGCCATGGCCTCGTTTATCTTGCCCAGTTCCTCGTAAGCGCGGGACATCTGGTACAGGACCTGGTCGTTGCGGTCGTACAGGGGATATTTAGCGAGCAGTCTTTTATAAAGTTCGATGGCTTCCAGGGGACCGGCCCGTTCCAGATCGTCCTTTGCTTCGGGCGGTTCACCCTCGACGGGGGGCGTTACAGGCACGGGTTGGCTTTGGGTTGCCCGCTTTTCAAAGGCCGCATCGGCCTCGCTCTTTCGCGCGGCCTGCGCCTTGGGTCGAGCCGGGGCACTCTCGGCGGCGCCCACCGGTGCGGCTGCGGCCGGGGCGGTCATTTTGGAGACAGTCTTTCCGGCTGCCGCAGCCTGGACTGGTCGGTCACCTTCAGCTACGGTGCCGTACTCTTTTTCAATCTTCAGGTCGGCCAGGCGCCGGATGGCCTCGGGTGCCAGGGCAGAGTCGGGTGTCTCTTCCAGAAAGTGCTGGTAACTCTGCATGGCTTTGTCCAGACCGCCTTCGACCTTCTCTTCCTTGATCTCGATCTTCTGATGTCGCAACTTGGCGATGGTATCCCTGTCGCCCATGGATTGACAGGCGGTCAGCATCAGCGCCAGCGCCAATATAATTAGAAGCTGTCTCAAAAAACGGATTTTGGTCCAAGGTGCAGGCGGGAACGGGTTTCGAACCGCAGGCATACTGTAGGATGTCGAGGATTCGAAATCCGGCCCCGACACCCGGATTGGGCCAAAAGACTTTTTTGAGATGGCTTCTAGCCTGTCCCGGTTCATTGGCTCACCTTCTCCTCGGTCTGGGCCCGGGTGGCGCGGTCGTAACTGTCGGCCATTGCGAAACGGGCCTTGATTTGGAACTCGGACAGCCGGTCGCGGCGCCGGGTGAGCTCATTTACGGCCATGGTTTCAAGCATATGACCCTGCCGGGCCATCAGCGCCTCCACCTTTTGGCTCCCCTCGCCGATCCGGTAGCGCAGGTTTCGAATGGCATCGTCATAGCCTTCGTAGCTTTGGGTGGCGGCCTGGCGGGTGCGGACGAAAGCACCATATTGTTTTTCCAACAGGTCCACTACGTGGTTCAAATCGCGAAGATGTTTGTGGGCTTCTGTGAAACGGTGGTCATATTGGGTATGGATGTTCCATTTCAGCACACCCCTCAGCCGCTTGAGGCGCGCTGCAATCTTTTGGGATTCAGGTGTATTGAGGCCGGAGAGTTTCCTGGCGATCTGCGCGATCCGCTGCCCGGCGATGCGCTCCTGGGATGTGGCCAGGTAGTCGGGTCGCGGCACCACCAGCATGGCGTTCAGGCGTTGTTGGATATGGTCGCGTTGGGCCAGACGCAGGCGCATCTGTGAGTCCAGGCGCCGGAATTGCCGGTCGATTTCCGGAAGCAGGGGCGTGTAATAGGCCCGGCGCACTGCGATGATCTGTTCAAAAGCGTCCAAGTCCCCTTCCCAGGCCGAAAGGCGCTTGCGCAGTTCTTCCAGGTCCAGATAGTTCTTAAGGGACTCCTGGAAGTCGTGTGAGGCCATCAGCTCGAGCAGGTAAAAGGTTTCCGGCGTTTGCGGCAGCTTGCGCAGTTTGACGACCCAGTTGGTGTCCTGCTTCAGTTCTTCCCGCACCAGGGCCTTGAGAAAATGACCTTCGCGGATGCTCTTGATGGAAGCATCCAGTTTGTCGACTTCGGCGTTGAATTTCTCCAAAGCACTGCCGTACATCAGGGCCGCCTTGCTGTAAACGTTCAGCTTGCCATAGGCATAGGGAACGGCCAGCATGGCTTCCTGCACCGAGGGATCCGTTGTCTCCCGGGTCACCAGGACGCTCCAGGGCACCAGCGCCCTTTCAAAACGATCCTCCGAGGCATCCGCCCATCCCGAGCCCAGCAGCGCCCGGTTGGAGAATGGACCGCTCAGGCGCACCCGGTCAAGGGTCAGTTTGGCGGCTTCGAATTTCTTTTCTTCCATCAGCTTCGAGCCCAGCACCAGGTTGGCTTTGTCTTTGATGGCCAAAGTGAGTGCTTGATTGCTGTCGATCTGACCGGTGCGGTCGATATACTGGCGCCCCTCCGTCTCCTTTCCTTCCCTGATCAGGGCAATCCCCATGTTGTAGGAACTGAAACCTGCAAGGCTTTTAACATCCTGAAGTTTTTTGAGAATCTGCGCAGCTTCGCCAAAACGGCCGTTGGCCATGAGGATTTGGGCGCGCAAAAAAGCCAGATCATCGCGAATCATTTCCGGCACCGCCCCGCGTATGCGTTCCACGGCAAAAAGGGCGTTCATGGGCTGGTCCTTCTGAAAATAGATCCGTGCCAGCCGGAAAATGGCCTCGTTGCGGACCTCTTCGGCGACATTGCCTTCAATCACAGCCTTGATGGCACGGCCGGCACGCTGATGCATGCGGTAGGCCAGCTCAAAATCGCCCACGTCAAACTCGGCCTGGTTGATGTGGTAATGCAAGGTATCGCGTTCAGGTTCATCCAACCTGTGATGCAGTACCAGCTCGGTGTCGAGCCTGGCGATGGCATCGAACCACTTCCCCTGGAAGGCGTTATACAACGCTTCCCCAAAATAGAGATCTTTCAGGTCTTCGGGCGCAGAGGTGCCGGCCACCGCGGTGGAAGCGGCCAGCAACAGAGCTATGATAAAAAGAAACCGCCTGACCATGGACTAATTATCCTTGAGTGTGATGCTTTGGTCTTGCAACACGATTTCGACGATCTCGGGCCCGACACCCTTTGTCACCTTGAAACCTTCGGTTTTCAGAAAATCCGGGCCTCCCTTGGATTTGCCGGCCATGGTGACCTGCAGGTCATGTTCACCGGACCGGATGTTGCCGGTGTAAATGCGCTGCACGCCGCCCTTTTGCAAAGCCTCGAGCTCCTTGAAAGTGTAAATGTGGCGGGCCACCGGTTTGCCGCCCAACTGGAGCTGCACCGAATCGAGGCGAAAGGTTTCGCCCTCGGCCAGCGATACGAAGAACGCCACCTGGGTATTGGAGGGATAGATCAGCTTCTCTTCAAGCTGATTCAGTTCCGCCGCAATTGCCAGCACATCGCTCTTGATCTCCTGGACCTGTTCATCCAGCCCCTTGAGCTGCTCCCTGGAAATTTCCTCTCCATAAGCGGCGGCGCCCCAGACAAGCACCGCTAACCCGATCACGATAACGTTCAAAACCTTATTCATTTTTGCCACCTTACGATCGATTCCGATCTTCATTATGCTTCTTCAAACCCGAAAACCCGACAAACCCTAGTACTTCCCGACCAGGTTGATGAACAGCCCCTGGTGGTTGTAATTCAGTTGGGTCAGATCATCTGAAAAATCACTGAAGTTGTAACCCACCCCCAGCTTGATGTGATTGCCGAAGTGGCGGTATAACCCCACCAAAGCCCCGCTGCGACTGTCCTGGGCATCCGGCAGATCGAGCCGGCGGACTTCCAAAAGCGCATCCCAGCGATGAATAAAGTGCCAGTCCGCGCGTAAAACATAAAGGTGCGCAGTACTGTCGAAGAACTCCGGGTTCTCCCGATCCATGGCCACCTGACCATAATGGTAGGCGTACTTGCCGCCCACGGTCCAACGGGGCGTCAGGTCATACATGACATCCAGCGATCCGATGTGGCTGCGCTGAATCACACCCGTGCCGCCCCCTGAGGTCTGCTCGGCTGACGGGACATTATAAAAGTACGTGTACTTGAGCAGCGCATTGAGCCGATCATAGCGGACCGGGCGATAGGCGTAACCCAGGACCGCTTCGGTATAATCACCGTTAAAGTCGGCTCCCAGAGAACTTTCACTCACGGCGGTGTTGAATTTGCCGAGAATTCTCCAGTCAGGCGACAGTTGGTACTTGAGGCTGTTTTTAAAGAGCCAGGTGGTGCGCTCGGAAAAGGTGGTATCCGGCTGTTCGGTATTGTCCACCCGGTACTCCACCGCACTGGCGATCTTCAACCTGTCGAGTCCGTAGCCCACATTGACGCCCAGGGCTTTACGTTCTATTTCGGCTGATGTGACAGGATCCTTTAGGGTTCCGGCATCAAGATTGGCACCAAAGTTGAGGTGATCGAAGGGCACCAGCTCCACCCCGGTGGAATGGGTCAGACCCGTGGGCACATCGCCATGGGCATAGCGCTCTTCGAGGTAGACACTGGCGCTGTCCGAATAGCGGGTGCGGAAGCCGGACGTCATGTTGCCCTTTCTGGCCAGCACCCCATTGTCCGTGCGCTCGTTCTCAAGGGTGTAATTCAGGTACATGGTGGTACGGTCGGAATAGAGATATTCGGTCCCCAGACTGCCGCCCGCTCCCTGATCGCCGCCATACACCTCGCCGTTGGCCTTGAAGCGGTCGGTCAAACGCAAGCTGCCGCCCACGCCCGTCCGGCCGTTTTCCTCACGGTTGCCGCTGGTCTGAAGGGTTTGCTGCACAAAACCATACGCCGTCCACCGACCGTGGGAGTCGTACAACAGGCGGGCCGTTGCATCGGTGCGGTCGCCCTCTTCCTGGGTCAGGGGCTTCACCGCTGAATTGTCTGTACGGCTGTCGTGACGCGCGCCGGAACTCAAGGTCCAGTGCGCGCCCAGGCTGTAATCCAGATTCAACTCACCGGATTCTTTGTCAAGACCGTCCTGCTGCTTCTGCTGGTCGGCCTTCAGGCGCACTGCCAGACGATCGGTTACCGGGAACTGTGCCGTTCCGCCGGCCTGGGTCAGGTCCCGGTCAGTAACCAATCCCGGAGCCGAATAGCCGGCCTCGAGATTTTGCAGGTAGAAGGTGACCTTTCCGCGCCCGTTTTTAAAAATATCCTGGAAGCCCACACTGGCGTCGACACGATAGGCCGAGGCATCGACCTGGCTGTCGCCCAGAGCATCCGTGGCGCCGAAATGGTAACCGCCGTCCAGGGAGGTCGTGGCGGTCAGGCCCGGACCTTTGGTACGGCCGGATTCGAGTTTGAGCCACGACGCCGATGATTGGCGCAGGGTCAATTGGGCGCCCGTGACGCTGTTTTCGATGTCGGCTTCCTGATCCTGGCTGGCGGTGACACCAACTTTGACGTGGTCATTGAACCAGTAATGAAGCGTGCCGCCGGTGGCGGTTGTGTCCGGGTTATCGAATCCCGGGGTGAATTCGTAGCGCGCCACCAGAAAGACCGGATGGCCGCCGCCCGTCTCGGTGTTCACCAACATGCCGTCGTCCGCCGTGGAAGAGAGGGGCTGGGCCAGCAGAATGCGCCCCTGCAGGTAGTCGATATCGTAATCGAGCAGCGGCGTCAGGTTCTTGACCTCCAGGACCATGCCGGAATCCTTGTCACGGACTTCGATGCGGATCCGCTCGGAGCCTTCCAGGATGTCCTGCCGGCGCAGAAAATAAAGTGATCCGCCGGTGCCGCGGAACTCATCCCGCCCGGCCACGGTGCCCGGGTCGGCGGCAAATCCATCCACCAACAGCCGCGATTCGCCAAAGCTGGTGGTCCCCAGGGGCTGGTAATGCAGGTTGGCGCCGTACAAGCCCCGATCCACATGGGTCAGATCGTTATCGGTATACCCGATCTTGAAGTTGCCCCAGAGCCCGTAGGTTTTATCCTTCTGGGTCCGGACATAGAACTTGCCCGAGGTGGGTGCATCCTCGACCACAGTGCCGTCATCGCCAAAGGTGGGGTAATGGTAATCCGGATCCATGCGCCGGAAAAGGGCCTCGGGCGACTTGTCCATGAAATTGGAAAAGACCTCGTCCAGCGGTCCTTCCCGCGTATCGGCGCTGGCCGTCAGGGACCAGCCGTTGTTGAATTCTCCATTGGTGTAGAACGCCAGGCGACCATTCAGGCTCATGTCTTCACGGTACTGGGGTTTATCCTCGGCCAGCAGATCGGCCGGTCCATCGGTTTCGTTGGCGGAAATGGTCACATCGGCCAGCCCCACCGTGAACCAGTCGCTCTTTTCCAGCGCCAGGTCGCGCAGGAACAACTCGCCGTTGCCGTGCTGGTCAAGGACCGCCACCTCCACCGTGTGCATGCCGTCGGGCAGGATCTCTTCGGCCACAAACCGGCCCTGTTTGTCTACCGGCACAGCATATCCAGCCATCCATACCGCATGTCCCTGGGGGATATCCGTTCCGTGGGCCTGCACCGTACCGCCACGCAAGGGAATATGACGGTCTGCGATGCGGCTCTCGCCGTATCCGGCCAGCAGTTCCGTGTCGGAGTCGGTCCCCGCAACGGATGGATCGATTTGATCCACCACCCACAATTTTTGGGGGCGCGTCTCGTCAAAATGGCCTTTGTCGTCGTATACCCGCACCAGGTACTGCAACTCGCGCCCCGGCGCTGTATAGGATTCGAATTCGGCCTGCCATTGGGCCATACCGTCGGCGTCCATGGCAATGACGGCCAGGGGGGTATCGTGCACGGATTGGGCCGCTTCGAAAAGCCTGACCTCCGACCGGTGAATGAAGCTGCGGTAGTTGCTGTACAGGCGGAAGCGCACCCGGTTTTCGGCAAAGGCGGTATCGGACAGGTCCTGATAGCGGATGGTGCGCGGCCAGGCGGTCACATTCAGCCGTGGTTCCAGCTTCAAATTGTCGCGCTTGAACTGGATATTGGCCTTTTCCAGGGCCACGTCGGTGCAGCGCTGCACATCCGAACTGCATTTGCCGGGATCGTCGACAGGCTTGCCATCCACTGTAATGCGCATGAGGTTCAAGGCAAAAGGATCGGCCGTGCGCACCTCCCGGCTAATGGGCGTTACCTCCACCCCTTCGAAGTCGTCCAGCAGGACCAGTTCATCATAGACCACCTGCACCTGGACGCGGGATATATCGGATTCGATAAAGCCCGCATTGACAACATCATCGGCCTGAACATATCCGCGGCCGTCAAATTCCGCCTGCTCCTCGCTCAAACCCATCTGCTGGCTGACAGCCTCCATGGCGCGACGGGCGCGCGCCATGGACAAGCCGATGTCATCCCCATAAACCGCGGCGGTGCGGCGGTCCAGGCGCTGGTTGCTGGTATAGCCCACAAACCGAAGGCGCACGTTGCTCTTGTCGCTGATCTCATCCATGATGCGGCGCAGATTTTCCGTGTACCCGTCGCGTATGACCGGCTTGCCATTATCAAACAGGATCGGATCGATGGCCGACGACGGTACGTAAACACGGGAGACAGTGTCGGCCCCGGCGGCATCCGGACAAAGCTGGGGCTCATCGGGCAGGTCCTGCAGCGGGTCGTCGTGCCAGAACTCCACTTCCACGCGCCGGTTCAGCGCCCTGCCCTGTTGGGTGTCGTTGGAGGCAGCGGGCCGCGCGGCCCCGCGGCCTTCGCTGTCAACGGCGGCATTGGGCAATCCCAGCCCCTCCTGCACGGCCAGTGCAATGCGTCGGGCCACGGCCTTGGAGAGCCCCAGATGATCGCTGTAAATGCGCTTGTCCCGCTCCATCAGCGGCAGGTTATCGGTGTACGCAATGAACTTGACCACCAGGTTCTGTTTGCTGCCCAGGTTGGTCAC
>JBNLAV010000191.1:0-39067 GCA_050302315.1 Desulfobacteraceae bacterium
ACCAGCGAAGACCTCAACAACCGTCGGCGCTATCTGAACGCCCGCAATGCGCTCAATGCACTGCTGGAGTGGAAAGTCGTGCCCATCATCAACGAGAACGACACCGTGATGGTGGAAGAGATCAAGCTGGGAGACAATGACAACCTTTCGGCCATGATCGCCCTGCTCATGGATGCCGACTTTCTCATCAACCTGACCGATATCGACGGCCTTTACACCAAGGATCCCCGGACGTTTTCCAGCGCCGAAATGATACCCGAGGTGTCGGTGTTCAAAAAAGAGATCGAAACCTTTGCCAGCCACATTCCCGGCGCGTTGGGCACCGGCGGCATGCTCAGCAAGATCAGGGCCGCCAAAAAGGTAACCGCTGCCGGGATCCCCATGATCATCGCCAGAGGCGACAAACCGGATATTCTGATCAAGATTTTGGATGGGGAGAAGCACGGCACCTATTTTGTCCCGAAAGAAGAGCGCATGGCCAGCCGCAAATGCTGGATCGCCTATACGTTAAAGCCCAAAGGAAAGCTGATTCTCGACGACGGCGCCGTGAAGGCCCTGATCCACAATGGCAAGAGCCTGCTGCCCATAGGGGTTGTCGATGTGGAGGGGGAGTTCGGCATCGGCTCGGCGGTTGAGTTCGCAGACGGAGAACGCCGGATCGTGGGCATGGGACTGGTGAATTATACGGCATCCGACATCCGCTCCATCAAGGGATTGAAAACCCATCAGATCAAAGAGCGGCTGGGATCCAAACCATATGATGAAGTCATCCACAGGGACAATCTGGTCGTCACGATCTCGTGATCGAAAAGACGTGCTTCAACCATAAGACTTTTTGGCATGGATAGAAGTTTTGGCGGCCACCATGTTTTCTAATGGAACAGTCCAGGTATTTACTTCCGATTGCCGGCTCTTCCGCCTATCGTCCCCATATAGATCGCCCCCAGCACCAGCATGACGCCGACCCAATTGACAATGGAGGTCGGGCGGCTGAAAAAAAGAACATCCCATCCAAACGCGAGTGCCGGTTGCAGCAGCAAAATCAGGCCGGACAGGGACAGGCGCATACGCGGCAGTGCGTTGGCAATGACAATCCATCCGATTCCCTGGCTGAACAACCCGAGCGCCATCAGCGAGAGCCATGCCTGCAGGTTGGGAATGGCAAATGTGTCATGTGTGCGAACCATATCGGCACCGATATAGACAGCGGTGATCAGCGAAACCACCATCAGGATGTAAAAAAACGACACTTGCTCCATCTCGGCCTGCAGCTTGCGCAATGACAGCAGAAAACCGGCATAAAAGACCGATGCCGCGAGCCCTAGATAGATGCCGATTCTGTATTGCTGGTCCAGCAATTCCCAATGTACGCCCACTACCAGGAAAAGCCCGCCGATGGCGAGCGGAATGGCCAAGAGGTAGGCCGACCCGAGTTTTTCATCGAAAAAAAGAGCGCCGGTCAGGGCCATGATGAAAACCTGAAAATTGGGCAGGATGGTTCCCAATCCCGGACCCACGTAATGAACGCTATAGTGGTATGCCACGAGATCCAGTGCGAAAAAAGTGCCGCAAAGCAATGATAAACCGATCTGGCGCCGCGTCAGGGGCCGAATCTCGCGTCGCCAAAGGGCCGCCAGCATAAGAAGAATGCCGCCAAAAAAGACGCGATAGAAGGCGGAGGCGGTGGGTGTGACATGACTGACTTTCACCCATACCCCGGAAAAACTGATCATCAGGGCTCCTGTCGTGAGCCAAATGATGGGATGCTCGTGCTGTTTGAAAATGGGACGTTGATCGGACATCGGTCAATTAGGCCTGACGGTTGAAGCGTTGTCGTATTTCCCTCGCCTGCGGTCGCGTTGAATCGATTGGGGTCAAGGGTTGTGGTGTGTCGTCCAGATGCCTATCGCAATTCTTTGGCCTTGTCATTAGAAAACGGTTTGCATCGGAATCTTAAAGGTTTATTGTTAAACAGCGCCGATCAACGGTTGGTGAACCCTTGCCGGGGACCTGGATGAAGGTGTCGGGCAAAGGGTTTGAGGGCATCATGTTTCGACTTTGGGGGGATTGTATGACCTATACCGCTAAAGATATTCTACGGCTTGAGGTTGCACCTGCATTGGGCTGCACCGAACCGGTCGCCATCGCGCTGGCTTCGGCCGCCGCCGCATCGCTGCTGGGCGAACGCAGAATCGACGGTCTGGATATCTGGGTCGATCCCAATATCTATAAAAACGGGATGGCTGTCGCCATTCCGGGAACACCGGGACTCAGCGGCCTGGACATGGCTGGAGCCCTTGGAGCGTTGGCCGGGAACCCGGAGCTTAAGCTGGAAGTATTGGCGCCCATCGAGGATTCGGCTGTCGATGCGGCCGAGCGTCTGCTGAGAGAAGACAGGGTTCGTATCCATCTGCTGGACGATCATAAAGGCCTCTACATCAAGGCATCCGTTAAAAGCGGCGGGCACACGGCCACCGCCGTTGTTCGGGATCTTCACGATCAAATTGTCCAATTGGTGTTGGACGACCAACCCGTCATCCAGCACCCTTTGCTGATATGCGGTGAAGAGGGCCTGCAGGAAAGCGCTCTTGCCGGTTTGGAAAACTGGCTGAAGACTCGCTCCCTGGCCAATTTGATCGATCTTGTGGATCAGTTTGACGATCAAGACCTTGCATTTATAGAAGAGGGGATCTCCCATAACATGCGATTGGCGGAGTATGGCCTGAAGCACGGTCCGGGGCTTGGCGTCGGCAAAGCCCTCGACCGTCTGGTGCGCCAGCGGATTATCCGAAAAGACATGATTCAGGCAGCTCGTATGCTCACGTCAGCGGCCGCCGATGCCCGCATGGCCGGTGCAAAATTACCGGCAATGAGCAGCGCCGGCAGCGGCAATCACGGATTAACCGCCATCCTGCCGCTCTGTGCGGTTTTCGATTACGTGGATTGCGACCGTCAGATATTGCTGCGGGCGGTGGGGTTGAGCCACATTATTACCGCCTATATCAAAGCGCACACCGGACGCCTTTCCGCGGTTTGCGGATGCAGCATCGCCGCCGGCGCAGGCGCATCGGCCGGTGCGGCGTATCTCATGTCCGGCAGCGTCGCTCATATCGCCGGCGCCATTAAAAATGTGGCCGAAGACCTTGCCGGTGTCATCTGTGACGGTGCCAAGAACGGCTGTGCCCTCAAATTGGCCACGGCTGCCGGTACTGCCGTCCAGGCCGCGCTATTTTCGCTTCAGGGAATTACCGTGCAGCCCACCGATGGCATTATCGATCGGTCACCAGAGCAAACCATGCAGAATTTAGGCACCCTCAGCACGCAAGGCATGATCGAAACCGACCGCACGATCTTGAAGATTATGCTGGAAAAACAATTCTCCAAATATTGAACGAACACGGCGCTGTAAGCAAAATGTTATCAGTTGATTTTGACGTCAGACGAATTGTGGTATTATAATTGGGCTGATCTGCTTGGACCGGCAACGTCTTCCGAGCGACGCTCACTACTATGCTCCCGCCTGAATTTTTATGGCGGGGCGGATCGATCCATCTCCGTTCTCCTTGTGGCACCGACGACGACTCTTGATTTGTCTCTGGAATGCTCCTTGCCTAACAACCGGGTCCCCCCAATTGATCGATCCCTGGTCAGGCCATGATCGTTGGAGATCTATATGCAAAATGCTTCAGGAACATCCGCTGCATCATCCATCAAACGTCGACTTTTTGTCGACCAGGTACACAAACAGTATGGGCAGACCCTGTTTGGCACCCTGGCCACCCTGATCAACAGCCTGATCCTTGTTTTTGTCCTCAGAACCCATGCCCCCCTTAAAGGCCTGCTCTTTTGGCTTGCTTGTGCAGTCGGTGTGAGTGCCTGCCGCTTGATTCTGAATGGGATCTATCGCCGCGCTACCGACCAGGCTGCAAATCCGGAGAGATGGAATGCCTGGTTTCTGTTCACGCTTTTTCTTTCCGGAGTTTTGTGGGGTTCGTCATCCATTTTCATGTTCTCATCCGACTCCATCGGTCATCAAGCCTTCATTGCTTTTATTGTTGGCGGTATGGTGGCCGGTGCCGTAAGCGCTTTTACGGCCGTACTGACCGCGTTCTTCATCTATACTGCGCCTGCCCTGATTCCCGTATGCGTCAGCTTTTTTGTGCTTGGCGACGAGATGCACGTCGCCATGGGAACGATGACCTTTCTGTTTCTGGTGATCATGTGTTTGGCGGCTACCCGGGTGCATAGAAATATCCTCAACCTTCTTTCGCTGAAATATGAAAGAACCGAGCTCGTGGCGAATTTGCAGGAGGAAATCAGGCAACGCAAGGTTGCCCAGGAAGATCTGCGTGCGCAGAAAAATCAAGTCGAAGAGATCGTCACCCAGCGAACGGCAGAATTGCAGAATGCCAACCAGCGCTTGCGTGCGCTCCTCAATTATGCTCCCCTTGCCATTTGGGCATTTGACGATGGCGGTGTGCTGACCTTTGCGGATGGCAAAGGATTGAGAAAAATGGGGCTTTCACCTGGCGACTCTATAGGGCGCTCCGTAATTGATCTGTTTGCGGCGAACAAACCATTTGTCCAAATTTCGCAGCGTGTTTTGGACGGCGAGTTTATATCCGACACCATGGTCTTCGGTGATGTTTCATTCGAGGTCCGCTATCAACCCTTGGTGGATAGGGAAGCAAACATTGCCGGCGGCATCGGTGTCGCCATCGATGTGACCGAACAGACAGCGGCAAAAGATGCCTTGCGTAAAAGTAAAGAGCAGTATCAGGACCTGGTGGAGAATATCAACGACGTCATATATGCCATCGATCGGGATGGGGGGATCACTTTCATCAGTCCGGTCATCGAATCGGTGTTGGGCTACCGGGCCGATGAATTGATCGGAGAGAGTTTCTTCAACTTTGTCGACCGTCGGGATTTGGATCGTATGACGAAAGATTTTTCCCGGGCCAAAGATCGCATCGGCAGTCGACGGGATTATCGGTTTGTGGATAAAACCGGCAATGCGAAATGGTGCCGGGTGAATTCGCGCCCCATTTCAAACGGCCGTGAAAAGGTCGGACTGCAAGGTGTGCTGGCTGATATCAACTGGTCAAAGGGTTTGGAGGAACAGCTGCAGCGGTCCCAGAAGATGGAAGCCCTGGGGACCTTGGCCGGCGGTGTGGCGCACGATCTGAACAATATCTTGAGCGGTGTTATCACAATCCCTGAACTGCTGCTGATGGACACTCCCGAAGACAGCCCCATGCACCGGTCGTTGACCATTTTAAAAGAATCCGGAGAGAATGCCGCAGCCGTCGTGCAGGACCTGTTGACACTGGCCCGCAGGGGCGTCCCGCTTTACGAATGCATGAGTTTGAACCGTATCATCGAGCGATGTCTCGAATCGCCCGATATGGTTTCACTCTTGCGCCAGCATCCGCAGATTAAGCTTGAGACAAGTCTTGATTCCGGGCTGTTCAATATCTACGGTTCCTCGTCCCACATCTTCAAATCGATATCGAATCTGATGATGAATGCCCTGGAAGCCATGCCCGATGGGGGGAATCTGAGAATTTCGACCCGCAATCGATATGCCGACAGTGAATTGTCGGGGTTCGATACGGTTAAGGAAGGGGAGTATGCGGTGCTGTCCGTATCGGATTCCGGTGTCGGAATTTCCGAAAACGATCAGGCAAAGATATTCGAGCCTTTTTATACCAGCAAGGTGATGGGACACAATGGATCGGGCCTCGGGATGGCCGTGGTCTGGGGTACCGTGAAGGACCACGGCGGCTACATCGATCTTCAAAGCACGGAGGGTGAGGGCACGCGTTTTGACTTGTACTTTCCGGCTACGCGGGATCAGGTGCAAAAGGATGAAAAAATGGAGGAGCTGTCCGCGCTGACCGGTAGTGGCGAACTCATCGTCGTTGTGGATGACATGCCCGCCCAGCGCGAAATCGCAATCCGAATCCTGGAACGACTGGGGTATCGCTCAAAGTCCTTTGCCAGTGGAGAGGAGGCCGTCGAATTTATACGTCAAAACAGCGCCGACTTATTCATTCTGGATATGATCATGGATTCCGGGATGGACGGATTGGACACCTATCGCCGTATCGTCTCTATCCGTCCGGGGCAAAAAGCCATCATTGCCAGCGGCTATTCGGAAACCGATCGTGTCAAAAAAACGCTGGCGTTAGGCGCCGGCAAATATGTCAAAAAGCCATATACCCTCGCTGTCATCGGTCAGGCCATCAAAGAAGTGCTGCAACAATAGAAGCGGCTTTTTTTAGCAAAAATATGGTCCACTGGGCCAGGCCGGTATTCATCGGCTGCGCCATACGGCAGAGGCGCTTCAATGGAATGATGAATATCGAACAACGAACCGCAGAATGTCGAAGTAAGGTATTCTGTCATTTATATTAAGATGATGGAGCGTAGCGACGCAACACCTGGACATTCGACAATCCTTGTTCGATATTCTGCGGTTCGCCATACATCGTAAAAAGCGATTCCCTCCCGGGGGGTGATCCACAGCCGGGTCCTCCTAAACCGGATGCGTTACTTGTTATGTCCTTCTTCTTCGTTACAAGCCACACAGCGACCAAACTCATCGAGACAGTCCGGGCAGTGCATTTTTCCGCACTTCCGGCATGAAGTCATCGTGTTGTCAGCATCCTTGGATGGCGTTATATGGCAGGTCGTACAGCTAAATTGGGCATCATCGTTCATGGTCTCCCTCCCTTGCTTTAAGATGAGAAGCACTATCGCGTTTTGCAGCAGTGCTTTTTTGTCCGGGTGCTGATGCCGTCCGGCCACCCGGCCGGCTTTCAGTAAATTGGGCTATGCCTTCAGCCGTGCCAGACCGGCGGTCAGTTCCATCGCTACTCCCATGCCTTCTTTTACTTCCGGTCTGGAGAGCGCCCCCAACATTCCCCACATGCCCAGAGGCTTGGCATCTTTTACATTCACCTTGGCCGGAAGATCGGCGGCTTTGTCCAGCATCTCCAACGCTTCCGGAGCCGTCATTTTTTGAAGGCAACCGACCAGCTGCACCAGCCCGTCGCCGATCTTCTGTAAATCCTCAGCCGAATACGTCGTCCCGATTTTCTTCATCAGCTCCAGTCCTGTGACGAGCAGGCGGAAGACGCCCTTTTGCTCCAGTTCATCGAAGTAGTAGATGATCTGAGGGACCGTCGTTTTGAGCACGGGTTCGGCAATAACGGCGAAATCGATGATGTTCTTCATCTGGTCCAGCGTGAAATTCAGGTTCTTTACATTGCGCATCACATTTTTTATCAGATGGATCAGATCTTCTATCTGGAAATCCGCTTCCACGTCGGCCAGTTGGACAATCAGGGCTTGAACGGCTTCGTTGACGCGCGGCGCCAGTTCTTCGCGCAGTTCGCCAATCGCCTTGGCAGTCTGTACCAGGGGGGCGATTTGCGCTTCAAGCCGGTCGAGCCGTTCGGCCAATACGGTATCCTGATTCATGGTTACACCTCCTCTATGCCGCCGGCCGGATTTTTCCGGCCAGGTTCATCTGGGGTTCAAGAGGAAGGTCCAGCCCTTTCATCATCAGGTTCCAATAGACCCATCGAAACATCATCTTGCCCCAATGGTTGTTCAGGCTCTCCTGGAGAAGGCTGAAGGGCCCCATACCGGGGAAGGGGAATTTGCCTGGCAGCGGTTCAACCTTATAGTTGAAATCGAGCAGGATCGCCTTTTCAAAACCCGATGCCAGAAAACAGGTGGCGTGGCCGTCAAATTTGGACCTGGGGGGATATCCGTCGATTTCCCGCTTCAGGTTGTCCACCAGGGTATACGCCATGTAATGGGCAACCGAACCTGCCTTGGATGTGGGGACGTTGGTGGTGTCGCCGATCACGTAAACGCGGTCACGTCCTTCGGCCTGGAGGGTGTCGTTATTGGTGCTCACAAATCCCACCGGATCACTGACGCCTGATTCGATCAAGGCTTTGTCTCCCATGTTGGGAGGTATGGCCACCAGCAGATCGTACCCGACGACCTCCCCCTTGTGGGATTCGATGGTCTTGTCTTTGGCATTGACCTGGGCCAGGTCGAAATAGGGGGTCACTTTGATGTTTTTCTGGGTTGCGACCTGGGCCAGGATTTTGGCGGCCACCGGTTTGGTGAAGACATTGTCCAGCGGGGTCACGAATTCGATCTCAATTTTATCCCGCACCCCGTTGACTGTAAAAAACCAATCGGCCATGAACACAAATTCCAGAGGCGCAATGGGGCATTTGTAAGGAAACTCTGCGATATTCAACACCAGACGGCCCGAGTCGAAATACTGTAATTTTTGCCTCAGCGCCACTGCACCTTCAAGGGTGTAATAATCGAAGATATCTTTTCCCCAGCCATCCATCATGCCATCGATTTCCGACGGCGCAATATCGCATCCTGTGGCGATGACCAGCCAGTCATAATCGTAATGGCCAGTGCGGGTTTCGACTTTGCGCTGATCCGTGTCGATTTTAACCACTTCATCCACGACGAATTCCACCCCCTGCGGAATGAACTCCTTCTTCGGCTTCAGAACATCCTGCTCACCGTAGACGCCAAAGGGTATGAATAAATAACCGGCCTGATAATGGTGTCGTTCGTCCCGATCGATGATGGTGATTTGCCAATCAGAATCGCTGAGCTCCTTGCGCAGCATGTTGGCCACGATAGTGCCGCCTGCCCCGGCGCCGAGGATCAAAATTTTACGCATGGCATCTCCCTCCTGTGGTTGGGGTTATCCCTTATGCAAAGCGATGGTCTCGCGTCGTCGCCGGATGTGGTTTTGATCTGAAGCCTTTGAGCTAAACGTCAGCGCGACAAGAGGGGGTGAGGGATGTGGATGCCGGCGCAGAAGGAATGTCGGTGGTGGTATAGGTCACTTCGTGCAGAGCGTACTTGCAGACGTTCGCTTTATTATTGGCATGCTATGTCCAATACGTCAAAATGTATTTGACTCAAGTCAAAAGGGCAATCAGATGGCGTTTTTTGAGGTGGGCCCAAATGATCGTTCAGCCGTCAAGGGGCATGAAAGCCGTCTATCGTGCCGACAGCCGACCATTGAGAGTTTTGATGTGCCGGATCATCTCACTCAACTGCATATTGCAGATGGGCCTCGAAAAAGGCATCGATTTCAGGGGGAATGGAGGTGAAGCGAACCAATCCCGCAGTTCCCTTTAGGCCGCTGGATTGGAACACTTTTCCATAGAATGGTTTGGCGGACAATGCTTGATTTACGCCCGCCAATTCCATTTGAAGATTGGTCGTCGCCGCTACCGGTTGTTTGAACTGTATATCCGCGCAACGGGTGGAGAGCCGGATAAGTGATGCGCTGAATTTAGTTTCCGAAACACGCTTGCCCTCCAATACGAGATAGTGGATCGGTATGGGCCGGCCCAACCGGTTTAAGGGGGGATGATCGATTTCAAGCGCCTGGTGATAGCGTCCTGCAATTCCACTCACTTCATAAATACGGATGGCTTCCGGCGAGCCTTTCGGATTTACGTGCTGCTGCGCATCAATGCGGAGCAGGTGCCCGATTTTTCGATTCACGGATTCGGTAACCAGGATCTGGCCCCCGACAGAATAGGATTCAATGCGGCTGGTGATGTTGACGCCGCTGCCGACCGCGGCATATTTGCTGCGTTTGCTGGAACCGATGTTGCCCACGATGACTTCGGTTTCATTGATGCCGATACCCATTTCCAGCCGGGGAAGCCCCTCCCGGCGGTTCATGTCGTTTACCACGGGCATGGCGTTTTGCATTTCGATGGCGCAGGCTACGGCACGCTCGGTGCGATCTTCCATGTGCTGCGGCGCACCGAAAATCACCAGCAGCGCGTCGCCGATGATTTCATTGATCGTGCCGTTATAGCTGAGAACAATATCCACCATGACTTCGAAATAGGTGTTGAGCATTTTGACCACGTCCGCAGGGCTGAGCCTTTCGGAGAGTTCGGAAAAACCTCTCAAGTCAGTCATCATGATGGAGACGCTTCTCTGCTCACCACCCAATTCAAGGGCTGCGGGGTCTTCCAGCAGGGAATCCATTACCTCCGTTGAAATATAGCGCCCAAACATTTTTTTAATAATTTCGGAGGACTTTTCCAGATCTTCGGATGTCCGCGCAAGCAGGGTCGACAGCGTCTGTTTTTCTTTGACGGCGCGGTCCAGCTTGAATTCGAGCCGACGGAGCGATTTCTCCAGACGGCGCTGTTGGTCCCTGCTTGCGTCGTTCCCATCATCGGTCGATGAGGCGATGGGTTGGCGATGCCGGGGTGGATCCATGAATGCTTTCATCATCAATCGTCCCGTTTCTGTCGAATGATCACTGGTATGAGGGTATGGTTGTGCAGCTCGCTGCGCCCGGAGGGCACCGGTCCAATTTCACCATCGGTGAAAAAACCGATGAGAGGCGTCTGCCAGAGCTGGTGAATCGCTGTAATTTCATCCTCCACCATGGGGCCCAACGCATATTGCCGTCCGCTGCATGAAAAAAGCACGACGGCATCTGCTTTGGGGACCTGCTTGCGGAGATCGGATATGATCTCCAGGGCCCTGTCGGTGATCTCCAATCCCGGCGGGATGCTGAACCTGACCTTTGCGCCCTGAGGAACATCGCCCCCATAGGTGATGGATTTGTCGTCGTTCACCGCGACCGAGCCGCGCAGGACGGACGACCCGTCATCCCTGATCAAAAGCAACGGATATTCATAGGTTAGCGTTGGATCCGTTCCGATATTCAAATATTTGTTGTACATGTCCAATGCCGGTGCATTGTCGATTTCGTAGATCACATTGCCTTGTGAACGGGTAACGGTTTTGGGAGTGCCAATGCCCTTCCATCCACTGGAAGCCACGCCGTGGAGGTCGACCGAATTGCGATCGAACGCCAGTGCGATAATGCCGTTTTGGGCCACCTTGTCCGATGTAAAGACATACGCATGATCGGAACCCTTCCTGAACCCGGCGAATCCTCCGAAAAGAGGGAGGTGATCATCCGAAGCATCGAGGATTTCGCGGATGATCTGCTCTCCATTGAAGTGCAGACCGGACGGAATGATCAATAATGCCGGGTCACTGAAGACCGATTGGGCCCAATCTGCGACCATTCGTCCGGTCCGGGCTGCGGACCTGCCGCCACTTTCAAACAACCGTACTTTGAAGGTGTTTTTGGGCAGTCCCATGAGCATGACCGACAGGGCATCTTCCGACAGTCCGGAATGGGTGAAACCGCTGCCCGAACTCGCTCCGAACAGCTCGATTTGATGCCTGCCGAATAGCGAACAAACCTCTTGAAGATTTCCCTTGAGTGAGTTGAATGCGATGGCGAGCGTCGGGCGCATTCCGTCCCGTGTCATCCCGGCCAGGCGTGACTCGATCGCTTCCAGCGAAGTGGCGCAAAACACGATGGGCTTCATCCATTCTCCCTATGGCAATGGCCCGGAATTCCAACCGGCGATACGGCGATTTATGCCGGCCTTTGCATCACTATCGCGGGGTGGATCGTTTTTATCCCGGGCCGTGGTCCAGGAATAAAAATTAGGATAAACACATATTGACCAAAGTAAACCACCCGTCATCCCGTGTTTGAACTGGCGGCGGCAAACCTGGTCGTCAGGATGTCGCACCATTGGCCGCTCCCATCATGTCAAACGCACGTGAGGGTATCATGTGGTGCGCAGCCCGCTGCAAAAGTAACCCATAAAAAAGTTGACACCCGGTTGGTTATTTGAAAATTATGACGCATCCCCATTGGTTTGAATCTAATCTAACCAATAATTGCCTACCTAAGACCAAGGAGAGAAAGATGAGACGTTCAATGAGGTCACAAAAAGTTATCGCCGGTTTCGTTGCCGTGGCATTTTGTTTTCTAAGTGTCGTTGTGGCACCTGTCCAGGCCACACTCGTCGGTACAGCGGACATTCTTGCGGCTCAGGAAAACAATATGGCCCGTGGTAAGGTTAAAGCGTTTATGGCGCGTGAAGATGTGGTCAACCATCTTCAGGCCTTTGGGGTAACAGCGGAAGAAGCCCAGGCGCGGGTGGATACCATGACGGCCGAAGAAATTCAGCTTCTGTCCGAGAAAATCGATCAGATGCCGGCCGGCGGGGATGCCGTGGGTTTCCTTCTGGCCCTTGCCATTATCTCATTCGTTGCTTTGATTATAACGGATATCATCGGCGTCACGGACGTCTTTACCTTTATCAAAAAGCGTTAGGCGGCCATGCGCCTTCGTCGTGAATCCAAACGGCCGGCAGGTATTGCCCTGCTGGCCGCATTGTTGTTGGTCGGCTGCGGCACGATGGGACCCGCACCGGAAGTCTCGCTTTCGCCCGGTGTTCCATCACGGGTATCGCTCACAGCGGTTCCCTTTTTTGCACAGGAAAGATTCCAATGCGGCCCTGCGGCGCTCGCCATGGCGCTTCGGTGGAGTGGTGTGGATGCCACGCCGGACAGCATTGCGGAAACAGTGTTTACACCAGGGCAGAAAGGCAGTTATCAATCCGATCTGACGGCGGCCACCCGGCGGCATGGCCGGCTGGCCTATCCGATCACAGGACTTGATTGCCTGTTCAAGGAAGTTGCGGCCGGTTATCCGGTGGTGGTCCTGCAGAACCTGGGGCTGAACTGGATCCCCCGATGGCACTATGCAACTGTCATCGGATTTGATCTGGATCAGTCCTTTGTCGAACTGCACACCGGCGACCAAGCCGCAAGACGGGTCGGGCTAAAGACCTTTGCAGCGACATGGAAACGCGCCGACTATTGGGGGCTGCTGGTGCTGCCGCCAGGCCGTATGCCGCAATGTGCCCGGGAGACGATCTACCTGAAATCCGTCCAGGGCCTTTATACCGCCGGTTTTGCCGCGGCTGCCATCGATGCATTTGAACAGGCGGTGTCCGTCTGGCCTGCCAGCGCCCAGGCCACTATGGCGCTCGGCAACGCGCTTTACCGTGAAGGCGCAACGCAAAAGGCCATCCAGACCTATCGGCGGGCGGTCAGTATCGAACCGCGCAACGGGGACGCTTTGAACAACCTGGCCCATATGTTGTCTGAGGCAGGGGATTTGAAGGCGGCCCTCTCCATGGCGCACAGAGCGGTCGATGCCGCCGGGCCGCGACGTGCGATCTATCAGCAAACCTTGGAAGAGATCCGCAGAAAGCTTCCACCGGCGAATATCGAATGAGGCGACCGCCGGTGCTACCCGCCA
Source organism: Desulfobacteraceae bacterium (assembly GCA_050302315.1). GTDB lineage: Bacteria > Desulfobacterota > Desulfobacteria > Desulfobacterales > Desulfosarcinaceae > JARRKU01. Next base: position 13,235 of record JBNLAV010000191.1, read on the forward strand.
ACCGAGGAGCGCTTCAATCGGTCGAAGAGCGCTCTGACGCTATTTCGGGTCGCAAGGGATGTTCGTCAGATCTTTCCAGATTCTTTTAAGAAATTGATCACGCCCTGAATTGCGGCGGTAGAATTTGTAACGCAGTGGATTCTTCTTGCAGTAGTTCTGGTGGTAGGATTCGGCGGGGTAGAATTTTTCGAAAGCGATGATCTCTGTTGCAATGGGTTTGCTAAAGTAGCCTGACTGGGCAAGTTTCAACTTGGAGGCTTCGGCTATGCGCTGCTGGTGGTCGTCGTGGAAGAAGATGGCGGTTCGGTACTGTGCTCCCCTGTCAACGAACTGACCGTCCGGATCAGTGGGGTCGACATGTCGCCAGAATACCTCCAGGAGTTTATCGTAAGGGATAACTTTCGGATCGAACTTGATCTGTACGGCTTCCAAATGACCGCTTCGGCCTGAGCAGACTTCTTCGTAAGTCGGGTTTTCCTTATGCCCGCCGCTATAGCCGGATACAGTCTCTTCAATACCTTTGCATTTGACGAAATCCGACTCCACACACCAGAAGCACCCACCGGCAAAGGTGGCGGTCTCAAGGTGATCGACCTTTTTTTCCATAGGCGCATCCTTCCTTTATGTGTTTTAAGCATGATCCCGCAAATGTCAAAGGTTTCAGCCTACTGAAGGCTGTTCAGTGATGGGATCGGGATGCGATACCGTTCCCGAATGATTTGATGAATCAAGGGAACCTCCTTGGGATCGAGATAGAGAATGCCGGGCGTCTGCTCCACTTCTATTTTGTGAAAATCGCCCCGGGGCGCCTGAATAGCAGTTGCCACATCCGCCAGTTTTCGAATGGTTTGCCCGTTGACGCGCGTTACAACGAGGTCGCTGAGATTTTCATACCCGATGGTGAATGGCGTTTGGATGATCTTGGAAATGAGGACAATCTTTTCCCGCCGGTCTCCATTCAGGTAGTCCTGGTTCTGCTGGTAGTATACGAGCTCGATGGGGGCCTGCGATGCCCAGTCTTTTCCGTATTCCCGAAGGTATGAGACGGAGAGTTCCTGAAAAATCAATCCCCCGACGATCAAGTACCGGGGTTGGCGGTCCACCACGTAAGGCGGAACAAGATACTCATCCGGCTTGCGATGGTTCAGCTGAATGCTCAGGGTAACCGTCCGGCCGTTGCGATATACCTTAAACGGGACGGCGTCACCGTCATGGTAGACCGTACGGATCAAATGGATAATGGAAGTATTCCCATAGAGCGGGTGGTCGTATTGCCCGGTGTTGGATACGGCAAAATCTCCGATATGGGTGATCACGTCCTGGGTGGACAGGCCGGCCGTATCAGCCGGTCCGCCTTTAATGACCTTTTGGACGTAGATGCCGCTGATTTCCTCGGGTAAATCGATATACCGCCTCAACTGCGGATCGAGCATGGGGCCGTAATGAAAGCCCGCCCTGGGAAAACCCTGATAATTCGGCTTCTGCGCGTCCTTCAGAAAATGGCGAATGACCTGGGTGGCGATCACGTCGATGGTCTGACCGCTGGTATCGTTTCTGAATACAAATCCTGCCAGCCGATTTCCCCTTACCACCGGCAAAGTGCGATTGTTGTCGGCGTATTGAAGGGCGCTGTTCAACCGGTAGGCCAGGAAATAATTGCCTTGCGTATAGGCGCGAAGTTCGATGTCGGTTACTCTACCGGTCATCGGAATGATATTGCCGTCGTGTTTTACCTGCCAAATGGTCAGTGTGTCCCCTGACGATATGGGGGGGGCAATTTCCATCGGCTGCCGGCCGACCAGAAAGTCCTTATCCACCGGTTTGAGCAAGGCGAGGTTGGCTTCATAGTCGACGACCGCCACTTCGGCGCGGTACTTGGTCTTGGTGTCGATAGCTTCCAGTTCGATGTAGCGATGATTGGCCACCAGCGAGGCGGTTACCAGCACATGTCCGCCGGATACAATGGTGCCGATACCGGTCTGTGTGGTCGTACGGAGTTGCTGCCAGGGGCGATGGAATCGATATCCTTGACTGGTGACGGTGACGCGGATGATGGATTTTTCGGCCAATGTATTGAGCACCTTTCCTTCGGGCTGCGCAAGATGGCTTGCACAAGCCGACAGGATGAGGGCGACGACGGCGATTGCAGTGAGATGTAAGGTTTGACGCATGAGTCGCAATTTTCTCCTTTTCATTTGCGAAAGGTGCTGTTAGCGTACTGCTGCATTCTTGGCAGTCAATTCTTTCGGCAGTATGCTGTCTTCCAAATACTGCTCCTGGACGATTCGATAGCGCCTTAGAATCCTTTCCCGCGCCTTGGAGACCGCTTTAGCCTCCATGACGAGGGGTTGGGGATCGCCCTTGACTTGGATCACATAAAAATCATTCTGCTGTTTAAAGGCATCGGCCACGTCCTCAAGGGATTTGATTTTAACGCCGTTGATTTCTTCCACGATGGTGTTCACAAATCGCTTTTGATACGTATTGATGGGATCGGGCAGCACTTTGCTGATCACCACCACTTCAGGGTGCTCCAGATACAGCTCTTTGCCCAGGAACTGGGTATAGTAGTATCGCAGGGTCGTGGACTTGTTCTGCAAGGTGGCATAGAAAGAACTGGAAAGCGGTTGGAACACCAGACCGCCGAAGATAACGAACCGCGGGCGCACATCGTATTGCCGCGCCTGGGTCAGATACGGCCATGGTGTCGTCAGGGTGATGGTCGCTTTTTTCAATTTGCCGCTGCGCATGATCTGCAAGGTTACGGTGTCGTCCTTGAATTTACGCTCCACAATCTCGTTGAGCATCAGGCGGTCATTGTCCATGGCCACCCGGCCGTCACTGAAGATAGGCCGGTTGTCGATGGTGAGCAGCACATCGCCGACCTGCAGATGGCCGTAGGCTGCTCCTGCCTGCATGACTTCACTGACCATCACGCCGTAATCCCCCGGGTCAAGGCCCAGCGCCCTGCGGTAGGTGTTGTTGATCAGCGGGAAAAACTGGATGCCGATGTCGACATATCGGTCGTATTGGCCGTCGGCCACATCTTTGAGGAACCGGTCAATCACTGGAACCGGGATCATGTAGCCCACATTTTGCGCCACCATACCGCTGAACCCCTGGAAGGCAACCCCCACAACGGCGCCATTCTGGATCACCGGTCCACCGCTGTTTCCCGGGTTGATGGCGGCATCGATCTGAATCGCCAGATGACTGTCAACGCCCGAATGGGAATAGACCTGGTAATCGATGCGCGAGACCACCCCCCGGGTGACCGAAAGGCGGTCTCCCCCGATGGGATACCCCAGAACGGTGACGATGGAGTCCAGTTTTGGTACGCCGCCCAGTGGGAGCTCGGCGGTCCCCTTGAAGAAGGCGCTGTCGGGGACTTCCAGCATGGCCAGATCACAATCGTGGGCAATGAATCTGACGAGGGCCTCGTATCGCCGGGCGTCTCCCTCTTTTTCGACCGTGATGAACCGGGCGTTGCTCACCACGTGCGCATTGGTGAGAATGCGGTGGTCTGCAATGATGAAGCCGGTGCCCATCCCGGCATCCGAGCGTCCCGGATCCCAGGGGGCCGTGTAATCGGGTGTTTGGGAGACCGTGAAAATACGGACAACGCTCTTTCGATTGGATTCGATATCTTCACTGGCGGCCACGGTCAGCGGGGCGGCAAAAACCAACAGCACGATCATGTAGATCCTGATGCGCGCATATGACCTAAAATCAAGGTATTTCATTAATTCAAGTCCCTTAAAGCGTTAGACGTGATGGTGGAATGTGCTGGACAGGACGAGTCATGATCAAAACACATCACCCGGAAAAACAGCGTTATCATATTAAGACAGAACCCCATGGTGCGCAACAAAAAGAAGCTTGCCTTGCACGCCGGTAGTGATTAGGGTATTAAGGCCGATTTGAATGGAACCCATATTGGATTCTGAACTGGGGTATGCCTGCATGCCCGGCCTGGTTTGAAGCGGGGTGGCGATTATGATGAAGTGCGAGAAATGCAATTGTGACACACATGTGATATACGTTACCCGGTGTGACGGCAAGGTTTGTGACAAATGTCGGATCGACATGGCCAAGTGCCGTTGCGACGATCGAACCGATCCCCATCCGCCCAAGAAATAACACCACTGAACGCTTCATCAACCGGCGTTCTTCTCCCCTACCCATTTGTCGATGAGATTGCGATCTTCCTGGGTCATTGCCGTAATCTTCAGCTCATAGGTGTTGGGCACATCCGTCGCCATATGGTTTAGGATTTTGCCGTATATCGGCTCGAAACAGTGCGCTTCGGTACAAAAATTGATCTGAAGCTTTACATCGGTCATGGGCTCCAGGGCTGACTCGAAGGCCACATGCCATTTGTTGTCGTTGATGTGCAGCGTCTCTCCCTGGATGCTTGGTTCCAGTATGGTCTTGCCTTCCACCACCCAACCGGTCATCGGCAGGTTTAGTTCGGTCTGCTGAGATGCCATCCCGCGTTCCAGCAATGCAACACGGTAAGGGTTGTGAATCGCTTTGACCGGAAAGCAAACCAGCGGTTGTCGATATCCCTTCATCATTGCGGTTTGAGGCGGTTCAACCTCGACATCTTCCCGGACGAGCTGATAGGTGGGTTCTCCGATGAGGACCTGGCCTCCTACGGTCAGACTTTCAATCCGGGAGGCGGTATTGACGGGCATCCCCACAATGCCGTATTTCGCCCGGATTTTAGAGCCGATATTGCCCACGATGACGGAACCCGTATTGATACCGATCCCCATTTCCAAGGGGCGGATGCCTTCTGCTTTCAGCTCATTGTTCAGTTCTTCCAGCGTATTCTGCATTTCCAGCGCACACGCCACCGCCCGTGCGGGGTCATCATCATGGCGCTCCGGAACTCCGAAAATGGTGAGAATACCGTCGCCTAAAAATTCATCGATCATACCGTCATATGAGGTGATGATCCGCGCCATGGATCCAAAGAAGCGATTGAGCAATTGCAGGGTTGCTTCCGGATCGCTTTTCTCCGCCCTTGCTGTGAATCCTCGCAAATCGGCCATCAAGATGGTTACCGTCTCCCGGCGTCCGCCAATTTTAGAGCCGTCCGGGGATGATAGGATTTCATCCACGACCTTTCGGGAGAGATAGCGCCCGAAGGTCTCGCGTATGAATTTGACCAGCCCCAATCGTTCGTTGGATTCTTTCAAGATGGCTGCCAGCATGCGTTGGCGCGTGTCAACGATCTCAGTGATCTCCTTGGGAGTGTCCGGGGGCAGATCGACGGTATTGACGGTAGGCGATTCGGTGTTCAGGTTCAGGTTCGCTGCTGAGATGGTTTCCAGGGGGCGGATGATTTTTCGGTTGAGAAACAGGCCGAGGGAGAAGGTGACAAAAGCGATGATGATCCCCACCAGGATGAGGATGCGCACCGAATACCAGATGAGGTCTGCGGCCCCGGCTTCCTCCGTGGCCGCTTTGAACGCGAGGGACAACACCAGCAGGACCATTTCAATGGCCAGAATGCGCCAGAAAACACCCTTGAGCAGCATCTTGCGAACATTGGTCGGCTGTTTTGGCGGTCTGGGGTTATCTCGCGAAGGGGGGGGCGATAAGGGCTTCACTTCATATCTCCTTCCATCGGCAGGACATCAATGCGCAACCTGACCGCAAGATTCGCCTGGGCGGCGGTAACAATGCTGCAGGCGGTGATGTTGCACATTGGTCGCTTCATGCGTCATCGTCCTTCTGAAATGATCTGGCGAAAAAGCATGCCGAAGCATGGCTGTCTTCGACCCGGATCATCTCCGGTCTGGTCTTGTTGCACCGGTTGTCTTCAGCGCGTTTACAGCGGCTGAAGAACGGACAGCCGTCCGGATGTTCGCCCGGCCGTTCCGGGGTCAGCAGGGTATCGAACCGTTTTTCCTGCCATAGATGACCAAATTTGGGCAGCGCATCCAGCAGCGCCTGGGTGTATGGGTGACACGGGCTCGATATTATACGCTTGGCCGGTCCGGTTTCGACGATATGGCCCCGGTAGATCACCGCAAGGCGGTCGCACAGATAGTGTGCAGCGGCAAGGCTGTGGGTGATGAACAACAGGGTCATTTTCTTCCGCTGCTGAATCTCGGCCAGTATTTGAAAGATTTGAACCGATATCGATGCATCCAGCATGGAGGTGGGTTCGTCGGCGATGATCAGGTCTGGATCGAGGACCATGGCCCGGGCAATGGCCACACGCTGGCGCTGTCCGCCGCTGAGCTGGTGCGGGTACCGAAACAGGAATTCCGTGGCCGGCGTCAGCCCTACCAGGTCGAGGGTCAGGAGGACTTTGACCCGAATATTCAGCGCAGCCGTTTTGCGGTGAATGGCCAATGGTTCCGCCACCGTGTCCTTCACCGACAGATAAGGATTCAACGATTGGTAGGGATCCTGGAAGATCATCTGCGCCCGTCTTCTGAATTGTTTCAGGGCGCCGCCTTTTAGTGTGCCGATCGGTATGCCGTCAACCTTGATTGCGCCCCGGTCGGGGTTCTCCAGCCGCAATATCAGCCGTCCCAGCGTGGTTTTGCCGCTGCCGCTCTCTCCCACCAACCCGAAGATTTCACCCTTTTGAATGCCGAGATCCACATGGTTCAATGCGACGACACGCTCGGCGGTCGAGTTGAACGGCCCGCCTCCCGACTGATAGATCTTCGTTACCTTGTCCAGTTCGATCGCCATATTCGATTCATTGGGTACCATCATTACAGGTCATCCTTGGCAGCATTTGATCTTGTGGGTATCGGACAACTTGCGCCATTGCGGCGCTTCGATACGGCATGTATCGCCGGCGCAGCCGCACCGATCGCAAAAGCGACAGCCCCGGTGCTCCCCTACCAGGTCAGGGCTCTTTCCTGGAATCGGGTTCGGACGATGGGTGCCGGAGAGGGTAATGTGGGCTGCCATCAGGGACTGGGTGTAGGGATGGGTGGGTGAAATGAAGACCTCATCCCGGGTGCCCACTTCAACCAGTTGCCCGGCGTACATGACGCCAATAAGATGGCAGACGTCAGCGACCACTGAAATATCATGAGATATGAAAAGTATGCCGATTCCCAACCTTTGTTGCAGGTTTTTGATGGTCTCCAGTATCTGGTCTTGTACGATCACATCCAATGCAGTTGTCGGCTCATCGGCGATAATCACTTCCGGGTCGCATGCCAGGGCCATGGCGATGACCGCCCGCTGGCGCATACCGCCGCTGTATTGATGCGGATAGTCATTGCGTCGCTGAGCGGGAATTCCCACCTGCTCGAACAGGTCGGCGACGCGTCTATCGACTTCGGCGCCCGGCATACCGGGATTATGCACCAGCAGCGCTTCGGCGATTTGCTGGCCGACGCGCTGAATGGGGTTCAGTGCATTCATGGCGGCCTGGAAGATCATGGCGATATGGTTCCAGCGAACTTTCTGAAGGACGTTCGGAGGGGCTGTGATCAAATTCTGCTGATTGAACTCAATGGAGCCGCTGGTGACCTCTGCGTTGGGCGGCAGCAGTCCCATGATGGCTGTTCCGATGGTTGATTTCCCACTGCCGGATTCGCCGACCAGTCCCAGAGATTGTCCCTTTTCCAGCTCAAACCCCACCTGTTCGACCGCCCTGAGGTAGCCGGCCGGTGTGGCATACGCTACGCTTAAATTGTCAACCTTCAACAGCGTCATAATCGCTTAACCGCCATTTCTTCTAAGTCGTGGGTCCAGAATATCATCCATTGCACGCCCGATCATATAAAATGAGAGCGTCAACAGCGAAATGCAAATCCCCGGCGGCAGCAGCCAGTTGGGGGATTGAAACATATGACCGGTCTTCCATACCCACTGCAGCATCATCCCCCACGATACCGTGCCCGGATCCCCAAACCCCAAAAAAGCCAATGCCGCTTCGATGATGATGGCCGATGTGACCCGGAAGGTCATGTAGAGCAGCGCCAATGGCAGCACGTTGGGCAGGATGTGGCGCAATAGAATGCGAATGTGAGAGGCGCCGGCAATACGGGCGGCATCGATGAAAGGCCGATGTTTGAGGCTCATGGTTTGGGCCCGTATGACCCGCGACACGCCGGGCCAGCGAAACAGGGCGATCATCAGCACAATGGTCCAGATGCTCAGGTGGCCAAACAGGGCCGCCATGATCAGGACGACCAGCAGGGTCGGCATGACCATCACCATGTCGGCGGTTCGCATCAGGATCGTATCGGTCCACCGCCCGAAGTAACCGGCTGCCATACCGATCACGGTGCCCAGAATGATGCTCATCAGCGCCGATGAGATCCCCACCATGAATGCGATGCGCGCGCCTGCCAAAAGCTGGCTGAACAGATCACGGCCGATGAAATCGGTGCCCAGCCAATGTCGCCAACTCGGGCCGGTGGCATGGGTGATTTCCGGATCGACGCCGTTCATTGGATGGTACATGGGGTCGATCAGGTGGGGGATGAAGCTGGCCAGCGCCATCAGGCCGAACACCGCCAGCAGGCCGATGCCGATGCGTCCAACCGGATGACTGCTGAAAAGTGCCCAGCTTTCGGCGAATGCTTCGCGCCAGTAGGGTTTGGCAGCGACCTGGTGCGGGTCACATGCGTCGTCTGTCACTGTTAGCGTACTATCCATATAAGGGTCCTTATTCATACCGGATTCTCGGGTCCAGATAGGCATACAGGACATCGACAATCAGATTGGCAATCAGCACCACAACGGCGATGAGCAGAAAGCACGCCAGCGCAAGCGGGTAATCGCTGTTGCTGACGGCAAATACCAGTTCGCGTCCAATTCCCGGCCAGGAAAAGACCGTTTCAGTCAAGGCGCCGCCGTTTATGGAGAAGGCCAGTGAGAGTCCCACCCCGGTCACGACCGGCAGGGCTGCATTGGGCGCCGCATGCCGGTCGCGGACCCATTTTTCGGGCAACCCCTTGGCCCGCGCCGTAAAAATATAATCCTCGGTCAATGTGTTAAGCATGCTGCCGCGCATGATCAATAGATAGCTCCCAAAATGAATGATGAAGAGTGTGAGCAGCGGCAGGGCCATATGGTGCATGATATCCAATGCCTTGTCCCACCAGCCGGTATTCGTATCGATCCATATTTCAGGCGAGATCATGCCGGTCATGGGGAACCACCCCACCTTGAATGCCAGCAGCCAGATCAAGAGCAGCGCCAGCCAGGGCAGGAAAAGGGTGTGGCACATCAGCGCACCGATGGTGGCCCAGGTGTCGGTCTTGTCCCCTTTGCGCCAGGCCAGGATTCGCCCCAATTTTACACCGAACAGTGCTGAAATGATTACGGAGGTGGTAAACAGCAGGATGGTGTTGGGCAGACGGTTGGCGATAATCTGCAACACCGGCTGTCCGTAGTGGAACGAGATTCCCATTTGCCCTCTGAAAAAATTACCCAGAAAGTAGAGGTATTGCACACCTAAGGGTTTATCCAGTCCCAGTTGCTGGATCAGCAGTTGGGCCTCTTCGGGGGTCATGCTCGGATCAACCATTCGCGTCACAGGGTCGCCGGGCGCCAGGCGGAACAGAAAAAAGAGCACCGTCATGATCACAAAGAAGATGATGACGATTTCAACGCTACGCCGTAAAATGAAATATTTCAGGTTCACCGGAAGCTTCACCCCCTTTCAGCTATGTGACGATCTATTTCAGCGGTTTCAGCAAACAAAACGACCACTTGTTCCCAATCCCGTCGATCATCGGCACCCATCCCGTGAAACGGTCCGTGCGGACGGCCTCCAGCAGGTTGGGGTTGTACAATGGCAGGTATGGTACATCTTGGCTGATGATCCGCTGCATTTTATGAATCATCTGTCGTCGGAGTTCCACATTCATTTCAGATTGGGATTGAATCGCGATACGGTCGAATTCGGCGTTTTGATACCCGCTCATATTCCAACCTCGTTTTTTATCGTTCTGTGAAAGAAAGAAGAACCGCAGATAATCCGGGTCCAGGGAAAGCCGGCCGTAACCGAGGATAAAGGCATCGAAATCATGATTGGATTTGATCTTTTGCAGCAAGGAGCTGAAGTGCATCGGCCTTGCGTACGCCGGTATACCCATTTCCCTCAGCCACTCTTGAATCATCATGCCGCTCATGGCGCGGTGCGGATCGTAATCCGCCGGAGGTGTTAAAATGCTGAAGGGCGCCATGGGGGTACCATCCGGTAGCTGGAGCGTTTCCGCCTTTTGAATTTGCCCCTGCCGGTCCACAGGCGGGACCGACCAGGTGTAACCGGCCCGGGTGAGCAGATGATACGCCTTTCTAATGCGCTCCTTCCGGTCTAGCCGTTCTCCATGGTGTATCACATCGGTGTTGTACCATTGGATATTTCCGGGGGGGATGATGGCATCCATCTGCGTTCCCGCATCCTGAAGAATGCGTTGGACGATGAACTCTTTGTCGACAAGCGTGGCGATCGCCTGCCTGAGGACGGTATCTTTGAAAGGCGGACGGCGGGTGTTGAATCCCATGTAATAAAGTGCGCTCTTTTTGCTCTGGTAGACCCGGATCTGAGGAGACTTGGACAATTGATCCAGGTGTCCGGGCTGAATGCCCCACCAGAACAGGTCGATTTCCCCTTTGCGCAGCGCCAGAACCGCCACATCGGTGGTGCCGTAGATTTTAAACAGAATGCCGTCAATATAAGGCCCCAGGGCACGTCCGTTGATGGTGGTGCCGGCGGCGAAAAAATGTTTGTTTTTAGACAGATACAGGTAGTTGCCCTGCCGCCACTCTTTAAACACAAATGGACCGCAGCCCACCGGTTCGACGATGTTGTGGTTCATCAGGGCCGCCAATTTTTTTTGACTGGTCTCGGCCTGCGCGGCAATCGGCCCCCATTGGTGGGCCGGTACGATGGGGGCCATCAAAGTGCCGCTCAGAAAGGTGGCGTAGGGTTCCTTGATGTGAAACTCGACCGTCGTGTCATCGATGGCGATGATTTTGCTCACCAAGCGCCATTTGGAGGAATAGCGCGGGACCTTGAATGATTGAATCAACCGACCGGTAAAGACCACATCCCGGCTTGTCAGTGCGGTCCCGTCAGACCATTTCATCGCGGGCCGCAGACTGATCGTGTAGACCTTTCGCGCGGCATCGTACATAGGCAGTTGGGACGCCAGCCACGGAATGAATTCCAAGGTATCCGGATCTCGGTAATACAAGGGCTGGTAGATTTGGGAGAGCACTTTTCTGGAGTTGGCATCGCCGGCCAGCCAGATGTTCAGTGTGCGCGGTTCTTCGGACAGGCCGACCTTCAAGATGTCCGCCCGGTCTGCTGATTGGCAGCCGGATGCCAGCAGCACCCCCAACCAGAAGAGCCCTTTCAGCAGTCGGTACATGGGATTGGGCCGCAATCTCTGTGCTCGGTGAAGGAGGTTATTTGTGGCCATTGTGTTCCATCGCTTTTTTCTCGATAAAGTCGATCACCTTTTGTTCAAGCTGAACGCCGTTCAATTTGTTGATGCGGGGGATGCCGCCGGGCGAAACACAATTGACCTCAACGAGTTTGTTCGCAATGATGTCAATCCCGACAAAATAGAGCCCGTCATGAATCAGCCGTTTCTTCAGAGCCTTGCAGATTTTCTTTTCTTCCGGTGTGATTTCGTGTTTGGAAACCCTTCCACCGGCATGGACATTGGTGCGAAATTCGCCTTTACGCGGTATGCGCTTCATGGCGCCGATGATCTCGCCATTGAGCAGAAGTATGCGCACATCTCCCCCGAATTGCGAATCGTGCAGATACTCCTGGACCATAATGGGTTCGCGGTCCGGATATGGGCGACTGGCACGGGTGTAGTAATTGATCAGGGAATTGAGATTTTCCTGGTCACGGGTACTGACCTTAATCACCCCCTCGCCGCCGTAGCCTTGCAGCGGTTTGACCACCATGGCGCCGCCGAACTCGTCGATAACCCGCTTCAAACGCTTGGGATCGCGCGAGACATGGGTTTCCGGTATGATGTCCGGAAAATTAAGGGTGTATAATTTGCTGTTTCCGATAACTTGTCCATGGGTGCTGTTGATCATGAAGACCTTATCATCGACTGAGGAGAGAAATTCCAGCGTCTGATAGTTCAGTGGGGGGTCCTTGCGCAAAAAAAGCGCATTGAGATCGGTAACGGTTTCAAAGATCAATTCGTCCTTTTTCAGACACGTAATCAAGGCGCGCCAGTACCTTTTCATGGAGAGGTCCTTCTCCACCGTTATATTGCGCATACGGGCGACGACCTCGTTGCCCCTGATATAGACATCGTGAGGTTCGAGAAAAAAAACCGTGTGTCCCCTCTGGTTGCATTCATACATCAGGTGACTGGTGGTCTCGTTCTTCGGATCGATTGACTCGAGCGGGTCCATCAAAAATGCAATTTCCATCTCTGCTCCTGGTAGGTTCGAATTGGGTTGAGGTCCACCTTTGGTTAGCGTTCAGCCTTTCGCTCAGACGCATTCATGTCCAACGCGGTTGCATTTTTAAGAACACTTCAAATGATTTACCTTCTAGCGCACATGATGGCGCCGATCGACCCTGTCGCTTGGCGCCGGGTCGCCGTCATTTTTAGCTCAAGTCGACTTTTCAATGGCCGAGATCTTTTGGTGCAGCTTCCGGATCCGACCGCTGAAGACCCGGCAGATCTTGAGCGCAATGTGAGGATATTCGCGCACCATCTCTTTGAACTCCTGCTTGTGAAGCATGAGCATTCTGCTGGGTTTGAGCGTCCGGATGGACGCGGTGCGGGGAATGTCCTCGAACAGCGCCATTTCTCCGAAATGGTCACCCTCTGAAATATTATCCAGGGTCAGTTCGGTGCCATCGGTTTCTGTCTTTATGACGGCCACTTCTCCTTCGACGATCAGATAGAGGGTGTCGCCGGGGTCGCCCTCCTTGATGACCGTTTCTCCAGTGCCGAAAGAGACCTCTTCGGTGGCCGAGGCAACAGCAGCCAGCTCGCTTACACTCAAATCCTCGAAAATTTCCACCGGCTTAAGTTTCAGAATGATATCCGGCAATGCCAGGGTGACATCCATTTTCTTTTCCTCCATGGGACGGGGATGTGTTTTATCCCCTGCAACCCGAAGTGCCATGATTCGAATATGGGGATTTTCGTGGTCTGCCAATTGTTGGGCGATCCCGTTGCCGGGCTCCAATTGAGGCGTGTTCTCCAGAAGGTACAGTGTCATCAGGACGGAAATCCAGTCGTCGTGTCGGGCCAGCAGATGGCGCGTCAGCGCTGACGGATTGCCGTGGTATGCGTTTAAGCCATAGTGGCGCCGGCCTGAATCCAGAGCGCGCTCCTGTCCATCTTCTTCCAATAATGGAATTAACAGCCTGGAGAGCTTGATGTCGAGCAGATCGTCCAGGGCTTCCTGGCTGTTGGCGTTTTGTCGCCGATCCCTGGAGAGCAGTCCTCGGTTGATGACCTGCAAGCGTCCGCTTGGATCCTGTATGGACAGTACGCGCAGCACCCTTTGAAGAATGGCTTCGCGCTGCTCTTTCAGATGATCGAGCAGCAGGTTGCGGGCGGCGCTTTCCGGCAGCTCGGCGATACCGCTGCCTTCATTCAGGTATTTGTAGGCACCTTCCAACTGATCGTTGGCAAACCGGTAGAGATCGATATCCTTGATCTGCAGTTTGTCCAGCAGATGGATGATGCTTTCGCGCAGGTACCGGTTGGGATGATCGATGGCCTTGATCAAGGCCTTGCCGTCAATATAGCCGCCGCGCAGGATTCGATTCTCCGCCGTCTTCCGAATTTGAGGGTCCTGCGCCGTTAGTTGTAGAATGGCCGTTTTCAAGCTCTCTTTGTCATCGACGTGGTAGGCGGACAGGGCTGCGAGACGCACCTCCTTGTCCGGGTGATTGAGAAAGGGTGTCACCACGTCGTTTAAATCATGCAGATCCAGTGCGTGCAGGCTGTTCACGGCGGCTGCCAGAATTTCAGTCGGCGGGTCCGCGTCGATGGCGTCCCGCAACAGGTTTTCGAATTCCCCCCTGCCGGTGGCTCCCGCGGCGATCACCCCCGCTATTTGATCTTCATTGTGGCGGGAGGTGATCCACTGGACGATCATCCGGCGGCACTCCTCCGGAGCCGAAGAGAACCACCCGGCTGCGGCATAGGCGCGAACTTCCGGAGAACCGTGTTTCAAAAACGGCCTCAGGTCAAACAACGATTTTTGATGGGACGATAGCCGGTTCACCTTCCGGAGTACGGCCACGGCCACCGGGATCTCTTCGCTTTCGGCCAGTTGCCTGAGCTCGGGGACGACGGCCTCCGGCGGATCATCGGACAGCAGTTGGATCAACGGGACCTGGTGTTCCGGATCCAGGGTATCGATGCGCCGCATCACAATGGCGTCCAGATCAGGATAATGAATCTGTTTGAGCAGTCCCGCGTACCACACGGCGCTGGCCGGCGGGCTGTTCATGAAGGCGTCTCTGAGTTGGGTTTTAACCTTTGTCTCCCGGAAGAGCTGTTCTACTTCCGATGGTTTCAGCGTCGATAAATCGAGTTGGTTCTGTTGGATCAGATCGATGAGGATGGCCGCATATTTTCTCTTCAATATGAATGGCGCCGCTAGCCATCCCAACACGAAAGGCAGCGCAACCAATGACAAGTAGCGCGGATGGAAGAGGGGGTCTGAGATCAGAATGAGACCCGAACCGATAAACAGGGCGAGTCTAACCACCGTACCCCTTAAGAATGGCCGCACCATTGAGCGGTACGACTCCGGGAAGAGTCCCATGATGGTGGCATTGGCCGGTATGTTGATGGTGGTGCGCAAAATGTTGGTGGACATGCGGGCATACATGGCTGCGACGACGTCAAAGCGCAGCAGGAATGCCAGAAAAGCCAGGACGTAATTAAAGGGGTGGAACATCAGGGCAACCGGCAGTCCCCACCGCCCGTAGATTTTCCCGACAAAGAGCAAAATGATCAGGCTGATGACGTTGAGAACACCCCGGAAGTAACCGAAAAAGGTGATCAGGCTCGCTTCGCTGGCAAAATAGCTGTCCACCGCATAGTTGAATTGATAGTTCATGATCGGGATAACGACGTTGGGCATGAAGGTCAACACGATCATCAGCTTCAGCAGTACGGATGATTTGAGGACGGGCAGTACGGATTTGATTTCCTGGATCATGGAGGTGCGGGATTTATTACTGCCTCCGCGTTTTTCTTCAATTCGCAAAGAGGGGAACTGCCGTTCCATGGCGAGGACCGCCACAGCGCCGGCGATGGTGATCACGAGGTACACCACCAGCATGTTGTCGAAATTGAACGTTTTGGCCATCAGCGGCGTTCCGAAGCTTGCAAGGATCTGACCGATCACGCCGCCGGCCGTTATGAGAGGAAAGATGCGTTTGGACTGGCGGGTGTTGAACAGATCATTGGCCAGGTTCCAGAACAGCATGGCCAGCAGGGCCTCATATTGTGCCTTGAGCATGAACAGCAACGGATATATCGCATCCAGCCCTAAAGGGATCAGCAGGCGAATAAAGACAATGGAGGATCCACAGAACAGAAACTGCCCTGCCAGCAATCGCGGCCCGGGAAATCGTCGGATCAGGCCCATGTAAAAACCCATGATGATGACGGTGGCGACGGCATTGAGCATGTTGACGATGGGAAGAAACTCCACGCCATACCGCTTCAAAAATGCAGTTTCCGCATAATTGTTGAGGATGATTCCGGCGCTGCGCACGAGAAAAAGAAGGGCCAGGCTCCACAGGAAGAGACCGACCTCTTTCTCATGAATGTTCAACCACTTCATGATTTGTTTGAACATTGCGTGCTTCCCGAATCATGGGGCCATGGGTTGCTGTTTTATGTGGCTATTTCCGCCGTCAGGGTTGCGCGATCATGACCAGGCGAAAGCCGGTGCTCCTCAGGCGGCTGCTCGGGTGGCCGGAGGCGCGGTTGGCCGAACGGCATTTGTTCGATTCGCCAAACCAGCTTCCGCCTCGTCGGACCTTGTAATCGCCTTTTGGAGGGCCCTGGGGATCGGTCTGGGGCCTTTTTTGATATGGCGCATACCAGTCCTGGACCCATTCCCAGACATTGCCGTGCATATCGTACAACCCCCAAGCGTTTGGGGGGTAGCTTTTAACCGGTGCCGGGCCGTCTATGGCAAATCCCCGATGTTTGGCATATGCGATGCAATCCTCGTAGCGGCCTGTTTTGTTGGCGTACATCGCCTTATCGCAGTTGATGGCGTCTCCCCAGCTATAGGCCGTGCGCGTACCGGCTCTGGCAGCGTATTCCCATTCCGCTTCTGTCGGCAGGCGGTAGCGCCCCTCACCCAGTGCGTTGAGGCGCTCGATAAAGAGGCTCGCATCGTGGTAGCAGATTCTGGAAACCGGAAGATCGGGCGCACCTCTGCGCTTTTCAAAAAAACCGAACAAGCCTTTGCCCATCAGTTGGCGCCACTGGGCCAGCGTTACTTCGGTGGTCTGCATATAAAAAGGGGTGGAAAGGGTGACCCTGTGCTGGATCTCTCGCAAATCGCGCGAGCGCTCCTCGACCGGGCTTCCCATGACAAAGGTGCCGGCGGGCAGGCGGACGAATTCCATACCCAGGCTGTTGACGAATAGCTTCTCCATTGGCCAGGCGCCTCCGGGGATCAACACCACAAGGGCGACCAGTAAAAGGGCGCTCCGGAATGTCATATGGGCTATACCGGTCATCTTCCGCCTCATAATTTGGGATGAAATTGATGTGAAATGATAGTCGGATACCGGATAAAAAGCCAACAGATTTTTTGCAAATGCTTGAAAATGAAACTTAATCAGTATTGTAAGGGAATGCCGTCGGACCGGACCCATAGGGAAAGGCCCCGCGGTGTCCTGACACCAGGACACATATGAAATCTCGAATTTCGAATATCGAACAAGGTATGTCGAAGTAGGGTACCGCTTCGCTCTATCGGTCTAATAAAATGGCAGAATACCTTCCTTCGTCAATCTGCGGTTCCTTGTTCATTATTCGATATTTTTTATGGGCCATCGATCCCTTGTACGATTTGAACTCCCGACACGCATGGTGTAAGATGTGAAACCAATGAACATGCATCAACCACCCCATATTTTGTGCATTCATCCTCCGGCCGCTTTTCCGGAAGTTCCCTCCAGCCGGTTTGAGGCGATCTCATCGGCCCTGGGGACCCTGCCGGCCGAACCTTTTTTCGACAATGCCGCGGAGGATTTCTTTGTACGGATTCTTTCCGGCGGTGAACATCTATCGTCCGAATCCGGTTTGACCAGGGAAGTCGGACGCCGATTGGTATCGAGCGATTATCGGTCGATAGAGGAGGCCCTCCGGCATTCGGAATTGGTGAACCGGGCCTTAGCATCTGCCTCGAGCGCCTTCTCCCCGTGCCGCTTCCACCGATACGGCTTCGCCCATTCCGGCCTCATTGATGGAGAAAAGGTGATGGCGTTTGCAGATGATGCAACCGCAAATCCCTTCCGACGCTATGCCGACCTTGACTGGCATCCTTTCGACCCTGCGGATCCGCCCGACGCGGCCCTGCTCTACATCGACCGGCCGGGCCAGACAGGGCCGGCCGTAAGCCTGGGACTGTCGTGGCGCAAGCGCTGGCCGCAGATCCCATTGAAATTGCTCTGTCCGGAATCCCTTTTCGAGGGATTATGCGATGCATCCACCGATCTGCTGCCGTTCGAGCTCTTGGCCGATATGCGGCAGCTCCTGACGTCCATTGCCAATATCCTCCCATTCGACAAGGCACGCGACGTCCCGGCGGACGGTTCGCAAACCCCTATCCGGGAAGAAAAGGACGTTCCTCTATTGGCAGCGCAGATGCCGGAGATCGTTCGGGCGGCGCTGGACAAGGGGGCGCGGATGATCATATGGCGGGATTGCGGCGATGAAACGGCAGCGGTAACCCGCCAATTGTACGCCGCGTCCCGTAAGGGATTGTGGAACCACTTGATATTGAACGGGGAGAGCCGTGCATCGTTGCACCAATTTGCAGCGGCAAATGCCAATATCGTACATTCCTATTGTATGGAGGAAGATCCGGTATCCGCGTTCAGCGATCCCCTGTACAACTTTCCTTCAGAGGCATCCGCCTACGGGCGCACATGGCCCATGCCGGGCAAGCCGTTGTGGATGAGATTGAAGGACCCGGCCCTTATGTCCCGCCTGCTGGATCGCCACCCGCTCAAAACCTTGATGCGCATGCGGGTGCGGGACGATGTGTCGGAGCTGTTCGAGGTCGGCGAGCAGATGCGCTACCATTTCAAACGGCCGGCTGATTTGCCTGGCGGTTACCTGGACGAGATTGTGCGCATGGTGGAAGCCGGCGGGTCGGTGAATACCCGGTTCGTGCGGCACAACCTCGAAAGAGCCTATCTGATCGCCTATGCGGAAGAAGAAGGGGTGATCATCGGCAATTCCAGCCTGAAGCAGCCCCGCGAGGAGTATATCGATGCGGTGAGCCGGCAATCGGGGATCGACTTGCATGACTACCTGGAGCGGGGCTATACGTCGGTACGGCCCGAATACCGCGGTCTGGGCGTCGGCGCCAAACTGCTCGAAGGGCTGACCCGGCGGGCCGGGGATTACAAAATCTTCTCCGTGATCGCCGAAAACAATGTGGCGACCCAGAAGATGGCCATGCGAAACCGGACCCGGCGGGTGGCCACTTTTTTCAGCCAGCGGGCCAAAAAAGAGATGAGTGTCTGGATACCGGAGTGGATGCTGCCCGAGGGGATCGAACTTCCCCCGCAACCTGCTCTTGATATCGAGATAAATAGCCGAAAGGATGGCAAGTGACCCTATCCATCGGAGTATTGACCGTCAGGGGGGAGGCGTATCATCCCACCAGACGGCTGGCCGAAGCTGCCGCCCAACGCAACGTCACCGTCACCCCCATTCATCCCTATCATGTGCAGCCGGCCTACCACCAAGGCAAGCCGGTTCTTCACGGCGATCCGGCGGCCAGTGCCGTCCAGGCGGTGCTGCCGCGCCAGGGAGCGGAGATCAAGACGGCCTGCCTGCCCCTGATTGACCACTACGCGCAAATGGGGGTCCGGGTCGTCAATGGACTGGGTTGCATTCAAATGGCGCGCAACAAATTTTTCATACTACAGGCCATGGCGCGCAATGGTCTGGCTGTTCCGGATACGCTGTTTGCCGCTTCCATGGAGGGGTGCCGGCGGGCCCGTGAACACCTTTCGCCCCATCCGGTGGTACTCAAACCGATCAATGGCCGGCAGGGGACCGGTATCCACTGCCTGATGCCGGAGGCTTCCATTCCCGAAGATATCGTGGCGCAGCTGGATGCGGGTCGCGGTGTTTTGGTGCAGGCCTTTATTCCGCCGGACCAACGCAGGGACCTGCGCGTTCTGGTGATCGGCGGCGAGGTGGCCGGCGCCGTTGAACTCACCCCGCCCAACGGCGAATTTCGCGCCAACGTGCATGTCGGCAGTCAACCCGCCGCCGTATCGTTGACGGCGGACTTGACCGCCATGGCCGTGAAAGCCGCCCGAGCCATGGAGATGGAGATCGCTGGCGTCGATATCATGGTTCCCTTCCAGAGCCCTCCCCTGGTGATCGAAGTCAATTCAGCGCCCGGCTTCAGGGCGATGGAAGCCGCCACAGGAAAAGACATTGCCGGTGCGATCATCGATTACGTCCTGTCAGTCGTTGAAGCATGACAACCGCGTTGCCACATGTTATGCCCAGTCAGCAGGTGTTCTGCCCGGAAATGGCAGATCGCGGTTCAGTCCAGGGCAGCGGTGTTCAAGACGTCAGAACACCGGTCCGGGCCGTAAGATGCCATTTGTGGATGGGCGCCAACAAGTCCGCCGGCCTGACCGGTCCACACCAAAGGAGTTTGAAATGGAGATAGAGAATATCGCTCAGGTTGCCGAAGGTATCCAAAGAATTGATCCTGCATGGATTGAGAAAGCGCGTGAGCGGACCAGCCATCTGGCGATTCCCCCGAGGGCGCTGGGACGACTGCACGACATCGCCGAGCGTTGCTGCGCCATCCAGAGGACCCTGAAACCCGATGTGAAGAACAAAGCCGTGCTGGTGATGGCCGCAGATCACGGAGTGGCCGCCGATGGCGTCAGCGCCTTTCCACAGGAGGTTACCGGTGCGATGGTTCAAAACTTTCTGGCGGGGGGGGCCGGAATCAACGCCATCGGCCGGCATGTCAATGCCCAGGTATGGGTTGTGGATATGGGCATGATACCGGAAGTCGATCCCCTGGCCGTTACCGGAGGAGAGCGGTTCAAGGTTCAAAAGGTCGGCAGGGGAACCGCTTCATTCATGAAGGGGCCGGCCATGACGCCGGAACAAGCCGAACAGGCGATCATGACGGGATTCAGGCTGGCTGCCGAGCAGTTTGAGGCCGGGGTGGACATCATCGGGACCGGGGATATGGGGATCGCCAACACCACCCCTTCGGCCGCCATCGGTGCCGCCATCACCGGAGCCGATCTGAACGACATGGTGGGACGCGGCACCGGTGTGGACGATGCGGGCCTGGCGCGCAAGAAAAAAGTGATAGCCGATGGGTTGGCCATTAATGGTCCCGATCCTGCGGACGGCATCGATACCCTTTCAAAAGTGGGGGGATTTGAGATCGGCGGTATCGCGGGCCTCATCCTGGCCGCTGCCTACTATCGGCATCCGGTGGTTATCGACGGATTCATCTCGACGGCCGGCGCCCTGATCGCCCGGGCGATCTGTCCCAACACCGTCGATTACATCTTTGCCGGCCATCAGTCCGAAGAGCCGGGCCATCGCATCATGCTGAAGCATCTGGGGCTCGAACCGATTCTGGATTTGGGTATGCGTCTCGGTGAGGGAACCGGCGGCGCACTGGCCATGAGCATTATCGAAGGGGCCATTAAAGTCTTTAACGAGGTGCTCACCTTCGAAGAAGCCGGGGTGCCCGGGAAAAATGCATGAGACGCTAGTGCGAAAGCCCTGAATGCTAACCAACGAACCTACTCGGGTGGCACCGGCAACTGATTGCAGGTGCCACCCGAGGCTATTGACAAGCATGGCTTCCGGATGACTTTCCCGAGAGCATCAAGGTTTATTGTTTTTAAAACAGCGACAGTGTGAAGATCGCCAGGTTGCCCGAACAATGGATGGTCATCGGGACGGTGAGGTTCCCGGTGATCTCATAGGCAATCGCAAAAACCAGCCCGCCGATGATCTGGGTATAAGGGATGCCCGGGGAGGAATGCAACATCACGAAAATGGCTGTGCTGACCGCCAGTGCGCAGACGATGCCCCAGCGTCTGAAAAAGGTGTACAGAACACCGCGGAAAAGGATTTCTTCGGCCACCGGCGCTATAAATCCGCCCACGAGGAAGAACAAGACCAGCTCCCAACCCGCCTGCGGCAGAGGCGATCGGACCATCTGCATTGGATTGCGGCCTGCCAGAAAAACCGCTGCCATGCCGACACCGGCCGCAACGGCAAAGGCCAGGGACCACAACGCTCCTGTCTTCAAACCCCTCGGCCAGTTCTCCGGCGCCCAGCCGATGGTGCCAAGCCCCTGTTCCCGCGTCATCAGGATACCAATGATGCCGGCCACCTGAACCATTCGAATCAGCCCAACCGCCGCCAGAGGCGGTACGTCGAACCATGCCGTGATCCGCGAGCCCGCAAGTTCGGTGGCCAATACCAGGGCCAGTCCTGCTGCCAGCGTGCTTACCTTGACGGGACTTGATACCACCCCAGCCTCCTTAGCGCACGATAACCGTACCACTGCGCATACCAGTGATCTGTTCGGGACAATTTAGCCATGATGGGTTGGACCGATTTGCGCTCCCCGCGTTCTCCCAGTGCGAAGAAGGCCTGGCAGATGACATTGGGGTGAGCATCATCCAGCAGACCGAGCAAATCACCATAGGTCGATGGTGTTCTACTGCCGGCCAATGCGCGGGCCAGCCAGTAGCGTTCCACCACCATGGCGCCGGAAAGCAGCTCCCGAAAAGACGGGTAGCGGGCGATGTCCAATTTATGCTCCTCGATGTGGCGCAGGGCCGCCACCCGGTGCGTCCATTTTTGCGATGAGAGGGCTTGGGGAATACCCTCTTGCGTTATTTTTACCGGATGGGCGCCCAACATGGGCAGAAAAAGCATGATGCCGATGATCAGGCAGAGTGCCGACGATATCCATACGGTGGACCGTTCTTTGGCGATGCTGCCCACTATTGTGCGCAGGATCCCGTACACGAAGGTAAAAAGAAGGATGGGAAAACCCAACAGCAATCCGACAAGGGACACTTTGCGGAAAAAAGCCAGGCGGTCCGTCTCATCCGAGTAGCGGCGCAGCCAGGTCCGGGGATCCGACATGAATGCCCGGAGGGATGTCCGCACCGTTCGGTGGTCGCGGGATGTCAATGCCAGACCGTCCTCTGCATATTGCAGTATAACATCCGGATGCTCGATCGCCTCAACGATCAATACATCATGTCTGGCGAGAAGCATTTGCAGCCGCCGGCGCAGGTTGGCATCGGCGACGCCTTCGATATGTCCGGTGCGTACCGTCTTCTGATCAAACGGTTTGAAAGATTCGGCGGCATAAAGGGTGTAGCGGTAGTAGAAGTCGTTGACCGTCCGACCGATGGGGTTGGAAAGCAGGATATGGTCGCGAATGGTTGCGAAGATCTGGGCGTTCAATTGCGTGGCCCAAAGGGCGGTCAGCAAAATGAGTGTGACGATAGGCGTGAACCAAATTGCGGCGCTTCTCTTTCGCTGGGAGAATGGTTCCCCAATGGTCGTCAATGCCGTCACCGGCGGCACCAGAAGACAGAACAGCGTCGGGAACAGCACCGCGCCCTTTAAGTTGACCGTGATGATCAATCCCAGCCACAAGACACCATATCCGGCCAGCACCAGTGGATGACGTTTGAACAGGAAATCCCATAGCCGCACCGCCGCCCACGACACCAGGGTCAGACCGATCCCGATACTGAGGGTATAGAAGACGCCTCCCCCGAAAGCACTGCCAAAACGATGGAGTGTGGACAATACCGGGCCGGTTGGAATGGACAGCAGCCCTGCGTCATGGATGGCCTTGGCGGCCATATGAATTCGGCTGTTGGAAAGATATACAAAGATGGTGGAGATTACCTGTGATGTAACCATGCCGGTCAGGATGGGTACAAATATCAGGTATGCCGAGCGTGCATTCGAATAAGAGGAATTGCGACCCATATTGGATTCCATCCGGATTTCGTCGGACGTCTGCGATACATGCAATGACTCAGGCATCTATAACGCAATAAGCGGTAGGCGTCAAAGATTAGATTCCTGCACCAGCTGCGGCACCAACCATATAGCCCTTGCAACTCTCCGCCTTAGGCATTAGAATCACACCAATCAGTTTTGCGTGAAATGTACTATCGTACAGCATGGGACAAGCGCCTGCCGAGTCATTCGCGCAGCATCGCTAACACGGCAGCAGGAATCATGAAAAAAGCACTCATCACCGGCATCACCGGGCAGGATGGCTCTTATTTGGCCGAACTGCTATTGGAGAAGGATTACGAAGTCCATGGCATCAAGCGCCGCGCCTCATCTTTCAACACCGGCCGCATCGACCACCTTTACCAGGACCCCCACGAAAAGGCAGTGCGGTTCATCCTTCACTACGGAGACCTGACCGATGCCACCAATTTGATCCGTATCTTTCAGCAGGTGCAGCCCGATGAGGTCTACAATCTGGCCGCCCAAAGCCACGTCCAGGTCTCCTTCGAGACGCCTGAGTTTACCGCCAATACGGACGCATTGGGCACGCTGCGATTGCTCGAGGCCATACGCATTCTGGGGTTGGAAAAGAAGACACGCTTTTACCAGGCCTCCACATCTGAACTCTTCGGAAAGGCACAGGAGGTACCCCAGACCGAAACCACCCCGTTTTATCCGCGATCTCCTTACGGCGTGGCCAAACTCTATGCCTACTGGATCTGCGTGAACTACAGGGAAGCGTATGGGATCTATGCGTGCAACGGCATTCTCTTCAACCACGAATCTCCCAACCGCGGCGAGACATTTGTCTCGCGGAAGATCACCCGGGGCATGGCCCGCATCAAAGTCGGTTTGCAGGACACGCTCTACATGGGCAATTTAGACGCAAAGCGCGACTGGGGACACGCCAGAGATTACGTTTACATGCAGTGGCTGATGCTTCAGCAGGACGCGCCGGATGACTTCGTTATCGCCACCGGCCAACAATATTCCGTGCGGGAGTGCATCGAACAGGCGGCCAGCAATGTCGGCATTAAGATCCGGTGGAGGGGCAGCGGTCTCGATGAGAAGGGGGTTGACGCGGATACCGGAAAAGTGATCGTCGAAATCGATCCGCGCTATTTTCGTCCCACCGAAGTCGATACACTGCTGGGCGATTCGACCAAAGCAAAAAGGAAACTCGGCTGGCAGCCCAAAATCAGCTTCGAAGAGATGATCGCCGAGATGGCACACGCCGATTTGAAAGCGGCGGAAAAAGACAAATACGTTATGGACAAGGGGTACAAGATCTACGACAACATCGACGATTGATCGCAGGGACCGTTGGTTCCGGCCCCATGCGAGGCCCTTTGCATAAGACCCGAATGGATTCAGATACCCACATATACATCGCCGGCCACAGAGGAATGGTGGGCTCCGCCCTGGTGCGCGAGTTCAAGTCCCACGGTTTTCGCAACCTGGTCACGCGTACACATGCCGAGTTGGATCTGGTGGATCAGCGTGCTGTGGAGCACTTCTTTGCCCATGAAAAGATAGACGTCGTGCTTCTGGCGGCTGCAAAGGTGGGAGGCATTCGCGCCAACAACATTTTTCGCGCCGATTTTATTTACCAGAACCTGATGATTCAGGCCAATGTCATCCATGCGGCATACAAGGCCGGTATCCGGCGCCTTCTATTCCTGGGTTCCTCCTGCATATACCCCAGGCAATGCGCCCGGCCGATGAGAGAAGAGGCGCTGCTCAGCGGATACCTTGAACCCACCAACGAGCCCTATGCCGTCGCCAAGATCGCCGGAATCAAGATGTGCGAATCCTACAACCGGCAGCACGGCACCCAATACCGGGCGGTCATGCCCACCAATTTATACGGCCTCCACGACAATTACGACCTGCTCAACGCCCACGTACTGCCGGCCATGATCCGAAAATTTCACCTGGCCAAACTTGCGGCAAGCGGGGACAGGGAAGCAATCCGGCAAGACGAGAAGGTCTACGGGCCGATACCCGACGACATCCGAAAGGCGCTCGACTCAAAAACGCCGAGCGTGCGACTGTGGGGCACAGGCGCGGCAAGACGCGAATTTCTAAATGTGGATGATATGGCCGCCGCGTGTCGCCTGGTCCTGGAAATGCCGGAGGAAGCATACCAGCGGGTCTGCCGGGCCGCAAAGGAACATCATGCTGAGGGCATCGAAAGCGTTTCGTTTATCAATGTCGGTTCCGGAAATGACGTGACCATTCGCCACCTGGCCCGAACCATCGGGGATGTGGTGGGATTCGACGGCCCAATTTCCTGGGATGCCGCGATGCCGGATGGCATGTTGCGCAAGCTGATGGACTCCAGCCGACTCGAACGACTCGGGTGGCGCCCCCGGATTGATCTCAAGGAGGGGATCCGCAGCACATACGCTGCATACAAGGAAAAGCTGGCATCATAGCGGCAGATCGAAACCGCGGCAAAACAGGCCCTTCTGCCCGGAAATTCCCGGTGAAGATGATTTAATGTGGGAGCGGCGTCTCGCCGCGACAAACCCGGCTACCTGCTTTGATATCGCGGCGGGAC
>JBNLAV010000192.1:0-59676 GCA_050302315.1 Desulfobacteraceae bacterium
ACCCTGCAGGTCGGCCGCTATCCCATGGACGCACGGCTTGCGGTGGTCGTCACCACCATCGATGAACTGATATCGATGCTTGAAAACCATGTCGGGGGAGAGAAGGCGCATCCTTCCATTCACGTGGGCCTTGTTCAGAACACTGAGGGCAGTATCGAAATGCTGACCGAGGGGGCCGAGGGCGAAATCTTTATCAATGCGCTGGTTGAAAACCGGCAGTTGCACAAACTTGGCCTCTTATGGACCAAGGGGCTCTCCATTGACTGGCAAAAGCTCTATTCCGGAGAATCGCCCCAGCGCATTCCTTTACCGGGATATCCCTTTAACCATAAACCTTACTGGTTTGAAGAGGGGGCTCAATCGACGGCACCCCAGCCTCCGCAGGCGGCTGAAAAGCCGAAGGATGCCAAGATGCGGGTTGCCCTCGATGAACCGGCGAAGATCCGTTGCGACCGTCTTCCCGCCCCGTCGAAACTGAAGCTTCAACCCATGGATGTCCCGGACGTCTCCCATGGGGCATTGCCGGCGCGTGACCCGCAGCAAGCCACCCTCGTCAGGTCGGGCGACCCGTCGATGAAGGAGATGGTCCGGTCCGAGTTGGCGGCCGTACTTTCGGTTGATACCGGTGATATTGATGACGGGACACCCTTTGTGGAGGTCGGCCTGGATTCGATCCTCACGGTAGAGCTGGCCAAACGACTTCAAAACCTCACGGGCATGGAATTCAAGGCGGCGCGCCTTTACGATTTTGCCACAGTCGATACATTGACAGGATACCTGACCCGACAGGCCGTCCTAAACACGAACGACGTGATTTCCATCGACGACGTGAAAGCGGATTTGCCGTCTGGCCCCTTAACGTCGCCAAGTCTCGCGAGGGCTTCCGGCAGGATCCGGTTGTCTCCCTGCCCCGAACCTTCGTCGAGCGGCGCAGCCCCGGAGCAAGGGTCACCATCTGTTTTTCGGGAGGCGTCCCGCCGGGCCGCCCCTGCTATCTCCCTCACCGCGCCTGAAGCAAGTCCTTTCGCCGATTCGACCACCACGCCGGGGGGCGGCACCGACACTGATACCGATATCGCGGTGATCGGTATGTCTGCCAACGCTCCGGGGGCCAGCAGCCTGGATGCTTTTTGGGAGAACCTGAAGAAGGGGGTGGACAGTGTCATCGAGGTTCCTGCGGACCGATGGGAGATTAACAAACACTACGATCCGGATTCAAATGCAACGAATAAAAGCTACTCCAAATGGGGGGGGTTCCTGGATCATATCGATCGATTTGACCCGCTGTTCTTCAATATTTCACCCAAAGAGGCCGCCCTAATGGACCCCCAGCAACGCCTGTACATGCAGGCGGTCTGGCATGCCATCGAGGATGGCGGATATGCCCCGGAGTCGCTGTCGGGATCCAGGTGCGGCATGTTCGTCGGTGTCGGCGAAAGCGACTACTACGAACGCATGAAGCAATCCGGAGTGGATATCAATGCGGTCTTCCTGTTTGGCGTTTCGAGTTCGGTCGTCGGAGCGCGCATGTCATACTTTCTCAATCTGAAAGGACCCTGCGTAGCCATCGATACCGCCTGTTCATCCGCACTCACCGCAGTGAATTTCGCCTGCAAAAGCATTCAGAACCAGGATTGCGACATAGCACTGGCCGGCGGCATCAGTGTCAAGACCCTGCCGGACTTGTATATCTCGGCCTCGAAAACCGGCATGCTTTCCAAAGATGGCCGGTGCAAAACCTTCGACAACCGCGCCAATGGATTCGTGCCCAGTGAATTCGTGGGTGTCCTGTTTCTCAAACGCCTCTCCGCCGCCCTGCGCGACAAGGATCACATCTACGGCGTTATCAAAGGCAGTATGGTCAACCAGGACGGTGCGACCAATGGCTTGACGGCCCCCAGCGCAGAATCCCAAAAGGAATTGATGACCCACACCTATCGCAGGTTCGGCATCGATCCGGAGCACATCGGCTATGTCGAGGCACATGGCACCGGCACCAAACTCGGCGATCCTATCGAAGTCGATGCGTTGACCCAGGCATTCCGCCAGCATACCTCCAAGGAAGCATATTGCGCCATAGGTTCCGTGAAGACCAACATCGGGCATGCCCTCAAGGCCTCCGGCATGCCCGGACTGATAAAAGTGCTTCTTTGCCTGAAGAACAGCCTCCTGGTGCCTTCGCTGCACTACCAGCAAACCAACGACCAGATCAACTTCGACGGGTCCCCGTTTTATGTGAATACCGATCTGAAACCCTGGCCGCCCCTTTCCCGGGGGAGGCGCAAGGCCGCCATCAGCGCGTTTGGTTACAGCGGCACCAATTGTCATGTGGTGCTGGAGGAGGCGCCTGCCAGGGAGACGAATTCAACGAGCGCGGACGCTACGGCGGTTTTTGTCCCGCTTTCGGCAAAAACCGGAACCGCTCTGGCGCGCCGTGTGAACGATCTGGAGGCGTGGCTCGGACAGCGTTCGGGCGAAGTCAACTTGAAGGATGTCGCCTATTCCCTGACGATCGGAAGAAGTCATTTTAGGTTCAGGACCGCCTTTGTTGCCACCAGCCGGTTGAATCTGGTCCATCAGTTGCGTGCCTGGCTGGCAAGACATGAAGCCGCCCACGCCGCTCTACCGGCGGGACAGAGCGGCAGCGTTCAAACGGATTCGGATCAGGAAAAGGAGGGCTGCCACCTGATCCGGCATCTGTCTGCCGGTCAAGCGTTTGAGGGGTCGGATCGAGAGCGGTTGTTGAATCAACTGGCCAGGCTCTACAAGCAGGGCGCCGACCTGCCGTACGCCGACTTATTTGAGGCGGAGACCTGCCGACGCATTCCCGTACCGGGCTATCCCTTTGATGAAAAACGATTCTGGTTCAACGAACAGCCCAAGGACGCGGGCCGTTCCGCAGCGCCACAGACAGGCCCCGTCATTGTGCATCCCCTGATCGATCGCAACAATTCCACTTTTGAAGAGATCAGTTTCTCCAAGACATTTACCGGGGAAGAATTCTACCTGAAAGATCATAAGTTGGGCCGTAAGATGATCCTGCCGGGTGCCGCCTATATCGAGTTGGCAAGAGCCGCCGGCGAACTGGCGGATGAGCGTCCCGTCAGCGGATTGAAAGGTCTGGTCTGGTTCCGGGCCATCGAAGTGGACCGGACCAATGACACGATCCATATCACCATGAAGCGCGCGGCCGACCACGCCGATTTTGAGATCTTCACCCGGGCGGCCGAGGGCAGTCGCATAAGGCATGCCCAGGGACGGGTGCTTTACGAAGCCGTCGATTTCGATGGGACCCATCCCAGAATTGACATCCAGGCCATCAAGGACCGTTGTGCGGGTCGACGTGCTGTGGCGGACTGTTACCGCATGTGGCACCGCAAAGGGCTGTCGCTGGGACCGGCCTTTCAGGTCATGCAGGAACTGGCCTGTGGTGAGCGGGAATCGCTGGCCCTGCTGAAAGTGCCGGAATCACTGCAATGGACTGTCGGGCCATTCGTGCTGCCCACATCTCTGGTGGACGGCGCTTTCCAGTCTACCAGCGGACTCATGTCCGAAGAAGAGATGAAGGCGCCTGACCTCAATATCCCCTTTACGCTGCAAGCGGTGATCATCCGGAAGCCCCTGACGGAGATATGCTATGCCCACACGACACTCACCCGGCGGGTGCAGACCGCCAAGGGAAAGACGAGCCATTTCGACATCGTCCTGACCGATGCCGACGGTGAGATGCTGGCGCAGTTAAACGGGTTTACGCACCGGCAGTTCAAATCCGAGGTAGACCGGCCGCCTGTGCCGTTTGATCTGTTGTACTACCGACCGCTGTGGCGGCAGGAACCGTTAAGGGCCGATGCGAAGCAGAATATTGATCGACTGTTGGTGTTCGAACGGACTGACGGTCCATTTTCGGGTATCCACATGGCATCGCCGTCTGGTGGTTTCTTTGCCGGTGCTGTCATTCGCGTTCAACCCGGCCGGCGTTTCTGCCAGCATGGCGGCGACGCATTTGAACTCCGCATGGGTGAATTTGAGGACTACCAGCGTCTGTTCGAAACATTGAATTCGCAAAACCGGATGCCGGGTCACATCGTTCACGGATGGGCGGAGACGTCCGATGGTGTGACATCCGAGAGCTTGGATGCAGGGCTTATCAGCCTTTTCCACATCTGTCGGGCCCTCATGATCCAGGCGCCCCGTCACCACGGCCGGCTCTTGTTTTTCTACCACAATCCCGAATTGCAGCCCCAGCCGCAGCATGACGCGGTGGGGGCATTTTTGAAAATCGTCGCCCTCGAGCACCCGCGGATTTGTACCAAGACCGTTGCGTTTTCTGGTACTGCTCCCACTGCCGAGGCGTGCGGCCGGAAGATCATGGAAGAGCTGGCAGCTGAATACGGCGGGACGGAACAGATCCGGTACCGGGAAGGACAGCGATGGGTCCGACGTCTCCAGGAGATCGTGACGCCTCCCCAGCCTGCCGCACCGGTTTCTCCGTCGCCAATCCGGCAGCAAGGCGTCTTCCTGATTACTGGCGGCTTGGGGGGCATCGGCCTGATCTTTGCCCGTTACCTGGCCGCCCGGTTTGAGGCGCGATTGATGTTGTGCGGCAGAAGACCCATCGACGATGCCGCCAGGGCACAGATCAGATCCATCGAAGCCGAAGGCGGCAAGGTCCAGTATGTTCAGGCCGACGTGACCCGGCGTGAGGACGTCGAGCGCCTGGTTGAGGCCTGCCGCAGCGCTTATGGCCCGATCAACGGAATTCTCCACAGCGCCGGACGCGTTCAGGCCAGCCGGCTGGTGAACAAGTCCGAGGAGGAGATGGCGGCCGTCCTTGGGCCGAAAGTGTTCGGCACTGCTAACCTGGACGCTGCCACCCGGACGGAGCCATTGGACTTTTTCGTGATGTTTTCTTCCATCGCTTCGGTGTGGGGTGAAAATATCGGACAGTGTGATTATGCTTATGCCAATGGTTTTATGGACCATTTCGCCGCATGGCGCGAATCCCGGCGGCGCGATGGAATGTGCAGCGGCCGGACCCTGAGCATCAACTGGCCGTTCTGGCAGGACGGCGGCATGACGCAGGACGCCCAGACCGCTGCCTTGCTGCAAAATACCAAGGGGGTCGCCCCCATGGACGCCGAAGCCGGCCTGCAGGCCTTTCTGTACGGGATGAATCTGGACCTGCCCCAACTGATGGTGATCACCGGCGAGGGAGACAAGATCCGTTCTTTTTTTACGCCACCCCGGGCGGACGATACTCAAACGATACAGGGAGAAGCAATGGAGAAAGAACCGGAACGATCCCGGGATCCAGCGTCCACACGGACCGAGGCGGCCGCCGATGCCGTCTTCGATATGATCGCCAGGGTCTCTGAGGTGGATAAGTCGGAGATCGACCCGGACGAAGACCTGAGCCGCTACGGATTCGACTCCATCCGGTTGACAGAACTTGCCAACGCCCTGAACGATCGTTACAACCTCGAGCTGACGCCGACGATCTTCTTCGAGCATTCCATTATTTCGGAGTTTATCGACTACTTGGCCGCCAACCATGCCCACGATCTGGCATCGGGGCAGCAGGGGCCTGAGCCCGCTGATCCTGCTGCAACAGCCGTCGAGATCCAGCCGGTATCGATACGGCCCGACAGAAAACCGCTGCCAGGGCCGCCGGCGAATCCGAATGGGCACGAACCCCTGGCCATTGTCGGCATGGGTGGCATCATGCCGCAAAGCGATGACCTGGCCACCTTCTGGGACCACCTGGCGGCCGGCCGCGATCTGATCACCGAGATCCCGCCGGACCGCTGGGACTGGCGTGACTATCAGGGCGATCCGACCAAGGAGGACAACAAAACCAATTCCCGTCACGGCGGCTTCATGACGTCGGTATCGAAATTCGATCCCCGCTTTTTCGGGATTTCGCCCAAAGAGGTTGAATACATGGATCCCCAGCACCGCCTCTTCCTCAAGGTCGTCTGGCAGACATTGGAAGATGCGGGCTATGGGCCGGCCGCCATTGCCGGTACCCGCACGGGTGTTTTCGTGGGCGTGGCCACCTGGGAATACAGCGACCTGATGATCGCCAACGGCGTGGAGATCGGATCGTACGGATCCACCGGAACCGCGCTGACCGTGGTACCCAACCGGATCTCCTACATGTTGGACCTTCGCGGTCCAAGCGAGCCGGTGAACACGGCCTGCAGCAGTTCCCTGGTCGCGGTGCACCGGGCCGTCGAGGCCATCCGCAGCGGGAGCTGCGACATGGCCATCGCCGGCGGCGTCAATGCCATTGTCGGCCCCAAGCTCTATGTCGCCTTCGGCAAGTCGGGCATGTTGAGTCCCGATGGACGTTGCAAAACCTTCAGCAAGGATGCCGACGGCTATGTGCGCGGAGAAGGGGTTGGCGCTATCCTGATCAAGCGCCTGGGACAGGCCGAGTCGGACGGCGATCACATCTACGGCGTGATCCGCGGCAGCGCTGTCAGCCATGGCGGGAAAACCAAATCACTCACTGCTCCGAATCCGGCCGCCCAAGCCGACCTGCTGGTGGACGCCTGGGAAGACGCCGGCGTGGACCCCCGCACCATCTCCTACATCGAGGCCCACGGCACCGGCACCTCGTTGGGGGATCCGGTCGAGATAGAGGGGCTCAAGAGCGCGTTCAAACGCCTTGAAGGCCAAATGGGGTCTTCCCCCGTCGATGCGCCCCGTTGCGGAATCGGGTCGGTCAAGACCAATATCGGCCACCTGGAGACGGCGGCGGGTATTGCCGGTATCATCAAAGTGCTGCTCGCCATGAAGCACAACACCCTGCCGCCCAGCATCAACTTCTCCGAATTGAATCCCTATATCCGTTTGGAAAATACCCCATTCTACATCTGTCAACAGGCGCAACCGTGGGCGGCGCCCATCGATCATCAGGGCCACCCTCTGCCCCGGAGGGCCGGCGTCAGTTCGTTCGGATACGGAGGCGTTTATGCCCATATCCTGCTGGAACAGCACGATGCTGGGCCCGATATTGGAAGAAAAGACGACGAGGCCCAATTGGTGGTGCTTTCAGCCCTGTCTCGGGAGCGGTTGGCGGCGTATGCGCGCACCCTTTTGCACCACCTGAAAAATAGTGAGGATCCCATCCGCCTGATCGACCTGGCTTATACCCTCCAGGTGGGAAGAAAGCCCCAGCCCGCAAGGTTGGCCCTGACGGCGACAGACCTGGACGATCTCGAACAAAAACTCGACGGTTTTATCCGTCAACCGTCGATGACCGACGGCTGCTGCCATGGTATCGTCCGGAAGAGATACGGACACGATAAGCAGGGCAACCAACAGGCCCGTGAGCGTGTTGACGCGGCACTTCAAAAGAACGACCTTGACGGCCTCGGCCGGTTGTGGGTGGACGGTGCGGCCATCGACTGGGCATCTCTGCATGCCGGTCGTGTTCCCCGGCGGATATCGCTGCCCACCTATCCCTTTGAGGAGAAACATTACTGGATTCCGGAAGCCCGGGCCAAAAATCCATTGTTCAGGACGGACGCCCCCGGCGTGTCAGCGCCGGAACCCTTGCTTCGCCGGAGCTCTCATGATTTCGAGGGGCTTTGCTTCACCACCCGGCTGAAGGAGGGGCAGGTCCTTGCTAACGACCATGAGGTCCGCGGCCGCAGAATTATTCCGGCCGCCGGTTACCTCGAGATGGCGCGCGCTGCCGGAGAGATGGCCGGAGGACAATCGGTTCCAAAATTGAAGAATATCGTCTGGGTCTCCCCGATGGAAGTGCAGGGCGACAATTTCACCGTCGACGTCCGTCTCTCCTCCGGTGGCGCTGAAGAGACGTTTGAAATTGTTTCTCGTCGGAGCGATGGGACGCTGCAGGTTCATTGCCAGGGGAAGTTATCCCACCAGGCGGCGGCTCCAGTGCCGCCGGAGGATTTGGATGCCATCCGGGCGCGCTGCCGGCATCTTATGGACGGTAGCCAGTGGTACGATGCCTACCGGGAGGTCGGAATGAATTACGGTCCCGGATTCCGGGTGGTCCAGGAGATTTATTTCAGCGCCACGGAGTCCCTCTCGCGGATCGTACTGCCGGCTGTAACCGCGGGCCGGCACAGCGACCAGGGTCTGGATCCCTCTTTGCTGGACGGTGCACTGCAGACCGTTCGCGGGCTCACCCTGGGGGGCGCTTCCGCCGAAAGGCTCCAATTGCCCTTCACCCTTTCTGAATTGAACATCAACGGATCGGTTTCCGAATCCTGCTACGCCTATGCAATCCCCAGTCCAGGACAAGATATGTCCCATGGCCGCCCTTCAAAATACGATGTCCGATTGCTGGATGAGAAGGGCAATGTTTTAGTGGCGCTGCATCGGTTGACGCCGCGGTCACCGGCCGAAGAGAAGAGATCCGCTTCTGCCGTAACCCAATGTTACACGGTCGGCTGGCAACCATCGCCGGGCGGCAGTCCGGCGGCGATCGCCATGCCCGAGACGGTGGTGATTTTCGATGACACCCCGGATCTGGCGGATGCACTGCGGCAGAGGATAGCGGCGGAATCGGGTCCTCCGGGCACAACCGTGCTCGTGACCCCCGGCAGGGCGTTTACTGCCGTCAACCTTGAAACCGTCACCATCAACCCGGCAGAATCCGCCGACTACGGCCGGCTGTTGGATCACTTGCGGGCTGCAGGGCTCAGTCCCAATGCGGTTGTCTTTAATTGGTCCACCTCGGATGCGGACAGCGGGCCGGAAGACGTTGACCAGGTCCTGATCCGGTCCATCGGCGCGGTGACGCATACGGCACAGGCGCTGATCGCAGCCAGTATGCATGCGTCGGCATGCCTGATCTATCTCGGCTCGGAATCGGTCGATGGCCCCCAACCGGAGCATGCGGCACTAGGCGGTCTGTTCCGGTCATTGCGCCAGGAGTACGCCGATCTGATCGGCAAGGTTCTGCTCGATGGGGCGAGCGGACCCCCTGATCCCACTCGACAAGCGGACCTGCTCATTCGGGAATTCGCGACCGATGCAGACCCCGATCCCGAGGTGCGGTATGACGCCGAACACCGACAGATTAAAAGACTGGTGCCGTTGGCGGATTCATCGCCCGGCAGCACCGATATACCGCTGAGGGAAAAGGGTGTCTACCTGATCAGCGGCGGCACCGGCGATTTGGGGATGACCTTCGCCAGGTACCTGGCCAGCCATTACAAGGCCAGGTTGGCACTGGTCCAGCGGCGAACGGTGTCCGGCCGATCGCAGGAGATCGCGGCACTGGAAGAGATCGGCGCAGAAGTGATGCTGGTTCAGGCCGACGTTTCCGACCGCCGGGAGGCGGCCGGCGCCATTGATGCGGTGACCGCCCGCTTCGGTCCCATCAACGGCGTTTTGCACGCCGCTGGTGTGCGACGGGATGCCTTGCTGCCAGACCGGGATCCGGCTGCCGCAGCCGAGGTGCTGGGCCCCAAAGTTTATGGAACGCGGCACCTGGATGAGTTGACCCAGGGGCATCCGCTGGATTTTTTTGTGCTGTTCTCTTCAACCAGTGCGATTTTCGGCAATCGGGGACAGTCGACCTACGCATTTGCCAACGGATATATGGACGGGTATGCCTACGGTCGAGCCATGCGCCGGAAGCAGGGACGATGCGCCGGTCAAACGCTTTCGATCAATTGGCCGGTTTGGAAGGATGCGGGCAAACCGCTCGATGTGCAAGCCCTGAAGCAACTCGCCAGCGTTAAAGGCGTCCACCCCCTGGAAACCCAGGACGGCCTGCGCGCCTTCGAACACGGAATGGCCGCGTCTGGCCATCAGATGGTGGTGGTCTGCGGCGACCAGGAGAAGCGTCTGCGCCTGCTGCGATTTCCGGGCCGACGTTCCGCACTCGCCGGGGCTGTTGTCCCCGGTCGAACCGTTCACGATCGTCTGCTGAAGAAGACACGGGCCAGCCTGGTCGCAGAAGTCGCCCAACAGCTGGATATTCCCAAGGCGGAGATTCATCCGGAAGATGAGATGGCCGAGTACGGTTTTGATTCCTTTGGGTTCACCGCCCTGGCTAATCGCCTCAACGAAGTATTTAATCTGGAACTGACCCCCACTGTTTTCTTCGATAATCCCACCATCGAAGCGCTGGCCGAGTATTTTACTTCTGAATTCGGCGATCGATTGGGCCGCCATTTCGGGATTCAGGTCCCGCTGGCCGCCGGGTCGACCATCGCGTCGCCGGAAACCGAACAGCCGCCTGAGGCGCCGGCCGACAGGGAGAACGCGCCGCGACCGGTCCCGGTCGTGCAACCTCATTCACTGCCGGTCCAGCGCGGCTTTGACATGGCCGTGGTCGGCATGAGCGGCATCCTGCCCCAGTCGGATGATCTGACGGAATTCTGGCAACACCTGGCCGCCGGCCGCGATCTGGTCACGGAGATTCCCGAGGACCGTTGGAACGGGGAAGCGTTTTACGGCGATCCTGCGGAAACCCCAAACGTCTCCAATTCCAAATGGGGTGGGTTCATTGGACGTGTGGACCGGTTCGACCCGCTCTTTTTCGGCATTTCAGACAGGGAGGCCCGGCTGATGGACCCGCAGCAGCGTCTATTCCTCCAGGTGGTCTGGCATTGTGTGGAAGATGCCGGGTACCGGATGTCCGATCTTTCCGGCACCGATGTCGGATTGTTCGTCGGGGTCTCCTCCTCTGATTACGGAGATATCGTCCGGGGCAGCGGCCGGGACATCGAGGCTTATACCGCTACTGGCAGCGCGCACTCCATTCTGGCCAACCGGATTTCCTACCTGTTCAACCTCAAGGGGCCCAGCGAACCGGTCAACACGGCCTGTTCCAGTTCCCTGGTCGCCATCCATCGCGCCGTGGAGGCCCTGGCCGCCGGCAGTTGCGACATGGCCATCGCTGGTGGGGTCAACCTGCTGCTGAGCCCCAAGATGTATATCGCATTCGCCCATGCGGGCATGTTGAGTTCCACGGGCCGGTGCAGGACATTCAGCAAAGATGCCGATGGTTACGTTCGCGGAGAGGGCGTGGGCGCGATTCTGATCAAACCTCTGGCACAGGCTTTGGCCGATGGAGATCATATCCACGGTATCATCCGCAGCAGCATGGTCAACCACGGCGGGCGGGCCAATTCGCTTACTGCGCCCAACCCAGGCGCCCAGGCCGATCTGATCCAGCGCTGCTGGAAACGCGGGGGCATCGATCCGCTCTCAATCAGTTATATCGAAGCTCACGGGACCGGGACGGTGCTGGGCGATCCCATCGAAGTTGACGGCCTCAAGAAGGCTTATGCCCTGGAAGGTGTTTCGTTCACCGGAGAAGAAAAGCGGACAGGTTTTTGTGGCCTGGGGACGGTCAAAAGCAATATCGGGCATCTGGAAGCCGCCGCCGGTATTGCAGGTGTCATCAAGGTGCTGCTGGCCATGCGCCATGGTCAGCTTCCCCCGTCTCTGCATTGCGACAAATTGAATCCCTACCTGAAATTGGAGAATAGTCCCTTTTTCGTGGTAAGGCAGCTGCAGAATTGGACACCGTCCGCTGACCGGCACGGCCGGGTTGCCCCCCTGCGCGCCGGTGTTAGTTCTTTCGGATTCGGCGGCACCAATGCCCATATCATTTTGGAAGCTGCTGCTGCGCCCACGGAAAACCCCGTGCCTCCTTTGAAATCGGGGCAAATCGTAATCCTCTCTGCCAGGGATGAAGAACGGTTGAAAGCGTACGCCCGGTCATTGATGGCCTTTGTATCCCCGGACCGGCCGCAGAAAGCCGAGGGCCCGGGCGAGGCAACGGAGCTGATAAAGGAACTGACCGAACTGGCCGCCGATATCCTGTCGGTGCCGGCCGGCAGCATCGATCCCGAGGAGGATCTGCTGGCGCTTGGCATGGATCAACTCGCGCTGCACTTGTTCTTCGAGGCCGTCTACCGGCAACACGGGAAGAAACTGACAACCTCGGACGCGTCGGCCGCCGGGTTGTCGATTCAGACGCTGACCGCGCGCCTGCGGCGAAATTCAACCGATGGCGCACCCCATGCCGGCGGCCGCAGCGTTGTCGGTGAGATGCCCTTGGCGCAATTGGCCTATACCTTGCAGACCGGCCGGGAAGCCATGGGCACCCGATTGGCGCTGGTGGTGACTGATTGGGAATCGTTGATCGAGGGGCTGTCCGCCTATATTGACGGTGAGACCGACATCGACGGCCTATTCACAGGCGCGGTCGCAAACCGGCCGGATGCGGCGCCATTCCTTATCAAGGGAAAAGCCGGACAGGCTTATCTGCGAACGGCGGTGTCGGAAGGCGACCTGGAGAGCCTGGCGCAGATGTGGGTATGGGGGGTCGACATCGATTGGAGATTGCTCTATGGGGAGAACCCGCCGCCGCGCGTCCCGTTGCCGACCTACCCCTTTGCACAGGAACGCTACTGGGTCGAAAGCCAAAGCAGTGAACAACGGGCGCCCTCAGCGTCGCGTGAGGATGAAGTAAACACACCGGCTGCCACCGAGCCGTCCGTTCCGCAGACCGGCAAGGTTGCGGCCAGGCCGGAAGGCAGCGATCAAACCACCAAGGAAAACGACATAGGTGCCCGGCTGTTGACCGATCTCACCATGCTTGTCAGCGAGATCGCCCACATGGACATCACCCGGATCGATCTGGATGCCGAACTCGGCCATCTGGGGTTCGATTCCATTATCCTGACCGAGTTGACCCGCCGGTTCAACAAAACTTACGGGTTGTCGGTCATGCCCTCGATATTCGCGGCGCATCCATCCATCCGATCCTTTGCTCTGTATGCCCAGGACACCCATGGAGAGGACATGCGCACCTACTACCGGGGGTGCAACTGATGGCTCAACCGAAGAATGAAAGTGAGGAGAGCGATGAATGATGTGCTGGTGATAATCGATATACAGAACGAATACTTCGAAGACGGGGCTCTGCCCCTCGACGGTGCCGCGGCGGCCAGCATCAAGGCCCTCGAACTGTTATCCTTTTTCAGAACCCGCCGGCGACCGGTGGTGCATGTGCGCCATCTCTCCGCAAGGGAGGGGGCAACGGTATTCGTTCCCGGGATGGCCGGCGCAGAAATCCACCCCCGCGTGGCGCCGGTGGAAGGCGAAGCCGTGATCGAAAAGCACTTCCCCAACAGTTTTCGACAGAGCCTGCTGATGGAGACCCTGAGGGATCTTTCGGCGCAGCGCCTGGTGGTCTGCGGCATGATGACCCACATGTGTGTTGATTCCACCGTTCGTGCGGCGTTCGACCTGGGGCATGAGGTCGTCCTGATTCCCGAGGCCACGGCCACCCGGAACCTCGTGTACGATGGCGCCGAAGTGCCGGCCGCTATGGTCCAGCGCTCATTCCTGGCCGGGCTGAACGGCACCTTCGCCAGGCTGATGCCGGTGGCGGAATATGTTCAAAGCGTTGACTGAATCTTGACTGGGCTCAGAACTCCAGTGCCGAGTATTCTGGCCCGCGATGAGTGGGCCGCAAAAAACCATAATTTTGAAATCCATCGCTCCACAGACACTCAACCGAATCAATCTGAAAGGGGATTTGACGATGAAAGCCTTGCCAAATCTGCTGCAAAGGCCCTTTAACTACCTCCGGATGCATTTCAAGAGCAGAATCACCCGTTACTCGTTCTTTATCTCCGGGCTCTTCTATTGCGCCTATTCGTCCATCGACAACAACTGGGCAAATCCCTATCTCTTCGCTCCGGCCGCTTTACTGTTTCTGCTCATGCCTTTCTTCGCGCGAATTAGCAACAAGTTTGAACAGATGGGCCACTTGTACACCGGCAAGATGGTGGTCGGTCGCGTGGTGCGCTTCATGCCGCAAATCATGATCAACTATTCGATCATCTACTCCATCACCCGGGGCGGGATCATCCCCCAGAGCCATGTTGACGCTTTCGGCGGCTTTATGGGCATCACCCTATACGTAACCATGGCTTCCCAGGGCCTGCAGTACATCGGTATCGCCATGGCCAACCGCGGATACGGCGAGCGGTTTACCAATGTCACCTTGGCCGTCAGCACGAACATCATCGTCACGGCACTGGCGGTCTACGGACTGATCTGGTTTCGCTATCTCTACCTCGCCATGGGATTCTCGGCCGTCAGTGTCGGGATTCTCTACTTCTGCTACACGGATCTGAAGGCCATGTTCGCCCCCAAAGGCGGCATTGGCGTCTACTTCGGTACCTTCAATCCCATGCACAGCACTCATGTCCGCATCGCAATGGAGATGCTTGAAAAACGCAAGCTCGATAAGGTGTTGATCCACCCGGTGGCCGTACCACTCCAATTCAGGCTCTGGCTTGAAAAGGGCGACTGGCGAGTAGGCCGGTTTGTCGACGGTATGCGGATTTACGAATTGACCGAAAAAGCAGACCTGCATATCAACTATTTCCTGGTGGGCAACTCCTTTTATGAGATAGAAAACCGCTTGGCCATGATGGAGGCCGCCATCAAGGATATGAACCTGCAGGACAAGCTGGAGGTGATCTACTACCCGGAAGAGTACTATCGCGATGGGTTTTATGCCGTTCTTAAGCGCATCAAGCGGCAATACAAAGGCGCCAGGATCCATGGCCTGCACGGCAGCGATGCCGGCGGCATG
The DNA here is from genome assembly GCA_050302315.1 of Desulfobacteraceae bacterium. GTDB lineage: Bacteria > Desulfobacterota > Desulfobacteria > Desulfobacterales > Desulfosarcinaceae > JARRKU01. The sequence continues at coordinate 14,615 of JBNLAV010000192.1, forward strand.
CTGGCCCGCTACATCTACGATGAATCCTTTGGTGTCTGGCCCTACAGCGTGGTTCGTCGGGACAAAGTATCGGGCACCTCCATCCGCGAAGGGTCGCGGGGGATGACCACCGAAAGCGTTCAGAAGATGGTGGATTTCCTGCGCGGTGCGGAAAACAAAACCGGCGAGCGAATTACGGTCCACGGCACCGAGTATGAAGTCGCCAATCAGATGCTGTTGCCGGTGACACCATCGCCGCAGGCGGCCCATGGCGTGGAGGGCGGCCAGGTAACGTCCACCGCCCTGCCGGGATCCGACGGGGCCTGCAACTACATCAAAACCATTAATGGCTACAAGCTGACCTGTATTTCGGGCGGCGAATTCAACCCCGAGGTCAGCGAGTTCGTCGCAGATGTCTACTATAACAGGCCCAACTACGACTTCAGCCAGAGCCTTGCCGCCGTTAAATTCGAGATGATGAAGGCGGACGAGTTGTTGGGAAAATATAGCACCACTTACACCCTGTTCGACGCCGACGATCAGATCCTTGGCACCATGCGAAAAATAAAACTCAACACCAAGGCCGCCCTGCCCATCGAAGATGCCTTCGATGTCGATTTTAAGCAGCTTTACCAAGAGTACCCCAACGGGGCCGATTGCTACGAACTCTCACGTCTTGCCATCCGCGATGAGGCCGATCCGGATATTTTCCAGATTCTCAAGCAGCATCTGTTCGGCGACTGCAACGATGATGACCTCTTGCTGGCCGCCATCGACGACAGCGTATACAATAGCATCAAAAAGGTGGGCACGCCCTACAGAAGCATCGGAGAGCCTAAGTTCTACCTCGGCTCTCTGACCCACCCCCTGGCGGTGCGGGCTTGGGACGTCAAACAAACCATATGACTTCGCTGATGAACAATGGTTTTAAGGAGGAGGCGTGGATATGCTCTGTAAACATCGTAAATATTTTTGTTCGTCGTTCCGGGTGGTTTGCGTCTCTATTGCGCTGCTGGCGGCCGCCCAAGCGACGATGGCCGCCGACGCCAGCCTGGTGCTGCACAATGGAAAGGTCTACACAGCGGACCCCCGGCAAACCGTGGCCCAGGCGGTGGCTGTTAAAAACAGTAAGATCGTGGCGGTGGGCGATGACCAGCGGGTGATGGCCACGGTCGGACCCGAAACACTGGTTATCGATCTGGCGGGCCGGGCCGTCGTGCCGGGATTTATCGAAAGCCACGGCCACCTGGTGTCCATGGGACACAGCCTCCTGCGTGTCGATGTCGGCAAGGCCGCCAACTACGCCGAACTGGTTAGAATCGTTGCTGCGGCGGCCGAAAAAAAGAAGCCCGGCACCTGGATCCTTGGCCACGGTTGGCACCAAAGCAAATGGCGTCCCGCACCCAAGCCCATGGTGAAGGGCTTCCAGACCCACCATGCCCTCAGTGCGGCCACACCCCACCATCCGGTCTTTCTGACCCATGCCAGCGGCCATGCAGCCTTTGCCAATGCAAAAGCCATGGAACTGGCCGGCATCTCAACCGGAACCCGGGTTTCCGGCGACGGTGAGGTGATCGTGGACGACAAAGGGGAGCCCACCGGAATCTTCACCGAGGGCGCTTCCGGACTGGTTTCCATGTACATCATGGCCGACGGTGAAAGCAGCGACGAGAAGGCGCTGGATGTGGCCATCCAGAGATGCATCGAAAACGGTGTCACCAGCTTTCACCAGGCCGGCGCCGGCCTGGGAACCATCAACCTCTTCAAATCGTTTCTGGCCCGCAAAAAACTGAAGATCCGGCTCTATGCGATGCTGTGGGGCAGCAATACCCTGCTGCTGTCGTCCATTCTGGACACAGGCCCGGAGATAGGGCTGGGAAACAATTTCCTCACCATACGGGGGGTGAAGCTGATGGCAGACGGCGCCCTCGGGTCGCGAGGCGCCTGGCTCAAAGAGTCCTATGCGGATCGCTCGGGGCATTTCGGCCATCAGATGCTGCCGCCGGACTATGTCTACCAGGTGGCCAGCCAATGCCTGCGCTCCGGATTCCAGGTCAGCGTGCATGCCATTGGAGACCGCACCAACAGCATGGTGCTGGACCAGTTCGAGCGTGCTTTCAAGGCCGTCCCCGGCAATCCGGACCACCGATTTCGCATCGAGCACGCCCAACATCTCAGCGCCGCCGATATTCCCCGGTTCAAGGAACTGGGGGTCATAGCCTCCATGCAGGCTATCCACATGGCGTCGGACATTGACTGGGCCATCCACCGGCTGGGGGCGGATCGGATCGCCGAGGGCGCCTATGTGTGGCGTAAACTGCTCGATGCCGGCGCCATGATCATCAACGGGACCGACACGCCAATTGAACCGGTGAACCCCATCGCCAATTTCTATGTGGCGGTCACGCGCCGGTCGCTCAAAGGGGGGCAGCAATCGTTCTATCATCCTGAGCAGCGCATGACTCGCCAGGAGGCCCTGCGCGCCTCCACGCGGGACGCGGCCTATGGGGCCTTCGAAGAAGGGATCAAAGGGACCATCGAAGTGGGTAAGCTGGCCGACTTGTGCGTGCTCTCCAGGGACATCATGACGGTGCCTGAAGACCAGATCCTGGGCACCCGTGTTGCTTACACCATCATCGATGGACAAATCCAATACCAGGCCGCGCATTGAGCGTGATGTTTACGCCGGGTCCTTTGGACGGGGCTTTAGAAGACGAGAGGAGGATAAATTGATGCCAAAACAGATGATCATCATGCTCGCGCTCATAGTCGTTGGAATCGTCATGCCCATTCACGCTGCTGCCTGCACGGCCTTCGGCATGCAGTGCGACGCGGACATGTTGATGGGCAAGAATTTCGACTGGTACCTCGGAGACGGCATCCTGGTGACCAATCCGCGTCATGCGGTCAAGACCGCCATGATTGCCATGGAGTCCGATCAACCCGGCGCCAAATGGGTCTCCCGCTACGGCAGCATCACCTTCAACCAGATTGCGCAGGACCGCCCCCTGGGGGGGATGAACGAGGCCGGCCTGGCCGTCACCGGGCTGCTGCTGCGGGAGACGCAATACCCCGGCAACGACGAGCGCCCGGCCATTGCCCAGGCCCAGTGGATCCAGTACCAGCTGGACAATTACGCCACGGTGGCGGAAGTGCTCGCCAGCGACAGCCATTTGCGGATTCATGATCCCAAGGGGGTTTTCGGTATCCATTACATGGCATGCGACGCCACTGGACAATGCGCGGCCATCGATTTTATCGACGGCCGGATGGTCAGTCATACCGAACGGGCCTTACCCGCCAGGGTGCAGACCAATCGCACTTACGAAGATTCCCTCGCCTACCTCAACGGGTTCCAGGGGTTCGGCGGATCTCGTCCAATGCCCGACGATATCGACTCCATGGACCGGTTCGTACGCACCGCCATTTTGTTGAAGTCCTACGACCGGAAAGGGCGGAACAACCCCGTGGCCTACGCCTTTTCGGTCCTGCAATCGGCGTTCCAGGGCCGGGCGACCCGGTGGAGCATTGTTTACAACCTTACCCGGCGACGCGTCTATTTCAAGACCCGGGAAAATCCCATGGTGCGGTATGCCGATCTGGGCAGTTTCGACTTTGCCTGCGACCAGCCGGTGAAGGCTTATGACCTGATGGCCAACCATGCCGGTGCCATCGACACGCACTTCCAGGCCTTTACCCCTGAACAGCGTCGTAGACAGGTGATGGAGGTCAACCACCTCTATCGATTTTCACCGGCCAACGTGGACGTGATTGTGGAATACCCCAACCACATCCGCTGCCAGGGACCATGACCGTCCTGCCCCATCGGCTGGGTCCCGAAGAAGTTCACCTCGTTTGCCATTCGCTGGATATACCGGCGGACGAGCGCCGCCAACTGGAAGGGATCCTTTCCCGGGAGGAACGCCGCAGCGCCCGGCGATACCATTTCGAGAAGGACCGCCGCCGGGCCGTCGTCTCCAGGGGCCTGCTGCGTCGTCTGCTGGGGGAATATACCGGGGTGCCGCCGGAGCGCGTCCAAATCGGGTGCAACCCCTATGGCAAGCCTGAGTTGTCGATCACTCACCGGCCGCAGCGGCTGGCCTTCAACCTGACCCATTCCGGTGACAAAATCCTATACGGTTTTGCCATGCGGCGCCGGATCGGTGTGGATATCGAGCAGGTCCGTACTTTTCCGGGAGCCCAATCCCTTGCCGAACACTTTTTCTGCCGGCGCGAGACCCGCGCCATCAGTGCATTACCCCGCGACCACCGGCTGAAGGCCTTTTTCGACTGCTGGACGTTAAAAGAAGCCTACGTCAAGGCCGTGGGCAAGGGGCTCTCCCAGGCGTTGGATAGTTTCTGCATCGACTTCCTGCCGGCCGGCGGGGATGCGCCCAGTCTGGTGGTCAATGGGGCGGCGGCCCATGATAACTGGCATCTTCGGCAGGTCGAGACTGAAAGCGGCTATGTTGCGGCCGTGGCAGTAGAAGGCGATCGGCCGCTCTCATTCCAGTGCAATAATTGCCGCCTGGTGTCCTGATTGCCCGCCGGTCCGCCGACCACTTCGCCACGGTCACCCGCACCCTGACAACCCTCGAGGTGCCCTGCGTGCATGACAAGAGCCTGGTGCGCGGACTATACTACTACTCCCGCACCGTCTTCGAGATGCAGACCAAAGTGCTGGGCGGGCCATCAATCCCTGGCATCGGGTTCGCCATCGGCTTTAACCGGCTGGTGGAGATCGTGTGCCAGATCAAAGCGCAGGTAGCGCCCTAACCGCTGCTTTACATAAGGTACCCCCCATATTTACATGCGAATATGGGGGGCACCCTCATTGCCGGCAATTGGGAGCGGATGACGCCGGACTGGAAGTAGTGTTGATGGGATGGGTGCAGCGCAGCCGCGATCATGGCGGCGTTATATTTATCGACCTTCGCGAACGGGAAGGGCTCACCCGGCGGTGGTCACTTCGTTTTTGATGGCGGCCAAGGCTACCTTGGCTTTGAATTGGGCACTGTGTTTGCGCCGTTTTGTGCTCATTTCAGCTCCTTTCAGTATATAGCTTAACCTGTGGTTTGATTTTTTTTTAGGCGCAGGATAATGTCACACCTTTATCAATCTCACTATGCGTCCATAACGATATTTTAAATTCAGGCTGGTTGGTCATTGATTATCGGATTGGTGAGCCAAGCCCTTTTGTGAAGGCTTTTATTGATAATATTCTAAGTTTCTTATATTCACTATCGTTAGCTCGTTGACGCTAACTTGTGTACTTTACCAGGAAAGGATGGATTGCCATGGCAGGAGTGAATAAAGTGATCATCGTTGGAAACCTGGGACGGGATCCTGAAGTGCGCTACACCCCGGACGGCACCGCGGTGGCCAATTTCAGCGTGGCCACCTCCGATCAGTGGACCGACAAGCAGACCGGCGAAAAGAAAGAGCGTACCGAGTGGCACCGCATCGTGGCGTGGCGGCGTCTGGGCGAAATCTGCGGCGAATATCTTTCCAAGGGCCGTCAAGTTTATGTAGAGGGGAAACTGCAGACCCGTTCCTGGGAGCAGGACGGGGTGACGCGCTACACCACTGAAATCATCGCCTCGGACGTCCAGTTCATCGGCGGGCGCGGCGACAGCGCCGGCTCCGGTTCCCAGTCAAGGGGACAAAGGGCCGACCAGGGCTATCCTGAACCGCCCATGGCCGACACCCAGGATGACGATATTCCCTTCTGAATTGACCCGCCACCTTTCGCAAGGCTCAAGAAATGTGCCGGTATCAGAAGGAGAGCTCCCCGCGCGCCTTTAATTCCAGCGGCAGCAGGCTGTGGTAGTAAAACCGGTTGAGGGGGGTCTGCACGCCGCCTTTTTGACCGTAGCGGACAACGGCGCCGCACTGTTCGTAAAGCTCGGACGGCCGGCCCTCCATGATATCGCGCTGCATGGACGCCGTGCCTTCGGGCGGCAGATTGTCGATGAACGCCATGGTGGCATCCACGGCGCTCTGCTCCACTGCGACGCCGTTGGCATTGGCGACTGCAACCACTTCACGGATGGAATCCGTCAGCATTTGCCGGGTTTCCGGCAGGCTTCGGAAAACCCCCACCGGCGACCGCGTGAGCGCACCGATGCCGCTCCAAGGTGCAATGAGCATAAATTTCTTCCAAAGATCGACAAGGATATTGCGGGAGACGGCAAGGGTCAATCCTTGGGCGTCGGCAAACGCCCCGGCGATCTCTTCGGTCCGGCGGCTCAATTGTCCGTCCGTCTCCCCGAAGGCCAGATAAGGATCAGCGGCCATGTGGCGAATATGGCCCGGACCGGCCACCATGCTGATAATTTTGCACAGCCCCGGAAGAACGTGCCGGTCGCCAAGGGTCTGGGCCAATGTGGTGTGTGCCTCTATGCCGTTTTGCAGCGGTATGACAGCGGTATGCGATCCCATCAGCGGCTGGATGGCTTCGGCGGCCTGCGCCACCTGCCACGATTTGACGCAGCACAGCACCAGGTCCACCGCGCCGATTTCTCCGGGATCGCTGGTGGCCCGGGCCTTAACCGTAAAATCGCCGCTGATGCTCTCCACCTTCAATCCTTCGGTCTGGATGGCTTCCAAATGCCGACCGCGTGCGATAAAGGTGACATCGTTGCCCGCCTGGGCCAGACGGCCGCCGAAATATCCACCCACAGCCCCTGTTCCGAATATGACGATTTTCATTGAGAACTCCTTTGGAAACATGTTTGGATTTTCAGGGCGGCGGCATGGGTTTGGGTCTGTTATCGGCCGCCGACCCTGTCACTGGGAAAGACAATAAAAAAGATTACCATGTTTTCCATCAAAGACAAGACCCGCTGCGCCGGTCATGTTCGGTCAGCGGGCAATGGTTGGACGCACCATCTGGCGCGATCACTACGGTGGCCAATCCTGCCGGCGTTGATGGTGTACCGCGTGTAATCTCTGACATTGGAGCGCCCGCGGCTGCAGCAGGATAAGAATTCGTTTTTCACCCTGTGCAATATGCCGTAGTTGCATTGAAATTGACACACAAGCCGCTGTCTGACATATACGAGAATGATTCAAGGTATTGTATCATTTTCGTTTCTAAGGACTATGCTGAGAAGGAGCACACACGGTACGAATTGCAGGCGGCGATGAGACGCGCCGAGCGGCAGTCAGAAACATATATCATTCCGCTGCGACTGGATCACACCCATATACCTGAACTGGACGATATCAAATACATCGACTTTGTTCGCGTTCACCGCGATATGACGGAAGTGTGCGAGGTTGTGTCCCGGTTGCTTGGCAAGCCGGCGACAAAGTCTGCCGAAGGATCCCTTACGGCTTACCCGGACGGCGTCGGTTACATCGTGATTCAACAAGGCAGAAGAATGACTCCGGTTGTCAATGTCGGGTGCCATATACGCAATAATGGATCCGATCCGGTGTCGGTGCATCGGCTGGTGGCTCGGCTTGCGGATCCGGAAGGCGTGATGATGCCGCTGACATGGAAATTGTTCTACCGGGATGAGCCGGTACAAATGCCTACCGGCGACAAGGAACTGGTCGTTCATCTGGCAGAGAATGAGGGGCGGACAATCGGCATACAGTTCGCTCCGCCCGCTTCGATTGTCGAATACTCCTGGCAACGTGATTTTTACGATTTCGACCTGATGGGCTGGGTGGAACATCCGCTGGACCTCAAAAGGCCCGATTTCTCCGCAGCCTTCAGCGTCGACCTGAATGGCGGGAACTTCGACATGTTGAAAGTGTGGCAATTTGCAGACGATGCACGTTGGAAGCAACTCAACGATCCGCACAACGCCGTCGGCATCCCGGCAACGATTTCAAAACGCAGATAGGGTGCAGACGGCAATCGATATGGTGTCCCCAGTTCCGTGTCTGCACCCCCCAATCGCCTGCCAGAGCCCCTGGTTTTTCCTTGCCTTCAAATCAACCGCACACCAACAGGAAGATTGACAGCCCATTGATCTTTGGATATTTGCAACATCTTGTGGGCAATCTTAATGCATGTTTCTACAAAGTGGTGCAAACCGATGCAAAATCAAAAAATACTGGCAAGGGCCATACCGTTCCTATACTGGTTTGACGGCTACAACATCGCCAAATTCCGGACCGATCTCATCGCCGGCATCACCGTCGCCTTGGTGCTGATTCCCCAATCCATGGCATATGCTCAGCTGGCCGGGCTGCCGGCATATTATGGATTGTACGCTGCCTTTTTGCCGCCGATGATCGCTTCGCTGTTTGGTTCGAGCAATCAACTCGCCACGGGCCCTGTCGCGGTCGTCTCGCTCATGTCGGCCGCATCGTTGGAACCGCTGGCCACGGCCGGATCCGCCGAATTCATCGCCTATTCGATCGCGCTCGCGCTGACCGTCGGAATTTTCCAGTTTTCACTGGGCGTTCTCCGTCTTGGACTGGTCGTAAATTTCCTCTCACATCCGGTCGTCAACGGCTTTACCAATGCGGCCGCCATTATCATCGCGTCATCACAATTTTCCAAATTTTTCGGTGTGCAGGTCGACAAGCTGTCGCATCATTACGAAACCATGATTCGGGTGGTCGAAGCGGCGCTGGACTACACCCATCTCCCCACGCTGCTGTTCGGCATCGGCGCGGTGGCCGTTATGGTGGTATTGCGGAAGATTGATCGTCGCATCCCCAATGTGCTGGTGGCTGTGGCCATTGCCACGCTCATCTCATACTTGACCGGATTCAACAATGACGCCCGCATCCCGGCGCAGGCGATTAAAAATCCCCGGATCGTGGAAAGCATGGAAGCATTCAATGCCGCCGTCGAGGAAATCAAGATCATAAGCGAGCAACGGGCGGAGATTGCCGCCGACGTTGAGTCGGAAGCAAAAAGGCTGCAAAATGCCCGGCTGTCCAAATCCCCCGAGCTGGTCATGCTTCAGAGCAGGGTTGAAATCCTTAATATCAGCCTGGCGGAAGCAAAGCGGCACGCCAGCATGCTTCGCGAGTCTTTGCGCAAAGTCAAGCTCATAGCCGGTCCATCCGGCGATGCCTATTACCAGAAGGCACCGACCCCCGCAGATTCCACTGGGTCGGATACCCTCTGGCGTCTGTCGGTCGGCAATCACCCCCTTGACCTGGACAGCCTCAAAATCACGGGAGGCGGTGCCATCGTCGGAAAAATACCGGCAGGACTGCCTTCACTGGAACTGCCGGCGATGAAAGTCGATACCTTTGTCAAGCTGCTGCCGGTCGCCGTTATCATTTCTCTCCTGGGATTCATGGAGGCCATCGCCATCGCCAAGGCAATGGCCGCCAAAACCGGTCAAAAGCTCGATCCAAACCAGGAACTGATCGGTCAAGGTCTCGCCAATATCATCGGCTCCACCGGATCAAGCTACGCCATCTCGGGATCGTTTTCCAGATCGGCCGTCAATCTGCAGGCGGGTGCGCTCACCGGAATATCCTCGGTGGTGACCTCGGTCATTGTCGTTATAACCTTGATGTTCTTTACGCCACTGCTCTACCATCTGCCGCAAGCGGTTCTGGCGGCGGTCATCATGATGGCCGTGATCGGACTGGTCAATGTCAAAGGTTTCATGCATGCATGGCGGGCGCAATGGTATGACGGGCTGATCTCTATTATCACCTTTGTTGTCACCCTCTATTTTGCGCCCCACCTCGATAAAGGGATCATGATCGGAGTGACCCTGTCGATGAGCATTTTTCTCTACAAGTCCATGCGGCCGGTGGTCGCCTCTTTGTCCATGAATGAGGAAAAGGTTCTAAAAAGCGCGGAATACTACCGGTTGAAAGGCTGTGAGCACCTATCCGTCGTGCGTTTCGACGGAGCCCTCTTTTTTGCCAACGCCAGCTATCTTGATGAACAAGTTCTTAAATTCCGCACGGATCGGCCGAACCTTCGCTATATCCTTCTCGATGCACGCGGCATCAACGATATGGACGCTTCCGGGGAGGAAGCCTTGTCCCTGCTGGTTAAACGTATCCGCAGCGCCGGCCTCGGATTTGCGATGTGCGGCCTGAAAGGTCAGGTGATCAATGTAATGGAACGGACCGGCCTGTATGATGAAATCGGCCGGGAAAACCTATATGCGGACAGCCGCGCCGCCATCACCGCGCTCGTTGAGATTTTACATAAAGATACGGATCTGCCTGCCGGAGGATGCGCCGATTGCCCCCTGACGCAATATTTGCCGCTTGAAGAAGAGATAGAAGTAGAAACAGAAGCATATGGCGCAGCGGACAATGAGGGCAGCGCGCTTGAGAAGATGTTCGCAGCCACGGCGTTTGCAGAGCATCACGAGTTTGAAACCGCCAGAGCGTTGCTGGCACCCCGGAAGCATCGGCAGCCTAAGCCGAAAGACCCATCCAAATAGGAGATAACGGGGGCAATCTTTGAGCGCACAGACTATCGGCCGGCCGGCGTGACGCCCATCGCCAGTATTGTAAGTTTGTCTTTACTTGCCTCTCCCGTCTGCACCATTCTCATTTTCTAAGAAGCAATAGATATTTTCAATTCAGCGGAAAGCCATTCATTGATATTATTGATTTGACTTATCGATATTTTCCATGGAATATGCCGCCGTACTCAAATCCAAAAAACAATAAAACATGGAGGACCGGAACGGTGAAAAGAACTTTCCTGTTTTTATCAATTTTATGCCTGATGGCGGGAGCTTTCCAGGTGGAGGCCGCCGAAGACTTTAATTATATTTCGGCCGCTGCGTTGAAAGCACGCATGGACGCCGGATCATCGGTGTTGATCGTCGATATCTGCCCGGCAGAACAATTTGCCGCAGGACATATTCAGAGCGCCCTTGAAACCAACGCCTACCCGGTGAAAACCCAGGCGGACAAGGACAAGCTGGCCAAGCTGCTGCCCGCCATCCAGGCGTCCGGCCAGGACATCGTGATCGTTTGTCCCCGGGGTGCCGGCGGCGCCAAAAGAACCTTTGCGTATTACTTGTCACAGCAGGTGGAAAAAAGCCGTCTGTTGATCCTTGAAAAAGGGATGAACGGCTGGCCCTACGATGCAGAGGGAAAATAGAACCCAATCCTCAAGGAGCTTGACATGAGTGACGCTTACGGTGCCATGTGGGCCGATCTGGGCCTCGACCTGGAAGCCCACGATGCCCTGTTGGGCATACTGGGAAATGCCTATCAGGATATCTTTTTGTCTCAAAAGGAGCGGCCGGAAGGGATGAGCTACTTCGATTTCGTCATGAGCGAAGTCCATGGCCTGCGCATCAAGGAACTGCTGGAAGAAAAGGCCGCCGGCCGCAAAATTGTCGGCTGCTATTGCGTATTCGTTCCCGAAGAACTTGTGCTGGCCGCCAACGCCACTTTGGTGGGGCTCTGCGCCGGGGCGGATTTTGCTACCGAGGCCGTCGAAAAATTACTGCCCCGCAATACCTGCGCGCTGATCAAATCGACCTTTGGCTTCAAGCTCGGCAAAGTTTGCCCTTACCTGGAAAGCGCTGACATGGTGGTGGGCGAGAATACCTGCGACGGAAAGAAAAAAGCCTATGAAACCCTCGATAGCCTGGTGGACAATCTGTTTGTCATGGATATGCCGCAGGTCAAATCCGAAAAGGGCAAATCCCTGCTGAGAGCAGAGTATGACCGGTTTAAATCCGCTCTGGAAGACATGACCGGCGTGGCCGTAACGGCCGAATCCTTGAGGAAGGCAATCGAGACGGTCAATGCAAAGCGGGCGGCCATCCACAGGTTGTCCACCTTGCGCAAGGCCGACCCCGCTCCCATTTCCGGCCTGGATGCCCTGTTGGCCAACCAGGTATTCTTTTACGACAACCCGAAGCGCTTCACCGATGCAGTGAACCAGATCTGCGACGAACTGGAACGGCGCATAGAGGAAAAAACCGGTGTTCGCGCTTCCGGGACCCCCCGTATTCTGGTGTCGGGTTGCCCCCAGGCGATACCCAACTGGAAACTGCCGCATATCGTGGAGAACACAGGCGCCGTCATCGTGGCGGAAGAGTCCTGCGTGGGAGAGCGCGGCACGCGTAACTTGACCGATACTTCCGGCCGCTCCGTCGATGAGATGATGGATGCCATTACAGATCGGTACTTTAAGGTGGACTGCGCCATTTTCACACCCAATCCGGATCGTCTGACCCATATCAAAGAGATGGTCGCCGCTTACAAGGCCGACGGCGTGATTCATTACGGGCTGCAGTTCTGCCAGCCCTATCTGATGGAGGCCATTCCGGTGGAAAAAGCGTTGGAGGAGGAGCAAATTCCCTGCTTGCGTATCGAGACGGATTACAGCAATGAAGACGCCGGTCAGTTGAAGACCAGGGTCGAGGCGTTTATCGAACAACTGCGCTAGCCGCGATTGGGAGGCGGGATGCGGTTTGCCGGCATCGACATAGGTTCGCGGACCGTTGAGCTGGTTGTCGTCGACGGTTCCGGTGCATTGCTGGAAAGCCGTCGCACCGATACCGGTTTCGATCCCATCTGCGCGGCTGAAAAATTGCTGTCCGGGGTCCCGTACGATTGCATCATGGCCACCGGCTACGGCCGCAGCCTGTTCGAAATCGCCTTCGACGCGACCACGGTTACCGAAATCAAGGCCCATGCCAGAGGGGTCCGGGCCTGTTTCCCGGAGGCCCGCACCGTCCTGGACATCGGCGGTCAGGACAGCAAGGCCATTGCCATACGGGAAAACGGCACGGTCAGGAAGTTTGAAATGAATGACCGCTGCGCCGCCGGTACCGGCAAATTCCTGGAAATTATGGCGAAAACGCTGGGGTTCGGCATCGAGGCGTTTGGAGCGGAGGCCCTGCGGGCCGAGGAGGAAATCAGCATCTCCAGCATGTGCACCGTGTTTGCCGAATCCGAGGTGGTATCATTGATTGCCCACGGGCAGGATCGAGGCAAAATCGCCCTCGGCATCCATGGCAGCGTTATCCGTCGGGCAGCCGGAATGATCAATCGCATTGCGCCGCACGGCGAAATCGTATTTACCGGCGGGGTGGCCAATAATCCCTGCATGCACCGTCTTCTGGCCGAACAGTTGGGACGTACGGTGCTGCTGCCGGCCGATCCCCAAGCGACAGGTGCGTTGGGGGCGGCTCTCCTGGCGGCGGAGGTTTCCGGGTAACGTCTGCCTGCTAACGCCAGGTATGTCGGCGAATTTGCGGCTGCCGGTCGCATCGGCCCGGCGTACGTCAAATCCGGTATCTTCGAAATGATGATTGCCGGAGGACAGTTCCTGTCCAACCGCATCTCACCACTCAAAACCATACCATACCACACCGCCGGCTATTTCAAAACGCGGACACGGCATGCACGGCAATCGATAAGGCCCGGGCCTCCGGGGCGCGTGACGACGTTGTCGAAAGTACGGGTAGGATCCCGGAACCCGAAAGGTGCAGGAAAGGCAAACACTTGATCATCCTTGCGGGCGGGCTTATCTTTTGCCTGGCATGCGGCGCGTCCCGAGTGATCTGCCTGACATGGGCTGGCGGCCGCATGCAGATTGGTCGACATAAAAACAGGAGGTGTCCGGATGGCTAGTGTATTCAATCGAAAGAAGGTTGTTGCGGCGCTGTTATGGGCATCAATGGTCTACCTGATGACCGGCTGCGCCGCCAATTACGCCAGGTTTCAAATCGACGATCAAACCGAGCAGGCTTTCAAAAAGTATGAGATGATAGACGGATTCCAATATTATTACAGCGGCCGCGAGAACACGCCGTCCGCCATCGTCGGTATCGACCCGGCCTTTGAATTCACATCCACCTTATGGACCGCCATCGAGCCTTCGCTGTTCAAAACCATGGTGGATCGCATGTATCCCCCCGGCTATGGCCGGCTGTACGGCGCCAACATCGTAGCTCCGGACGGCCGAAAGGCCGGCGTCTGGTATTCATGGGTACCGTTCCACAGCGCAAAAGTCGATGGCGGCAAGATCCTGGTCCATTCGCCGGAACTGTTATCGGAGCCGGACGGTCTGGGATCATTCAAATCCCCGTGACCGAGGTTCTGTGCGGTGGCATCAACTTCATCAAACCGCCGCTCTTCCGCCAGGCATGTCCATGAAAAGGCGCGATTATCCAAAAGAATGGCGACGCAACCTTACCCCTGGGATTTTGCCCAATGGCCGAAATTCATTTGCGGCGGTTCTTCGTCAGGCTGAACAGAGTTGGCGGGAAACGCTGACGGTGAGGCTGGCCGTCAAAGCCGCCCGATAGAAAAAGGCGGGCGATAGCCTGCGCTTCGTCCGCCTTCCTGGGATGGGAAATCGCTATAAGCTGTTACACTTTCTTATCATCTTCAATCTCATCCGGTTTTGCCGGCGGATCTTCCTTACGGGTTGCGTTTTTGAAGTTGCGGATGGCTTTTCCCATGCCGTCTCCTATTTGCGGCAGTTTCCCTGCGCCGAATATGATTAGGATGATCACCAGGATAATGATCAACTCAGGCATTCCGAGACCACCAAACATAAGTTCCTCCTGATTATTCCGTCATCAATGAAAACCGTAATTATCGACCTACTTCAATCGCACGGAAGGGCCGCTGAGTCAATCACTATGATCACCTTCTGGGCGCAATTCGTCCAGCAGACGGCGAAACTCCTTTGAGCGCAGGTATTGATCGATGGCGCCCTGGTATTCGATCCACGTCTGCCAGACCTTGAGCCAGGCGTGGTTGTACCAGTAATCGCCCGCATCGCCTTTGCCCTGGAGCTGGTCGATATATTCCATGTACTCTTCGGCGCAGCTGTCGCAGAAATTATAGGGGATCCTGGGATTGTCCTTGTGGTTCTGGTTTTCCGCACCCAGACTGGCGCCGCATCTTTCACACTTGGACGCGCAGTGGGTGCACTGGAACACCTTGCGGACCGCCATCAGCTTGCGCTTGCGCGCCAGCACTTCCCGCTGCTCGGCGGAGAGCTTGAGCTTATCGTCCAGTGAAATGATTTTGCTCATGGCGGCCTCTGTCTTCGTCCCCAGGGTAGACAAAAAGTATAACACCCGGTCCAGAGGGTGTCAATCGGCCCTGCTGGCCGTTGATGTCCGGTCTGCAAGTGTTTTCGACCGATTGCGGCATGCTGCGTCTTGTGTTGTGCCAAGGGCCGTGTTACACCGGAGACCGCAACCGGAGTTGTTCCCGCCGCGCGCGCGGCCGGCGTTGAGAACCCAATCAAATCGATAAGGATGATGTGAATGATGAACGATTTCAAACCCTATTGCCTGCCGATGCTGATCGGCAGCCAGCCGCTCAAAAGCCATGACGAGGCCACGCGATTGATCGTTGGCAATGTCCCGCAAATCCCCAACTGGGTCCAGTTGCCGGTGTATCCCCGGGAGGGCATGGTGGAACAATATATGGAGGGCCTGCCCGGCCTGGTGCAGGAAGCGGATCGGAATTTTGTGAATACCATTGATGCGCGTTTCGATGAAGAGGTGCTGGCCTTCTTTGAAGCTTATCTTGCCGCCAGCGAACAGGCGGTGGCTGACGATGCGTCGCCATTTGCCTTATCCCCGGAGCGCGCTCCCGGTTTTTTCAGCCTGATGGCGGCGCTGCAATCTCCGCCGGACAACCTGCAGGCGGTCAAAGGCCAGATTACCGGACCGATCACCTTTTGCACGACCTTGCAGGATCACGAAAAACGGGCCATTTTCTATAACGATACGGTGAGGGACGCGGCGGTGAAACTGTTGGCGTTGAAAGCCGCCTGGCAGGCGAAGAAAATGGGTGACCTGGGCGTTCCGGTCATCGTTTTTATCGATGAGCCCGCCCTTGCCGGATACGGTTCGTCGGAATTTATCAGCATATCACGAGAGGATATCATGACCTGCCTCGATGAGGTGATGGATGCCGTCCACGCCCAGGGGGCGCTGGCCGGGGTGCATGTCTGCGCCAACACCGATTGGTCGCTGCTGCTCGATTCCCAGGTGGATATCATCAATTTCGATGCTTACGGCTACTTCGACAAGTTCGTGCTGTACGGCGACCTGCTCAAAAAGTTCATCGCCTCGGGACGTTATCTGGCCTGGGGGCTGGTGCCCACCCTGCTGGCCGACCAGATCGAGGCGGCCACGGTGGATTCTCTGTGGCAGGACTGGAACGCTAAGCTGGAAAGGCTTAAGGAACTGGGGCTGGATGTCGAGCAGGTCAAGGCCCAGTCATTTGTCACCCCCTCATGCGGCACCGGCTCGTTGACGCCCGAATTGAGCGAAAAGGTATTGATGCTGACCAAGGCGCTGTCGAAGCGTATCAGGGGGGAGTAGAGGGGGAACCGCAAAATATCGAACAAGGAATATCGAATGTCGAGGCGTTGAGTCGCTGTGCTTCGTCATTCTGCGGTTCCTGGTTCGATATTCGACATTCTATCCACAAGGAGTGCCTATGACCACACCCGCTTTTACCGGCGCGTCGCATTATGTACTGGACGCCGAACTGGCCCAGATCGTCAACGTCTCCATGGCGCTGGAGATGCCCCTGCTGCTCAAGGGCGAGCCCGGCACCGGCAAAACCATGCTGGGGCACGCCATCGCCGAAAGCCTGGGCATGCCGTTGATCGTGCTCAATGTCAAATCGAGCATGAAGCTCGTCGAGGCCCTCTACCAGTACGACACCCTGACCCGTCTCAACGACAGCCGGTTCGGGGACAGCGACCGGGATGTGAGCGACATCGGGGCCTACATCAAAATGGGAAAGATCGGGCAGGCCTTTGCATCCGATCAGCGCACCGTGCTGCTCATCGACGAGATCGACAAGGCGGACACCGATTTTCAGGACGATATGCTCGATGTGCTGGACCAGATGGCGTTCGACATCATCGAGATCGACAAAACCGTCCAGGCGGTGCACCGGCCGGTGATCATCATCACCTCCAACGCCAAGAAGGATCTTTCCGACCCCTTTCTCGGTCGCTGCAACTTTCATCACATCGCCTTTCCCGATCCCAAGATGATGCGCAGGATCATCGACGTACACTTTCCCGACATCGCCGGCGGGCTGGCCGACAGCGCCATCTCGGCCTTCTACCGCCTGCGGCAGGTGGAAGGCGTGGAAAAACGCCCGGCCACCCGGGAACTGATCAACTGGATCCGGGCCCTGCAGACCGACCCTGATTTCGATCCCAGGGTCCTGAAAAATAACGGGATGCCTTTTCTTGGAGTGCTCTTCAAAAAGAGCCGCGATTATGAATTGGCGGTGGACCAGGTGCGGGGGAGATCAAGGTATTGACCTTGATCTGCGGCTCGGGGTTCAAAGTTCCGGATTCAAAGTCGAAGCCCGGGGTCCTGTCGCGTGGCCAATGCGGGAAGTGGGATACCGCATACAGGAGCCGAGATGACGGGTGGAGGTGGCATATAATCCATGTTCATTGATTTCTTCTATACGTTGAAAGACCGTGGCGTTCCGGTGACGCCGACGGCGTTCTTGACCCTGCATCGGGCGCTGTCAAAGGGGTTGATCCAGACCCTCGACGATTTCTACACCGCTTCGAGGTCCATACTGGTGAAGAGCGAGCGCTACTTCGATCTCTACGACCAGGTCTTTGCCCATCACTTCGAAGGGGCGGAGCTTGGGGAGGACATGGGGCTGGAAATCGAAGAAATGGCGCGGGCCATGCTGGAGCAGTGGCTGCAGGACCCCAAGGCCATGGCCGATGCCCTCGGCATGGACGAGGCCGATCTGCAGACCATGACCCCCGAAGAGCTGATCAACTATTTCAAAGAGCGGCTCAAGGACCAGGAGGGGCGGCACGACGGCGGCAACCGCTGGATCGGCACCGGCGGCACCTCACCGGTGGGTCACTCCGGATTCCATCCCGGCGGGATGCGGGTGGGGGGCATGTCGCGCAACAAGTCGGCGGTCAAGGTGGCCATGGAACGGCGCTACAAGGACTACTCCCTGCAGGGACCGCTGACCCGCTCCATGATGGGCGAGGCGCTCAAGCGGCTTCGGCATCTGCGGCCCACCGGTCCCAAGGACCAGGTCAATGTCGATGAGACCATCTACCAGACCATGAAGAACGCCGGCGAGATCGAGATTGTTTTCGAGCAGAGCCTGAAGGACCGGCTCAAGGTGATGCTGGCCATCGACAACGGCGGATGGTCCATGGATCCCTATATCCCGGTGGTGCAGACCCTGTTCGACTACTCCCGGGCGCAGTTCAAGGAGTTGAAGACCTGCTTCTTCCACAACACCATCTATGAGACCTTGTGGGCCGATCCGGCCCGCTATCGGAAACCGGTGCCCATCAACGACCTGGCCCGCCGGGATCCGGACACCCGCCTTATCCTGGTGGGCGACGCCAGCATGGCGCCCTACGAATTGATGGCCCAGGACGGCTCCATTCACATCGCCGTGCGCTCGGGACGTCCCAGCATCGAGTGCCTCAAGTTCCTGGCCAGCACCTTCAAGCATTCGGTGTGGCTCAATCCCATCCCGCGTTACCAGTGGCACTACACCCGCACCATCGGAATGATCGCCCGGATTTTTCCCATGTTCGAACTCACCATCGACGGCCTGGAAAAGGCTGTCGGCCATCTGATGCAAAAATAGAGTACAGCTGCGCTGTTTCCCCGCAACAATGGTGATACCGCGAAAAATCTTTCAGCGGCTGCTGGAATAGGCTGTAATGGCGCCCTGAACCTCATTCCGTCAGACTCGCTATCGCCCGATCCATGCCGCGCCGTAGACGCCTGCAGCGTCGCCCAGGGCGTTTTTCAACACCGGGGTCCTGATGCCATCGTGAAACGCATAGCGCCGCACGGCCTCGATTCCCATGGTGTAGAGTTCTTCGATGTTGGACAAGCCGCCTCCCAATACCACGGCATCCGGATCGAGGACCGAAATAAGACCGCCCAGGCACCGGCCGAAATCGTCGATGAACTGTTCGAAGACCATTCGGCAGTCTGCCTCTCCCTGCCGAAAGCCCTCGGTGATCTCCTGCATGGTGAGCCGGCGGCCATAGGTGCGCAAATAGTGCCGCTCCACCCCGCCGCCGCTGATTTTGGTCTCCACGCAGCCGGCATTGCCGCAATAGCAGTCGGCGCCGGACGGATCCACGGAAAAGTGCCCCCACTCTCCGGCAATGCGGTTGCGTCCGCGGTGCAGGCGGCCCCGGATGCACATCCCGCCGCCGCAACCGGTGCCCATGATCACGCCGAAGACGACCTCGAAATCCCTTCCGGCGCCAAGGGTCGCTTCGGCCTGCGCGAAACAATTGGCGTCATTTTCCATGCCGACCGCCCTGCCCAGCCGGGTTTCCAGATCCTGCTGAAAGGGGCGGCCGATCAGGCTGGTGGTGTTGGCGTTCTGCACCAGGCCGGTTCGCGGTTCGATCGATCCGGGGATACCCACCCCGATGGTGCACGCCGACCTGTCGGGGATGCTTTGGCCGGTTTCTTCGATCAGGGCGGCCACGGTGTCGATGATCCCGGCATATTCCCTGTCGGGATCCTTGGGGTTTCGCGGTGTGGCGATTCTTTTGCGCAAAAGGACGTCGCCGCGGCCATCCAGCGCGATGGCCTCGGTCTTGGTGCCGCCCAGGTCGATACCGATACGATGACGCGTTGCATTCATCAGGTGCCCCCCATGGCCATAGATTATGAGCATATTATCATATACAGGGATGAAAATCAGGCGCGGATATGCTATAGGAAATCACTGCTCCCCCTCCCGGAGAGGCTGATCACGGGGTGCCCGATGGACGATGCGCCGCGGGCACCGTGACAGGCCTTTCGCTGACCATACTATCGCACCCCACAACGAGGAGATATGAACCCGAATCCATTGATCCCATCCCCCGACAGCATACCGGTGGCCTGGCCCTGGTTCAAAGCCTTTTTGATCCCTTGTTTTACCATCCATCTGCTTTTTATGAACGCTTTGCTGGGGACCAGCATTATCGGGTGGGTCGGTTCGCTTCGCTCGGGGGCAGCCGAGACCGCGCCCGCCGGGGTCATTCGCCTGAAACTCCCATTCTACATGGCCTTTGCCATCAACTTCGGGGTGGCGGCCTTGCTCTTCATGCAGGTGCTGTACGGCCATTTCTTTTACGCCAGCTCCATTCTGATGGCGGTGTGGTGGATGGGGGCGCTGGGGCTGGTCCTCATCGCCTATGTGGCCGCCTACTGGATTGATCTTCGCTCCGACCTTTCCGGTATCCTGCGCACGGCCGTGCTTACCGTGATCGTCGGCTGCCTGCTGGCGGTGGCGTTTGTCTTCGTCAACAACCTGACCCTCATGGCGGATCCGGCTTCGTGGCCGCGATATTTCGACCGGCCCGGCGGCACCCTGTGGCATTGGGAAGATCCGACCCTCATACCGCGCTATCTTCATTTCGTCACCGCCGCCATCGCCGTCGGCGGCCTGTTGCTGGCGATCCTCCAGCGCAGGCGTTCCCCCGAACGGGCAGGGCACTTCCTGCAATGGTTCACCGCGGCAACGGCCGCTCAGTTCATCGTCGGCGGATGGTTTTTCATGGCCCTGCCCCAGACGGTGCGCCTTGGCCTCATGGGCGGCAACCAGTGGGCGACGATCATCTTCGCCGTCTCTTTGCTGGGGGTTTTGCTCTCGCTCTTCTTCGGCATCAAGCAGATGGTCCGGCCGGCTGCATGGGCCGCCGCATTCACCATTACGGGCATGGTGCTCGTGCGGGACGCCGTTCGCAGCGCCTATCTTGCGCCTTACTTTCAGGTTGAACAGCTGACCGCCGGAAAAGAGCTCACCCCTGTGCTGGTCTTCGGTCTGTTCATGGCGGTGGGGATTGCCGCCGTTGCCTACATGATCCGGCTGTGGAAAGGAGCGGCGGCGAAATGAATTATCCGGTCTGGGAACTCAATGCGGCCGGCGGCGGCCTGCTCATCGCGCTGATCGCCGTCATCCATGTCTATATCGCGCACTTTGCCGTCGGCGGCGGCCTTTTGCTGGTGCTGACCGAAATCAAGGCCCGCCGGGCCGGCTCCGAGGCCATGCTGGCCCATACCAGGCGCCATGCCCGGTTTTTCATGCTGCTCTCCATGGTGGGCGGCGCGGTCACCGGTGTCGGCATCTGGTTTACCATCGCACTGCTCAACCCGGCGGCCACTTCTGTTTTGATTCACACCTTTGTCTTCGGCTGGGCCACCGAATGGGTCTGTTTTGCCGGTGAAATCGTGGCCCTGCTGGTCTACTACTACGGCTTCGACCGCCTCGGCGCCAGGGACCACCTGCGGGTGGGCTGGCTCTACTTCATCTTCGCCTGGCTATCCCTTTTCTGGGTCAACGGCATCATCGATTTCATGCTCACCCCGGGCCGCTGGCCGGAAACCGGCGGATTCTGGGCCGGCTTTTTCAATCCCACCATGCTGCCGGCCCTGGGATTCCGGACGGCGCTCAGCCTGGTCTTTGCCGGCGTCTTCGGACTGGTCACCGCCGCCTGGTTCAAAGGGCTTGCGGAGAATGAGCGCCGCCAACTCATCCGTTACCATGCGGGTTGGATGATCTACCCGACGATCGCCGCAGGGTTGTTCGGTCTATGGTACTGGTCTGCCCTGCCGGCTGAAATACAGACCATGATCGCCGGTCGCTCGCCGGAACTCGGGGCCTATTATCAGGCATTGATGGCCATGCCGTTGCTGTTGACGGCGCTGGGCGTTTTCTGTCTCGTCCGCTTTTCCGCCGCCTTTCGCAAGCCGTTGACCCTGGCGATCCTGATCGTCGGACTGTTGACCATGGGCGCGTTCGAATTCCTGCGCGAAGGTGCCAGGCGGCCCTTTGCCATCCATGGGGTGATGTATGCCAATGCCATCAATGTGGCGGACCGGGAGAAGATCGACGCCGAAGGTTTTCTGGCCCACGCCCGCTGGGTTTCGGTAAAAGAGATCACCGAAGAAAACCGCCTGAAAGCCGGCCGGGAGATCTTCCGGATCCAGTGCGCCGGCTGTCACAGCATCGGCGGGCCCATGAACGACATCCTGCCATTGACCGCCAAGTTCACCTGGTTCGGCATGGACGCCCAGTTGACCGGGCAGGGCAAACTGTTGAACTACATGCCGCCATTTATGGGAAGCCGGCCGGAACGCGGCGCGCTGGCCGCCTATATTGTGCAGGGCCTTCACGGAAAAACGGAAGGTCAGGCGGATGCCGGGATCGCTCCCCGATCGACAACCATCCCGCCCTTCGATGAAGAAGAGGACGAGTACCTGCTGGTGGCGTGGAGCCCCATGGGCATGCATCAGCTCAGCGATTGTGACGCCCAGTGGTCATCGGCCCCACCCGGCGCCGCCATTTACGCCCAACTGATACGGCGCGGCGAGACACCCGAAATCGTGACCGGCGGGGTGGAGCTGCACTATCGAACCGCTGCGGAATTTTCAGAGCCTTCCGCGAAAACGGATTACTGGAAGCACAGCGCCTCCCTTTACGGCAAATCCGTTGCATCGGATGCCGGCGCGGCCGGAACGCGGCTCAGCGGCACCATGGCCCCCGACGAAAATCTGATGGCTTTTGTAACCAAAGATCTGCCCCTGGTTCCTTATCCCCAAAACGGCGGATTCGACCCCTACCCTTTGGTGGAGGTTGAAGCCCGCGGGCCCGGCGGCGTCATTGCGCGCACCGCGGTCACCGTACCGGTCTCCACGGAACTGGGCTGCCGCAAGTGCCACGGCGGCCCCTGGCGGGTGGATCACAAGGCCGGAATTTCGAAAATTACTGCAGAGGATGTTTTGACCGTGCATGACCGCATCAACAAGACCGAACTGAAAGAACAGGCCGAACAGGGCCGTCCGGTGCGCTGCCAAAGCTGCCACGGCGACCCCCTGCGGGAAGACAAAGGGCGGGACGGGCTGATGAACCTGTCGGCCTCGGTTCACGGCTTTCATGCCCTCTATCTGACCCAACGCGGGGAAGCGGCCTGCCATGCCTGCCATCCGTCGGATCCCCGCGGTGCTACGCGAATGCTGCGCGGCATCCACAACCAGATCGAATTGACCTGCGTCAACTGCCACGGGCCCATGGAAGATCACGCCCTGGGGCTGCTCAAGGCCGAGGCCGATACCGGCAAACCAAAGGCGGCGCGTCTGATGGGGTTGATCCGACCGACCCAAAGCGCATCACTGGAGCAGGTGCCGGCGCGGTCCCCCTGGATCAACGAGCCCGATTGCCTGCATTGCCATGTGGATTTCGAGGCGCCCGATACCGACGAGACCATACCGACGCAGCGCACCGCTTCCGAAGCGGATCTGTTCCGCGCCCGCAGCGGCGATGCCGGCATCCTGTGCGCGGCATGCCATGGCAGTCCCCATGCGCTCTATCCGGCCGGCAATCCGTACAGGGCGGACCAGGACGTCATCGCACCGCGCCAATACCAGCGAACGCCCTATCCGCTGGGCAGCAATCGAAATTGCAAAGTGTGCCATACCATCGATATGGAAGATGAGATTCACCATCCCAATATGCTGCGGGAGTTCCGCAATACGGTAGAATAGTCCCTTACTTGCACCGCGCATTGCGGTTATCGCCAACATAGGAGACGACGTATGAAAGTATGGTTCGTGCTGTGGCCCTTCATGCTTCTGGTGGCTGCGGCCGCCTGCCCGGCGGGCGCCCAGCCCCTGACGCTCCCCGAGGCCATCGCAGAGGCAGTCCAACACAACCCCCAGGTGGTGGCGGCGAAGCACGAGGTGTCGGCGGCGCAATCACAGGTGGTGGCATCCCGCTCCGGCCTGCTGCCCCAGATCAATGTTTCGGAGACCTTCAATCGCACCAACAGCCCGCTCTGGGCCTTCGGCACCAAGCTCAACCAGGGCGTCATCGAAACCTCGGATTTCAATCCGGACGAATTGAACGAGCCGGACGCCATCAACAATTTCAACACCGCTCTGTCGCTTTCCTGGAACATCTATGACGGCGGCCGTACACGCATTGGCTGGCATCAGGCGCAACAGGCGCAGCAGGTCGCCGCGCTGGGCCTGCAGCGCACCGAACAGCAGGTCGTCGCCCAGGCGGCCAGGGCCTATGTGGGATTGTTGCTCGCGACGGAAAACCGCCTGGTGATCGAACAGTCCCTGAGCACTTCTCTGGCCCATTTCAAATTGGTGGAAGACCGCTTCCGCAATGGCCTGGCCGTCAAAAGCGATGTGCTGCGGGCGCAGGTGCGCATTGCCGACCTGGAGCAGCAGCGGCTGATGGCCGACAGCCAGGTGAACGTGGCGCAGGCCGCCTTGCAGGCCGCCATGGGCCGCGGGGCGAGCGATCCGGTGGTGCCGGCAACGCCTTTCGAGCGCAGCGCCTCGCCGGAAGGCGAGCTTGCGCAATGGGTGGAGCGGGCCATGCGGCAGCGGCCCGAACTGCAACAGATCGATTTGCGGAAGGTGATTGCGGAAAAGGAGGTGGCGCGGGCCAGGTCCGGGCATTTGCCTTCCGTGGCCCTGCAAGGCAATTACGAGATCAATTCGGAAGATTTCGGCGACAGCCAGGATAACTATGGCGTCGGGGCCGTGGTGCAGATGAACCTGTTCAGCGGCCGGCGCATATCTTCACAGGCGGCTGCAGCCAAAGCCAGGGCCTCCCGGGTCAAGGCGCTGCGCAACAGCCTGGTGCTGGCCGTCCGGGTGGAAACCCAGCGTGCTTACTACCAGGCCCAAAGCGCCTGGCAGAGCATTGATGTGGCCCGTCAGGCCGTAGACCAGGCGCAGGAAGGGTTGCGTATCGTCGGCAACCGCTATGCCGGTGGACTGCTTACCATCGTCGATCTGCTGGACGCACAGGTCGCCTTGCAGCAGGCGCGCACGCGGCATTTCGCAGCCATGCATGACTACAAGGTGGCCCGCATCGAACTGGCCCTGGCTGCGGGAACTATTGATAGAGACTTTTACTAGCACAAATCACGGAGCAGATGATGAAGAGAATTTTATCCATCGGTGTCGCCGTCGCAATGCTGGTCCTGGGGATGGCGGCCTGCAGCGAAAAGATCGATCCGGGGGTCACCCCGAAAGGGGAGCATGGAGCCATCAAAGCGCCTGTGGCCACGGCCGAGCTGACCGTGCAGCCCTTTTTTTACGAAGCGGTGGGAACCGTGACGGCGCGGACCTCCAGCACCATCTCCAGCAAACTGATGGGTGTGGTTCGCTCCGTTCACGTGCAGGAAGGGGACATGATCAAAAAGGGCGACCTGCTGGTGACCATCGACCAGCGCCAGGTCAGGGCCCAGCTGGAGCAGGCCCTGGCCAACGCCGAAGTGGCGGCCAAGGAGTATCAGCGCTACCAACGTCTGCTCAAGGAGCAATCCGCGTCCCAACAGGAGTTCGACCGGGCCGAAGCGCGCCACCGCGAAGCACAGGCGGCCGTGGCGGCGGCGCGGGTCAGTCAGAAAGACGCCACGGTAAGGGCCCCCTATGAAGGTCGGGTGGTGGCCAAATCCATCAACCCCGGAGACCTGGCATCTCCGGGGACGCCGTTTCTGACCATCGAGCAGAAGGGGCTTTTCTGGACCGAACTGGTGCTTCCCGAACGCCATATCCAGGCAGTGGCCGGCGGACTCCAGGTCAACGTCAGCGTGCCGGCCCTGGGCGACCGGAAGATCGCGGGCGAGGTGAGCCGCATCGTGCCGTCGGCCGATGCCCGCAGCCGTTCTTTCCAGATCAAGGTGGCCATGCCGCAGGGGCTGGATCTCAAGTCCGGCATGTTTGCCCGGGTGGCCATCCCCCTGGGCGGATCGGGCATGCTGCTGGTGCCTGAAACCGCCACCGTGGCGCAGGGGCAACTGACCGGCATCTACAAGGTGGACGAAGGCCGCATCGCCCGTTACCGGCTGGTGCGCACCGGAAAGACCTACGGGGATCGACTGGAGATCGTCTCCGGCCTGAAGGCCGGCGAACGATACGTCTCGGAAGTTCCTCTGGGGATGAAAGACGGAATGAAGATAGAGGAATGATGGGGGGGCCAGTTCAAAGTTCAAAGTTCAGAGTTCAAAGTTTAAAGTTCGAGGTTCAAAGTTCATAGTTTGAAGTTGGTTCCGGTTTTTAACTTTGAACTTTGAACTCTGAACTTTGAACTGCGAAGCCTTGAACTGCGAAGCATTTATACTGCGAAGCAACGGAGCAGCCGATGAAGCCTACTACCGGTACGGCCGGACGGATAGCAAAATTTTTTATCGATTCCAAACTGACCCCGCTGGTGATCGTCGCCTCCATACTGCTGGGGATGGCCGCCGTCATCGCCCTTCCCCGGGAAGAAGAACCCCAGATCATCGTTCCCATGATCGATATCTTCGTCCAGATGCCCGGCGCCAGCGCCAAGGAGGTGGAACAGCGCATCACCGGTCCCATGGAAAAACTGCTGTGGGAGATTCCGGGGGTCGAATATGTCTACACCACCTCCAGCCCCGGCATGAGCATGGCCGTGGTGCGTTTTTATGTGGGAGAGGATGAAGAAAAGTCCATCGTACGGCTGCAGTCCAAACTCTCCGCCAATTACGACCGCATTCCCTATGCCGTTGCGCCGCCATTGATCAAGCCGCGCTACATCGACGACGTGCCCATTCTGGCCCTGACCCTGTGGTCGGATGAGACCGAGCACTACATGCTGCGGCGGGTGGCGGCTGAAATGGAAAATGTGATCAAGCGCGAGCCCGATGTCTCCACCACGACCATCATCGGCGGCGCCGAGCGTCAGGTCCAGGTGCGCTTCGATCCGGTCCGCCTGGCCGCCGTGGGCATCGATCTGGAGCAGGCCGCCTCGATGCTCCAGGCTGCCAATCAGGAAGCCGATGCCGGCGCCTATCCTTCCCGGCAGGGGCGGGTCACCGTCCATGTGGGCGGGTTTCTGAAAACCATCGAGGATGTACAGCGCGTGGTGCTGGGAATCCACGGCGGCCGACCGGTCTATGTGCAGGATGTGGCCGAAGTGACCGACGGGCCCGCCGAGCCCAGCCAGTACCTCTTCTTCGGCACCGGTCCCGCGGCCGAAGAAAAAGGCATTCAAAGGCAGGGCCGTTATCCCGCCATCACGGTGACGGTGGCCAAACGCAAAGGGACCAATGCCATCGCCATCGCCGAAAAGGTCCTCCACCGGGTGGAAGACATCCGCGGCACCATCATCCCGGACAACATCCAGGTGACAGTCACCCGGCACTATGGTGAGACCGCCAAGGAAAAATCCGACGAACTGCTCTATCACATGGCCATTGCCGTGGTGTCGGTGACCCTGCTGATCGGACTTACGCTAGGCCGCAGGGAGTCGGGCGTCGTCGCCCTGGCCATTCCCGTGACCCTCGCCCTGACCATGGCGACCTTTTACTTCTACGGCTACACCCTTAACCGCATCACCCTGTTCGCCCTTATTTTCTCCATCGGTATTCTTGTCGACGATGCCATTGTGGTGGTGGAGAACATCGTGCGGCACTTCCACCTGCCGGGAAATCAGGACCGAAACCGGTTCAAGGTCGCCGTTGAGGCCGTAGACGAGGTGGGAAATCCCACCATTCTGGCCACCCTGGCGGTGATCGCGGCGATTCTGCCCATGGCATTTGTCGGCGGCCTCATGGGGCCCTATATGCGCCCCATACCGGTGGGCGCTTCGGCGGCCATGGTCTTCTCCCTGCTGGTAGCCTTTATCGTCACCCCATGGGCAGCGGTGCGCATGCTCAAGTCAAACGGCGGCGGTCACGCCCACGGCGACCCGGCGGAGGACTGGAGCACCCGTCTCTACCGGAAGGTGATGGACCCGCTGATTCACCACGGTTCGTGGCGCGGGATCTTTCTGGCCGGCGTGGTCACCTTGCTGCTGATGGCGTGCGCCATGGTGGGCGTCGGCATGGTGCGCGTGAAGATGTTGCCCTTTGACAACAAGAGTGAATTCCAGGTGGTGATCGACATGCCCGAAGGCGCCACCTTGGAGACCACGGCCGCCGCCGCCCAGGACATGGGCGATTACCTGTCAACGGTTAACGAAGTGACCGACTACCAGATCCATGTGGGCACCAGCGGGCCTTTCAACTTCAACGGCCTTGTACGCCACTACTACCTGCGCAGGGAGCCTTTCCAGGCCGATATTCAGGTCAACCTGGTGGGCAAGGACAAGCGCAGGCAGCAGAGCCACGCGATCGCCAAGCGGGTGCGGCCCGAACTGGTCAGGATCGCTCGACAGTACCAGGCACGCATCAAGGTGGCCGAAGTGCCGCCGGGACCGCCGGTGCTCTCGACCCTGGTGGCCGAGGTTTACGGGCCCGACTATGAGCGCCAGCGTGAAATCGCCGGTCGGATCATGCGGACTTTCGAGGAGACCGCCGGTGTGGTGGACGTGGATTGGTTCATGGAAGAAGACCACCCGCGCTACCGGCTGCATGTGGACCGGGAAAAGGCCGCCCTGCACGGGATTTCATCCTACCGCATCAGCAAAGCCCTGGAAATGGCCCTCAGCGGCCGGCAGGTGGGACTGCTGCACCAGCCGCGGGAACGGGAAGATGTGCCGGTGGTGGTCAGGCTGCCCCTGGCCGAACGGGCCGACGTCAAACGCCTGGAGAGCATGAAGCTGCAGGCGGCCGATGGAAGCCTGATCCCGCTTTCCTCTCTGGTGCGTGCCGAGATGACCCGGCCCGACAAGAGCATCTATCATAAGAACCTGATGCCGGTGGTCTACGTGATCGGTGATGTGGCCGGTGTCAAGGAGAGTCCGGTCTACGCCATATTGGAGATGCGCAAGAAGATCGATGCCATCCAGTTGCCCGAAGGGTACGGGATCCGGCAGCACACCGCCCGGCTCCCCTCATCGGACCGCAAGTACGCCATGAAATGGGACGGCGAGTGGCACATCACTTATGAGGTCTTCCGGGACATGGGCATTGCCTTCGCCGTGGTGCTGGTGCTGATCTTCGTGCTGGTGGTGGGATGGTTTCAGTCGTTTTCCACACCCATGGTGATCATGGTGGCCATCCCTTTCTCTTTGATCGGCATCCTGCCGGCCCACTGGGCCATGGGGGCGTTCTTTACGGCCACCTCCATGATCGGCTTCATCGCCGGCGCCGGCATCGTGGTGCGCAACTCCATCATTCTGGTGGATTTTATCGAATTGCGGGTCGCTGAAGGGGCGCCCCTGGACCAGGCCGTGGTGGACGCCGGGGCCGTTCGCTTCCGCCCCATGATGCTCACCGCTGCCGCTGTCGTCGTGGGCGCATCGGTGATTCTCTTCGATCCCATCTTCCAGGGGCTGGCCATTTCGCTGATGGCCGGCGAAATCGCCTCTTTACTCTTCTCGCGGATGGCCGTTCCCATCTTGTACTACATGGACAAACGGCGGGGGCGGCCAGCCGCTGCAAAAGAGTAACCTGGATTCAGGGGCGGGCCGATTTTCTTCCCTGTTTGGAAGAAAACGGACGGCCGCCTTGCCTTGCCTTCCGGCGGCGGGATTTGGGGTGGCTGTTTTGCTTCGGACGTTGATGGGCCGCTCCACCCCTGCCGGACCTGGCGGGTACGTCATAATCGAAGTCGCTTATGGTGCGGTCTTCAACCGGTTTTCCGATGGCCGAGCGGATGGCGCGGGCCATCTGCCTGTCCTTTTCCGTGATCAGCGTATAGGCTTCGCCATTGCGTTTTGCCCTGCCGGTGCGGCCGATGCGATGAATGTAGGTCTCAGCCGTGGACGGCATGTCGTAGTTGATGACGTGAGATACATTGGAGACATCGATACCCCGGGCCGCGATGTCGGTGGCCACCAGGACCTTATATTTTCCTGATTTGAAGCCGCGCATTGCATCCTGCCGGCGGCTTTGGGACAAATTGCCCTGCAGCGATGCCGAGCGGTAGCCGGCCTTGGCCAGTTTCCCGTCCAGCTGCTTCGCCTTGTGTTTGGTTCGGGTGAAGATCAGCACCGCCGATGCGTTGGTGCTGCCCAGGAGTTTGAGCAATAAGGCCGTTTTCAAATATTGCTCGACGGGATAGAAGGCGTGACTCACCGTTTCGGCCGGCGCCTGATGTCCCACCTCGATCCTGGCCGGGTTGGACAGCAGTTCATGGGCCAACTTGCGCAGCTGGTCCGGCATGGTGGCCGAAAACAGCAAATTTTGCCGCTGGGACCGGGGCAGGTGGGAGAGGATGCGGCGGATGTCCGGTAAAAAGCCCATGTCCAGCATCTGGTCGGCTTCGTCCAGGACCAGCATCTCCACTTTGGACAGGTTCACCGTCTGCCGGCGAAGATGGTCGAGGAGCCTGCCCGGACATGCCACAATGATATCGGCTGTTTTGAAGGCCTTGGTCTGGGGGCCGAAACCCACGCCGCCGTACACTGGAACGCTTCGCAATCCGGTGCGTGCGCCAAGGGTACCGAAGGCCTGATGGATCTGTTCGGCCAACTCCCGCGTGGGCGCCACGACCAATGCGCGCACCGCAGACGGTGATGGACGGTGAAGCAGCCGGTGCAGGATGGGCAGTACAAACGCGGCGGTTTTCCCCGTGCCGGTTTGGGCCAGGCCCATCACATCCCGGCCTTTCATCACGACCGGGATCGCTTTTCTCTGGATGGGTGTTGGGGTGGAATAGCCTGCGGCCGTGATACCCGCCGCAAGGTCGGGATGAGAAAAATAAGTATCAAAATTCAAATGTAGGTGTTCCTTTATCAATACCCCCTTCTGCGAAAGGGGCGTTTTTTGCGTTTTTTCCCGCCAGGATCGGCGGGCCTTACAATAATGTTGTTGCCGTCGATGCGATTGCCGTTCAATGCCTTGATCGCCTGGTCCGCTTCCGAATTGCTGGGCATTTCAATGAAGGCGAAACCTTTGGGCCTGCCGGTAAATCGGTCTTTGATGACCTTTACACTTTCGATTTCTCCGAATTCGGCAAATAAGGATGCCAGCGTGTTTTGCGTGGTCCGAAACGACAAATTCCCGATATAGATATTCATGCGCGCATTTTTCCTTTTTCACATTCGGCCCCTTCCTTTCGCCGCTATGCCAGCGAGTCGGCAGTTTGGCCGACAGATGCAAAGCGTTCGTCAAGAGGCGGGAACGGGTCAGTGTAATGTGTTTCACAAATCGCGCTCATACGTCAGAGGGCACACCGCCGGTATTGCGGGGTGTGCCCTCTATAGGGTGCAGCTAGCTAATCGACGGTGACGTTGACAGCTGAAGGGCCTTTTTGTCCCTGTTCGACGTCAAAGGTGACCTTGTCGCCTTCGCTGAGGCTCTTAAAGCCGCTTGCATTGATGGCGGAATGGTGCACGAATACATCGGGTCCGTCTTCCTGCTCGATAAATCCGAACCCTTTTTTGTCGTTAAACCATTTAACTGTTCCGTTGGCCATGGTGGCATCCTCCTTTCTTTAGATTGCTCAAAATTTTAGACTGGAGGATGGTGCGATAAGAAATGACTTGTTCCTTCAGAAAAAAATTGCGCCACCCATAGACGATGGCGCCATGTTGATGGCCGTACTCTAACACGTTTGATCGCGAAAGCAAGCGATATATTCTCACGCAGGTTTGGTCCGCATCACCGTTCTGTAGATTGGAGTTGTTCCCGTTGGGTAGCCGGATTGAACCCACGGGTTGTGCTGAGCGCAGCCAGGCACAACATTCTCGCCGAATGGACATTAAGACGACAGCCAGGTCAGCTTGTCCATGTCGATGGTATCGATGCTGTAGCCGTTCTCGAAAAGCCGGTTGCAGATCTTCACGACGCGCCGATCGTACCAGTGCCTTGACCGAAGGTTGATCGAGGCCAGTGCCTCTTCG
Organism: Desulfobacteraceae bacterium; assembly: GCA_050302315.1. GTDB lineage: Bacteria > Desulfobacterota > Desulfobacteria > Desulfobacterales > Desulfosarcinaceae > JARRKU01. The sequence goes on from JBNLAV010000192.1 coordinate 46,292, forward strand.
AACGGATGGGCAGGACGATAGGGTCGGTGGGCGGTCAATGATTCCACCACATCCGCCACACACACGATCCTCGCTTCGAGCAGGATGTCTTCGCCTCTCAAGCCCTGGGGATATCCGGAGCCGTCCATGTGTTCGTGGTGCTGCAGCGCGATTTCCGCCACCGGCCAGGGAAAGTTGACAGGATGCAGGATTTCGTATCCCTTGCGGCAATGGATTCTCAAATACTTGATATCTTCATCCAGAAGCCGGCCGGGTCGTGACAGAATTTCGGAGGGCACCGCAATCTTGCCGATATCGTGAATCAGGGCGCCCAGAAAGATGCCTTCGACGCGCGCTTCGGAAAGTTCCATTGCCTCGGCAATGGTCGCGGCCAGGTGAGCGACCCGGCGCTGGTGCCCGGATGTATAAGGATCGCGCATTTCCACGGTCCGCGATATGGCCAAAATGGTCTGCAGGAGTGTTTTTTTGGTGTTCAGCACCGATTGACGCAATTCCCTTTCGAGCTGATCCTGCTCCGATATGTCGCGGATGTAGGCAATGAACACCGGAGTGGACTGGGGATAGATCGAAATCACCTCCATCTCCGCAGGGAAAGTGGTATGATCAGCCCGCATCGCGGTCACCTTCATCCGCCGGCCGATGATCTTTTTTTCGCCGCCGGCCAGAAACCGGGCCAACCCCTGCTCATGGGCTTCGCGCAATTGAGGTGGAATGAGCAAGTCGGAAACCAGGCGGCCGGTCGCCTTTTCGCTGGAATAGCCGAAGATCTTTTCCGCCGCCGGGTTCAAGTCGATGATGCGCCCCTTGTCATCCATGGTCACAACGCCGTCCAGCGCTGATTCCACAAGGGCGTGAAACCACTCGGCTGAAATATCCCGCTTGCGAATGGAAGGTGCGGACGTTTCCATAAGGGCCTTCCTTTCGGAAAACTGTCCAGACACGGTGACATCGGTCGGTGTCCGGCGGCATCCCTGCCGAACACTCTGCCGCGAAGCCAATTGCCTCAACCCATACAACCTGAATCAACATACAGCCTAAATCAGCTAGCGCAAAGCCAAATCCAAAATGAGGATGAGTCGAAGGATACCCATGTTTGGGGATCTCATCTCATTTTCAGCGGTAAACGGTTCTGCAACCCGTAGGTTGGGCTGAACTTGTGAAGCCCAACATGCCAGACATTCCTCAAAATCTGCCGGCGTCGGTCCGCTGGCTGGCTGCAAACCAATGATTTTATTTTATGTGGGTATGTATTGCCGGTCAGGTATTTGATTGTTGGGCTTCGCGATGCTCAGCCCAACCTGCAGTTTGCAGTGCGCGATCCGGCAGCCGCCGGTATTCGATGCGATGATGCGCATGCCTGTCACCCCCTGACATTGGCGGCGACAGGGACAAAACAAACCGCCGTTTCATGCCTTGCGGACAGAACGAGGCCTACGCCCTTGCGCCATAGTCGAACCACATGCTGACGTCATTGATCAATTTCTGGTGGCTCATCTCCAGGTGGCTGTACATGCGGGCGTTTTCAATGGCGATGGAACTCATATCCGCCAACCCGGCGGCAAATTCCTCTTCGATCTCCGCATAGGCGCGGGGGCCGGCGGTGTAAAGGCGCAAGACGCCGATGATGTGCCCCCTCACGGACATGGGAATTGACAGAATCGTTCCAATGCCTTCCTGGACTGCTTTTTCCGGATATTGAAGCCTGGGGTCGTTGGCGGTGTCATCGATAAAAACCGTTTCACCTTGTAAAGAGGCCATGATGCTTTTGTCGGCATCCATCGGTCCCTTGTCAATGTAGGCTTCGCTCAAACCGAAATGGGCGCTGATCTTAAGCTTGTTGTCGCGCCTGTCGAGCAGGTAGATGACGCAGCCCTTGGCATTGAGCGCCTTGGTGGCGTTTTCAGTGATGAGCGTGAGGATCTCGCTCAATTCCAACGAGGAGTTGATTTGACGGCAGACATCGCGAAACAGCCGAAAATACATCATTTCTTTGCTTTCCATGGCGTCACCTCTCTGGCTTGAATTGCAGGTTGGATGCGACCGGCCACACCGGCGATCGGATTGGATCTGGTTTTTGCCGCGCGCTATGCGCCCGATAGAAAACCCGATAAAAGCACGCGGTGCTATATTCTTGCAGTTGTCATCGGGAATAGAATCCGGATTGAAAACGATTGCTCGAGCAGTGACCAAAACAGGGTGTAGAGGCCGCGCTGGCGTTTATGCACGAGATAGAAAGCTGCAGGATTTGAACTGGAGATAGGTTAAATCGTATGGGAAGCGGCGTGAATTATCAAGTCGTTTCTGAGGCCGGGAAATTAACGGATACTTGTACCTATTGGGCGGCCATATAATATCGGGACGATAACTCAAAGACTGGAAGTCTCAAATCCTTGCCCTACCTGCGGGCTACGATGCATATTCTGATTTAAATTGTGGTAAAAATAGGGGCATATGCCGGGATGAAAGAGAGGCGATACACCGGGAAAGCTGCCACATGCTTTTGTTCGCGGGATTCAACCAGCATTTGTTCATCTAATTGACATGGGAACTTAAACAATAGAGAATATGCTTGGCTTATGTCGGCTCTTATCGTCCATGCATCCAATATGATAATTTTTCACGAAAATGAAGGTGTTTATCGTGACCCATAAAGAAGTCAAAGAGTTGGAATATTTAGAATTTCTGGATATTGTGAACCAGGCGATGAAAAAATCCACAGCTGTGGATGACATCATTGATGAAGTTATAAATGCGGTTTATTCAATTTTTGACTGTGACAGAATTTGGCTTTTCTATCCCTGCGATCCTGATGCCAAAACCTTCAAAGTTCTGGCGGAGAAAAACAAACCCGAGTATCCCGGCGCATTTGCTACCGGTCAGGAGTTGCCGATTACCCCGGAAGCCTCCGAAACCATACGGAAAGCATTGGAGTTGGGCTCACCGACAGTCTTTGGCCCTGAATCGGGGAACAAAATTGACGATGTGGCCAGACGTTTCTCCGTCCGTTCCCAGATCCTGATGGCCGTGCACCCCAAAGTGGGGTTGCCCTGGATGTTCGGAATGCATCAATGCTCCTATGCCCGTGTATGGTCAAGAACCGAGCAACTGCTTTTCAAAGAAATTAGCGTGCGTGTCGCCGAAGGACTTAATAACCAGATATTATTAACAAATCTTATAAAATCCGAAAAAAGATACCGGGATCTGCTCAATAACCTCCCTCAAAAAATTTTTCATAAAGATGCCGATTCTGTGTATCAATCCTGCAACGAAAAATATGCGGATGATCTAAAGATCAGTGCGGATGAGATCGTCGGTACGACCGATTATGATCATCACCCAAAAGAATTGGCGGAAAAATATATTGCGGATGACAGAAGAATAATTCAGTCGGGAAAGAGCGAAGACAGTATTGAAAAACATGTTGCCGAAGATCGTGAATACTGGGTACACACGATTAAAACCCCATTAAAGGACGATCACGGAGAGGTTACAGGTATTCTTGGTATTTTTCGTGATATATCGGAATTTAAGCGAATAGAGACTGAAAATATAAAGCTGGAGGAACAACTCCGACAGGCGCAGAAGATGGAGTCCATCGGCAGGCTTGCGGGAGGAGTGGCCCATGACTTCAACAATATGCTGAGCGTGATTCTCGGCAATACGGAAATGATTCTGGAAGACATCCATCAGCATAATTCGCCAACTGCCGGCAAGCTGCTTGAAATAAAAAATGCGACAATGCGTTCAACTGCGTTGGTAAAACAGCTTTTGGGATTTGCCAGAAAACAGACCATTGACCCTAAAGTAATCGATCTGAACACTACGCTGGAATCAATGTTAAACATGATCCGCCGGTTAATCGGTGAAGATATTGACTTGATATTTCTACCGAAGGAAGAATTGTGGCCGGTCAAAATAGATCGCTCACAGGTTGACCAGATATTGACCAATCTTTGCGTGAACGCCCGATATGCCATTAAAGGCCCTGGTAAAATAACCATTGAAACAGATAATGTGCAGATTGATTATAATTTGTCCCAGGATAATAAAATCCTCAATCAGAAAGAGTTTGTTATGCTGTCAGTGGCCGACAATGGGTTTGGCATAGAGAAAAAGAACCTTGATAAAATTTTTGAACCGTTTTTTAGCACAAAACCTGTTGGACATGGAAGCGGCCTTGGTCTGGCAACCGTATACGGAATTGTGAGGCAGAATAACGGTATCATAAAAGTCTACAGTGAAATGGAAGAGGGGACCGTTTTCAAGTTGTTCTTTCCACGTCATCTTGATGTTGCTGAAGAAGGGATTCAACAAACTGATTCCGCGTACGAGAATAATAAAGGCAAGGGGACCATCCTTTTGGTTGAGGACGAAAAACAGATTCTGAGAATGACGACAATTATGTTGGAACGATTAGGGTATAAGGTGGTTCCAGCGCAAAACCCAGCTGAAGCAATACGAATATGCGAAGATAATAATGATTCTGATATTCATCTGCTGATGACGGATGTCGTTATGCCGGAAATGAGCGGCAGAGAATTGGCAGAAAGGCTGGCGGATATAAAGCCTGACATAAAATGTCTTTTCATGTCCGGATACACGGCCGATGTGATGGCCCATCATGGCGTATTGGAAAAAGGGGTTCATTTCATTTCCAAACCTTTTGGAAAACAAAACCTGGCCCGGAAATTAAAGGAAGTCATGAGCCGATAGAAAAACCATAAAAGGGACGCAAACCCGCTCGTGCGGAGTTGAGGAACATGCCGCCATACTGCCATGCATTTGAAAAAAAGGGGAGTAGATCATGAGAAAAGATTCATCACCTGTAATAAAGGAATTCAGAGTGCGGGCTGTTCGGGTGCCGATGACGGAACCGCACCAGACGGCCAGCGGCGTGATCACCGAATCACCCCTTGTGTTGACGGACATCATCACCGATGCCGGAATCATCGGTCACAGTATCGTATTTACCTACACGCCCGCAGCACTCAAGCCGACCGCCGCCCTGATTCAGAATTTTGAGGCCCTGGTGAAAGGCGACACCCTGGCGCCGGCCGAGGTTGAACAAAAACTCGCCAAACGATTTCGATTGCTGGGCACACAAGGCCTGGTCGGCATTGCGTTGGCGGCGATCGACATGGCACTTTGGGATGCGCTGGCCCGTGCCTGCGGCATGCCCCTGGTGACATTGCTGGGAGGAGCCGCAAAACCGGTTCGCGCCTACGGTGCGATCGGGTACGACGGCGTCAAAGGCTCGGCGGATGTCGCCGAGCGATGGGCGCGGCGCGGATTCACCGGTGTTAAGGCCAAAATCGGCTATCCCACAGTAAAAGAGGATGTCGCGGTTGTGCGGGCCATACGCAGGGCCGCCGGTGACGATATGGCCATTATGGTGGACTACAATCAGTGCCTCGCGCCAGCAGAGGCCATAGAACGGATACGGGTACTTGATGACGAGGGACTCACATGGGTTGAAGAGCCGACGCTCGCCCATGATTATGCCGGGCATGCCCTTGTGGCACGCAAGGTGCGAACGCCAATTCAGACCGGTGAGAACTGGTGGGGAACAATGGACATGCTCCACGCTATTGAGGCGCAAGCATCGGCCTACCTGATGCCGGACGTGATGAAGATCGGCGGCGTGAGCGGCTGGCTCAGGGCCGCCACGCTTGCACATGCAAAGGGCATGCGGTTGTCCAACCACCTCTGGCCGGAGATCAGTGCACGGCTATTGTGCTGCACGCCGACGGCGCATTGGCTGGAATATGCGGACTGGTGGAACCCCATAGTGGCCGAGCCGCTCCTCCTCGAAAAGGGCATGGCGATCATTGACGACTGCCCGGGCTCCGGCGTGGAGTGGAATGAAGAAGCGGTGAGCCGGTTCTTGGCGTGACCTTGTTTGTTCCTGCGAACATGCGCCGGACGGGAGGGGTGGTTCACCAGGCGTATCGGGCGACGCGAGTCGGTGCTGACCGGTTCCAAAGACCTCCCGTTGATGATGATTTCGGGCCAGTTGCCACACCCTTGTTTTGGGTATAGGTTCATTTAAGCATTGGTCAGGAAATTCATTGTCGAATCTTCGATCTGACGTAAAGGATGGGATCTATGATTATAGAACAAATTGAGATCGGGACCATGGACAACTTCAGCTACCTTGTGGGTTGCGAAACGACCCGAAAGGCGATGGTGATCGATCCGGGCGGGGATGTGGCGCTCATTGTGAAGGCGGCTGAAGAGAAGGAGCTCGACATTGAGTTGATCGTCAATACCCACGGCCATGGCGACCATACGGCCGGCAATGCATCATTAAAAGCGAAGACCGGTGCGCCGGTTCTGATCCACCATCTGGATGCGGACCGATATCGTGCTGCGGACCGGATTCTGTCCGGCGACGACACGCGGCTTCAACTCGGCGAACTTGTCATTGATATCATCCACACCCCGGGCCACACACCCGGCGGTATCTGCCTCTATGCCCAGGGGCATCTTTTTACCGGCGATACCCTTTTCGTGGGCGACAGCGGCCGTACCGATCTGGCCGGCGGCCATCGCCCCACCCTGGGTGCATCCATTAGGCGGTTGATGGCATTGCCCGATGAGACCGTGGTGTGGCCGGGGCATGATTACGGGCCGACGCCCTCATCCACCATCGGGTGGGAAAAACGAAACAACGTCAATGCCAAAGAGTATGGCTACTATGTCGCTCCAACAGGTGAGGAAGAATGATGGACAGGGTAGATCGTGCCGTATCCGCGTTCAAAGAGGGTTTTTTGTGCTCCCAGGCGATATTGTCGGTCTATGGCGATGGGCTGGGGCTGGACAGGGAGACCGCCTTGAAGCTGGCCGCCGGGTTTGGCGGCGGCATGGGAAGGAGCGGTCAAACGTGTGGGGCTGTAACCGGAGCGCTGATGGTGATCGGTTTGGCCATGGGGCATGTCACCGCGGAAAACAAGGCCGGGAAAGCAAAGATCTATCGGGCTGTCGAGGACTTCATGCGCGCTTTCGAAAAAAGACATGGCACGGTGAATTGCACGCAGTTGCTGGGGCACGATCTCGGTGACCCGGAGGCCTATCGCAAGGTCATGGAGAGCCGATTGTTCACCACCAAATGCCCGCTGTTTGTAGAGAGTGCGGCCCGCGCCCTGGAGCGTGTGCTCGCCAGCGACGGATAGGACGGCATATGGCGTCGGACATGAAAAGGATTCGGACCTTTCTGGCGTATAAAGGTTTTCAGTGGGAACCGCTCTCGGAACAGGACTGGTTCGCCGCCCCGTCCGTGGACTTCATGGCATCACGGGAAGGGGAGCCGTCGATCATCGGTACGATGATCTGTGTAGGACAGGAACGGCTCCATGATGGAGGTCCCATCCAGATCACTACGGATGCAGCGCAACGGGCTGATTTGCGGTCCCTGTTAAGGGACCTTCTGGAAGAGGCCGTCCGGCGATTGCAGGGGGCGGCCGCCGCAGATGCCCTGCCAAAAGTGTTGGCGGTGGTGAACCACGAACCCACATGCCGCTTTGAAGATCTGGCCGCGGTGCTGGAAGAACTCCATTCAGGCATATCTCCTGACATCGATTTGTTGATCTGGTTCGATGATTTTCGAAGTGACCGGATGCTTTTTCGCCGATCCGAAACAGCGGTATATCAAAAGCTGTTCGATTGGTTTCATGTTCAATGAGGTTCCGAACTCCGCGAACCGGGCGTACAGCTCCGGGCGCCGCGAAGGAGGCGACAGATTGAAAACCGGTAACCTCATCGAAACACCACGGCTCGTGCTCAAACTCCAATCCCTGCACGATTTTGACCGGTTTTACGCCATGAGCAAGGATCCTGAGGTAATGGCCTACATTGGCGACGGCAGCGTGTTTCACTGGACGCGGAAGGTGGCCTTCGCCAAATTTAGAGATCAGATTTCAGCCACCGTCGTGGTCGGCCTCGGGACGCGCGCCATCTACCGGAAGCGGGACGCCCTCTATCTTGGGTGGTGTTCGGTCGCTCCTTCCGCTTTTCTGAAGCATATGGAATTGGGATACCGGCTGTGCCGCGACGCCTGGGGAAAAGGCTATGCTACGGAAGCCGCCGAAGCCTTGCTGGCGGCAGCCTATTGCCGCACGGATGTGGATCGGATCATGGCGTGTGTCCACCCCGGGAACGCCGCCAGCTTACGGGTGTTGAAAAAGCTCGGATTCACGCAGTGCGGTACCAAGTTCAGCAAACCCATTAGCATGGAGATACCGGTCTACCACATCGATCGCAAGGGGAAGGCGACCATTAAGGTCGGATAAGGCGCCTTGACGTCGGAAGCGCTGCATTGCGCAACAGCTCAGATCGTATTTGTGGGAAAGGGGTCTATCGGCCGATGGGCCGACGCTAATCCCACCATTGTGGCCGTTGCGTCGGCTCCTTCTGTGATATGCGGGCAGGCTTGCCGGGCGATATCGAGCCGTTTACAGGGCGAGCATGGCGCCGCGCAGCATGATCAGTGCGCTGCCCATGGTCAACATGATGAAAGTGAACCACCAAATCTTCCGAACCATTGTTTCCTCTCTAAACTCGCTTTGCTTCCCGTCACCGGCTTGGCCGAAGCCGGATGGCGTTGTCTTTGCTACCCCGGGCGAACCAAAGCGCCTCCGGGTAACAACATAAAAAAGCAAGGTGCATGCCGTATTGTTCGTTTTCGGCAGCCGGAAATGGGGGTGTTTGTTAATTGCGCAACATTACAATTAATTACACGGCATTTGTGCTGCCGCTGCAGGGGGGAATTGAGTACGTGAGTTGAATGGGTGTGGAGTTGAGTACACAATCGGCGAGCATTCGATGCAGAATTCCGCGCTGGTGTGAAATCAATTACCCACTTGCCGAGCTATAATGTATTTGGATTTGCTTTGTCAAGCCAATAACCGGCATCACGCCCGGTGCCACCGGGAGGTCAAGATCGGCCGCCACCGTCACCCGGTTTCCGGGCGGGCGCGACGGCCATGAGAGGTGTTTCAATCTGTCGTGACAACGCCGTCGTCAAACCCCGCCGGATTATTTTCCCAGCAGGTTTTTCAGTGTATTCTCGACGTCTTTGATATCCTTGGGCGTATCGCCTTCCAGCAATTTGGGATCGAGTTTCAATCCCTTGAGTTGTTCGCTGAAAGCCTGCATCACTTCGGGGGAGTCAATATTTTTGACCAACACGAGAAAGATTTTTCTGAATGCTTCCTCCGGCGGGAGGCCGCCGTTTTTTTCGCCGATGTTGGTCAAATGGATGTCGGGCAGCTGCGTTTTCACGGACTTGTTCCGGCCCAGCAAGGAGGCCGCAAGATTGACCTCTCCGCCCTTGAGCTGAAAATCCTTGATGATGATTTTTTTACCTCCGGATGAGTTTCCCGATGAAGACTTTCCGGACTTCGCCTTGCCTTGCCTGGCGCCTTTGGTGACGTTATTGAGGATCGTCTCGAAATTGTCCGTTCTTCCCGTTTTTTCATAGGTGATCTTCGGACGAAGAACTTCAATGCGGTCGATGACGATGGTGTCCCGGGTCAGGGAGCTTTCATCCACATCCACCAATATGGAGCCCACTTTCATCGCGTCCGGCGATTGGAAGCCTTTGGGGTTGCCCAGGTAAAAATCTTTTAACCTGGCCTGTGCCGAAAAGAGGGACACATTGACGCCCCCCAGTTTCACATCCGTTTTGGTAATGCCCGGCCCGTATGTGTTGACGGCGGATTGGACGATGGGGCCGATCTTGGAAAGGCCGAACACCACAACACCGGCGATGACCACCACGATCACCGCAATACCGATGAGAATCCACTTTTTCATCTCTACCTCCTTTGATCGGGACATGTCTTAGAAGTGACGCACTAGATGGGTGCCTTCGATGTTGCCTCATTTTTCAGTTGAATGCAAGGTTGTCTCTTCTCATGCGGACGCTGGTGGAAGATCACCTGGAGCCTGCTGTATCCTTACAATATAGCGCCATTGCTCAAAAGTCGATTGCTGCGCATATAATGCCCGGCAATTCTAACTGAATGAGGTTCACAGCAAGATTAAAGCATTTTTACCTAGCTGAGGGTGGTAAACGGTCGCGGCGGGACGCCGCTCCCACACCAAATCATATTCAGTTAGAATCACTGTAAAATGCCCATCTTGCTTGCACAAATCGGGCAGGCCCTTTACAATAGCGATCTACCCTGCTGCCAGGGAGCACTACAGGCGAGGCGGTTGAAGATGAGCGGATTGATCAGCATACCCTTATGGCTATTTGTCTTGCTGCTGCTGCTGGCGGTTTTGGCGGCACTGGATCGGTTCTTGATACCGAGCACGCGCTGGTTCCTGCGCCGCCGCATCAACCGTGTCATCAATGAGATCGGATCCCGGCTGAGCATCGAAATTCGTCCCTTCCAATTGACGAAGCGACAGGTGCTCATCGATCGGTTGGCCTACGACCCGCAGGTCTTGGCGGCCATTCAGACGTATGCCCGGGACAACCAGATGCCCCAGGAGATGGTGCAGAAAAGGGTGATGACCTATGCCAGGGAGATCGTGCCCTCCTTTAACGCTTATTTCTATTTTCGCATCGGGTACTGGATCGCCAAAAAAGTGGCCGGGCTGCTCTACCGGGTGCGCGTGGGGGTTGTGGACGATGCCCGCTTTGAAGAGGTCGACCCCGATGCCACCGTCGTATTCGTAATGAACCATCGCTCCAATATGGATTATATCCTGGTGGCCTTTCTGGTGGCCGAGCGGACCACCCTCTCCTACGCCGTGGGCGAGTGGGCCAAGATCTGGCCGCTGCAGTCCCTCATCCGCGCCATGGGCGCTTTTTTCGTACGGCGCAAATCAGGGGATGCCCTCTACCGCAAGGTTCTCGACCGGTACATCCACATGGCGACCAAGGAAGGGGTCTGCCAGGCCGTGTTCCTGGAGGGGCGGTTGAGCCGCGATGGCAGCCTCCAGCCCCCCAAGCTTGGATTGATCGATTACATGCTGCGGGAATACAATCTCTCCCGGGACCGGGATATCGTTTTCGTTCCGGTGGGCATCAATTACGACCGAACCCTGGAAGACCGCACCCTGCTGCGCACACTCGACCCGGTGGCGGATAAACGAAGCTGGTGGTTCGTGGCCTACACCACCCTTCGATTTGTCGGCCACAGCTTTTATTTAATGCTCATGAGCCGTTGGCGTCGATACGGATACGCCAGCGTGAACTTTAACACGCCCGTGTCGATCAAAGCCTATTGCCGGGAAAATGGTGTGGATTTTGCCGCCCTGGAACGCAGACACCGGTTTCCGGAAGTAGAAAAACTCTGCCGTTTGCTGATGTCGAGCATTTCGCAAGTGGTGCCGGTGCTCCCTGTTTCACTGGTCTCCGCCGTACTGTTGGAGACAGGGCCGATAGAAGCGGATGCCATTCAGGAGCATGCCGAGCGGCTGCAAGCCGGCTTGCAGGCCTCAAAGGCGCCGGTGATCGAGATGTCCCGCAACAAATGGTCAAAAGTGATTGCCGCTGCCGTGGATTTTCTCCTGCTGCGGAAGGTGATCGAAAGCGATCGCGGAAAGATACGGATCGTGCCGGAAGAGATTCCCCTTCTGCGCTACTATGCCAATGCCATCCGGCACTGGCAAAATTCATCCGTCGGCATTGATAAGACCCTCGATCAATAATGACAGCATTTTGATGCCGTCGTCCAAAAAGCTTATCAGCCACCCGGGCAACCATGAGCGCGGAGTGCTACCCCCCTATAGCGTTTCAGTGGCCGGTTCCCCTGTCCCGAAGGGTTACCGCCGGCGAAATCCCAGTAGGACCCAGTAAACCAGCCAGAACAAGAGAACGGGCCCCACTCCGATGTACAGGTAGGCGATGGGGTCCTTGCGCCAGGGTTGTATAAACGCGGCCGCCGCCAGCGGAAACACGATCGATGCGGCGATGACCAGTCGCAATTTGCCGGAGAGTCTCCGCCTCCGCTCCTTCCGGACGATGCGCGGTGCGGGTTTTTGGGGATTGACCATTCGCGGGATGAGGATGGCGCCGACCACAATGGCGGATATGATGAGGATTTCCTGGAGACCCAACATTGCAAACCTTTCAACGTTTCGATAGTGGGGGTTATATATCGGGCTTGGGAAAAATTCTCAAGAGGCGGGGGCGTATCCTTTGATGCACGATGGCAGGGGCAGGCATGGCGCCGGCCATTACGCCCCTTGCGCAGGCAATTACCAATCTTTCCCATCTGCGCCATCTCTGGTGAAGCGGATCAATGCCGATCTCGATCGATCCTGCCATTCTCCAAAGAACGTTTACATGGGCTTGCGCATCTCAGGATCAAAAAAAGCCGGTTCTGGCGGAACTTTTCCTGCGGCGGTCCATCCCGAATCCCCGGTTTGAGTGATCCGGTCCACGCCGGATGGCGGACTGAATGACGATTGGCAGGCAATTTGCTTCTGTTAAAAAAATATCCCTGGATCATGGTGCGACATGACCCAGGGACCTGAACCACCATCCAAGAGGGCAGGTTTGCCAGCAGACAGGTTTGCACGATCAGGGATGGATTAATTTATTTGTAATTCCATTCCCGCCATAAGTCAACCGCCCTCTCCTTTTCCAAAAGGAGAAAATCATGGCTATCATCGCTACGGAAAGATCTACCCACCGAGGCGGGCCGAGTGCCTGTTTTGTAATCGCTTGTCGATTTCGCCACTTTGGCCGATCGATACCCGCTGCCTTTTTAATGATGGCATCGGCAGGGATTCGACCTCGGCTTTCGGACCGCACACGCTATTTCGGTGTCATTTTGATGGCGGCCGCCATCATCGCGATTTCGCTCTGCGCCGCCTCCCATGCCGCCCAGGTCTCCCTGGCCTGGGATCCCAACAATCCAGCGCCGGACGGCTATCGGTTGTATCAGCGCATGGAAGGCGGAAGCTACGACTACACCTCGCCGGTCTGGCCCCGCAGCGGGGATGACCCGACCCGTACCGTCTGTACCTTAGGCGATCTGGCCGACGACACCATCTATTATTTTGTCGTGCGGGCCTATGTGGGCGACAGCGAAAGCGGGGACTCCAATGAGGTTCGATACCAGACCGGGTCTTCCGGCGTCCCGCCATCACCACCGAATGCGGAGACATACACCATTACGGCAACCGCCGGCGCCAACGGCACGATCACGCCGGGAACGGTGACGGTCAATGCAGGCCAGAACCAGAGCTTCACCATCCTGCCGACGGACGGCTACCACATTGCGGATGTCCTGGTCGACGGCCATTCGGTCGGCGCCGGTACCACTTACACCTTCAGTGATGTGGACCGTGACCATGCCATCGTCGCCAGTTTTACAGCCGATCCCGGCCCGGTGGACCCGCCGGATGTTCGACGACGGGTGGCTGGT